>JARLIY010000118.1 GCA_031291475.1 Xanthobacteraceae bacterium
AGCGCCCGTGGGCCTCTATACCAACCTGCTGATTTCTCACGCGCAGTCGGACATCGTCATCGATGACCCCCGCGTCAAAGGCGTCGCCCTGACCGGCAGCGTTCCCGCAGGCCGGGACATCGCCGCGCGCGCCGGCAAAAATCTCAAGCCCTCGTCGATGGAGCTTGGCGGCAGCGACGCCTTCATCGTTCTCGAAGACGCGGACCTCGACCACACCATCAAATGGGCGGTCTGGGGACGCATGTACAATACGGGACAGACCTGCTGCGCGGCGAAACGATTCATCGTCGTGGACAAGCTCGCCGATCAATTCCTGGAGCGGTTCTCGGCAGCGCTCGGCGCGCTCAAGGCCGGCGACCCGAAGGACGAGAAAACGGCTCTGGGCCCGCTTTCAAGCGAAGGCGCGTTGCTCCAGCTCCTCGATCAGGTCAAGCAAGCCGTCGCCCATGGCGCGAAAGTGCTGATCGGCGGCAAGCGGATCGATCGTCCCGGCTCCTACATGGAGCCGACGATCCTGACTGAAATCAAGCCGGATAACCCGGCCTTCCGCGACGAGTTCTTTGGTCCCGTCGCCATGTTCTTCCGGGTGGAGGACGAGGACGCGGCCATCGCGCTGGCCAACGATTCCGACTTCGGACTCGGCGGCTCCGTGTTCACCCGGGATGCGGCGCGCGGCAAGCGCGTGGCGAGCCGGATCGACACCGGCATGATGTTCATCAACAACATCAGCTGGTCGGACGCCGAACTGCCGTTCGGCGGCGTCAAGGATTCGGGCTACGGGCGCGAACTTGGCGATATGGGCATCCAGCAGTTCGTCAACAAAAAGCTGGTTCGCACCGCGGTGCTCGAGGCGCCTCTGTAGGAATACCGGCTCGACCTCCCCCTTGGGCCGATGAGGCGACGAGGCGCTCTGCCGTGTGGGAGCGCCTCGTCGGCCGCCACGTCGAGGAAATCTAGCTCGAACGGCGATTGCTGCCACCCACGCAGAGGCGGCGTGAGTAGTTTCCGAACTTGCAGCGCCCTGTCGGCGTTAATTAGAGTCATGATCCTCGCGCGACGCGCAGGCAGGATCGGCGCAGGTCGTGCTGGAGGCGACGTCGACTGTCGAACACGCACTTTTTGCGCGGATTTTCCTGCTGCGCTCGCGCTGAATCCGCCGGCGTCTCGCATGCGGCCATCGATGGACGCCGGAAAGTCAACTCTGGAGGACCGCGATGAGTCTGCAGGTCACAAAAAGCGGCCGCGTTCTGGCGTCTATCGGAGCGCGCCATATGCTTCCATCAATTGACGACCTGAGCCAATATTGCATTTTTCTCGACTTCGACGGCACGCTTGTCGAGATCGAGGATCGGCCCGACGACGTGCGCATCGACTCCACCACGCTGCACTTTCTCGAGAAATTGCGGGACAAGGTCGGACGGGCGCTTGCGCTCGTGTCCGGGAGAGATATCCACGTCATCGACCGATTGCTTTATCCTCTCGTTCTGCCCGTCGCCGGCGTCCACGGCCTGCAACGCCGCGACGCCGCCGGCCGCCTTCATTCCCCGTTGATCGACCAGAATATTGTCGAAGGCATCGCGGCG
>JARLIY010000119.1 GCA_031291475.1 Xanthobacteraceae bacterium
CCTTGTACCCGGGGGTATCGGCGTTGGCGATATTCGACGACAGCAGTTCCTGCCGGTAAGCGCGCACATCGAGCGCCTGGCGGCCAAAGGCGAATTCGGCATCGAGTTTGTCCAGCATAGAAATCTCCGGAGAACGTTCCCGAGGCTTCCCGTTTTGTGCGTCGCGTAAGGATTGCGTCGGACGGGAAGACCTTTTTGCATGAAGTGCATCTTATGGGCCGAACGCAAGTGGCAATCGGACGAATAACCGGGAAAGGGGGCTTCTATTCAACGTTTGCGCAATGGGGGCGCTCACTAGAATGCAAGGCGTACCGATGCATTCGATGGAGAAACACGATGGACCAGCCCACCTTCGATCCGACGCACCGCGCAAACTGCGTGGCGGCGCATCGCGTGGGTGCGGGCCCGGTGCGGCGCGCTTCGCGCGGCGCATCCCGTCTCCTGACTCGCCTTATCGTGAACCTGGCGGTATGGGTCGCCGGGGGCATCGTGCTGCTGCCTGCTTCGACCCAGGCCCAGCAGGCTCAGGACGCCGGTGGTCCGATCGTGATTCCCGGCCCGGGTGAAAAGAATCCGGCCGCGCTCAACGATCTGGCCGCGCAGCTGCAGGCAACGCCCGCGAAACGCACGGGCTCCGCCGCGACGCTCGCCGCCGCTACCGCGCAGTCGCTGACGCCGGGGCCGGTCGCGCGCGACGCCGATCAATTCACGCGCGCCGCCAATGCGAGCGGCTCGATCGTTATTCCGGGCGCGGACGAGCCGCCTGCCGCGCCGCAGATGATCCGTACCAGCTTCAAGCCCGACGCGAACGGAGTCGTGACGATTCCCGCGCCGGGAAGCGCCAATGCGGCCGCGGCTGCGGCGGCAACCAACCCGCCGGCCGGGATTGCCCGCATCAATGTGACGCCGGGCTCGCGTCAGGTCGTGCCGGTTGTGGTGACGCCGGCGCCGGCGCTCAATGCCGGGCGGCAAGCCGGCGGCGTACAGTCTGTCGTCGCCAATGCGCCTAACGGCATGGCCGCCAGCGCGCCCGCGTCCGCATCCGGTGGCTTCGACAGCCTTGCTTCGCGCGGCGAGCCGCCGCAACTGGGCGCGAACGGCAAACCCGTCGTGACCACGGCGGTAGCCGCGCCGACACCCGCAACGATGCCGACACCGCCTGCAACCATCGCCCGCACACCGCCGATGCGCCAGGTGGCGCCGGCCGTCGCGCAACAGAATCTGCGACCCGCTGCGGTGGCACAACCCGTTCCGCTGGCGGGTCAACAGGACGCCGAGGCGATTCGCAGTGCCGCGCTCGCCTTCCTGCAGCAGCAATCGGCGGGCTTGCCCGGCAAGGTCGAAATCACCGTTGCGCCGGCGTTTCCGCGCGGGCTCGCGGCCTGCACGATGCTCGAACCCTTCATGCCCAGCGGCGCGCGCCTGTGGGGCCGCATGACCGTCGGCGTGCGTTGCGCCGGCGAACGGCCGTGGACCATCTATCTCCAAGCGCGCATTTCGTTGCGCGCCACCTACTATCTGGCCGCCCGCGCAATGGCGCCGGGCGAAGTGTTTACCTCCGCCGACCTCGTCGCGCGCGACGGTGACCTGACCGGTTTGCCGCAGGCGATCGTCACGGACCCGTCACAGGCGGTCGGCTCAGTGTCGCTCGTGCGCATCGCCGGCGGCATGCCGCTGCGCCGCGACATGCTGAAAAGCGCGTCGTCGGTGTCGATCGGGCAAACGGTGCGGGTTGTCGCGGCGGGCGACGGTTTCGCGATTTCGGCCGAAGGCAGCGCGATGAACAACGCCTCGCCGGGCCAGCAGGTACGGGTGAAGACGGCCAACGGCCAGATCATCTCCGGCATCGTCAAGGATGGTTCGACGGTGGAGATTCAGTTGTGAAACGGGCCGACTGCAAGCCAGGCAACCCGCCCGCCAGCGTGGCTTCACACGCGGCGGCCGGCACGGCTGGCGCAGTGAATGTCGAACCCGTCGTGGGGCCGGATCGGCTTGAAGGACGAGGCAAAACCTGGAGCGATTGCGCTAAAGTTTTGATCAGCGCTTGCCGTTATCAAGATCAAATCGTTCAGGAAGCCCATCGTGAAAGTCGATTCCACAACCAATTCGAATCTGCCGACGTTGAAAGACGCCCTGTCGCGCTCGCAGCAAAGCGACGCGACGACTGCGAACAGCAACGCGCAGAGTGCGGGCACGACCTCGCAGACCACCACCACCAGCGGTTCGGGCGACGCCAGCGTCAGCCTGTCGGGTCTGTCGCAGCATCTGCGCAGCCTCGCGGCGTCCGGCTCGGCCGATATCGACACGGCGCACGTCGAGTCGATCAAGGCAGCCATCAAGGACGGCTCGCTGAAGATCGATTCCAGCAAGATCGCCGACGGCGTGCTGAATACCGCGCGCGAACTGTTGCAAAGCAAAACCTCGTCGACCGGCAACTAATCGACGCATCGAAGTACGGTGAATTGCCGGGCGGCATTCGACAAACCCGGCTCGCGAATCATGCGCGAGCCGCCGTGTTCAGCGAGTTGTTGAGATGAAAGACGCCCTGCTTGCCACCCTCATCGAAGAATATTCGGCCGTCGAGGCGTTCGCCTCGATTCTGACGC
>JARLIY010000120.1 GCA_031291475.1 Xanthobacteraceae bacterium
CTAGTGTCGAACTCGTAATTGGAGGCGTTGAAACAACAAGGAGCACTCCAATGACTGCCGCCCTGGAATATTTAGGCCGAATGACCGACCAGTTCTTCGAGACGCAGATGCGCCGCGCGGCGCGCAAGATCAGCGCAAGGCTGCAACTGTTTCCGCATCATCCGGCGTAATCGTCACGCCGCCAGCTGCCCCGCCAGGTCTTGGAGATCTTTCGCCGCGATATCGACCGGCACGCTGGGCGCCGCTACACTTAGCGCGATGCCGAGCCGCGTGGCAAAGCGGCGTCGGGCGCCAGGAAGCGGCAGCCGTTGATTCCGGGTAGCAGCATGTCGGAGCGTGAGCGATGGGAGACGCGATTTCGCGCTCCCGATTATCTATTCGGCAAGGCCCCGAACGCATTCCTTAAACGCCAGGCACCCCGTTTGCGCGCCGGCGCGACCGCGCTGTCGGTGGCGGACGGCGAGGGCCGCAACGGCGTATGGCTCGCCGAGCAAGGCCTCGACGTGCTCGCCATCGATTATTCTGCGACTGCGCTCGCCAAGGCGCGGGCGCTGGCGCAGGAACGCGGCGTACATCTCTCAACCGAAGTCGCCGATATCAATACTTGGCGCTGGCCGAAAGCCGCATACGATGCGATCGCTGCGATCTTCATCCACCTCGTCCCCGTTGAGCGGGAAGCGTTCTTTGCCAACGTCAAGGGTGCACTCAAACCGGGCGGGCTTTTACTGATGGAAAGCTACCGGCCCGAACAGCTTAATTATCGCACCGGCGGGCCGCCGGACGCCGAACGCACCTATACGCGCGAAATCCTCCACGCCGCTTTCGGCGACTTCGCCGAACTTGAGATTCGCGAGCATGACAGCATGCTCGACGAAGGCACCGCGCATGTCGGCACGTCGGCGCTGATCGATCTCGTCGGCCGAAAATAGCAAGAGGACATCATGGCCAAATCTACATCGTCGAAGCGCTCGCGCGCCAAACGAACGCCGCGCACTCCCGCCCCGCGGCTACCCGCAGTCGATATGGTCAACCTCACGGCCGAGCAGCGGGCGCTGGTCGCGGCGATCGAAGCGGGCCCGCGCGGCCGCTTCCACAACCAAGGTCCGTTCGCCGTCTATCTGCACGCTCCGGCTTACGGCCTGCTGACGCAGCAACTTGGCGGCCATCTTCGCTTCCACACCAGTCTGCCACCGCGGCTATCCGAGTTTGCCATCCTGTGCACCGGCCAATACTGGAAGGCGCAATATGAGTGGCACGTGCACGCGGCCATCGCCGCACAGCAGGGCGTGAAGGAGGCAACCATCCGCGCGCTGCAGGCCGAACGCGCAACGAAATCGGCGCCACGCGACGAGATGGCGATCTACGCTTTCGTCAAGGAGCTTTACGCCACGCGGCGCGTAAGCGATGCCGCTTATGCCCGCGTCCACAAATTTCTCGGCGATACCGGCATGGTCGAACTGGTCGGCATCCTCGGCTATTACGTCTTGGTATCGATGACGCTCAACGTCTTTCGCATGCCGCTGCCCGAAGGCGCGCCGCTGCCGTTTCGTGAGCCCAAGTCTTGATAGCGACCGTTTCTCGGTAGCGGCCGGTCAGTGTTTGTCCATCTGCTGCATCATGCCGCCGTGGTCCATCATCATGCTACCGCCGGTGTTGGCCCCGGGAGCGGCTGCGCCGAGGGCCAGGACCGGGAATTCGACCTTGACCGTGCCGGCCTTCTCGAATTGCAGCGTCGCCTCGAACGCGCTGCCCTGCTCCAGCGGGTGTTTGAGGTCGACGAACATTACGTGGTAGCCGCCGGGTTTGAGCGTAACGGTCTCGCCCGGCTTGATCTCCAGACCGCCCTCCACCGGTCGCATTTTCATCACGCCGCCTTCCATGGTCATGGAGTGGATTTGGCACGCCCCGGCGGCGGCGCTTGAGGCGCAGCTTAGACGGTCCGGCGCAGTGCCGTTATTGGTCACGGTGAGATAACCGGCGCCGGAACTTGCGCCCTTGGGGGTCGCGCGCGTCCACGGGGAGTCGATGTGCATCGGGCCGACATTGTAGTCGGCGGCCTGCACGCCCAACGGTAAAAGCAGCGCCACCGCCAGCGCAGAGACGGCGGCAAGGGCGCGACCGACATATTTCCGCGCGATAAGAATCATGGGTTGCTCCTCGGGATACCCGTCCCCACGCCCTTTTGCTTGGATTTAGGACGGATCACGGCCGTGGGCAATGTGGCAAGTTTGGCGCGGCCGCGCATTGCGGCAGGGCGACGTTGAACTTGGCGGCATCCTTCGCTATACGGGCAGCCACACTGGAGGGGTCCGCAGCATGTCCGCCACGTTCGATAAAGTAGCTGAAATCATTGCGGAAACCTGCGACATTCCGCGCGAGAATATCAAGCCGGAAAGCCACGCCATCAACGACCTTGAAATCGACAGCCTCGATTTCCTCGATATCGCTTTTGCCATCGACAAGACGTTCGGCATCAAGCTGCCGCTCGAGCAGTGGACCCAGGAAGTCAACGACGGCAAGGCGACAACCGACCAGTATTTCGTGCTCAAAAACCTGAGCGACGAGATCGACAAGCTGATCGCGGCGAAAGGCGCCTGAGGCGCCGCCGATGCGGTTCGAATATTTCCAGATGATCGACCGCGTCGTCGCGCTCGACGTTGAAGCACGCGTGGTTCGAACCCATTGCGCCGTGCCGCAACAGAACACCGTGTTCGAAGGCCACTTTCCCACCTATCCGCTGATGCCCGGCGCGCTGCTGCTCGAATGCATGGCGCAGACCACCGGCTGGCTGGTGATGGCGCTCTCCGGCTTCACCACCATGCCGTTTCTGATCGGCGTGCGTGACGCAAAATTCCGCACCGCGGTGTTTCCCGGCGACGAGCTCGAATTCGAAGGCGGCATTGTGCATGAGGGCTCGGGCTTCACCGTCGCCGAGTGCAAAGGACGCCGCCGGGGCAAGGCCGTCTGCGAGGCGCAGATCACTTACCGCGTCATGGCCTTTCCCAGCCCGGAATTCCGCCAGGCGATTCTGCAACGGGCGGAACAGATCGAGGTTCCACTCAAGGAGCTCATCAAGTGAGCGGACGCCGCGAGGTGTGGATCACCGGCGTCGGTCTTCTCACCTGCCTTGGCGAAGGGGTCGAGGCGAACTGGAGCCATTTGCAGCGCGGCGATCCGCCGCCCTATGACGACAAAAGCTTCGCGCCCTACATCGTGCATCCGCTGCCACCGGTCAATTTCGACAAGCAGATCCCGAAGAAGAGCGATCAGCGGCAGATGGAGCAGTGGCAGCGCATCGGCGTCTATGCCGCGGGACTGGCGCTCGCCGACGCCGGCATCGCCGGCAAACCCGATCTGCTCGACGTGACCGACATGATCGTCGCCGCCGCCGGCGGCGAGCGCGATGTGGTTGCCGACGCCGCTATCCTCACCGGCATGCGCAAGACGGCGGAGCGCGGCACGTTCCTCAACGAGCGGCTGATGAGCGATCTGCGCCCGACTTTGTTCCTGGCGCAGTTGCCCAACCTTCTTGCCGGCAACATCTCGATCGTGCACGGCGTGGTCGGCTCCTCGCGCACATTCCTCGGCGAGGAGGCGGCGGGCGTCGACGCGGTGCGCATCGCTCAGGCGCGCATCGCCGCGGGCCAGAGCGAATTGACTCTGGTCGGCGGCGCCTACCACGCCACGCGCTGGGATGTCCTCCTCGTCTTCGAGCAATCCGGGGTGGCACTCAAGGGCGCCTTTGCGCCGGTCTGGGACCGCGGCCCGCAGGGCGGCATCGCGCTCGGTAATATGGGAGCATTCCTCGTGCTTGAGAGCCGCGAGCATGCGCAAGCACGCGGCGCGCGAGCGCGCGGACGGATTTCATCGGTCGCTTCCGACCGTAACAAGCGCCAGAAGGGCGACATCGAGGCGACCCTCCTCCGCCAGTGGAACGCCATCGCCGGCCGGATCGACCGCCCGCAGGCCGCGGTGATTTCCGGCGCCGCCGGGCTGCAACCGGCGACCGGGGCGGAGCATGCGACGCTTAAGGAAATTGGCCTTCCCGTCCGCAATACCGGGACGTATATCGGTCATGGCGTAGAGGCTCAATTCGTGGCCAATCTGGGGATTGCCACCGCCGTGCTCGAACATGGCACACTGTTCGCGCCGGCGGGAACGGGAGATATCGGGTCAAGCCCGGCCGATATTTCCCAGGTGCTGGTTACGAGCGTCGGCAATTGGCGCGGCGAAGCGCTGGCGCTGGTGGAACGGGTCGTTTGAGGGAGAGCATTAATGGCCGCGGCAACGCGCGATAAACAGGGCCGCCCCGTCGTCGCCGTCACCGGCATCGGCGTGGTCACCTCGCTCGGCGTCGGCAAGTCCGACAATTGGGTGAAACTAACCGGTGGCGTGTCCGGCATTCGGCGCATTTCGCGTTTTCCAACCGAGGGGCTGCGTACCACCATAGCCGGCACCGTCGACGACGTGTATCGCGATCAAATGTCGCCGGCGGAACTCTCCGAGCGCGTGGCGCTGCTCGCCGGCGAAGAGGCGGTCGCGGAATCCGGCATCGGCGCCAAGGGCCGTTTCCCCGGGCCGCTCTATCTCGCGCCGCCGCCGCTTGAGATCGAATGGTCGGACCGCATCAAGATGGCGGAGATGGCCGCGTCCACCGCCGACACCGGCTATCCCGATCTCATGCGCGTGGCCCGCGAATTCGCCGCCAAGCATGGCGCGTTCAAATTCGGCATCATCGGCGAGCACCTCGCCGAGCATTTCGGCACCGAGGGCTCGCCGGTCTCGCTCAACACCGCCTGCGCCTCCGGCGCCACCGCCATCCAGCTTGGCATGGACGCGATCCGGCGCGGCGATTGCCAGGCGGCGCTGGCCATCGGCGCCGATGCCTCGCTGACGCCGGAATCGCTGGTGCGGTTCTCGCTGCTGTCCGCCTTATCAACGCAAAACGATCCGCCCGAGCGGGCCTCCAAGCCGTTCTCCAAGAACCGCGACGGTTTTGTCCTCGCCGAGGGCGCGGCGGCCCTCGTGCTTGAAAATCTCGATCACGCCCGCGCGCGCGGCGCGCGCGTGCTCGGCATCCTCGAAGGCTACGGCGAAAAATCCGACTCGTTCCACCGCACCCGGTCGAGCCCGGACGGCAAGCCGATCATCGCCTCGCTGCGCAATGCGCTCGCTGATGCCGGCGTCGGGCCGCAAGACATCGATTACATCAACGCCCACGGCACCTCGACGCCGGAGAACGACAAGATGGAGCATCTCGGCGTTTCCACAGTTTTCGGCGAAAGTATGCGCGGCATTCCGATCTCTTCCAACAAATCGATGATCGGCCACACGCTGACCGCGGCCGGCGCCGTCGAAGCGGGGTTCACGCTCTTGACGCTGCAGCACCAGCGGGTGCCGCCCACCATCAATCACGCCATTCCTGATCCGGCGATTACGCTCGACGTGGTTCCCAATGTGGCGCGGGACGCCAAGCTGCGTCGCGCGATGTCCAATTCGTTCGGCTTCGGCGGCCAGAATGTCTGCCTGGTCATGGCGCTGGAGCCGGCGTGAGCGGCGTCGCCGGAACGACCGTCGACGTCGCGCACCGAACCACCGATCCGGTGTCCGCCATGCGTGCGCTCATGCTGATCGGCGATCGCAAGATCCTGCTGCGCGAGGTCGCGGCACCGCCAGCGCCCGCGGCCGGCGAAGTTCAGATCGGCATCAAGGCGATCGGGCTCAATCACATCGATGTCTGGGGCTGGCGCGGTATGGCCTTCGCCAAGCGCAAGCTGCCACTCATCGTCGGCGCGGAGGCCGCCGGCGAAATTCGCGCCGTCGGCGCCGGCGTCTCCGATTTTCACGTCGGCGACCGCGTCGTCGCCTATGGCGGGCTCACTTGCGGGATTTGCAAGGCCTGCCGCGAAGGCCGCGACAATCTTTGCGAAGACGTGGCCGGCATCATGGGCTTCCACGTCGACGGCTTCGCCCGCGATCTCGTCAACATGCCGGCGCGGTTGACGATCCCGGTGCCGGCGGGCGTGAGTTTCCGCGACGCCGCCTGCGCGCCGATCGCCTTCTCGACCGTGCAGCACATGCTGTTCGACAACGCCAAACTCGAACCGGGCGAGACCATTTTGGTCCAGGCCGGCGGCTCCGGCATCGGCACCGTCGCCATCAAGATGGCAAAAGCCATCGGCTGCACCGTGATCACCACCGTTGGCGACGACGAAAAGGCCGCCAAGGCCAAGGCGATCGGCGCCGACCACGTCATCAATTACCGCACCGAGCGATTCGAAGGCATCGTGCGCAAGCTGACCGGCAAGAAGGGCGTCGATGTCGCTTTTGAGCACGTCGGTCCCGACACGTTCAATGGGTCGCTTCTCTGCCTCAAGCGCGGCGGGCGGCTGGTCACCTGCGGATCGACCTCGGGTCAATCGACCACCATCAATCTGTTCCAGCTTTTCCTTCAGCAATATCGCATCTTCGGCTCGTTCGGCGCCTCCATGCGCAACATCCGCGAGAGCCTCGCCAAGATGGCTTCGGGCCTCCTGCCGGTGATCGACACCGAGGTCGCGCTCGCCGATTTCGAGCAGGGCCTCGCGCGGCTCGAAGGCCGGCAAGTGTTCGGCAAGATCATCGTCACGTTCTAGAACGCCATCGCCTTCCGGTCTTTCCTGGTGGAGCTGATCGGTATACCGGTTCTCATTTTTCCGGATCATGCTCTGATGAAACCGCGTTCCAAGTTTCTCGATGCGACGGTCGGCGCGCTCGCCGGCGGCATTTTGAACGCGGTCAAACACACCGACCGCAAACGCACGGCCAATTTCGCCGGCGCGCTGATGCGCAGGCTTGGCCCGCTGTTTCCGGAGCATTACATCGGCCGCGCCAATCTGCGCGCCGCTTTTGCCGACAAATCCGCCGCCGAGATCGAGCAAATCCTCGCCGGCGTGTGGGACAATCTCGGCCGCATCGTGGTCGAGTTCGCACACCTCGACGAATTTTCCATCGCCGGCGCCGGACCGGCGACGCCGGACGCCATCACTTATGCGCCGGAAACCGCGGAGCGCTACCTGCGGCTGATGCAAAGCGGTAAACCGATGATCTGTTTTGCCGCCCATCTGGCCAACTGGGAGCTGCCCGCAGTGGTGGGCAAGTTACTCGGCGCGCGCGCCGCATTGCTTTACCGACGGCCGAACGTCCGCCCGATCAGCGACCTTATCGTCAGGCTGCGTGAGCCGTTGATGGGCGAACTCATCCCCAGCGGGCTGGCCGCGCCGGTGCAGCTCGCGCGTCTTTTGCGCTCCGGCACCCATGTCGGAATGCTCGCCGACCAGCATTTCACCAGAGGCGTCGAGGTGATCTTTTTCGGCCGCCGCTGCATGGCCAATCCGCTGCTCGCGCTGCTCGCCCGGCAGACCGAAAGCCCCATTCACGGCATGCGCGTGGTGCGCCAAGCCGACGGCAACAGTTTTTGGGGTGAGATCACCGAAGCCATCGAGCCGGCGCGCGACGCCGCCGGCCGCGTGGATATCGCCGGCACGATGCAGGCGGTCACGTCGGTGATCGAAGGCTGGGTGCGCGAGCATCCCGAGCAATGGCTTTGGCTGCATCGGCGGTGGCGGTAAGAAGCGCCGACGCTACAAGCCGCGCAGGAACGTGATCAGCAAGTCGTTGACCGCCGCGGCGCGCTCGCGCTGAATCCAGTGACCCGCGCCTTCAAGAATGTGGCACCCGCGAATTCCCGGCAGCACGGCTGAAAGCTGCTTGATCCTCGCTTCCATGCCCGGAAAACGCAGCACGTCGTCGCGCGCGCCGGCGATGAACAGCGACGGTTGCCGGATCACGCAGCCGCGCCACGGCGCCAACAACTCCGACGAGCGCCTGATGTTGCGGTACCAGTTCAATCCGCCGCGGAAGCCGGTTCGTTTGAACTCGGCCGTGACATAACCGAGATCGTTCTCGTCCAGCCAATTGGGCAGCCGCTCCGGCTCAACGGTGTTGGCGAGGATGCCGGTGCCGGGCGCCAATATTCCAGCCACGATTCGGTGCGGCCCGTCGCCCGACATGGTGAAATACATGCGCCGGAGCGATGCCTCCGCGTCGGCTTCGAGCTCGGCCTCGGCCACGCCGGGCTTTTGGAAATACTGCATGTAGAAAGTTTGCACGCCCTGTTTTTCCAAAATGCTCAGCAGATCGACGGGGGTCGGCGGCGTAAATGGAACGCTCATGCCGACGACGGCCCGGAACATGTCCGCACGCAGCATCGCGGCGTTCCACGCCACCGGTGCACCCCAATCGTGTCCGACGATGACGGCCTCTTTCTCGCCGAGCGCCTTCACCAACTCGACCATGTCACCGACAAAATGGAGCATCGTGTAGGATTCGATCTCGGGCGGCGCGTCGGTGCCGCCGTAACCGCGCATGTCGGGTGCGACAGCCCGGTAGCCCGCGGCGGCGAGCGCCGACAACTGGCTCTTCCACGAGCGCCAGGATTCAGGGAATCCGTGGCACAGCAGCACCAGCGGACCCGAACCTTGTATCGCAATTCGCGTGCGGATGTTTCCCGTCTGCACGACATCCAGGCGCGCTTCACCCGCATTCGCGATGGCAGACCTCACGCCACCTGAGCCAGCAGCGCCGGCAGTTTCGACCCGGCGGCGCCGGCTTTCATCGCCATTTCTTTCAATCGCTCGAACTTGGCCGTGTCGTCGGGCTTCGCCCCGCGCATCATCGCCGCGACGTTGTTGAGGCGACACTGCAAAAGCCAGCCGCGAATTTGTTCGTTCTTTTGCCAGCGCGCGGTGTTGGCAAGGGTGACCGCCCACATCGTCAACCAGTCCGTGGGCCGTTCCGGGCTTGGAACCACCGAGCAAAAGGCGTTCTTCTCCGCTGCGTCGGCGAAGTGACTCTCGATATAAGCGATGAGAGCGGCGCTGAAGAGCGGCTGGCACCAGCGTATCATGAGTAGATTGATGCGCTCGCCGTCGAACACTGGCACCCGTGGCGCCTTTACTATGGCGCAGGCGCTGCAGTCGACATAGAGGGTATCGGGTTCGGCCGGCAGCGAGCCCTGGGCCAGTTCGATCCGGGTTGGTTCGATGGCGCGCACATGGCCGAGCCGCACAATATCCTTGATGCGCCGCAACTCAGCCAATTCAGCCGGCGAGACGACGGCGCAGCGATAGGTCGTGGGTGCGACGGCCTTGTCGATTCGCATGAGCAGATTGCGCTCTTCGAGCCTGGCAAAGAGATCGGAGATTGAGGTCGCCGCGGCGATCGCCTCGAACTGGTCTATGGCGCTGCCGCTCGTGCGGTCGAAGAAATCGGCTCCCGGCTGCACGTTCGCACGGTTCAAGAGCCAGGCATCGCGCGGCATGATCCAGCGGATGCGCGACGACGGCACGTCGTTCTGCATGAGTCACAGGCAAGTATCCATGCCGGTCTTTCCCGAGCCCACCACAGTGTAGGCCGGATGCGGCCGCCGAATTTCGGGAAGGCGATTGGGGGGTATGCAGTTCACGCCGGGCGCGACCGCGTATTTCGGCGGGTGGGTGGAAGGCACCGCCGTCTGCGCGTGCGTGGCGTTAACCAGTTTCTTGCGCACCACGATTTGTGCGACGTCGCCGCTGGCCAGCGAGGTGATTTCATGCGTACCGCCCGGGCCCTCACGGTATTCGCTCATCGGCAGCCACCGCACGCGACCTGAGGGTAGAAAACGCTCCCGCATCACTTGATCGAAATGGTTCAGCACTTCCAACCCGGACGCCAGCCCGTAAAACCCCGCGTTAAGGCCGGCCTCGTCCTTCGTCCAGCTGCCCAACTCGCGCGAATTGACGCCGTAGGTCGCCGACGGCTGGTGCAGACGTACGAACGGATAGGCGTCGTTCCAATGTCCTCCGGGGCGATGGCGGCGGTCCACGATGGCAATCCGGGCATCGGTTTCGGTCAGCAAGGTATCGACGAAGGCCATGGCCGTGGCCCCGCCGCCGACCACCAGATAATCGGTGTCGATTTCACTCACGCTCATTTTGCTGCTCCTTTCCCCCGGGATTTTTAATTCGCTGGCATTTCTTCCAACAGTTTGGCCGTTCAATTTCCCGGCCGCGACGTCCAGCGCCTGCATCTGGGCAGCGCGAGTCGTGCCAATGTTTTGGATCGTCGACGAAACGGGAGGCCGGTAAAATGCCCGATCGTGCTCCCGTCACCACCATTTCACTTTAGCATTCCGCGAATGGGGCGAGAAGGACGAGGTTGTGCGTACCCGCGAATAAGCGAGTCACGTTGGGCAGGCGCCCGGCGCCGACGCTCTGGCCGCATCGCGAGTTCGCGGGTTACGACAATTTCGGCCGGAATCATACCGACTTCCCCCTCCGCAACGGAACGTAAATCTCCGCGGTTTGTTCCGCGCTCCCGGGCGCCCGCAGTGTGCTTGTTGCGGCGGTTACGTCGCCGCCGCCGCCTTGATGCGCTTGGCGATCTCGGCGCGGCCCGCAATCGCTCTCGACCAGCCTTTGGTGATGGTAAAGCCGCCGTCGATCACAAAATCGTGGCCGTTGACGAAGCTCGAACCGTCGCCGGCGAGAAATACCGCCGCCTGCGCAATATCGTCCGGAATGCCGGCCCGCGGAATCGGTTGCATCCCGGCGTATAATTCCTTTGCCGCATCGGCCGCGCGATCGACATTGGGCCCGGTAATGCCCGCGGCCTTGGCGACGATCGCTGTGACGATCGCACCCGGCGAGATGCAAATTGACGCGAATTCCCTTCTCGCCGAGTTCGGAAGCGACCGAACGCGTCAGCGCCTGCACCGCGCCCTTCGTGGCGCTGTAGATGTGGCCCGAAGCACCGCGAAGGCCGGCGATACTGCCGATATTGATGATGCTGCCCGTGCCTTGCGCCAGCATCACCGGCGCCACATGCTTGATGCAGAGCAGGACGCCGCGCACATTGATCGCCAGCAGTTGATCGATGGTCGCAACGTCGATCTCGGCGATGCTGATCATGGGCGAGGGAACGCCGGCGTTGGCGACCAGACAGTCGATGCGGCCGAAGTCATTGACGGCGCGATCGACCATCGCCTTGACGTCGGTCTCGCTTGCGACGTCGGCGCGAACGAAGCGGACCCCAAGGCGCTTTTCCAGCGCTCGGCCTTCCTCCTGCCGGCGCGCGGAGACTACGACTTTGGCGCCTTCTTCAACAAAACGTTCGACGATGCGTTCGCCGATGCCACTCGTCCCGCCGGTGACGATCGCGACTTTCCCCGTCAGCGTAGCCATAAGAGCCTCCGTGCGTCCGGCACTCACCGTCCGGTCTTGACCCGCGTCCACAAGCGGTTGATCAGCCTCTGCGTTTTCTGGTCGTGCGCAGCGATGGTGTAAAGCTTAGCCATGGTCGCGGCATCGGGATAGATGCCGCGGTCGTCGAGGATCGCGCGGTCGATGAGTTTCTGGCTCGCCAGATTGCCGTTGGCGTAGGAAATGAAATTCGTGTTTTTCGCCGCCACCTCCGGCCTGAGCAGATAGTCGATCAGTGCGTGCGCCTCGGCGACGTCGGGCGCATCGCGGGGAATGGCGAAATTATCGAACCACAATTGCGCGCCCTCCTTGGGGATCGCGTAGCCGACGGCGACGTCGCCTTTCGCCTCGGCCGCACGCTTTTGCGCCTGCTTGATGTCGCCGGAAAACCCGACGGCGAGGCAGATTTCACCGCTCGCCAGCGCATTGAGGTATTCGGACGAATGAAACTTGCGCACATATGGTCTGATCGTCGAGAGAAGATCGACAGCCTTTTGCAGGTCGGCGGGATCGCTCGAATTCGGATCGAGATGCAGATCATGCAGCGCCGCCGGCATGATGTCGTCGGAGGAATCGAGCAGATGGACGCCGCAATCTTTGAAGCGTGCGATCTTTTGCGGATCGAACACGTCGTCCCAGGAATCGATGATCGCGCCGGCGCCGAGGCGGTCGCGGGCCGCCTTGACATTGTAGCCGATGCCGGTCGTGCCCCACATGTAATTGACCGCGTACTGATTGCGGGGATCGTAAGTCGCCAGGCGCTCGGCAATCTCCGGCCAAACGTTGATCAGGTTCGGCAGTTTTGCCTGGTCGAGCTTCTGGAAAATGCCGGCGCTGATCTGGCGGGCGAGAAAATAGCCGGTCGGCACCACGACATCGTAGCCGGATTTGCCGGCCAGCAGCTTCGCTTCGAGCGTATCGTTTGAATCGAATGTGTCGTAGCGGACCTTGATGCCCGTGGCATTGCTGAAATCGCCGAGCACGGTCGGATCGATGTAATCCGACCAGTTGTAGAAGTTGACGACGCGCTCGGGCTGCACCGGCGCGGCGGGTGCGGCAGGAGCGCCGGCGATCAGCGCGGCGGTGAGAAGCAATAATCTTGAAGCTTTCACGTGCAAAAGCGTTCACGTCTCGGTCGGCAGCCCGGCGGCCTTCCAGGCCAAAATCCCCCCGGCGAGATGCGCGTTGTAATCGAAACCCTGCTCCTGCGCAGCGAGCGAGGCGTTGACCGAACGGCGCCCGGAACGACAGGCGAACACTACTTCGCTTCCCGGCGGCGCCGGAATGGTGGCGGGATCGAACGCCGAGAGCGGCACGGTCACGGCGCCGGGGAAACGCTCGACCGCAGTCTCGTTCGGCTCGCGCACGTCGACGAGAACGACGCGTCCTTCCTTAAGTCCTTGTGCGACCTCCTGCGGCGTCAGATCGCGCACGCGATGATCGCCTCCCGGTTGGCCAGCCATTGCAGTTTCCTCCTCAAGCGTGAGCGAAATCGCCGATCCGCCCATCCCCGCAAGCGGGGACCCGTCTGGATTCCCGCTGACGCGGAATGAGCGGAAGGTGAAACAGACGCCGGGTGTCGTCAAGCAACAGGTCACCCGGTCGCTTTCAGATGGCCGCTCAGATGGTCACCTGGGTGCCGACCTCAACCACCCGGTCGGTCGGTATCTGGAAATAATCCGTGGCGTCGTTGGCGGAACGGGCCAGCGTGATGAACAGGCGGTCCTGCCAGCGTGGCATGCCCGAGCGCGGCGCCCGGCGCAGCGCACGACGCGAGAGGAAGAAGGACGTCGACATGATGTCGAATTGCAACCCGAGCTTGCGCGCCAATCCGAGCGCCTTGGGAATATTCGGCGACTCCATGTAGCCGAAGCGCAGCTTCACCCGCATGAAGGTCTTGCCCACCGGCTCGATACTCACGCGCTTTGCCTGCTCGACCCGTGGCGTATGCGTAGTCTCGACGGAGAGGATGATGTTCTTCTCATGCAGCACGCGGTAATGCTTGAGGCTGTGCAAAAGCGCGGTAGGGGCGCTCTTCGGATCGCTGGTGAGGAACACCGCCGTGCCCGGCACGCGCTGCGGGGGCTTCCGTTCGAGCATGCGCACCAGGTCGTCGAGTGGGGTCTCGAGCCGACGGGTTTTCTCGAACAACAGCCTGCTGCCACGCCGCCAGGTGTACATCACCATCATCACCACGCAACCGAGCGCCAGCGGCACCCAACCGCCCTCGACAACCTTGAGCATGTTGGCGGAGAGGAAGGTGAGGTCGATGATCAGGAACGGCAGCATCAGCGCCGCGGCGGCGAGCGGCGACCACCGCCACATCCGCCAGATCACCACGAACGCCATCATGCCGGTGACCACCATTGTGCCTGTCACGGCAATACCGTAGGCCGAGGCCAGCGCGCTCGACGAGCGGAACAAAGCGACGAGCAGAAGCACGCCGACGAGAAGGAGCACGTTCACTCGCGGCATGTAGATCTGGCCGGCCTGCTGCGCCGACGTGTGCCGCACTTCGAACCGCGGCAACAGTCCAAGCTGGATCGCCTGACTGGTGAGCGAATACGCCCCGGTGATCACCGCCTGGCTCGCGATCACCGTGGCCGCGGTCGCCAGAACCACCATCGGGATGCGCGCCCAATCGGGATAAAGCAAAAAAAACGGATTGGTGACCGCTTCGGGATGCGCGTAGACGAGCGCACCCTGCCCCAGATAATTCAACGCCAGCGACGGCAACACCAGGCTGAACCAGGCGAGCTGGATGGGAAAGCGGCCGAAATGCCCGAGGTCGGCATAAAGCGCCTCGGCGCCGGTCACGGCGAGAAAGACCGCGCCCAAAGTATAGAAGCCGATGATGCTGTGATGCAGGAGGAACGCGACGCCGTGCACCGGATTGAGCGCCCAGAGCACGCCGGGATCAGCGGCGATCGCCACCACGCCGGGAATGGCGATGGCCACAAACCAGACCGCCGTGATCGGACCGAACAGCGCCGCCACTTTCGCCGTGCCGCGCGACTGGAACGCGAACAGCACGATCAGGATGACGACGGTCAACGGCACCACGAAATCGTGGAAGGCGGGCGTGGCGACATCGAGTCCCTCGATGGCGGAGAGCACCGAAAGCGCCGGCGTAATGACCGCGTCGCCATAGAACAGCGCCGCGCTGATGATGCCGAGCAGCGCTACGGTCCCGGCGGCCTTGCCGATGCGGCCGACGGCGCGCGAGGCTAGCGCCATCAGCGTCAGCGTCCCACCCTCCCCGTTGTTATCGGCGCGCAGAAGGATCAACACGTATTTCAGCGTCACCACCACGATCAGCGCCCACAGGATCAGCGACACGATGCCGAGCACGGCCGGACGCGTGAGCTCGTCATGGCCCGGGCCGGAAGCGGCGATCACCGCCTCGCGCAGCGCATAAAGCGGGCTGGTGCCGATATCGCCGTAGACGACGCCGATGCTGCCGAGCGCCAGACCCCATATTCCGGCGCGGGCGCACTCGTCGGCGATGCCGTCAAGCGGCACTTCGCTCCCGACGGGAGCGCTCACGGTGTCGGTCATTGAGTATGAGACAGGACCTTGCCCTGCTCCTGAAACCGCATCGGGGAGGGATGCAGGGCCGCGCCTATACACCCTCCGGGGCATGGAGTCATGGCCTCGATCGTTACCGCCGCGTCAACGTTGGCATACGCACAGAACGAAAGTCGGAACAAATGGTTGCCTGTACAACCCATGGCTGTTACGCCGCGGTCACGCCGTACCGTCCAGAGCAAATCGGGGCTTGCGGCCGCGGACCGCCTTCCCCGGTGACCGTGGTGGAAAAAGCCGGCACAATACGCTCTTAAAGCGGCGCCCGAAGCGGCGCTCACAGTCCAAGGAGAAACGTCATGCGCGAGATCGGCCACTTCATCGGCGGTAAAGAGGTGAAGTGGGGATCATCGGGGCGGTTCGGCGACGTTTTCAATCCCAATACCGGCGAGGTGCAGGCCAAGGTGGCGCTGGCCAAGCATTCCGAGGTCGAGCACGCCATCACGGTTGCCGAAGCGGCGCAGCCGGCATGGGCGGCGACGAATCCGCAGCGGCGCGCCCGCGTGCTGATGAAATTCCTCGATCTCGCGCAGAAGGAATTCGATTCCCTGGCGCGACTTCTTTCCTCCGAGCATGGCAAGACTTTCGCCGACGCCAAGGGTGACGTGCAGCGCGGCCTGGAAGTGGTCGAGTTTGCCTGCGGCATTCCGCACCTGCTCAAGGGCGAATACACCGAAGGCGCCGGTCCCGGCATCGATCTTTATTCCATGCGGCAGCCGCTCGGCGTCGTCGCCGGCATTACGCCGTTCAATTTTCCGGCCATGATCCCGATGTGGAAATTCGCGCCGGCGCTCGCCTGCGGCAACGCGTTCATCCTCAAGCCGTCGGAGCGCGATCCGTCGGTGCCGATGCGGCTTGCCGAGCTGTTGATGGAGGCCGGACTCCCCTCCGGCGTGCTCAACGTAGTCAACGGCGACAAGGAAGCGGTCGATACGATTTTGACCGACCCGCGTGTCAAGGCGGTCGGCTTCGTCGGCTCTTCGGCGATCGCCGAATACGTTTACTCCACCGCCTGCGCCAACAACAAACGCGCGCAGTGCTTCGGCGGCGCCAAGAACCACATGATCGTCATGCCCGACGCCGACATGGATCAGGCGGTCGATGCGCTGATCGGCGCCGGCTACGGCTCCGCCGGCGAGCGCTGCATGGCGATCTCGGTCGCGGTGCCGGTCGGCAAGAAGACCGCCGATATCCTCCTGGAGAAACTCGTGCCGCGGGTGGAGAGCCTCAAGATCGGTCCGTCCACCGACGCGCAGGCCGATTACGGGCCAATGATCACCAGCGCGCATCTGGAAAAGGTCAGGAGCTATGTCGACCTCGGCGTCAAGGAAGGCGCCAAGCTTCTCGTCGACGGCCGCAATTTCAAGCTGCAGGGCTACGAGCACGGCAATTTCATGGGCGGCTGCCTGTTCGACCACGTGACGCCCGATATGCGCATCTACAAGGAGGAGATTTTCGGCCCGGTGCTTTCGGTGGTGCGCGCCAAGGATTACGAGGAGGCGGTGCGGCTGCCGTCGGAGCACGATTACGGCAACGGCGTCGCCATCTTCACCCGCGACGGCGACGCGGCGCGCGATTTCGTCAGCCGCGTCGAAGTCGGCATGGTCGGGGTGAATTTCGCCATCCCCGTGCCGCTCGCCTATTACACCTTCGGCGGCTGGAAGCGCTCCGGTTTCGGCGATCTCAACCAGCACGGCCCCGACGCGGTGCGCTTCTATACCAAGACCAAGACGGTGACCGCGCGCTGGCCATCGGGCGTGAAAGAAGGCGCCGAATTCGTCATTCCGACGATGCGATGAAGAAACGCTTGTTCACCACACCCTGAGGTGCGATTGAAGCGAGCCTCGAAGGGTGGCGGGACGATGTTCACGCGGATGCGGCGAGGAAGCGCGCGCGCGGCGAAAGCTGCAACCGTCCTGCTCGTCTTCACGGCGCTTTTCGGCTGCGTCGGCAATCCGCCGCCGGAACCGCAAGCCGCGGCCGCGCCTCAGCCGCCCCCTCCGCCTCCGCCGCCGCCTCCCCCGCCCGTCGATCTTGCCGGCCGCTGGAGGTTCACCGAAACCGGCGGCGGCGCCTGCTTCATGAATTTCGGCAACGCCCCTGGCGCCGTCCAAGGTACGATCGCGCCCGAAGGCGGCTGTCCCGGCAATTTCTTCACCAGCCGCAAATGGACTTTCGAGCACGATCTGCTCATGATCCGCGACCACAAGGACGAAGTGTTGGCGCGGCTATCGTTCCTGAGCGGGCGCTTCGAGGGTCACGAGGCGAGCGGGGCGGCGCTGTCGCTGTCGCGCTAGAGTTCACTGCAAGGGTCGTTTGATGGCCGAATTCCAGCTCTACTGTTTCGCTCAATCGGGCAATTCCTATCGCGTGGCGCTGATGCTCACTCTCATCGGCGCCGACTGGCAGCCGATCTTCGTCGATTTTTTCAACGGCGAGACGCGCACCGCGGACTATCGAAGCTCCGTCAACGAAATGGGCGAAGCGCCGGTGCTCGTTCACGGCGGGAAGAAACTCAGCCAGTCCGGCGTGATCCTGCTTTATCTCGCCGAACATTCGGGAAAATTCCTGCCCCACGGCGAGGATGCGCGGCTGGAAGCTTTGCGCTGGATCATCTTCGACAACCAGAAGCTCAACGGCATACTCGCCACATATCGCTTCCTGCATGCGCTGGCGAAACCGTCCGGCGATCCGGCGGTGATGAAGTTTCTCAAAGGCCGGGCGGACAGCGCGCTCCGCATACTCGACAAGCGCCTCGCCAGCCGCAGCTACGTGCTCGGAGCCGAGCCGACCATCGCCGACCTTTCGCTCGTCGCCTACCTCTATTATCCCGCAGAAGAGTTCGGCTTCGATATCGCAGCCGAGCACAAAAACATCGGCGCCTGGCTCGATCGCATCAAAGCGATACCGCGCTGGGCACATCCCTACGATCTCATGCCGGGATATCCGCTGCCGGCGTGATCAGAGCGGGATGTCGAGCTCCTTGGGCGGGGCGCGCTTGACCGGCGGCGCGGGGGTGGGCGCGTCCGGTTTCGGCGCCATCACCTCGGCCTTGGCTTGCGGCGCCGACGGAGGCGGCTCGCTCACGACCTTCGGCTCGGACGTTTGCGGCGGCTGCGGCGCTTGTAGTGCCTGTGGCTCGGGTTCGTTGGCGTATTTGGCGATCAGCGCACGGGCTCCGGCGATCAGCTTGCCGCCATCGAGCTTGCGCTCCTTCATCTGCTTGAGCCACAGCGCGACCACCGGCTCGATCGCCCTGCGCCAGTGCGCGATCTCCTCTGCCGTCAGGATCGCGATCGGATCGCCGCGCTCGCGCGCCGCATCGGCGACAGTTTTGGCTTCGAGATCCCACATGGCGCCGGCCATGCCGGCGGCATCTTGCCCGGAATTGGCGTCGATGACGGCTTTCAGGTCGCGCGGCAGCTTTTCGTAAGCCGCTTTGTTCATCGCCAGAACGAATGTCGAGGTGCTCAACGACGATTCCGCGAAATCGGTGTGGAACTTGAGGAGGTCGCCGAGCCGCAGGCTCGGCACGACGTCCCACGGGTCGAGGCAACCGTCGATGGCGTGGCCGGCCAGCGCCATCGGCACCTGCGGGACCGGCACGCTGACGCCATACGCGCCGAGCGCGCGTACCGCTTCACCGGCCAAACGGTTCGTCACGTGAAGCCGCAAGCCCTTGAGTTCCGCGATCGAGCGGACGGCCCGGTCCGTGTGCACGACGCCGCGGTCGCGGCACGAGAAACAGATCGGGTGAATCTCGTGGAATTCGTCCTGCAAATATGCCGCGGCGTAATCCTCGATCGCCCGGGAATTGACCAGCGCCCGGCGCGAGACGGCAAACGGCAGCTCGAACGCTTCGATCTTAGCAAAGCGCCCAGGCGTATTGCCCGGCACCGCCCAGACGATGTCGGCAAGCCCGTCGCGCGCCTGATCGATCAGCTGCGCCGGCGCGCCGCCGAGCTGCATCGAGGGAAAAATGTCGATGCGGATGCGCCCGCCGGATTCGGCCTCGACCTTGCGCGCCCAGGGCACCAGGAACCGCTCGTGCCCGCCCGACACCGATGAGAAGAAGTGATGCAATTTGAGCGTTACCGGCGGCGCATCGGCCCGCGCCAGACGTAGCATGGCCGGAGCGGCGATCAATGCGGTCAACGAGGCGAGTAGCGTGCGGCGGGCAAGTGGCATGATTACTCCCACCGTTCCACGCCAGCGATAAGGCTCAATTGAGGCGCGGGGGTCGTTCTTCTTTGCCGGATGGGTGCATGATGGCGACCGCCGTGCGCGGAGGCGCCGCTTCCGTGGCCGGGGCCGGTTCCACCTTGCCGGCGCGCGCGCGGCGCTCGTAGCCGCGATAAGACAGCCAGCCGAACGGCAGGCTGACCAGATAGGCGAGCGTTCCGGAGGTAAGGATGATCCACGGATAGGCGATAAGCAGCGCCACAAACAGCACCACAAGGAGGACCGCAGGCCCGACCATTTCCGGCGGCACGCGCGTCCCGACCCGCTTGCCGGAAAACACCGGCAGCCGCGAGACCATGAGGCATGCGATGAGCAGCGTGTAAGCGAGTGTCCCCCAGATCAGCACGTGCGAACGCGGAAAGCCGAGGAACACCGCATAGATCGGCAGCAGCACGATGATGGCGCCGGCCGGCGCCGGCACGCCGACGAAGAAATTGCCCGCCCAGGCCGGCCGCTCCGGATCGTTGATCATGACGTTGAAGCGCGCGAGCCGCAGTCCGGCGCAGATGGCGAACACCATCGCGGCAATCCAGCCGGCCGATTTCAGATCGTGCAGGCCCCAGAAATAGAGGATCAGCGCCGGAGCGACGCCGAAATTGACGAAGTCGGCGAGACTGTCGAGCTCGGCGCCGAAGCGCGAGGTACCCTTGAGGAATCTTGCCAGGCGGCCGTCGAGGCCATCGAGGATGGCGGCGAAGACGATCGCGGCGAGCGCGAGCGCGTAACGGTTCTCGAACGCCATGCGGATTCCGGTGAGCCCGGCGCAGAGCGCGAGCAAGGTGACCAGATTAGGCGCCAGCGTACGCACCGGGATACGGCGGAAACGGCGGCGCCGGCGCTGGCCCTCGGCGGGCGGTGGTTGCATAGCCATGACGGCAATATAGCCTTTCCGCGGCAGCGCCGCCACGCGCGAAACTTTTGCGCGTTAACCTTTTCTCACGCCGCGCCGAAGCCGCGATCCGCCGCAGCAGCAGCAAGTTCGGCCAGCACGGTCTCGCCGGCAATCGCGGTCTGCCCCTCGGCGACAAGCGCTTGCGTGCCGGCCGGCAGATAGAGGTCGACGCGCGAGCCGAAGCGGATCATGCCGATGCGCTGACCGGCGCCGACCGTCTCGCCCTCGCGCACAAACGGCACGATGCGCCGCGCGACGAGGCCGGCGATCTGGATGACGGCGATGCGGGCCCCGCCCGCGGTGGCGATGACAAACGAGTTGCGTTCATTGCTCTCGCTTGCTTTGTCGAGATCGGCGCTGATGAAGGCGCCTTCGCGATAGACCATGCGTTCGATGCGTCCGGGCAGCGGGCTGCGATTGATGTGGCAATCGAACACGCTCATGAAAATGGAAATGCACAAGTGTGGCTGCTCGTCGAGCTCGAGCTCCGGCGGCGGCACGGCGCTGGCGACACGGCTGATGCGTCCGTCCGCCGGCGCCACGACGATGCCTTCGCGCGCCGGTGTGACCCGCGTCGGATCGCGGAAGAAATAGACGCACCACAAAGTCGCCATGACGCCAAGCCATCCGAGCGGCGCCCACAGCCAAAACAAAACGAGGCTCGCAAACGCGAAGCCGCCGATGAACGGATAGCCTTGCGGATGGATCGGCGCGAGCTGCGAGCGAATGGAATTGATGACGGACATGGGCTGGCGTTATTCCGCGGCATCGACGGCAGGCAGGAGCTCCTCGTCCGCTTTCGGCGCGTCCGGCACCTCCGGCGGGTTGCGGTTGGGGGCGGCGGTATCCTCCCCGACTTCGGCGAGAATCTCCCGCGCCATCTGCGCCTCGCGCTGCCGGTTCCACATGCTGGCATAAAGGCCGCCCCGCGCCAGCAGCTCGCGATGCGTGCCGCGCTCGACGATCACGCCGTGATCGAGCACCAAAATCTCGTCGGCGCCGACGATGGTGGAGAGCCGGTGGGCGATAACGAGCGTGGTGCGGTTCTTCGACACGCGGTCGAGCGCATCCTGGATGTCGCGCTCGGTATGGCTGTCGAGCGCGGAGGTGGCTTCGTCGAGCAATAGGATCGGCGGCGCTTTAAGGATCGTACGCGCGATTGCGACGCGCTGCTTCTCGCCGCCGGAGAGCTTCAGGCCCCGCTCGCCGACCTCGGTCTCGTAGCCCCTGGGCGCCAGCCGGATGAAGCCGTCGATCTGCGCCAGCCGCGCCGCCTCCTCGACTTCGGCATCGGTCGCGTCCCATCGGCCGTAACGAATATTGTAGCGAATAGTGTCGTTGAACAGCACGGTATCCTGCGGCACCATGCCTATCGCGGCGCGCAGTGACGTTTGCGTCACATCGCGGATGTCCTCGCCGTCGATAAGGATGCGGCCGCCGGTCACGTCATAGAAGCGGAACAAAAGCCGCGAGATCGTCGACTTGCCGGCGCCGGAAGGTCCAACGATGGCGACAGTGCGTCCGGCCGCCACCTCGAAGCCCAACCCCTTGAGGATCGTCCGCTCCGGTTCATAGGCGAAGAACACGTTGTCGAAGCGAATAGTGCCGGTGCGCACTTTCAGCGGCTTCGCGCCCGGAATGTCTTTGATCTCCGGCTTGCGCGAGAGGATCGAAAACATGAGTTCGATGTCGATCACCGCCTGTTTGATCTCGCGGTAGACCAGGCCCATGAAGTTCAGCGGCTGGTAGAGCTGGATCATCATGGCGTTGATCATGACGAAATCGCCCACCGTGTTGGTGCCGTTCTCGGTGCCGATGGCGCAAAGCACCATCGCGGCGGCGAGCCCGATAGTGAACACGATCGCCTGGCCGGCATTAAGGATGGCGAGCGAGGTATAGGCTCGCACGCTGGCGTCCTCGTAGCGCGCCATCGAGCGGTCGTACCGCTTGGCCTCGCGCTCCTCGGCGGAGAAGTATTTGACGGTTTCGTAATTGAGCAGCGAATCGATCGCCTTGGCGTTGGCGTCGGTGTCGCTCTCATTCATCTTGCGGCGGATGCCGATGCGCCATTCGGTGGCGTAGAACGTAAAGCCGACATAGAGCGCGACCGTCAGCAGGATCACGACCAGATAGCGCCAGTCGAAGTGGAACAGCAGCACCCAGCCGACCAGAAACACCTCGACGATGGTCGGCAGGAGCTGCAACAGCAGCATGCGCACGATGGTCTCGATGGCGTTGCGGCCGCGTTCGAGGACGCGCGTCAACCCGCCGGTCTTGCGCTCGAGATGGAACCGCAATGAAAGCAGATGCATATGCTCGAAGGTGAGCAACGCCAGCCGCCGCACCGCGTTCATCGCCACCTTGGCGAATATGCCGTCGCGCCATTGGGTGAGCACACCCATGAGGATGCGCATGCCGCCATAGGCGAGCGTCATCATCACCGGCGTCGCCACCGCCCACGCCAGCCAGTGGTTGGCCCAGACCGGCGCGGTGCCGTGGCCAGCCAGCGCATCGGTCGCCCATTTGAAGGTAAAGGGCACCGCGACGGTCGCGAGCTTGGCGGCGAAAATCAGCACGGTTGCGAACAGCACGCGCGCTTTGAGGTCGCGACGGTCGGCGGGCCAGATATAGGGCCACAGATGCCAGAGCGTCGAAAACAGCGCGCCGCCGTCGGCACGCACGTGGCGCGCCGAGCCGAGGGGGGCAGTTGCGTATTCTCTCATTGCAAGGTTTGACCCGGGCGGCCGCGGGGAGCCCCCATTTCATTGTCATATAGAGCGTTTTCCTCTATCCCGCATCGGCACCCGTAACCGGCTTGCGCCGCGATTTGCGCTTGCAGTCGCGCCGAATCGCCGCCACATCTATCCCTTCATGAGTGTGACTCTATGAGCAAAATCAAGGCGATCTGCGTTTATTGCGGATCGAGCCCGGGTACCGACCCGGAGTTTGTGGCCACCGCGCGCAGTTTCGGCAAAATCCTCGCCGAAAATGGCGTGCGGCTCGTTTATGGCGGCGGCTCCATCGGCCTGATGGGTGCGCTTGCCGGCGCCGTCATCGAGCATGGCGGCGCGGCAACCGGAATCATTCCGGAGTTCCTCACCGCCAAAGAGCGGCCGCGGCGGCTCGCGCAGGAGCAGATCGTCACGCGCGACATGCACGAACGCAAGCGCACCATGTTCGAGCGCGCGGACGCCTTCGTCGCCTTGCCGGGCGGGCTCGGTACGCTCGAGGAATTGGTCGAGCAGATGACCTGGGCGCAGCTCGGCCGCCACAAGAAGCCGATCCTGATCGCCAACATCAACGGCTTCTGGGACCCGCTGCTGGCGCTCATCGTGCACATGCGCGCGCTCGGCCTCGTTCCCGCGCCAGCACAAGGTGTCGAGCTTCTGGTCGTCGATCGTATCGAAGACGTTCTGCCGAAGCTACGCGAGGCGGCGCGCGCCGTCACCGAGGCCGAGAAGCAAATGGCCGTGTCGGCGGATCGGCTCTGACCCGCAGCGCGCGGGCAACGCCGCTCAGTGGACCAGAAAACGATAACTGCCGTCGTCGGATTCGTGTCCCGCGAGAGCGGCAGCGCCGAGTTGCTCGGCGATGCGGGTCGCGACCGGCACGCGGTAATGCAGCGGGTCCCAGTAATTGGTTTCGTTTTGGGTCAACGGCGAAGGAAAACGCCAATCGATCACCTTGGCACCGTCCTTGCGGCCGATGGCAACGATCCGCTGTTTGCATTCCGCCTCGATCTCCGCCTCACGTGTTCCGGGTGACGGCAGCGCGGCGACGTTCACCGGCATGAAGGCGAGAATGGTCATGGTGGTGGAAGGAAAGCGCGCAAGCGCGGCATCGAGCCAATCCAAGGCCGGAAACGACAATTGGCCGAGTTCCCCGGCGGTCAGCGGCCGCTGCTCGTGCACCGGCGGTCGAAAGTTATGCCAGATCGCCTCGTGAGCCCGGACCAGATCGTATTGCGATTCCGGCGGCACGAACACCTCGTAGCCGTCGTATCGAATGCGCTCGCGGTACAAATGCAGGTGGTATCCGACGAGCCGGCCGGCAATTTCCAGCGTGCCGGAATTGAACAGATAAAGATACTTTTCCCACGGATTATCGTCGTACAGCCAATCGGGAAACCCGCGAAACGTGATCCGGTCGCGGTCGGCGTTCTGCGCGCACCAGACGCCATCGAGCCCGACGATGAGGACTTTCGGCGGCCCGACCGTGCGGACGAACAAATCCAGCATGGTCTTTTGCTCCCATGCCATCGCCGAAGACATCGCAAGATTGGCGAACCGGACATGGAATGATCGGTCAAGTACCTGCGGGTCCAGCAGGCGGGAGGTCGAGGTTCCGATCACGAGGGAATCGAACCGCTTGCTGCGCACGATCTGCGGGTACATGAAGCGGTCGCTGATGCTGACGATACGCCGATCGATCGGCAGCGAGAACGGCACCGTGTCGTAGGGATCGACCAGCAGAATGAACAGGTAGATCGCGGCGGCGCCGCCGACGAGTACGCCAAGAAACAGCAAAACGAAGGCCCACCAGTCGGGCGCTTTGCTTTCGTCTGTCTTAGCGGATTGCCAGAACACGCGCGCTCCCTAGAACTGAAAGTAGATAAAGCTGACCGGAGCTTTCGTCCCGACTTCCAGCAGACAATAGACCGCGAGCAGGGCTCCGGCGACGGACACCATCGGACGGGGATTTTTCAGACCGTTGATGATTTCGTGCGCCGACGGGATCAACGCCGACGCCAGAGCCGCCAGCAGCAGGAGCTTGATCTCGTGCAAAGCTCCGCCCGCGCCGCCCTCACCCACCAGCGACATCAGCATCGACCCGGCGACTCCGAAGCTCGCGGCGCGAAACACCACCCAACCGATGAGTACGAACAGCATGGTGACGACCCAGCCGGCGAGCTTCGGCATCGGACGACCGAGCCGTTGCCAGCCATGGCACGTGGCGAGGCCCACGCCGTGCCAAAGCCCCCAGGCGACGAACGTCCATCCGGCGCCGTGCCATAGCCCGCACAGCCCCATTGTGACCATGGTCGCCAGCAGGTAACGCCACAGCCCGTGCCGGCTGCCCCCGAGCGGAATATAGAGATAGTCGCGCAGGAAACTCGACAGCGTGATGTGCCAGCGCCGCCAGAAATCGCGGATATCGGTGGCGAGATACGGCCGGCGGAAGTTCTCCGGCAGAATGAGCCCGAAGATCAGCGCCGAGCCGATCGCCATCTCGGTATAGGCCGAGAAATCGAGAAAAAGCTGGAACGAAAACGCCAGCACCGCGGTCCAGGCATCGCCGAGATTGAGCGCGTGCAACCGCGCGTCGGCGAACAGCGGATCAACGACGGCGCCAAGCTTATCGGCAAGCAGCACCTTCTTGCCGAAGCCGATCGTGAAGATCACCAGCCCGATCGCGATCCGCCGCCACAATCCTTCGCGACGCGGATCGAGGGAGAATTGGGGCACAAGTTCATTATGCCGCACGATCGGCCCGGCAATCAGGTGCGGGTACAGCAGCACGAACAGCGCGAACGGCCGGAGCGGATAGATCGGCGCCTCGCCGCGCATGCGGTCGACCAGATATGAAATCAACTGAAAAGAAAAGAAACTGATGCCGATCGGCAGAATAAGATGCGCGCGCGGAAGCGTTATGCCGATCGTCGTTTCAGCCGAGCCCAGTATGAAATCGAGATACTTGAACGTACCGAGCGAAAGCAAGTTGACGACGACGCCCACGATCAACGGCGCGCGGCGTCCGGTGCGCTGATGCGCGAGCGCCAGCAGCCAGGTCGCGAGTATTTGCGTAACCGGCAATATGACGAAGCGCGCATCCCACCAGCCGTAAAAGACGAGCGAGGCCCCGATCAGGCACCACTGCCGTGCCAATTCGGAGCCCGCGACCGAGTAATAAAGCAAAGTTACGGCGGGCAGAAACACCAGCACGTAGAACTGCGATTGAAACAACATCGGCTGACCGTACCCCGCAGCCCTGCTTCAGGTATCTCTGCAGGCCCGTCAAGGGAGCGAGCTTAACTGGAAGCGCTCACAAATGTCACCGCCTCGATGCGGTTGCCGTCGGGATCGCGCACGAAGGCCGCGTAATATTTCTCGTAATAGTCCGGGCGCAGCCCCGGCGCGCCGTCGGACGCACCGCCGGCCTTGAGCGCCGCTTCATGGAAGGCATCGACCGCCGCGCTATCTGGCGCCCGCAGGCAGATATGCACGCCGCTGTCTTCGGCCACGCGCTCCATGTTGGTTCGCTTGTTGCTCCAGAATTCGGGATATTTCTTGCCGAAGCCGATGGCGGCACCGGGCCACTCGCGCAATTTGCTCAGGCCCAGCGGCATCAGCGCCGCGGCGTAGAACGCTTCGGCTTTTTTAAGATCGCGCACGGCGACGGAGATGTGGTCGATCACGACCGTCTCCTCACGCCGGCGCGCCGGATTTGATGAGCTTATAGACGATCGAATCCATCAGCGCCTGGAACGAGGCGTCGATGATGTTGGACGAGACGCCGATGGTCGTCCAACGGTCGCCGCTTTCGTCGGCGCTTTCGATCAGCACGCGCGTGACCGCCTCGGTGCCGGCGTTGAGGATACGCACGCGATAATCGGTCAATTCGAGGCCGGTAATGAAGCTCTGATATTTGCCGAGGTCCTTGCGCAAGGCGAGGTCGAGCGCGTTGACCGGGCCGTTGCCTTCGGCCGCCGAGATCAACAGCTCCTCACCCACCCTCACCTTCACCACCGCCATGCTCACGGTGACGCGTTCGCCCTTGGCGTTGATGCGCTGCTCGACGCTGACGTCGAATTGCTCCACGTCGAAATAACGCGGCACCTTGCCCAAGAGCCGCCGGGCCAGAAGCTCGAACGAGGCGTCGGCCGTTTCGTAGGCGTAGCCGATTGCCTCGCGCTCCTTGACCTCATCGAGGAGCCGCGACAGGCGCGGGTCGTCTTTATCGACGGCGAATCCGATGCGATCGAGCTCGGCGAGCAAATTGGAGCGGCCGGACTGATCGGAGACGAGGAGCTTACGCTTGTTGCCGACTGTTTCCGGCGCGACGTGCTCGTAGGTCGCCGGATCCTTCATGATGGCGGAGGCATGGATGCCGGCCTTGGTGGCGAACGCGCTCTCGCCGACATAGGGCGCGTGACGGTCGGCGGCGCGGTTGAGCAGATCGTCGAGCGCGTGCGAGACGTGCGCAATATGGCCGAGCGCGGCGTCCGACACGCCGATGTCGAATTTGTCGGTGAATTCGGCTTTGAGTTTCAGCGTCGGGATGATGGAGACGAGATTGGCATTGCCGCAGCGTTCGCCGAGCCCGTTGAGCGTTCCCTGGATCTGCCGGGCGCCGGCGCGCACCGCCGCGAACGAATTCGCCACCGCCTGCTCGGTGTCGTTGTGCGCATGGATGCCGACATGATCGCCGGGAATCTGCTTGCAGACTTCGCCGACGATCTTCTCCACCTCGTGCGGCAGCGTGCCGCCGTTGGTGTCGCAGAGCACGACCCAGCGCGCGCCTTCGTCGTAGGCGGCCTTCGCGCAGGCGAGCGCGTAGTCCGGATTGGCCTTGTAGCCGTCGAAAAAATGCTCGCAATCGAGCAGCACTTCACGGCCCTTGGCCTTGGCGGCGCGCACACTGTCGCGGATCGAGGCGAGATTCTCCTCCTCGGTGGTCTCCAGCGCCACGCGCACGTGATAGTCGGAGGATTTGGCGACAAAGCAGATGGCGTCGGCCTCGGCGGCAAGCACCGCGGCAAGGCCGGGATCGTTCGAGGTGGAACGGCCTGGGCGCCGTGTCATGCCAAAAGCGGTGACCTGCGCATGCATCGGCCGCTTCTCGGCAAAGAAGTTCGTATCGGTGGGATTGGCGCCCGGATAGCCGGCTTCGATATAGTCGACGCCGAGCTCGTCGAGCATGCGCGCGATGGTGAGCTTGTCGGCCAGCGTGAAATCGACGCCGTTCGTTTGCGCCCCGTCGCGCAACGTCGTGTCGAACAGATAAAGCCGCTCGCGGGACATGACCCTCACCAAAGGTAATAGTTCGACGCCAGCGCCACCGCGACCAGGATGGCGACCACCGCGATCACGAGATGATGCGTCCGCATTCCGAGGAACGTTCCGCGCTGCATGATGCTCAACCCGAATAAAGCCGATAGACCGTATAGAAGGTGATGGCGACCGCAATGGCGATCACCGCGTATTTAAGCACGACATAATAGAGCCAGTGCCGCTGAAACGGCACATCGTCCCGCTTCATGACGCGCTCCTTCCGGCGGTTGCGGCCGAGGTGGCGGCAAGCGACTTCACCATCGTGGTGTTGGCGAGCCATTCGCCGCCGAGCGCCACGGTGTTGCGGGTCTTTGCCGCAAAGCCGCGCCGCTCGAAAAAGCCGCGCGCGCCGTCGCTTGCATCCACCGAAAGCTCGCACGCGCCGCGGGCGGCGGCGAGCTTTTCCAGCGCGTCGCAGAGCATGGCGCCGACGCCCTGCCCGGTCGCGGCCGGATGCACATAGAGCATGTCGATGCGCGCATTGTCCGCGAGCACGGCGAAGCCTATGGCCGTGCCGTCAAGCGTGGCGACCAACGCCAGCTCGCGCGCGAGGCGTGTGCCGAATTCATCCTCATCTTCGACGGCGGACGCCCACGCCTCAAGCTGCGCCTCGCTGTAATCGTCGGCGCCCGTCTCCTTGACGCTGGCGCGGAAGATCTCCGCCAGCAGCGGCACATCCGCCGGCAGCAGCGGCCGCATCGCGAGCTTGGTTTTGGGGCGGGCGCTCATGACAACCTCCTCCTGTTGCCTCCCCCCTTGAGGGGGAGGTCGACCGCGCTTTGCGCGGTCGAGAGGGGGGTATGTGGCGATGCGCGTTGAGGAAGACACCCCCCTCCCCATCCCTCCCCCTCAAGGGAGGAGGGAGCAGGTAAATGCGAGCGGTAAGACCGCGTGCAAAAATTCATCGCGCGATCTCCCAGGTGGTGCCGTCCTTGGTGTCTTTGAGCACGACGCCCATTTTCGCCAGCTCGTCACGGATGCGATCGGATTCCTTGAAGTCCTTCACTTGCCGAGCGGCGTTGCGCGCCTCGATCAGGTCGACGACTTTCGTTTCGTCAACGGCAACCGCTGCCGGCCGGAATGCCGCCCAGGCGGCACGCGTCGTTTGCAACAGCCCGATCAGTTGCACGCTGGCCTTAAGGCTCGCCGCGGCGGGTTTAATGCCTTTGACCGCTTCGCCGCGCAATTCATGCAGAGCACCGAGCGCCTTTGGCGTATTCAAATCATCCATCAGCGCGTCGAGTACGTCCGTGCACAAGAATCCCGGCGCTACGTCCCCGCTCAGCGCATACCAATGATCGAGCGTCCTTTCCGCCTCACGCAAGCCGCTCACGGTCCAGTTGATCGGTTGACGATAGTGCGTCTGCAACATGGTAAGACGCACCACCTCGCCCGGCCAATCTTTCAGCAAGTCGTGAGGCGTGACGAAATTGCCGGTCGACTTCGCCATCTTCTCGCCTTCGACCTGAAGAAAGCCGTTGTGCATCCAGAAATTCGCCATCAGCGGCGTATGGAAGGCGCAGCGCGATTGCGCGATCTCGTTCTCGTGGTGCGGAAAGACGAGATCGATGCCGCCGCCGTGGATATCGAAGGTCTCGCCGAGATAGCGCCACGCCATTGCCGAGCATTCGATATGCCAGCCCGGCCGGCCGGGTGTTTTGATACCGGCCAGCGAGGGCCACGCCGGCTCTCCGGTCTTCGACGGCTTCCACAGCACGAAATCCATCGGCTCGCGCTTATACGGCGCCACCTCGACGCGGGCGCCGGCGATCATCTCGTCGAGCGGCCGCTTCGACAGTTCGCCGTAATCGGGATCCGACGACACGCTGAACAGCACATGGTCCTGCGCGACATAGGCATTGCCGGATTTGACCAGCCGCTCGATCAGCGCGCGCATCTCGGCGATGTGCTCGGTCGCGCGCGGCTCGGCGGTCGGCGGCAGGCAGCCGAGCGCCGCCACGTCCTCGTGGAATTGTTGGTCGGTCTTTTCCGTGACCTTGCGGATCGCTTCGTTGAGCGGCAGCGCCGGATATTCCTCCGCCGCGCGGGCGTTGATCTTTTCGTCGACGTCGGTGATGTTGCGGACGTAAGTGACGTGGTCGGCGCCGTAGAGATGGCGCAGCAGCCGGAACAGCACGTCGAATACGATGACCGGCCGCGCATTGCCGATATGGGCGAAGTCATAGACCGTGGGCCCGCACACATACATGCGCACGTTGCCCGGATCGAGCGGCCTAAAAACCCGCTTCTCGCGCGTGAGCGTATCGTAGAGTTTCAGGTCCATCGTCGAATCCAAGCATGCGCCTGCGACCTGCTGGCCGGGCGTGTCCAAAATCTCGACAATGAGAAAAGACGGCCGCAGCCAGCGAATTTCGCTAGCGAATAATCTCCCGGCGGATGCTGCCGCAGATCGTGGTCAGGCCGTTCATGGCGCGCACAATGGTCGAGGATGCGCATAGCGTCAAGCCTTTGTCCGGACCCGCGAATCGCCCCGCCCGGCGCGGCGGAATCCTCTTCAATCCGCTGGGGTTAACGCAGCCTTAACCGCACCGTCGCATTCTTCGTCTCTAAAGCAACCCGAGTATGGCGCTCCGGGCGCCGGGTGGGGGGTTCCATGCGTTCCTTATTCGCGGCCGCCGCTGTTGCCGCCGTGCTGTTGTCGGCCGCCGCAGCGCAGGCGGAAAAGCGCGTCTTCATCATCGCCGGCGATGCCGACGGCTACGGCGTCAACCATTGCCTCGCCTCCGGCGCGGCTTGCGGGGAAGCCGCGGCGAATTCCTATTGCCGCTCGCACGAATTTGGGTCGGCATTGTCCTACCGCAAGGTCGATCGCGACGATATCACCGGCGCGATCCCGCAAAGCGGTCCGGGCTCCTGCCACGGCGCCAATTGCGACGACTTCGTCGCCATCACCTGCTCGCGGTGATCCGAGATTCGTCATGCCCGGTCTCCGTGCCGGGTGTGACGATGTGGGTTTAGATTCAATCACATTCCGCTCATTCCCGCGAAAGCGGGAATCTAGCCGCTTGGTCCCCGCTTTCGCGAGAACGAGCGGTAGAATTTATTTACTTTCCTTCGCCAGCATAATCGCCTCGCGCAGCACGCCGAGATCGCCGATATGGTTGGCGAGGATGAGCACGAGCCGCGAGTCGAGCTCGGCTGCCTGCGTCTCTGAGAGATTGCGCCGCGCCTCCACCAGCGCCAGATACGCAGCGTCGGGATCGGCGAATTGTGAGGCGGTGACGAGTTTGGCCATCGGTTTTCACTTCTGCAAGGCGCCTTGCTGCTGTAAAGCGCGTTCCTGCGCGCGCGCAATCGCGGCGGCATCGAAGCTTCGCCACCGCGCGCACAGATGCTGGTCGGGGCGGACAAGATAGGTGGCGCCCGGTGTGGCGTCGAAGCGCCGGGTGAACAAGCCCCGCCGATCCAGCAAATCCTCGCCGATGACGGTGAGCGCCACGCTTTCGGGTGGGCGCGGCCGGGCGACGCTGTTCTTGACGTAGACGATCTGGAATCCGCCGCTCAAGCTTTCGAGCAGATGCGTCGGTTTGGCGTCACTGCGCACGAGCGGCGCGTCGGGCAGCGGCGCGCCGAGTTTTGCCGCGCCGGCAAACGGCGTCGCATCCGGCGTCGACAACGGCGAATCGTAAACCGTCGGCAGCGACAGCCGGCCGGAATTGACCATGCGGCGCGCAAAATCGGCCTTTGGCGCCAGCGCCAGCACCGCGTCGCGCAACCGCCGCTCGGCGCTCGAATGCGGCGACATGAAATCGGTCGAGCGCGTCGAGTGACCGATATTCTCGTCCGCGGCCTGGGTGCGCTCGCGCTCGTAGCTCGAGATCAGCGCATCGCCGGCTTCGCCCTTGAGCAGGGCGGCAAGCTTCCACGCCAGATTCTCGGCATCCTGGATCCCGGAATTGGCGCCGCGCGCGCCGAACGGCGACACCTGATGGGCGGCGTCGCCGACGAAGATCACGCGGTCATGGATGAAGCGGTCGAGGCGGCGGCAGTTGAAGGTGTAGATCGACACCCATTCCAGTTCGAAGGCATGCGGCGCCAGCACTTTTTCGAGCCGCGCGCGCACGCGGGCCGGCTCCTGCTCGGTTAGCGGGTCGGCGTCGGGCCCGAGTTGCAGGTCGATGCGCCAGACATCGTCGGGCTGGCGGTGCATCAGCGCCGACTGGCCGGAATGGAAGCTGGGCGCGAACCAGAACCGGCGCTCGGTGGGGAAATCCGCCGCCATGCGCACGTCGGCGATGAGGAACTTGTCTTCGAAGGTGACGCCGGCGAAATCGAGGCCGAGCAGTCCCCGCACCGTAGAGCGGGCGCCGTCGGCGGCGATCAGCCAGTCGGCGTCGAGCCGGTAGCGGCCTTCCGGCGTTTCGACGGTAAGCCGCGCGCCGTCGTTGAGCCAATCGAGGCCGACGACGCGGTTCTTCCAGCGCAAGTCGAGAGTTTTCAGTTCAAGCGCGCGATCGACCAGCGCCTTCTCCAGATAGAACTGCTGAAGATTGATGAAGGCCGGCATTTTGTGCCCCTCCTCCGGCAACAGATCGAAGGAGAAGAGAAGCTCGTCGCCGCAAAACACCCTGCCAAGCTTCCAGGTGACGCCGTGCTCGACCAGGTGCTCGCCGACGCCGAGCCGGTCCAAAATCTCCAAAGTCCGCTTCGACCAGCAGATACCGCGTGAGCCTTCGCCGATGCGGTCGGAATCGTCGAGCAGCACGACCGGCACGCCGCGAAGCGAAAGATCGATGGCGGCGGCAAGCCCGACCGGTCCGGCGCCGACCACCACGACCGGATGGCGCGCGACCGCCTCCGCATCCTGGTCGCGCGCGTGGCGATAGTCGTAGCGATAGACCGACTTGCGAGCGCTGGTCATGGTTTGTGGTTTCTTCGCTACTCGCGCAGGGCCGCCCACATGGCGCGGTCGCGCTCCGCCGTCCAGATCACCGGATGCTCGATGCCGTTGGCCTCGTCGTAGGCGCGCGAAACGTTGAACGGCATGCAATGCTCGTAGATGGAAAAGCTCGAAAACTTCGGATCCATGAGGGCGCGCACCGCGCGGTAGGTCTCGTTGAGCGAGCGGCCCTTGGCGACGCTGTCGGTGACCGCGCCGTAGAGCGTCGTCAGGAAGTCCTCGGTGAGCGCGATGCCGTCGGCTACTTGCCGCGGCGTCTTCAGCGCCGCGCCGCGGCCCGGCACCAGCGCGCTCGCTGAAAATTCGGCCAGCCGGTCGAGCGTCGCCGGCCAGTCGGTGAAATGCGCGTCGCCGCAATAACAGGCGGAGTGATATTCGACGAGGTCGCCGGAAAACACCACACTGGCGTCCGGCACGAAGGCGATGACGTCGCCGGCCGTGTGGCCGCGGCCGATATGCATGATGCGCACTTCGCGCCGGCCGAGCCACACCGACATCTGGTCGGGGAAGGTGATCGACGGCCAGGTCAAGCCGGGGATGCTCTCGACGGCGCGGAACAGCCGCGGAAAGCGTCCGATCTCGGAGTCCATATCCGCCTGCCCGCGCTCGGCGATCAAGGCGCGCGTCGCCGCCGAGGCGAGGATTTCGGCGCCTTGATAGGCGGACGCGCCAAGCACGCGGACCGCGTGATAATGCGTGAGCAGGACGTATTTGATCGGCTTGTCGGTGATGCCGGCGACCCGATCGATCACCTGCCGCGCCATCACCGGCGTGGCCTGCGCGTCGATCACCATCACGCCGTCGTCGCCGACGACCACCCCGGAATTGGGGTCGCCCTCGGCGGTAAAGGCATAAAGATCGGGCCCGATAGCGTCGAAGGTAATCGTCTTGTCGGCCAAATCCGCGGTCGAGGCGAAATCGGCGCTCATCGGCAATTCCTCCCGGAAGTCTTGTGCATCACCTAAGAGACCGGATCAATGCGAGCAAGGCCCCAGCGCCGTTGCGCGGCCGCGTAACTTCGGCCATGTTCGCGCCGTTGCGGCGCAACGCAAAAGGCCGCCGGCGCGGACGTTTTTCGGATCGCGGGTTCCCCTCTTCCGGATCGTGCTCCAGGTGATGCCATGGCTGGTCAGCGGGCGAGCGAAGGCAAGGCCGGGGAGGATTTGGCGGAGCAAGCGCCCGGCGACCACGCGGCGCTCAAGCTCGAGCATTTCCTGCCCTACCAGCTCAACGTGGTCTCGAGCCTCGTTTCGCAGGCGCTGTCGCGCGTCTACGGGCGGCGTTACGGAATCGGCGTGCCGGAATGGCGCGTCCTGGTCACACTCGGCCAGTTTGGGGTGATGACCGCCAAGGCGATCGGCGCACACACCCACATGCACAAGACCAAGGTATCGCGCGCAGTGGCGGTCATGGAGAAGCGGCGGCTCCTTGTCCGCCGCGCCAACCGTGACGACATGCGCGAAGCGTTTCTGTCGCTCACCGCCGCCGGGCGGACGATGTACGAGGAAATAGCGCCGCATGCGCTCGACTTCGCGCGCCGCTTGACGGAGATTTTAACGTCGGGCGACCGCGAGGCTTTTCATCGCGCCTTGCAGCAATTGACCGCCCGCTCCGCCCAGCTCGTTGCCGAGGCGGGCGAACAGGAAGAAGACGATTAGCGGGAGAAAATCCGTGAAGCTCTATTCCTACTTCCGTTCGTCGGCTGCGTTTCGCGTGCGCATCGCGCTCAATCTCAAAGGCTTCGACTACGAAACCGTACCCGTTCATCTGATCAGGGATGGCGGCCACAACCGACGGCCGGAATTCCGCGCGGTCAATCCGCAGATGCGCGTTCCGGCGCTGGTGACGCCCGGCGGCGATGTGCTGATCCAATCGCTCGCCATTATCGAATATCTCGACGAGACCCATCCCGATCCGCCATTCCTGCCCAAGGAGGCCCTGGCGCGGGCGCAGTCGCGTGCGCTGGCGCAGATCATCGCCTGCGATATCCACCCGCTGAACAATTCCAGCGTGCTGCGCTATCTCAAACGCGAGCTGCATCAGGAGCAAAGCGCCATCGACGCCTGGTACCATCATTGGGTCATCGAAGGCTTCGAAGCGTTCGAGGCGCTGGCACAGCCCGGCCCCTATTCGTGCGGCGACAAAGTCACGGTGGCGGATCTCTGCCTGGTGCCGCAGGTCTATAATGCAAGACGGCTCAAGGTCCCGCTGGAGAAATTCCCCAAGATCGTCGGCATCGACGCGGCGTGCCTCAAGCTCCCCGCCTTCGACCGCGCCCGGCCGGAAAACCAGCCGGACGCCGAGTGACGGGCCCCATTCACACTTTGGTCACCATTCCATCGCTTGATCGCGCCCAAGCGGGTGGAACCGGGGCCGGGAAGATAATGATGCTTAAGCCGTTGCGCGGCCCTGGATTCCTCGCTCTCGTCTTGAGCGTTTTTGCAGCCGCTGCCGCGGCACAGACCGCGCCGCCCGTTCCGCCGGCTCCCATTCCGGGTGCGCCCGGCATCGTGACTGCGCCGGCTCAGCCGCCGGATCAGGCGTCGGCCAATCCGGTTTGCGCCCGCCTCGAAGGCCAGCTCGCGGTGGTCAACCGCAGCGATCCGGTGCGCGCCGACCAGATCAAGCGTTTCGAAGATTCGATCGCCAAGCAGCAGGCCGACCTCGACCGCACGCTCGCGCAATCGAAAAAGCAAGGCTGCGAAGGCGGCGGATTTTTCGCGCTGTTCACCGGGCGGTCGCCGGCGTGCCAGCCGCTGAACACGCAGATCCAGCAGATGCGCGATAATCTCGACCGCAGCATGAGCGATCTCGAGCACTTCAAGAGCGGCAATACCGTTCAGGAAGGCCAGCGCCGCGCGCTGATCGGCCAACTGGCCCAGAATAATTGCGGCCCGCAATATCGCGCGGAGGCGGCTGCGGCCGGTCCCGGCGGCTTCCTCGACGCGCTGTTCAGCGGCCGGCTCATCAATCCGGGCGGCGACGGCGCGCCGTCGGGCACCTATCGAACGGTTTGTGTGCGCACCTGCGACGGCTATTACTTCCCGATCTCCTATTCGACTTCGCCCAGCCGCTTCGCCGACGACCAGCGCGCCTGCCAGCGCGAATGCCCGGCCGCCGAGGCGATCCTCTATAGCTATCGCAATCCGGGCGAGGACATCGGCCAGGCCATGTCGATCGCCGGCCAGCCTTATACCGAACTGCCGAATGCCTTCCACTACCGCAAGGAATTCAACGCCGCCTGCTCCTGCCGGCGGCCGGGTCAGAGCTGGACCGACGCGCTGAAGGGCGCCGACGATTCGAGCACGCTGGAAAGCGGCGACATCGTCGTCACTGACCAGAACGCGAAACTGCTCTCGCAACCGCCGCAGCCAAAGGGCGCCAACGGCAAGCCGATCAAGCCTGCAAGCAAAGACGCCAACGCTTTGCCGCCCGCGACGGGCGCGGCGCCTGCGGCGCAGGACGCCGCCGCCGGCGCTGCCGATACGTCCAAAGCTGCCGTGCGCACGGTCGGGCCGCCCTTCGTCGCGGCGCATTGAAACCCTTCACCGTCATCACCGGGCCGCCGCGACCCGCCTTCGCTCGCTTAAGCGAGCTACGGCGGGTTTGAGTCCACCGAAGCGCGGAGCGCGAAGGCGGAAGCGGCGAGACCCGGTGATCCATCTTAAAGTGCGAGAAGAAAACTGGATTGCCGGGTCACGCCCGGCAATGACATGCATCGTTCAAAAATCTCCGGCACCGGCCTTGGCCGTCGCGGAACTCTTGACTGGCGCGGGACTTGAGGCCGGCAATTCGGTGCCGGGATCGCGAAACCGGTTGACGATCGGATAGCGCCGGTCGCGGCCGAAATTCTTCAGTGTAACCTTCACGCCCGGCGCGGCCTGCCGCCGCTTATATTCGGCGACGCTGAGCATGCGCTCGACCTTCATGACCATGTCGCGATCGAACCCGGCGGCGACGATGGCGGCGAGCGGCTCCTCGCGCTCGACCAGCCGTTCGAGGATCTGATCGAGCAGATCATAGGGCGGCAGCGTATCCTGGTCGGTCTGGTCCTCGCGCAGCTCCGCGGTCGGCGCCCGCGTCATCACATTCTCCGGAATCACCGGGCCCGTTGGCCCGAGCGCGCCGTCCGGCTTCCAGCGATTACGCAGATGTGCCAGCCGATAGACTTCCGTCTTGTAGAGGTCCTTGATCGGATTGAAGCCGCCGTTCATGTCGCCGTACAAAGTGGCGTAGCCGACCGACATTTCCGACTTGTTGCCGGTGGTCACCACCATCAGGCCGAATTTGTTGGAGATCGCCATGAGCAGAACGCCGCGGGCGCGCGCCTGCAAATTCTCCTCGGTGACATCGCGCGGCAGGCCGCCAAAAATGCCGACCAGCGCCGCCTCAAGCCCGTGCACCGCGCTCGCAATCGGTACGATATCGTAGCGCACACCGAGCGCGCGGACGATCAAAGCCGCGTCGTCGAGCGACTGCTCCGAGGTGAAGCGGAAAGGCAGCATAATGCATCGCACGCGCTCGGCGCCGAGCGCGTCGGTCGCCAGCGCCGCGCATAACGCCGAATCGACGCCGCCGGAAAGCCCGATGACAACGCCGGGGAAGCGATTCTTGTCGACGTAATCGCGCAGGCCGAGCATGCAGGCGGTGTAATCCGCCTGATCCGGTGCTTCGGCTGCCGCAAGCAGCCCCTGCGCGCTGCGCCACAAACCGCCCGTCCGCGACCATTGCGTGGTCACGACCGCTTCGCTGAAGGCCGGGAGCTGGAACGCGATCGAACGATCGGAATTCAAGGCGAACGACGCGCCGTCAAAAACCAGCTCGTCCTGGCCGCCGACCTGATTGATATAAATCAGCGGCAGGCCGGATTCGGTGACGCGCGCCACCGAGACATTGAGGCGCACATCGGCCTTGCCGCGCCAATAAGGCGAACCGTTGGGCACGATGAGCAACTCGGCGCCGGTTTCGACGAGCGTCTCGACGACGTTCTCGTAGTCGCCCCAGTCGGTCCAGGTGTCCTCGCAGATCGGCAGGCCAAGCCGCACGCCGCGGAAGCTCACCGGGCCAGGCACCGGCCCCGGCGCGAACACGCGTTTCTCATCGAACACGCCGTAATTCGGCAAATTGACCTTGAAGCGGATCGTCTCGATCTGCCCGCCGGCAAGCAGCGCATAAGCATTGTGGAGCTTTTTGTCCTCGACCCAGGGGGTGCCGATGAGAACCGCCGGGCCGCCGTCTGCCGTGTCGCGCGCCAGCGTCTCGATTGCGCCGCGGCAAGTGGACTGGAATGCCGGCTTGAGCACCAGGTCTTCGGGCGGGTAGCCGGCGATGAACAGCTCGGAAAAAGCGACGATATTGGCGCCGTCGCGGGCGGCCTGCGCGCGCGCGGCGCGAGCGCGCTCGAGGTTGCCGGCAACGTCGCCGACAATGGGATTGAGCTGCGCCACGGCAATGGCCAGACGATCGGCAGGACGCTCGTTCATGCCGATGTCTAGCGCCGGAATGTCCGTTCCGGCAATGGCTTCGCCGGCAAGGCGGGCAATCGCTCAACGACTTGAGAGAGTCTTTTGCAGACTTGACGGGGCGGCTTTATTTCGATAGTCGTTGAAATATGGAAAAGTCAGACGCCGTCATCGCCCTCGCTGCCCTTGCCCAGGACAATCGCCTCGACGTCTATCGCCTGCTCGTCCAGGCCGGGCCGGAAGGCCTGCCGGCGGGCAGCATTGCCGAGGCGCTCAAGCTCGCCCCAAACACACTCACCTTCCATTTCGACCGCCTGCGCGGGGCCGGACTTGTCACCGTGCGGCGGGCGGGCCGTTCGATGATTTACGCGGCGCGCTACGAGGCGATGAATGGCTTGATCGCGTACTTGACCGACAATTGTTGCGGCGGCGCGCCGGCGGAATGTGCGCCCGTGGCCGCCTGCAAGACGGCGCGCACAAGGCGCAGCAAAGTTCCAGCCTGAGAGGAGCGTCCCCGTGAAGCGCCTGCACGTTCACGTCGCGGTCGAAAATCTTCAGCAATCGATTGGCTTTTACGCGGCGCTGTTCGATGCCGAGCCGGTCGTGGTCAAGCCCGATTACGCCAAATGGATGCTCGACGATCCGCGCGTCAACTTCGCGATCTCGACGCGTGGCCGTACGCCCGGCCTCGATCATCTCGGCATACAGGTCGAGGACAAGAACGAGCTGCACGAAGTTTACGCGCGCCTGCGCAAGGCCGGCGGCACTGTGATCGAGCAAGGCGCGACGACCTGCTGCTATGCCAAATCTGAAAAATCCTGGATTGACGATCCGGCCGGCATCGCCTGGGAAACCTTCCACACCACGGACGAGAGCACGGATTACGGCGACGGCAGTGGTGAACGCGAGGCGCGCGTCGCCAAAGCGGCTCCCGCCGTGACTGCCGCGCCGGCGACCGCCGCAGCCTGCTGCAAGTGACGTGTCGTGCTCGAGCGGCCTTTCAACGTGCTTTTTCTTTGCACCGGAAATTCCGCGCGCTCGATCATGGCCGAGGCCATCCTCAACAAGCTCGGCCAGGGTCGATTTCGCGCCTACAGCGCCGGAAGCCAGCCTAAAGGCCGCATCAATCCGCACACGATCAGGCTGTTGCGGGGCCTTGGCTACGACACAACGCAGCATCGCTCCAAATCATGGAACGAATTAACCAAGCCCGGTTCCCCGCAATTCGATTTCGTCTTCACCGTCTGCGACAACGCCGCTTCGGAAACCTGTCCGGTTTGGCCTGGCCAGCCGATGACCGCGCATTGGGGCATCCCCGACCCGGCCGAGGCCAAGGGCAATCCGGCCGAAATCGCGCTTGCCTTTAAGGATGCCTACCGCATGCTCAATCAGCGCATTGGCATTTTTGTTGCGCTGCCGTTGCGTTCGCTCGATCAGTTGACTCTGCAAAACAAGCTGAAAGAGATCGGGCGCACGAAAGGAGCGACGGCAAAGTCGGCGGAGCCGACGTGAAAGCGTCACTCGCGCGGCGAGCCATCGCTGAGGGCTTGGGAACCGCCTTTCTGCTCGCGGCGGTCGTCGGCTCCGGCATCATGGCGCAAAGGCTTTCCGGCGGTAACGACGCACTCGCGCTTTTGTGCAACACGCTTCCGACCGGAGCGATCCTCACCGTCCTTATACTGACGTTCGGTCCGCTCTCAGGCGCGCATTTCAATCCGGCAGTCAGCGTTGCCTTTGCGCTGCGCCGAGAGCTGCCATGGCCGGAAGTGACAGCCTACATCGCAGCGCAGATCGCGGGTGGCTTGATCGGCGTTTGGACGGCGCATCTGATGTTCGAATTACCGCTGTGGCAGTTGTCGCAGAACGTACGAACCGGCCCGGGACAGTGGCTTGGCGAGTTCGTTGCCACCTTCGGGCTGCTGCTGACAATTCTGGGATGCATGGCGCGAGCGCCGACCGCTGTTCCTTTTGCAGTCGGTCTTTACATCACCTCGGCTTATTGGTTCACGGCTTCCACATCCTTCGCCAACCCGGCGGTGACGATTGCGCGATCGATTTCCGACACTTTCGCCGGCATCGCGCCCTCCGCCGCCCCGGCTTTCATCGCGGCGCAGTTTGTCGGCATGCTCGCCGCCGTGACACTGTCACGCTGGCTTTGGTCTTTTGAATTGCCCGGTGCTGAGACGCGGCTTGCAGACCCTACGCAGCGGCCTTGAGGCCCTCTGCGCCGCCCGCGTACCGTCGAAGCCTCAGGCGACACGGATCACGTTCGGCCGGTCACCGGTCGGCTTGTGCCGGCCGGCACGCTGGACCCGGTTCCGGCCTTCCGCCTTGGCGAGATAAAGCGCCGTATCGGATTCCTTGAGCAGTGCGTTCAGCGTCTCCTCGGCTTTCAAGCTCACCGCCAGACCGCAGCTCACCGTCGCATCGACATGCTCCTTGTCGATGAAGCGACAGCTTGCCGCGAACGAGCTGCGGATTCGCTCGGCGCGGGCGTGGGCTGCCTCGATACTCGATCCCGGCAACACCACGGCGAATTCCTCGCCGCCGAGGCGGCCGAAGACATCGGTCGGCCGCAGCGCAGCGGCGGCTACCTCGCAGAACTTTCGCAGCACGGAATCGCCGACCGCATGGCCGTGTCTGTCATTGACGGATTTGAATCGATCGAGATCGAACATCATGACCGAAACCGGCGCGTTATCGTGCCGGCAACGCTCCAGAACCCGCTGGGCACTCTCCATGAAGGCGGCTCGATTGGCGATGCCTGTAAGCGAGTCCGTGCGTGCCGCTGCCATTCCAGCGGCCTCATTGCGCTCCTTGACCAGCGCAAGAATAAACACCGACGTACCAAGCGCAAAGATGATGCTTTCGAAATAAATAAGGCCGAACAGACTCATGATCGACGGTACACCCTCTTGGCCGGTTGAACCGCTGAAGGTGCTGTAGGTGCCGATCAAATAGAACGTAGCTTGCACGGCCGTGAAGATGACCAGCGGCACCCGGGCCATCAACCGCTCTTTCTGGCCGCGCGCCAAGGAAATGGCGATGGCGAGGAAATATGCGGCACCCATGGTGAGGGAAAGCGACCCGGCGGCGTCCCTTAAGACGGGCACAAAATATCCGAGGCCCACGACCGCCGGTCCGAGGAACACGACGACCAGGGGCGCGGACTTCGAGTCAATGATCCGGGCGGCCTTCCACATCAAGCCTGCGTGGAGTGGCATGAGGACGCCGCCGGCAATGAACCAAACCGGCTGATGCGAGGTGTATCCGAGCATCAGCGAAAGAATGCCGCCGGCAGCGATAATATCGGCAACGCCCCATAGCGCCCAAGGGATTATCTTTCGGTTCTGCGACCAGGCAACGAGCAACACCGCGCCGGCGCAGGCCAAGGCGAAGCTCTGCATGACCATCAGCGTCGGCAGATCGAGTTGCATGATCCAATATGTCCGCGAACACTACATAATGCGGGCGCGCCCTCATAAACGACGCGCGCAGCCGAGATGGCGGCCTCGATCTTCTTATTCAGGCTTTTCGTGAAAACTCGGTGCGCAGATAGCGACAATTGTAGCAAACATCGCCGGATAAGCACGAGTACGGACGCCGAGCGGTTCGCCGATACCGGTGAGCGCACGCGGCGCGACGCGAATGCCAGTGTTTCTGGAGATGCCGCTACAGGCCGGCCACCGCCGGCAGCGGTTTGGCTTTGCCCTGACGTTCCGATTTGAGCAGATCCGCGAGCAGAAACGCCAGGTCGAGCGACTGCTCGGCGTTAAGGCGGGGATCGCAGACCGTATGGTAACGGTCGTTCAGATCCTCCTCGCTGATCGCGCGCGCGCCGCCGGTGCATTCGGTGACGTTCTGTCCGGTCATTTCCAGATGCACGCCGCCGGCATAAGTGCCTTCGGCTGTATGCACCTGAAAAAATGTCCGCACTTCCTTGAGAATTTGATCGAACGGCCGCGTCTTGTAGCCGGTGACCGAGGTGACGGTGTTGCCGTGCATCGGATCGCACGACCAGACCACATGGCGGCCCTCGCGCTTGACCGCACGCAGCAGCTGCGGCAAGTGATCGGCCGCCTTGTCGGCGCCCATGCGGCAGATCAGCGTCAGGCGGCCGGGCTCGTTGTCCGGATCGAGCACATCGATGAGCTTCAACAGCTCGTCGGGCTTTTGCGTCGGGCCGGTCTTTAGTCCGAGCGGATTCTTGATGCCGCGGCAGAACTCGACATGCGCATGATCGGCCTGCCGGGTGCGGTCGCCGATCCAGAGCATGTGGCCGGAGGTGCAGTACCAATCGCCGGTCGTGGAATCGACCCGCGTGAACGCCTGCTCATAGCCCAGCAGCAGCGCCTCGTGGCTGGTGAAGAAATCCGTGGTGCGCATCTCCGGATGCACCTCGGGATCGATGCCGCAGGCGCGCATGAAGTTGAGCGCCTCAGTGAGATGGGTCGCCAGCTCCTGATAACGCTTCGACTGCGGTGAGTCCTTGACGAAGGACAGCATCCATTGATGCGCGTTCGACAGATTGGCGTAGCCGCCGGTGGCAAACGCGCGCAAAAGGTTCAGTGTCGCCGCCGACTGGCGATAAGCTTCCAACTGCCGGCGCGGATCGGGGGTGCGCGCCTCAACTGTGAATTCGGTGCCGTTGATGATGTCGCCGCGATACGCCGGCAGCTCGACGCCGCCGCGTTTCTCGGTTGGAGCCGAGCGCGGCTTGGCGAATTGGCCGGCAATGCGGCCGACCTTGACCACCGGCGAGGCCGCCGCATAGGTCAACACCACCGCCATCTGCAGGAACAGGCGGAAGAAATCGCGGATGTTGTTGGCGCCGTGCTCGGCGAAGCTTTCGGCACAATCGCCGCCCTGGAGCAGGAAAGCGTCGCCGGCTGCGACCTGCGCCAGCGCGCGCTTGAGGTTGCGCGCCTCGCCGGCAAAAACGAGCGGCGGAAAGCTCGCAAGCTGCGCTTCGACCTCGCCGAGCACTTTACGGTCGGGATAATCCGGCACCTGGACGATCGGTTTGTCGCGCCAGGAGTCGGGGCTCCATTTGGCTGAATTTGTCCGCCTGGACATTACTGCTGTCTCCACAATCCGGCGGTCTTATACACGTCGCCGCGCGGCCGCGACAGGGCCAAAAATGCTGCTTATTCCGCGGCTTCGCGGGCGTAACTGGCGCTTTTTTTCCGCATGGTGACGAGTTCCTCGGCGGTCGTGGGATGCAGCGCCATGGTGGCGTCGAAATCGGCCTTTTTGGCTCCCATCTTCACGGCGATGGCGGCAGCCTGGATCATTTCGGCGGCGCCCTCGCCGACGATATGACAGCCGACCACGCGGTCCGTCAGCCCGTCGACCACGAGCTTGATCAGCACGGTCGTGTCCCGGCCGGACAAAGTCGCCTTCAACGGCTTGAACATCGCCTTGTACACGTCGGTCTGCGGAAGCCGCGCCCGCGCCTGCGCTTCCGTCATCCCGACCACGCCGACTTCGGGATCGGCGAACACCGCAGTCGGCACGTTGACATGATCGACCGCCGTCGGCTTGCCGCCGAACACCGTGTCGGCGAATGCATGCCCCTCGCGAATGGCGACCGGCGTCAGATTGACGCGATTGGTCACGTCGCCGATGGCGTAGATGCTGGCGACGCTCGAGCGCGAATATTCGTCGACGGCGACGCCGCCGTTCTTGGCAATGGCGACGCCGGTCTCCTGCAGGCCGATGCGGCTGACGTTCGGCGCCCGGCCGGTGGCGAACATCACGCAATCGGCGCTGATTTGATTGCCGCTGGACAGTTGCACGGAGAAACGCGAGCCGGAGCGCGCGATGGCCGCCACCTTGCAGCCGGTGAACACCCTGATGCCGTGTTTCTCCATGTCCATGCGCAGATGCGCGCGGACGTCGTCGTCGAAGCCGCGCAAAATATTCTCGCCGCGGTAGACGAGCGTCACATGCGCGCCCAGTCCGGCAAAAATGCCGGCGAACTCGACGGCGATATAGCCGCCGCCCTGGATCACCACCTGCGGCGGCAAGGACGGCAGGTGGAACGCCTCGTTCGAGGAAATGGCGTGTTCGATGCCAGGAATCGGATCGCCGAACGTCGGCGCGCCGCCGGTGGCGATCAGGATGGTCGCCGCGCGCACGCGTTTGCCGTTCGTCATCTGCACCGTGTGAGCGTCGGCGACCGCGGCACGAATCTTGACGACGGTGACGCCGGCCTTTTCCAGCATCGCGGTGTAGGCCGCTTCGAGGCGTGCGATCTCTTTGTCCTTATTGGCAATCAACGTCGGCCAGTCGAATGACGATTGCGCCAGCGTCCAGCCGTAACCGGCCGCGTCCTCGAACTCGGCGCGGAAGCGCGAGGCGTAGACCAGAAGCTTCTTCGGCACGCAGCCGCGAATGACGCAGGTGCCGCCGACGCGATATTCCTCCGCCAGCATGACGCGCGCGCCATGCTGCGCGGCGACGCGCGCGGCCCGCACGCCCCCCGACCCGCCGCCAATGACGAAAAGATCGACGTCGTAATCGGACATGCTGACGATCGCACTCCTCTCAAACTTTTAGGATCAGGGCCGCTCGACGACGCGCACCCCGTCCGGACCGGCGACAATAGCAGTCTGGGCGATACCGATGAACAGACCGTGCTCCATCACGCCGGGAACCGTGCAAAGGCGCGCCGCCAGCTCCCGCGGGTTGGCGATGTGCCGGCAATGCGCATCCAACAGCCAGTGGCCGCCGTCGGTGACGAAAGGATGCCCGTTCTGCGCCTTGCGCAGCACCGCCGGGCCCGGAGCGCCGGCCTCGGCGCTCGCCGCCTCGACCGCGCGATGGATCGCCGTGGCGCCGAACGGCGCGATCTCGATCGGCAGCGGAAAACGGCCCAAAGTCGCGACCCATTTCGTCTCGTCGGCGATCACGACCATGCGCGCGGAAGCCGCCGCCACCACCTTTTCGCGCAGCAGCGCGCCACCGCCGCCCTTGATCAACGTCAGATCGGGCGCGATCTCGTCGGCGCCGTCGATGGTCAAATCCAATTCGGGGATGTCGTCCAGCGTGGTGAGCGCAATGCCAACCCGTGCCGCATGGGCGCGCGTCGCCTCCGACGTCGGGACGGCAACAATATCGAGGCCGGCGCGCACGCGTTCGGCAAGAAAGTCGATGAAGTGGCTCGCTGTCGAACCGGTACCCAGTCCAAGCCGCATCCCCGGCCGGACGAATTCGACGGCGCGGGCGGCGGCGGCGCGTTTGTGGGCCTCGACGTCCATGGCCGCTGTGTAGGGCAAAATGGGCAAAATGGGAATGAAAGCGATGCTTGCGCCGCGAACATTCCACGGCTACGCGAAAGTCATGCTGACCATCGTCTTCGACCTCGACGGCACGCTGATCGACACCGCGCCCGATCTCATCGCCACGCTCAATTACATTTTGACCCGGCACGGCCTGCCCACCGTCCCCTATGACGACGCCCGGCCGCTGATCGGCGGCGGCGCCAGGAGCATGATCGAGCGGGGACTGATCCTGGAAGGGCGCTCCGCATCCACCGCCGATATCGACCGGCTCTACACCGCCTTCATCGCTCATTACGCCGACCACATCGCCGACCGCTCGCGTCCGTTCCCGGAGCTTGAGCCGACCTTGGACCGGGTCGCCGCGGCCGGCCATATTCTGGCGGTATGCACCAACAAGCTTGAATGGCTGTCGCGGCGCCTCCTCGACGCGCTCCAACTGACGCCGCGCTTCGCCGCCATTTGCGGCCAGGACACCTTCGGCGTGCAAAAGCCCGATCCGCTGATTTTCCGCCTGACTGTGGAGCGCGCCGGCGGCGATCCGGACCGCGCCATCATGGTCGGAGATTCCATCACCGATATCCGCACCGCCCGCGCCGCCAAGGCGCCGGTCGTCGCCGTGGATTTCGGCTATACCGACGTTCCCGTGGCGCGTTTGGCACCGGACCGGGTGATCAGCTCCTTTGCGGAACTCCCCGCCGCCATCGCCGCTCTCGCACCTGTGAAAAATGCTCTGGACGATCAGGGCTTTATGGGGCACAAAAACTGACTATATCGGTTATAATCCGATAAAGGCCCTGTTAGGGCTCGTATGGGGCCGGGAGAGGCATGCCGATGGGCGTGGAATTGGAACCCACCAAAACATACGACCTTGACGCCGCGCCCGGATATCCGGCGCTGGTCGATCCGTTTGGCCGCGACATCAGCTATCTGCGCGTCTCGGTTACCGACCGTTGCGACTTTCGCTGCGTCTATTGCATGAGCGAGCACATGGCCTTCCTGCCGAAGGCCGACCTGCTCACGCTCGAAGAGCTCGACCGGCTGTGCTCGGCTTTTGTCGCCCGCGGCGTGCGCAAGCTTCGCCTCAGCGGCGGCGAGCCGCTGGTCCGCCGCGGAATTATGACTCTGTTCTCGACGCAGTCGCGCCATCTTGCCACCGGCCGCCTCGACGAGCTGACGCTGACCACGAATGGCTCGCAGCTCGCCAGATACGCCGGCGCGCTCGCGGCCAACGGCGTGCGCCGCATCAACGTTTCGCTCGATACGCTCGACGCGGACAAATTCCGCGCCATCACCCGCTGGGGCGAGTTGCCGCACGTGCTCGCCGGCATCGACGCCGCCCAGGCCGCGGGGCTGAAGGTCAAGATCAACACCGTCGCGCTCAAGGGCGTGAACGAGGACGAATTCCCCCGCCTGATCGAATGGGCGCATGGCAGCGGCATGGATTTGACGCTGATCGAGGTGATGCCGCTCGGCGAGATCGGCCGGCTCGATCAATATCTGCCGCTCTCGATCGTTCGCGCGCGATTGAACGAGCGCTTTTCGCTCCAGGATACCGACGACCGCACCGGCGGGCCGGCGCGTTATGTATGCGTCGGCGAGACCGGTGGCCGGCTCGGCTTCATCACGCCGCTGACGCACAATTTCTGCGAATCCTGCAACCGCGTGCGCGTCACCTGCACCGGCACCCTCTATATGTGCCTAGGCCAGGAGGATGCGGCCGATCTGCGCAAGCCGTTGCGCGCCTCCGAAGGCAACGAGCTTCTCTTCGCCGCCATCGACGAAGCGATTTCGCGCAAGCCCAAGGGCCACGATTTCATCATCGATCGCCGCCACCAGCGCCCCGCGCTCGGCCGCCATATGAGCGTGACCGGCGGGTAAGGCATTCCCTCGTCGTTGCTCTGTCATTCCGCGTGAACTCGCAGCGCGCTTCGCTTCATCCCGCCCCGCGATAGCGGGGAGGGGGACCGCCCGAAGAGCGGTGGGAGGGGCGACGGCGGCGAGGCGAAGCACTCATGAGGACGCCCCCTCAACCATGCTTCGCTCGCTACGCAAGCTCCGCATGGTTCCTCTCCCCCGCTTCGTTTCACTTCGCGGGGGCGGATAAGCGAATTCGTTCTCGCGGCGCGTTGCGCCCGAGCTCTGCCAAGCCATTCCCACGAAGCCAGTTCCGACTTGCCTCCCTAAAAAAGAAGGCAGGCGGAGCGCCGACAGGCGCACCTTCCACTGTCCGCGCCGCACCGGCAGATGTCGCCATCTGCAAGTGCGCGAGCGCGGAAGCGATCCCAGCGGGGACCGCTCGCCTATCGGCGCTCCACCGCGGCTCTTGTCCCGGCGACCAAACGCCAGGACTCAGCCCGGACCGCGCTTCACGCGAACAGCCGCACGCCGGCGTTATCCGCGCCGCCAAACGCGCTTAAGCGATGCACCTCGCGCGCCGGTCGTAATGCCGGCGGGGACGATGCCCCGAACCGCCGGGAGCGGGGTTACAAGCCCCGCCCCAGGAATCGTACTCGCTACGTGGTCAGGTGTGTCTCGAGGCCACGCCCTTCGATGAGCGAGATTCGCCGGCTAACGTAACTGAATTGAGGACGCATCTCAAACGATTTGTCCTTGCATCAGTGACGACATGCACCGAAGCATGTCGCGCGAACGCTTGTTAGTGTCCGGCTTCACTTCCTGGCTGCTGTTCCGATCACGTTTTGTGTTCATTCGCATATCCGATGTTGGGTTAACGCATTTAGTAACTATGTGAAGGCTGCAGGCCATCGCGCCGGCGCATCCGAAAAGTGCTTAGGGCGTCTCGTTCGGACGTCACCCAGCAGGACGCCCTAAATCCGAAGGATCACGAGTGACACCATGGCTACGACCACCCATAGCGCGACTTCCAAGCCCGTCAGCTCCCCAATGACCGATGCCCCTCAGGCATTTCGCGCGATGACCGAGACCGGCAACGCGCAAGCCAAAGAAGCCTACGAGAAGATGAGCGCCGCCACGGCTGAAGCGACCGATCTCATCAGAAAAAGCTGTTCGACGGCGGTTGAGGGCGCCCAAGTCTACAACAACAAGCTCCTCGAATTTGCTCAAACAAACTTCAAGGTTGCCTTCGGCTTTGTCCAAAAGCTGTTGAGCGTGAAGTCGCCTTCGGAGTTCCTTGAGCTATCGACCGAACATGCACGGCAGCAACTCGAGATTTTGACCGAGCAGAGCAAGGAACTGGCAGCGCTCGGTCAGAAGGTCACGCTCGCGACCACGGAGCCGCTCAAAACCGGCGTCACCAAGGCATTCAGCCACGCTGCCTGAAGTTGCCGTCTATTATCGCGTTGTTCGAAGCAAGCGTAGCCGGATTGAGCGGCCCGCCTTCGCTCGCTCAGCGAGCTTCGGCGGGTTTGGGTCCGCCGAAGCGCGGAGCGCGAAGGCGAAGCCTACGCAGAATGTGATGCTACAGCAAAGACGTGGGCTCGGCGCTTCGCGCCTTAGCCTATCCTACGCTTGCTGCCTTACGATTCGGTTCGCGCCAGTTGGGAATGTCGGCTAAATTCATAGCGGTGCTCCAAGGCCAAGGCGGGAATGTCACCATGCTTTTCGTATTGATTCACGTGCTGATCATCTGCGTTGTCGGTGCGATCTTATTCTGGGTCATCGACAGATTCGTGCGCGATGGACGGCTGGCAAATTTGCTCAAAATCCTGGCGGTCCTGGTCTGCCTCGCGGCAATCCTGCAGCGGGTGCTCCCGCTGCTTGGCGTAGGATTTTAGCAAATATTGCCGCGCTCGCGTTGGGCCGCCGTAGCGAAACCGCCGACTGAAGCGGCCGGCCTGTGCCGCCGGTTCAGGCGGCGACTTTGCCCTGATTCCGCAAGATGATTTTGGTTTTCACAGCGCCGCAGTTCGCGCATTCGAACTTGTGGACCGCAAGATCGCGGCGAGTCGGATGTTGCTCGATAACAGCGAGCTTTATCGGCTTGCGGCACTTCGGGCAGGTGTCATTCATAAAAAGGTCAAAGGACACGATGAGCGTTTCTCTGTGATCCTTCTTTCGCACTGGTGAACTGAGGACACGGCGTCGAAGGCCATTTAGCTCCGAGAAAACCAAAGACCCCCGCCCGTGGCCACAGGCTGGGATCCTTGTACGCGCACACGCATACATACTAGGTACGGGCACGGGGGGTCGGGGGAGTGGGGGGTGAAGCGCCCGTTCTTAATAAATCTGAGCCGAGCGCCTTTTTACGTCTGTATAAAATAGCTCACTTTTAATCAGCGGTGGATAAGTGGGCCAACTCCACATTCCGCTCGTTGCCGCGGACGAGGAGCAAACTCACTCTGCAAGCGATCGGAGCGCCGTCGCCGCCGCTTGCAGTTCGGCGAAGCGGAACGCGCGGCGCGCGAGCGCCTCTTCGTCGCGGCCCCATTGCTCCATGTTCCAGTACTCGTCCACATGCGCCGCCGCCCACGCCTCATCGGCTGTCAGCCGCGCATGCGCGAGTGCAAGCGCGATCAGCGCCGAGCCGGTCAGCGTCGTCACCGAATGCACGGCGCCGAGCCGCCACGGATCGCCCGGGATCGCCACGCGCACCGCCGTAAGCGCCGCAGCCGGCTGGGCGACGTGAATAACGCCCTCGCCGAGAACGAAGCGCGCGCCGAGCGCCTGCCCGGCCCAATGCAGGATCGGATCCCAGTGCTGCGCCTGGCGCTCGACCAGGCCGCGCGGCGCGCTCGCCCGATAGCAGAGGAGATCGGTACCAAGATATTTTTCCACGTCCGCCGCCACCACGGCCGGGCGATCGGCGACACCGTCGATAATCGCATTGGCGAGACGGGTCAGCGGCATGTTCGCCGGATCGATCACCTCACGCTGCGCCTCCCATTCGGCGGCGATGGCCTGCGCCAGCGCGAGATTGGGCGCGGCGAGCACGCGGCGCCTGGGCGTGCGCACCAGCTGGTCGTCGAGCCGCACCGCGTAGCCTTCGGCGCAAGCCGCGGGGGCGGCTTTGTCGTAGAAACGCCGCCGCAAGAGCGGCCGCGTGCCGCGGCGCGCCACAGCCACGGGATCTTTCGACGAGGGGCTCTCGAACAGATCGCGCATAAGAGGTTAGACCTTAGGCCATAGCTAACGAGGATGACGCGTAGCAGCACGTTTCGGATATGTCGTCACGCCGCTCACCGGCGAGATTGATTTACCAATATATTCAATGGCTTGAGTTAGCCAAGGCGCGCCCCGGCCGGGGCGCCGGTTGCGCTGCGTCTTGTGCATCTGCGGCCGCGCTTTTGTTAGGGACAACAATAGACAAAACCTTGATATAACAAGCAGAAGCGGTAGAAATCGGCTCCCTGCTCGCCTACGATCCGCGCCGGATTCGGCAACGTAAGCGAAGCCGCGAGGGAAGCCGGTCCGCGCAGCAGCGTCAAACAACCGCCGCGTATGAGCGGGTGCTGCGTGCAAGAGGAATGGAATGAAACCTACCGACATTTCGGCCCCCGACTACTTCCACAAGGTGGTGGATTGTCAGTGGGCCTGCCCGGCGCACACGCCGGTTCCTGAATATATCCGCTTGATCGCCGCCGGCCGTTACAGCGACGCGTACATGATCAATTGGGAATCGAATGTGTTTCCGGGCGTGCTCGGACGCACCTGCGATCGCCCCTGCGAGCCCGCCTGCCGGCGCGGCCGCGTCGAGAAGGAGCCGGTGGCGATCTGTCGGCTCAAGCGCGTCGCCGCCGACTTCAAGGACGACATCCGCGCGCGCCTGCCCAAACCCCCCGCGACCGGGAACGGCAAGCGCATCGCGCTGGTGGGCGGCGGCCCTGCGTCGCTCACCGTGGCGCGCGACCTCGTGCCGCTCGGTTACAAATGTGTCGTATTCGACCAGGACCCGCTGTCCGGCGGCATGATGCGCACGCAGATTCCGAAATTCCGCCTGCCGGAAAAAGTGCTCGACGAGGAGTGCCGTTACATTCTCGATCTCGGCGTCGAATTCGTCGGCAGCAAGCGCATCGACAGCATGAAGGCGCTGCTCGCCGAAGACTTCGATGCGGTGTTCGTCGGTTGCGGCGCGCCGCGCGGCCGCGACCTCGACATTCCCGGCCGCAAGGAAGCCGTCAAGAATATCCATATCGGCATCGACTGGCTCGCCAGCGTCTCCTTCGGCCACATCGACAAGATCGGCAAACGCGTCATCGTGCTCGGCGGCGGCAACACCGCCATGGATTGCTGCCGCTCCTCGCGCCGGCTCGGCGGCGAGAACGTCAAAGTCGTCGTTCGCTCCGGCTTCGAGGAGATGAAGGCGTCTCCCTGGGAGAAGGAAGACGCCATGCACGAGGACATTCCGATCTTCAATTACCTGGTGCCGAAGGAATTCACGACCGAGAACGGCAAGCTGACCGGCGTCACCTTCACGAAGGTCAAGCCGGTGCGCGACGCCGACGGCTGCCGCGATCTCGTGCCCACCGGCGAGCCCGACCAGCACTTCCCCTGCGACGACGTTCTGGTCGCCGTCGGCCAGGAGAATGCCTTCCCCTGGATCGAGCGCGATTGCGGCATCGAGTTCGACAAGCGGAACATGCCCAAGGTCGACTTCACGACCATGGCATCGACGCATCCCAAGGTGTTTTTCGGCGGCGACGCCGCCTTCGGGCCGAAGAACATCATCTGGGCGGTGGCGCATGGCCGCGAGGCCGCGATCTCGATCGACAAATTCTGCCGTGGCGAAGACGTGAAAGTCCGCCCCGCCCCGCAGATCGCGGTCACCAGTCAGAAAATGGGCATCCACGAGTGGAGCTACGACAACGAGATCACGCTCGATAAGCGTTATCGTGTGCCGCATCGCGAGAAGGTGGTGGCGCTGCGCGATATCAGGGCCGAAGTCGAGCTCGGCTACGACGTCGATCTGGCGCTCAAGGAAGCCGAGCGGTGCCTCAATTGCGACGTGCAGACCGTATTCACCGGGCAACTCTGCATCGAGTGCGACGCCTGCGTCGACATCTGCCCGATGGACTGCATCAGCTTTACCGAGAACGGCGATGAGGCCGACCTGCGCTCGCGCCTGCAGGCGCCGGCCGAAAACCTCACGCAGGACCTCTATATCGGCAACAGCCTCAAGACCGGGCGCATCATGGTCAAGGACGAGGATGTATGCCTGCACTGCGGGCTGTGCGCCGAACGCTGTCCCACCGGCGCCTGGGACATGCAGAAATACCTCATCGACATGACTCACGCAGAGCACGCATGCCAATCCAGAGGGTAAACGACTTCGTCGTCCGGTTCGCCAACGTCAACGGCTCCGGCTCCGCCAGCGCCAACGAGCTGTTCGCCCGCTCGGTGCTGCGCATGGGCATTCCGGTCGCGCCGCGCAACATCTTTCCCTCCAACATCCAGGGGCTGCCGACCTGGTACGAGGTGCGCATTTCCGAGGCCGGCCACCTTGGCGCGCGCGGCGGCATCGATCTCGCGGTGGCGATGAATCCGCAGACCTGGGACCAGGACGTCGCCGGCCTCGAGCCCGGCGGGTATCTCCTCTACGATTCCACCAAGCCGATGCCGAAGTCGAAATTCCGCGACGACATCACCGTCATCGGCGTGCCGCTCACCGCCATCTGCAACCGCGAATATTCCGACCCGCGCCAGCGCCAATTGTTCAAGAAAATCGTCTATGGCGGCGCGCTCTCGGTATTGCTCGCTATGGATATCGGCGAGATGGAGAAGCTGATCGGCGAGCAGTATGCCGGCAAGGAGAAGCTGTTCGACGCCAACAGGCACGCGCTGCATCTCGGCCGCGACTGGGTGACGATGAATCTCGATCACCCGATCGGCTTGCGATTGAAGCGCGCCGACGCGGTCGGCGACCGCATCTTCATCGAGGGCAATTCGGCGGCGGCTTTGGGCGCGGTCTATGGCGGCGCCACGGTCTGCGCCTGGTATCCGATCACGCCGTCCTCGTCGCTCGCCGAAGCGTTCACCCGCCACTGCAGCCGGCTGCGCGTCGATCCGCAAACCAAGAAGAACAAATTCGCCATCATCCAGGCCGAGGACGAGCTGGCCTCGATCGGCATCGTGGTCGGCGCGTCCTGGAACGGCGCCCGCGCCTTCACCGCCACCTCCGGGCCGGGCATTTCCTTGATGCAGGAATTTCTCGGGCTCGCCTATTTCGCCGAAATTCCCGCCGTGGTGTTCGACGTGCAGCGGGCCGGGCCCTCGACCGGCATGCCGACGCGCACACAACAGACCGATATTTTGTCCTGCGCCTACGCTTCGCACGGCGATACCAAGCATGTTCTGCTGTTCCCCGACGATCCGGCGGAAGCCTTTGAATTCGCCGCCGCGGCCTTCGATCTGGCGGAGCGGCTGCAGACGCCGATTTTCGTCATGCTCGACCTCGATATCGGCATGAACCATCGGCTGTCGCGGCCGCTTACCTGGGACGACAGCCGCCGCTACGACCGCGGCAAGGTGATGACGGCAACGGCGCTGGAAGCCGGCGCCGATTTCGGCCGCTATCTCGATGTCGACGGTGACGGCATCCCCTATCGCACCTATCCGGGCACGCATCCGGCGAAGGGCTCGTTCTTCACCCGCGGCACCTCGCATGACCGTTACGCCCGCTACACCGAAGAAGGCGCGGCCTATGCCGACAACATGCAGCGGCTATTGCGCAAGTTCGAGACCGCGAAAGACCTGGTGCCGCGGCCGTTGCAGGCCAATGCGACCAAACAGACAAAATACGGCGTGATCTATTTCGGCTCGACCTCGCCGGCCATGGACGAGGCGATCGAGCTGCTCGAAGCCGGCGGCCATGTGCTCGACCGGTTGCGCGTGCGCGCCTTCCCGTTCCACTCCAGCGTGACGAGCTTTATCGGCGAGCACGATTTCGTGTTTGTGGTCGAGCAGAACCGGGACGCGCAGCTGCGCTCGCTGGTCGTCAACGAATGCAGCATCGATCCGGTGCGGCTCGTGCCGATCCTGCATTACGACGGCACGCCGATCACCGCGCGCTTCATCGCCCGCGCCGTCGCCGACCACATCGATGCGCTCAAAGTCACCCCGCTGCGCCGGGGCAAGGTGGTGTCATGACCTACGTCGTCAAGCCGAAATTCCATCACCCGGAGCTGCCGAAGAACGAGCTCGGCTTCACCCGCCGCGACTATGAGGGCGCGGTGTCGACGTTGTGCGCCGGCTGCGGCCACGACTCGATCTCAGCCTCGATCATCGAGGCCTGCTTCGAGCTGTCGATCGCACCGCACCGGGTGGCGAAACTCTCCGGCATCGGCTGCTCGTCGAAGACGCCGACCTATTTCCTCGGCTCTTCGCACGGCTTTAATTCCGTGCACGGGCGCATGCCCTCGGTGCTCACTGGCGCCAATCTCGCCAATCGCGACCTCATTTATCTCGGCGTATCCGGCGACGGCGATTCCGCCTCGATCGGCTTCGGCCAGTTCGCCCACGCCATCCGCCGCGGCGTCGATATGGTCTATATCGTGGAGAACAACGGCGTTTACGGCCTGACCAAGGGCCAATTCTCCGCCACGGCCGATCCCGGCTCGAAATCGAAGCGCGGCGTGATCAACACCGACGCCGCCATCGATCTCGTCGGCATCGCGCTGCAGGTTGGCGCCACCTTCGTCGCCCGCTCGTTCTCCGGCGACAAGAAGCAATTGACGCCGCTGATCAAGGCGGCGCTCGAACATCGCGGCGCCGCATTCATCGACGTGATCTCGCCGTGCGTGGCGTTTAACAACCACGCCGGCTCGACCAAGAGCTTTGATTACGTGCGCGAGCACAACGACGCGGTCAACCGACTCGATTTCATCACCGGCCGCGCGGCGATCCACGTCGATTACGCGCCGGGCAGCGTCGAACTGGTGCAGCAACATGACGGCTCGACCATCGCGCTGCGCAAGCTCGACGCCGAATACGACGTGCACAATCGTCTCGCCGCCATGAGCTTTCTCCAACACCACGCCGCCAAGGGACAGATCGTCACCGGGCTGCTCTACGTCGTGCCCGAGGCCGAGGACCTGCACGGTCATCTCAACACCGTCGAGACGCCGCTGAACGCGCTCGGCGAGAAGGAGCTGTGCCCGGGCTCGGCGGCGCTGGATAAGTTCAACGCTTCGCTGCGGTAATTCTCGTCATGGCCGGGCTTGTCCCGGCCATCCACGTCTTCCTGACAATGCTGCAAAGACGATGGATGCCCGGCACATAGGCGAGGCGAGCGAAGCGACGCCGTTCTTCGAACGGCTATGGCCGGGCATGACAAATGAACGGCGCGCAAGGGACGCCTATTCCTCCTCCGGCGCCTCGACGATCGGATCGTAGCGCGATGCATCCAGCCCGAGCAGGTTCCACGATTGCTGCATGTGCGGCGGCAGCGGCGCGCTGACGTCGATCGTCCCGCCGCGCGGATGCGGCACGACGATGCGGCGGGCGAGGAGGTGCAGCTTGTTCTGCATGCCGCCCGGCAGCGCCCAGTTCTCCAGCAAAAAATATTTCGGGTCGCCGACGATCGGATGACCGATATGCGCCATGTGCGCGCGCAATTGATGGGTGCGGCCGGTCACCGGTTTGAGCGACATCCAGGCCATAAGCGGCCCTGAGTTTTCCACCACTGCGTAATAGGTCACCGCGTGGCTCGCGCCCTTCTCGCCGTGGCGGGCGATGCGCATAAACGAGTCCTCCTCGCGCTCCTCCTTGGCGAGGAAGGTGGAGATGCGGCCCTGCTGTACTTTGGGGACGCCGGCGACCAGCGCCCAATAGATCTTGCGCGCCGAACGCGAGCGGAAGGTCTTCGCCAGCGCCGTCGCGGCGAACCGCGTCTTGGCGACCAGGAGACAGCCGGCGGTATCCTTGTCGAGCCGGTGCACCAGCCGCGGCCGCTGGCCGTGCGCATCGCGCAAGACCTCGAGCATGCCGTCGAGATGGCGCGTGGTGCCCGAGCCGCCCTGCACCGCAAGCCCCATCGGCTTGTTGAGCACCAGCACGTCGGCGTCTTCGTGCAACATGATGGAGCGGAGAAAGGCGCGGGTTTTCTCGTCGGCCTCGCTGCCCGGCGTTCGCGGCTTCGGCGCATCGAGGCGGAGCGGCGGAATGCGCACGCTCTGCCCGGCTTCCAGCCGGTTCTTCGGCGCCGTGCGCTTGCCGTTGACGCGCACCTCGCCTTTACGGATGACGCGCTGGATATGGGAGAAGCTCAACCCGGGAAAGCGCGCTTCGAGAAAGCGATCCACCCGCATGCCGGCTTCGTCGGCAGTGACGGCGACAGTCTGCACTTTCCCCTCCCCCCAGGAGCTGTTGCGAGTGGCGGGGAGGGTCGGCGCGCTGCTTTCACCTCTCCCCGCTTGCGGGGACGGGTCGACCGCGTGAGCAGAGCGAGGGCGGTCGGGTGAGGGGGCTGTTCCGCGAGTCTGAGCCTGCGGGAAAGCCCCCTCACCATAGCGATGCTTCGCGTCGCGTTCTTGTTTAAACGACGGCGGCCGAAGGCCCCCTACGCCCTCTCCCCGCACGCGGGGAGAGGGAGAAGGAAAGCGGCTTTGGCGTTTGCCGTGTTTGTGATGTCTCGGCCCGGCTCTTTGCTTGCCGCCGCCCGGCTGGCGCGGGCCCCTTCCGCGCCTCAAGACCCGCTCCGCTCGCGCCGCAGCTTCGCCCAATATTCCAGGCGCTTTCTGATCTCGCGCTCGAAGCCGCGCTCGGGCGGATCGTAAAATGTGTGCCGGCCGAGCGCCTCCGGGAAATAGTCCTGCCCAGAGAAGGCTTCTTCGGTGTCGTGATCGTATTCGTAGCCCGAGCCGTAGCCTTCCGCCTGCATCAGCTTGGTCGGCGCATTGAGGATGTGCCTGGGCGGCAAGAGCGAGCCCGCTTCCTTGGCGGCGCGCATGGCGGCGCCGAACGCCGTGTAGGTGGCGTTCGATTTCGGCGCGGTGGCGACATAGAGCACGGCCTCGGCGATGGCGAGTTCGCCTTCCGGCGAGCCGAGAAAATCGTAGGCGTCCTTGGCGGCATTGGCGACGACCAGCGCCTGCGGGTCGGCAAGCCCGATATCCTCGACCGCCATGCGCACGATACGCCGCGCCAGATAGAGCGGGTCCTCGCCGGCATCGAGCATGCGGCAAAGGTAATACAGCGCGGCGTCGGCGTCCGACCCGCGCACCGATTTATGCAGCGCGCTGATCAGGTTGTAGTGGCCGTCCTGCTTCTTGTCGTAGATCGGCGCGCGGCGCTGCACGATCCCTTGCAGGGCGGTGGCGTCGAAAATCTCGCCCTCCCGCGCGGCGCGCCACACGTCCTCCGCGAGCGTGAGCGCCGAGCGGCCGTCGCCGTCGGCCATACGCAGAAGCGAAGCGCGCGCCTCGTCGTCGAGGGGGAGTTTTTTGCCCTCGATCGTCTCGGCGCGTTGGAGGAGCTTCTCCAGCGCGGCGCCATCGAGCGGCTTGAACACCAGTACGCGCGCGCGAGAGAGTAGCGGCGCGATCAGCTCGAACGAGGGATTCTCCGTGGTCGCTCCGACCAGGACGATGGTGCCGTCCTCGAGCACCGGCAGGAAGGAATCCTGCTGGGCGCGGTTGAAGCGGTGAATCTCGTCGACGAAGAGCAGCGTCCCCTGCCCGGTTTCGCGCCGCGCCCGCGCCGCGTCGAAGACTTTTTTCAGATCGGCGACGCCGGAAAAGATCGCCGAGATCTGCTCGAAATGCAGGTCGGTCGCCCGCGCCAACAGCCGCGCCACGGTGGTCTTGCCGGTGCCCGGCGGCCCCCAGAAGACGAGCGAGCCGAGCGAGCGCGTCTCCAGCATGCGCGTGAGCGTGCCGTCGGGACCGAGCAGGTGATCCTGCCCGACCACGTCGGCCAGCCGGTCGGGGCGAAGCTTGTCGGCGAGCGGACGCGGCGCATCGCGCTCCAGGCCGGCGGCCGCGAACAACGTCGGCGATTTACCTTTCGGCCGCGTGCTCATCCTGAGAACATCACCGATATCTGCTCGCCGCCGCGATTGACGGTGATGCGCCACGCCCGGCCGCCGGCGCGGGTGATGCGATCGAGATCGGCCGGTTTTTCGATTTTCTGGTTGTTCACCGAAACCACGATATCGCCCTTGCGAAAGCCGATCGACTGCGCCGCCGAGCCGTCGGCCACTTTGACGATGACGACTCCGCGGCTCTGGGAATCGAGCCGCAGCTCTTCGGCGAGCGCCGGCGACAGGTTGGCGACCGTGGCGCCGAGGAACGGCGAGCGCGCGCTGATTTCGATCTCCTCGCGCGGCGTGTCGGGGGCGCTTTGCAGGCCGACCGTAACTGTCGTTTCGCGTCCCTGGCGCAACAGCGCGACTTGCGCGCTGCCGCCGAGCGGCTTGGTGGCGAAGCGATAATCGAAGGCGTTGGGATCTTCGACGGCGGTGCCGTCTACGCCGAGGATGACGTCGCCGGTCTTGATGCCGGCGCGCGCGGCGGGACCGCCGGAGGCGACATTGGCGACCAGCGCCCCGCTCGGCCGCTTCAAGCCGAGGCTGTCGGCGATCTCCGGCGTCACCTCCTGCAGCTTGGCGCCGAGCCACGGCCGCATCACCGCGGCGCTGCCGCCTCTTGCCGAGGCGACGACCACGCGCACCATGTTGGCGGGGATGGCAAAGCCAATGCCCTGCGATCCGCCCGAGCGCGAATAGATCGCGGTGTTGATGCCGATGAGGCGGCCGCTGAGATCGACCAGCGCGCCGCCGGAATTGCCGGGATTAATGGCGGCGTCGGTCTGGATGAAAAACCGGTAGTCGCTGACGCCGACCTGCGTGCGCGCCAGCGCCGAGACGATGCCGTGCGTCACCGTTTGCCCGACGCCGAACGGATCGCCGATCGCCAGCACCACGTCGCCGACCTGCAGCTCGTCGGAATTGCCGAATTCGAGCGCCGGAAAGCGCTCGGACGCGTCCTTGAGGCGGAGCACCGCGAGATCGCTGCGCTCGTCCTTGAGCGCGATGTCGGCGTCGAACTCGCGCTTGTCGGCGAGCGCGATCTTTACCTGGCTAGCGCCGTCGATCACGTGGAAATTGGTGACGACGAGGCCCGCCGAATCGATGATGACGCCGGAGCCGAGCGAGCGCTCGACCTGCTCGCGCGGCACCGCGCCGAAGAACTGCCGGAACAGCGGATCGTTCATGAACGGGTTGCGGTTCTCGACGACGCGGGCCGCATAGACGTTGACCACCGCGGGCGCCACGCGGCGCACCACCGGAGCAAACGACATTTGCAGCTCGGCCGACGAGGGCGGCAGGCGGCGGTCCTGCGCGGGCGCAGCCGAAATGAGCGGTGACAGCGCAAGAACGACGGCGGCCAGCGTAATGATGAGGGCGCGCAAATGCGGCATGAACGAACGTCCGTAACTTATTTCCGTCACCCTGAGGTGCGAGCCAACGGGTCCATCCCGAGGCCGGCCCGACGATAAACTCCGCGAGCCTCGAAGGGCGACGGCCCGGACGCTTCGCCGCATCCTTCGAGGGCCGCTTCGCGGCCGCCTCAGGATGACGGCGCGCTATTACGCGACGGCGGGCTCTGGCTCCTCGGCGCGCACCTGCATCGGCCCGGAATCCTTACCCTTGGCCTCGACGTCGCGGTCGACGAACTCGATGACCGCAACCGGCGCCGAATCGCCGTAGCGGAAGCCGGCCTTCATCACCCGGATATATCCGCCCTTGCGCCCCTTGTAGCGCGGGCCGATCACCTCGAAGAGCTTCTTGACCATGGCGAGGTCGCGCAGCTGCGCGATCGCCTGGCGGCGGGCGTGCAGGTCGCCGCGCTTGCCGAGCGTGACCAGCTTCTCCACCACCGGCCGCAAATCCTTCGCCTTCGGCAAGGTCGTCGTGATCTGCTCGTGCTTGATCAGCGACGCCGCGAGATTGGCCAGCATCGACTTGCGATGATCCGATCGCCGGCTGAACTTGCGATGGGTCTTGGCGTGACGCATGCAGATGTCAGAACTCAGTCATCAGTAATCAGAAGCTTTCTGATTACCGACTACTGATTACTGTTCCCTATTCAGTAATGATCCTCGAAGCGCTTGGCCAGTTCCTCGATATTCTCGGGCGGCCAGCCGGGCACTTCCATGCCCAGATGCAGGCCCATCTGCACCAGCACTTCCTTGATCTCGTTGAGCGACTTGCGCCCGAAATTCGGCGTGCGCAGCATCTCGGCCTCGGTCTTCTGCACCAGGTCACCGATATAGACGATGTTGTCGTTTTTCAAGCAATTGGCCGAACGCACCGAGAGTTCGAGCTCGTCGACCTTCTTGAGGAACGCCGGGTTGAAGGCAAGGTCGGGGATGGCCTCCTGCGTGGTTTCGCGCTTGGGCTCCTCGAAGTTCACGAACACGTTGAGCTGGTCCTGGAGGATGCGCGCTGCGTAAGCGAGCGCGTCCTCGGGGCTCACCGCGCCGTTGGTCTCGATCGAAAGCGTAAGTTTGTCGTAGTCGAGGATCTGGCCTTCGCGCGTATTCTCCACCTTGTAGGAGACCTTGCGCACCGGCGAGTAGAGGCTGTCGACCGGAATGAGGCCGATCGGCGCGTCCTCGGGACGGTTGCGCTCGGCCGGCACATAGCCCTTGCCGGTATTGACCGTGAATTCCATGCGGATTTCGGCGCCCTCGTCGAGCGTGCACAGGACGAGATCGGGATTGAGCACGACGATGTCGCCCACGGTCTGGATGTCGCTTGCGGTCACCGTGCCCGGACCCTGCTTCTTCACCACCATGCGCTTGGGCCCCTCGCCCTGCATCTTGATGGCGATGTCCTTGATGTTGAGCACGATGTCGGTCACATCCTCGCGCACGCCGGCAATCGAGGAAAACTCATGCAGCACGCCGTCGATGTGCACCGACTGCACCGCGGCGCCTTGCAGCGAGGACAAGAGAATGCGGCGCAGCGCGTTGCCCAAAGTCACGCCGAAGCCGCGTTCGAGCGGTTCGGCCACCACCGTCGCCGCGCGCCGCGCATCGGTCCCGGCGCTGACCTGCAGCTTGCCCGGCCTGATCAATTCCTGCCAATTCTTCTGGATCGTCACGTTATCACCCATCGCGTTGCGCGGCGCCGGCGCGTCGCGCGGCCCACTCCGCTCCGTGGGGCCAAGATCGTTGCCATGTTCGTTGTCATGTTCGAGCGGCGGCGAATGTTCAATTTCCATCTGCGACATGTCCTATACGCGCCGCCGCTTGCGCGGACGGCATCCATTGTGCGGGATCGGCGTTACGTCGCGGATCGACGTGATGGTGAAGCCGGCCGCCTGCAGCGAGCGCAGCGCCGATTCACGGCCCGAACCGGGGCCCGCCACCTCGACTTCGAGCGTACGCATGCCGTGCTCCTGCGCCTTCTTGGCGGCATCTTCGGCCGCGACCTGCGCCGCGTAGGGCGTCGATTTGCGCGATCCCTTGAAACCCATCGTGCCCGCCGACGACCAGGCAATGGTATTGCCCTGCACGTCGGTGATCGTGATCATGGTGTTGTTGAAGGTGGCATTCACGTGCGCCACGCCGGAAGCGATGTTCTTGCGTTCCCGGCGCCGGACGCGCGTGGCTTCCTTACCCATTCTGAGCCCTTTCGGATCGGAACCGGCCGCACCGGTTCGTCACATAGTTCCTGTTTGACGCGTTATTTCTTCTTGCCGGCAATCGGCTTGGCCTTACCCTTGCGGGTGCGTGCGTTGGTATGGGTGCGCTGGCCGCGGACCGGCAGGTTCCGGCGGTGACGCAACCCGCGATAGCAGCCAAGATCCATCAATCGCTTGATGTTCATGGCGACTTCGCGCCGAAGATCGCCCTCGACGATATAGTCGCGGTCGATCACTTCGCGCAGTTGCAGAACTTCCTGGTCGGTCAGTTGCGACACCCGCCGCGCCTCGGGGATCGACACCTTCTCCATTATTTCCTTGGCCTTGGCCGAGCCGATGCCATGGATATACTGCAACGCGATCACGACGCGCTTGTTGGTCGGGATATTGACGCCAGCAATACGGGCCACTCAGTTGCTCCCTGTGCGGGCGAACCCGGGGTGTTCCGGTGCCGCCCGGCCACTACCTATCGATTCGAATGTCACCTGAGAAGGCCACAAACGTAAAAAGCCAACGCATGCCTGCCGCTGCGGCTTGGCATCGCTGCTCAATCTCCGACCGGATATTGGTCACTTATTAGGGGATTCCCTCGGCTTTCGTCAACCCGGCTAGCGAGTTCGTGTACAACTTGGTCTAGCGGCGGCGCTTTCGCGGCCGTGCCTTGGATTTGGGCCCGGATTTGGGCTTGGCCTGAGCCTTGGCCTTGCCCGCCGGCCGCGCCCGAGTGCCGGCTCGGCCCTTGCTGCGGCTCTTCGAGCCGGCCTTGGATTTTTTTCCTATAGGGGGCTTCGGCGCCGATGCCGGCCGGGGAGAAGCCGGCGGTTCCTTGAGCGTCGTGGCCGCATCGGCCAGCGCGGCTTCGATCTGGCGAGCGACCTTCGGAATCGGCGCCATGCCGTCGACGCTGCGCAGCATGCCGTGGCGCCGATAATAGGCGATCAGCGGCGCGGTCTGCTCGCGGTAGGCGGCAAGCCGCCGGTGCAGGACGTCCGGATTATCGTCGGGGCGGAGCGCCTCGCCGCGCGCGGTCATCTCGGCGATGCGGCTTTCGATGCGCCGGATCAGCGCGGCCTCGTCGACCTTGAGCTCGATCACCGCGTCCAGCGCCAAGCCGTGCCTGCGCAACATGCGGTCGAGCGCTTCGGCTTGCGGTACCGTGCGCGGAAAGCCGTCGAGAATAAAGCCTTTGCGCGCATCCGGCTCGCCGATGCGCTGTTCGACGATGGAGACCACGACATCGTCGGGAACGAGCGCGCCGCGCGCCATGATGTCCTGCGCCTGGCGGCCGATGACGGTGCCAGCCTTGACGGCCGCGCGCAACATGTCGCCGGTGGAGAACTGGACAAGTCCGTATCTGGCGACGAGGTGCTGGGCCTGCGTTCCCTTGCCCGCCCCCGGCGGACCCAGCAGGATCAATCTCATCTGCGTCGTCCCCGCAACTTCGAGCGCTTGATCAGCCCTTCATATTGATGCGCCAGCAGATAGCCCTGCACCTGCGCGACCGTGTCCATGGTCACGCTGACCACGATCAGAAGCGAGGTGCCGCCGAAATAGAACGGCACCGCCGCATACGAGATCAGCATTTCCGGGAACAGGCAGACCACTGCCAGATAAGCGGCGCCGATCACCGTGATCCGGGTCAGCACGTAATCGATGTATTCGGCGGTGCGCTCGCCGGGACGGATGCCGGGAATGAAGCCGCCGTGCTTTTTCAGATTGTCGGCGGTCTCCACCGGATTGAACACGATCGCCGTATAAAAGAAGGCGAAGAAGACGATGAGGCCGACATAGAGTGCGAGAAACAGCGGCCGACCGTGCGAAAGCTGCGTAGTGATCAGCGTCAGCCATCCCGGCCCCTGGCCGGCGGTGAAGTTGGCGACCGTCGTCGGCAACAACAACAGCGAAGAGGCGAAGATCGGGGGAATAACGCCCGAGGTATTGAGCTTGAGCGGCAAATGCGAGGACTGGCCCTCGAACATGCGGTTGCCGACCTGGCGTTTCGGATACTGAATCAGGAGCCGGCGCTGCGCGCGCTCCATAAACACGATGAAGGTGATGACGGCGACCGCCATCACCAGCACGATGAGGATAAGCCCGGTCGAGAGCGCGCCCTGGCGGCCGAGTTCGAGTGTGCCCGCCACCGCCGAAGGCAGTTGCGCGACGATGCCGGACATGATGATCAGCGACGTTCCGTTGCCGATGCCGCGCTGCGTGATCTGCTCGCCGAGCCACATCAGGAACATGGTGCCGCCGGTCAGCGTGATCACGGTCGAGACGACGAAGAACGGGCCCGGATCGGTGACCACGTTGCTGGCGCCCTGAAGCCCGACGGAGATGCCGTAAGCCTGGAACGCGGCAAGCACCACCGTCAGGTAGCGCGTGTATTGATTGATGGTCTTGCGGCCCTGCTCGCCCTCTTTCTTGAGTTGCTCGAGCGTCGGCGACACGGTGGTCATCAACTGGATGATGATGGACGCCGAAATGTAGGGCATGATGTTCAGCGCGAAGATCGCCATGCGGTGAATGCCGCCGCCGGCGAACATATTGAACATCCCCAAAATACCGCCGGCCTGGGAATTGAAAATCTGGTTCCAAGCATTGGGATCGATGCCTGGCAGCGGGATGTAGGTGCCGAGCCGGTAGACGAGCAGCGCGCCGAGCGTGAACCAGATGCGCTTCTTCAGCTCTTCGGCCTTGGCGAGCGCCCCGAAGTTGAGATTGGCCGCCAATTGTTCCGCTGCAGAGACCATCGCGCTCTAAGTCCCCTTTTTCACGTCATCACGGACTGTAGTCGTTCGAAGAACGGCATCGCTCAGCTCCGCCTATGCCCGTCCATCCACGCCGTCGTCCACAGGTAGAAACCGCGGACACCCGGCACAAGGCCGGGCGCGGCGCGTCGTCACGCCGCCTGTTCGTCCGTTTCGCGCTTCGGCGCGAGGATTTCAACGCTGCCGCCGGCCTTCTCCACCGCCGCCACCGCCGATTTCGAGGCGCCGAACACGGAAATCGCCACCTTAGCCTTGATCTCGCCGCCGCCGAGAAGCCGTACGCCGTCCTTGGCCCGGCGCAAAATCCCCCCTTTGACCAGCGCCGCCGCGTCGATCTTGCCGGTGGCATCGAGCCGACCGGCATCGATCGCTTCTTGCAGGCGTCCGAGATTGACCTCGTTGAGCCGGCGCGCGAACGCCGTATTCTTGAAGCCGCGCTTGGGCAGGCGGCGGTGCAGCGGCATCTGGCCGCCCTCAAAACCCTTGATGCGCACGCCCGAGCGCGCGGTCTGGCCCTTGCCGCCGCGGCCGCCGGTTTTGCCGGTACCGGAGCCGATGCCGCGGCCGATGCGCTTTCGCGCCTTGCGCGCGCCGGCGCGGCCGGCGAGTTCGTGCAGCTTCATGCTATTTCTCCACCACGCGCACGAGATGCGCGACCTTGGCGATCATGCCGCGCGTCGCCGGCGTGTCGGCGAGCTCGGCGACGCGGCCGATCTTGTTGAGCTTGAGCCCCACCAGCGTCTCGCGCTGGCTGTGATGCCGGCGCATCGCGCTGCCGATTTGCTTGACCTTGACGGTCTTGCCGGGATTCTTGGTATTCATTGCCTGCTCCAAAGCCCTCACTCGGCGGTCTGGTCGACCTCAACGTCGCGCCGGCGCGACTGCAACTCCGAAACCTTGATGTTTCTTCGCGCCGCGACCGAGCGCGGCGAATCCTGGTGCTTGAGCGCGTCGAAGGTCGCCCTCACCACGTTGTAGGGATTCGAGCTGCCGAGCGATTTGGCCACCACGTCCTGCATGCCCAAGGTCTCGAACACCGCGCGCATCGGGCCCCCGGCGATGATGCCGGTGCCGGGGGGCGCGGCGCGCAGAAACACCTTGCCGGCGCCGTGGCGTCCGGCCACGTCGTGATGCAGCGTGCGGCCTTCGCGCAAAGGCACGCGGGTCAGCGAGCGCTTGGCAGCGTCGGTCGCCTTACGGATAGCCTCCGGCACCTCGCGCGCCTTGCCGTGGCCGAAGCCGACCCGGCCCTTCTGGTCGCCGACGACGACGAGGGCGGCGAAGCCGAAGCGGCGCCCCCCCTTCACCACCTTGGCGACGCGGTTGATATGCACGAGCTTGTCGACAAACTCGCTGTCGCGCTCCTCGTGTCGCCCGCCGCGTGGTTCACGCGCCATGATGCTTTGCCATTCTGTTCATGCCTTTATGCTGCGATGACTGTCATCCGTCTTCAGAAATTCAATCCGGCCTCGCGCGCGGCATCCGCCAGCGCTTTGACGCGGCCATGATAGAGATAGGCGCCGCGGTCGAAGATCACGTCCTTGACGCCCTTTTCCTGCGCGCGCTGGGCGATGAGCTTGCCGACCGCCTTGGCGGCGTCGACGCTGGCGCCGGTTTTCAAGCCTTCCCGCGCCGTCTTTTCCAGCGAGGAAGCGGCGGCGAGAGTCGCGCCCTGATCGTCGTCGATCACCTGCGCGTAAATGTGCTTGGAGGAGCGGAACACCGAAAGCCGCTTGCGCTCGCCGGCGGCAAGCCGCAGCGCCCCGCGCACGCGTCCCTGCCGGCGAGTGATCTTGTCCATGAGCTTCGTCATCGGCGGCTCCGTTATTTCTTCTTGCCTTCCTTGCGGAAGACGCGCGCGGCGGCGTATTTGATGCCCTTGCCCTTATCGGGCTCGGGCGGCCGGTATTCGCGGATCTCGGCGGCGACCTGCCCGACCTTCTGGCGGTCGGTGCCGGTGATCACGATCTCCACCGGCCGCGGCGTGGCGATGGTGATGCCGTCCGGGATCGGATAGATGACGTCGTGGCTGTAGCCGAGCGCGAGCTGCAAATTCTTGCCCTGCACGGCGGCGCGGTAACCGACGCCGTTGATCTCCAGCCGCTGCTCGAAGCCCTTGGTGACGCCGGCGATGAGATTGGCGATCAGGGTGCGCGAGGTGCCCCATTGCGAGCGCGCGCGCTTGGTCTCGGCGCGCGGATCGACCTTGATCTGCCCGCCGTCGAGCTTGACCGAGACCTCGTCGGGCAGCACCACCGACAGCGCGCCCTTCGGGCCCTTGATCTTGACCGTCTGGCCTTCGACGTTGGCGGTGATTCCCGCGGGGACCGCCACTGGTTTTTTGCCGACACGAGACATCAGAACACCGTGCACAGGATTTCGCCGCCGACATTGGCGTCCCGGGCGTCGTGGTCGGCCATGACGCCCTTGGGCGTCGAGACGATGGCGACGCCAAGACCGTTATTGATACGCGGCAGATTGCGCACTGAGGTATAGACGCGCCGGCCGGGCTTGGAAATCCGCTCGATCTCGCGTATCACCGGCTCGCCCTCGAGGTATTTCAGCTCGATCTCGATCTCCGAATGGCCCTCGCGCTCGACCACCGCGTAGCCGCGGATATAGCCTTCGGTCTTGAGCACTTCGAGGACGCTCTCGCGCAGTCGCGAGTTGGGACTTGAAACCTTGCTCTTGTTGCGCAGCTGCGCGTTACGGATACGGGCCAGGAGATCGCCGAGCGGATCGTTCATCGACATGTTGCGACCCTCCTTACCAGCTCGACTTCAACAGGCCCGGGATCAGCCCTTTCGAGCCGAGGTCCCGCAGCGCGATGCGCGACAGTTTGTGCTTGCGATAGAAGCCGCGCGGCCGTCCGGTCATCTCGCAGCGGTTGCGGATGCGGGTGGCGGACGAATTGCGCGGCATTTCGGCAAGCTTCAGCGTCGCGGCGAAACGGTCTTCGACCGGCTTCGATCTGTCGCGCGCGATCGCCTTGAGCCGCGCCCGCCGGCCCGAGAATTTCTTCGTCATCCGGCGCCGCCGGTTGTTCTTCTCGATCGAACTCTTCTTCGCCATCTAGTGCTCCTCGCGGTTCCGCGTCTGAGGCGCGTTCGCCCTCACTGCCGGAACGGAAAATTGAATGCCGTCAACAAGGCGCGCGCCTCGTCGTCGTTGCGCGCGGTCGTGCAGACGGTGATGTCCATGCCCCACACGTCGGCGGTCTTGTCGTAGTCGATCTCCGGGAACACGATGTGTTCCTTGATGCCGATGGTGTAATTGCCGCGGCCGTCAAAGCTCTTCGGATTGAGCCCGCGGAAGTCGCGCACGCGCGGCAGCGCGATGTTGATCAGCCGGTCGAGAAACTCGTACATGCGCGCCTTGCGCAAGGTCACCTTGCAGCCGATGGCCTGGCCGGTGCGCAGCTTGTAGGTCGCGATCGACTTGCGCGCCTTTGTAACCACGGCTTTTTGCCCGGAGAGCAGCGCCAGATCGGCCGCCGCCGCGTCGACCTTCTTGCGGTCGGCGACGCCCTCGCCGATACCCATATTGATGACGATCTTGTCGAGGGTCGGAACCTCGAAGCGATTTTTGTAGCCGAATTGCTCGGCGAGCTTGGCGCGGATCGCTTCGTCGAACTGCACCTTCAGCCGTGCCGGCACCTTCGGCTCAGGCTCCCGCGGAGCCGCCTTGCCTGCCTTGCCGTCGGCAGCGGCGGCCTTGTCCGCCTTCGCCTGCTTGGCCGCCTTCTTTTCGTCCTTCCCGGCCTTGGCGAGCTGCTCGGCGCTCGGCTGCCGCTGGGACTTCTCCGGCTTTGTCTTCTCGTCCGTGTCAGCCATCGATCTCGGCTCCCGACCTCTTGGCCACGCGCACCTTCTTGCGCGCCTCGCCCTTGCCGATGAAGGTGAAGCCGACGCGCGTCGGCTTGCCGTCCTTCGGATCGGTCAGCGCGATGTTCGACAGATGGATCGGCGCTTCCTTGGAGATGATGCCGCCCTCCTGGGTCGCGCTTTGTTTCTGGTGGCGCTTGACCACATTGACGCCGCGCACCAGCGCCTGGCCATCATCGCGGCGCACCTCGATGACCTCGCCGCTACGGCCCTTGTCGCGGCCGGCGATCACGATCACCGTGTCGCCCTTCTTGATCTTGGCGGCCATCACAGCACCTCCGGCGCCAGCGAAATGATCTTCATGTGATTCTTCGCCCGCAGCTCGCGCGGGACGGGCCCGAAAATGCGCGTGCCGACCGGCTCCATCTGCGGCGTGATCAACACCGCGGCGTTGCGGTCGAAGCGGATGATCGAACCATCGGAGCGCTTGATGTCCTTGGCGATGCGCACGATCACCGCCTTCATCACATCGCCCTTCTTCACCCGGCCCCGCGGGATCGCTTCCTTCACCGAGACGACGATCACGTCGCCGATGGTGGCGTATTTGCGCTTGGAGCCGCCCAGCACCTTGATGCACATGACGCGGCGCGCGCCGGAATTGTCCGCCACGTCGAGATTGGTTTGCATCTGAATCATGGGCTGTCCCGCTTACGTTCATTTCCCGCGTCGCTTATGACGCCTGCTTCTTCTCGCCGCGCACCACCGCCCAGCGCTTGAGCTTGGAGATCGGCCGGTGCTCTTCGATCCACACCGTATCGCCGACCTTGAACTCGTTGTTCTCGTCGTGCGCGTAGTACTTCTTCGAACTGCGCACCGTCTTCTTGTACAAGGGATGGGTGAAGCGGCGCTCGACGCGCACCACCAGCGTCTTGTTTTGCTTGTCGCTCACCACGACGCCTTGCAGGCTACGCTTGGGCATCTTTTCCCCTTAACTCTTTGACGCCGCTTTGGGCGTGCGCTTCTGCCGCGCAACGGTCTTGAGCCGCGCAATATCGCGCCGCACCTCGCGCACCCGCGACGTATTCTCCAGCTGGCCGGTGGCGCGCTGAAAACGCAGGTTGAACTGCTCCTTCTTTAGCTTGAGCACCTCGTCGTCGATCTGGTCGACCGTCATCGCTCTGATATCGGGTGTCTTCATCACGCTTACTCGCTGATGCGCTCGACGAAGCGCGTCTTGACCGGCAGCTTGGCGGCGGCCAGCGCCAGCGATTCCTTGGCGACTTCGAGGCTGACGCCGTCGAGCTCGAACAGGATGCGCCCCGGCTTGACCCGGCAGACCCACAATTCCGGCGTGCCCTTGCCCGAGCCCATGCGCACTTCAAGCGGCTTCTTGGACACCGGCACGTCCGGGAAAACGCGGATCCACACTCGTCCCGACCGCTTCATGTGCCGGGTCAGAGCGCGGCGCGCGGCTTCGATTTGCCGCGCCGTGATCCGTTCCGGCTCGAGCGCCTTGAGCCCGTATTGGCCGAACGCCAGATCGATCGCGCTCGAGGCCACGCCGTGAATGCGGCCCTTGTGCGCCTTCCGAAACTTCGTTCGCATCGGTTGCAGCATGGCGGATGCCTTTTTCTTAAATCCTTGTTTCGCTCACGCCGCGTCGCGACGGGGCCGGCCGGCCTCGCCTTCGGCCATGCGCTTGTCCTGCGCCATCGGGTCGTGTTCCATGATCTCGCCCTTGAAGATCCAGACCTTGACGCCGCAGGTGCCGTAGGTGGTGAACGCGGTGGCGACGCCGTAATCGACGTCGGCGCGCAAAGTATGCAGCGGCACGCGGCCCTCGCGATACCATTCCATGCGCGCGATCTCGGCGCCGCCGAGCCGCCCGGAACAGTTGATGCGGATGCCGCCGGCGCCGAGCCGCATGGACGACTGCACCGCGCGCTTCATCGCGCGACGAAACGCCACGCGGCGCTCAAGCTGTTGCGCGATCGATTCGGCGACCAGTTGGGCGTCGAGCTCGGGCTTGCGGATCTCGACGATGTTGATCACCACGTCGCTGTCGGTCAGCGCCGCGACCTTGCGGCGCAGCTTCTCGATGTCGGCGCCCTTTTTGCCGATGACCACGCCCGGACGCGCCGAGTGGATGGTGACGCGACTCTTCTTGTGGGGACGCTCGATCACGATCTTGGATACCGCCGCTTGCTTGAGTTCCTTCATCAGCGCATCGCGAATCTTCATGTCCTCGTGCAACAGCGAGCCGTAGCTCGCCTTGCCGGCATACCAGCGCGAGTCCCAGGTACGGTTGATGCCGAGCCGCAGCCCGATCGGATTGACCTTCTGACCCATTGCTATCTCCTGCCCGCCGTTGCCTATGAGGCCTGCGCCTGCGCCTCGACCTCACGCACCACGATGGTGAGGTTGGCGAACGGCTTGAAAATCTGTCCGGCGCGACCGCGCGCCCGCGGCGTGAAGCGCTTAAGCACCAGCGCCTTGCCGACATGGGCCTCGACGACCATCAGATCATCGACGTCGAGGTCGTGATTGTTCTCGGCATTGGCGATCGCCGATTCCAGGCACTTGCGCACGTCGCGGGCGATGCGCTTGCGCGAGAATTCGAGGTCGGCAAGCGCGGTCGCGACCTTCTTGCCGCGAATGAGCTGCGCCAAAAGGTTCAGCTTCTGCGGGCTGATCCGCAGCATGCGGGCGACGGCCTTGGCTTCGTTGTCGGCGAGCGCGCGCTCGCGCTTTTTCTTGCTCATCGAAACTCTCCCGGCC
>JARLIY010000121.1 GCA_031291475.1 Xanthobacteraceae bacterium
GAAGATGCACCGCTATCGCATCGAGGTCGAGAACGCCGGCGAGTGACAACTGGCGACGTCATGTTCGGATTGCCGAACCTCCTTCATCGGGCGTGTTCGGAGTTGCGGACGTCCTAGACCGAGTTTGGCCGGCCGCCTATTGATTCAACTGGTCTAGTCGCTGGTCCGCCGCGCGGCGCCGCTCTTGCGACGCGTTCTCCATTGTTCGTTCGAGCAATGGGGAAACGCATGAACAGGTGCGATCGCAAAGTCGATATTGGCCGCCGCTGGTTTCTATCCGGCGCCGGCGTCGCCGCGGCCGGCGCCGCCGCCGCCGCCGTCGTTCCACAACGGGCTGAAGCCGCGGCTCCGCTGGCTCGGCTCACTTATCCCGCCAACCGCTTGGCGAACGTCAGCGAACTCAAGCCCAACACCGCCTTGCCGGTCGCCTATCCGGACGCTGAGGCACCGGGCGTCTTGCTGAAGCTGGGGGCCAAAGTCCCCGGCGGCGTCGGTCCCGACGGCGACATCGTCGGCTTCAGCACCATCTGCCCGCACAAGGGTTATCCCCTCGCCTACAACGCGAACGACAAGACGCTGAACTGTTCCGGCCATTACTCGCGTTTCGACTGCGAAAACGGCGGTCAGGAAATCTGGGGTCACGCGACCCAGAATCTTCCCCAGTATCTGCTGCGGGTCGACGCCAAGGGCGACATCTACGCCGAAGGCATTGATGAGCTGCTTTACGGTCGCCTGTCGAACGTCCTGGAGGGCTGAACCATGACATTCAAGCGTCAAATCGATCGGCTCCCCATCATCCCCGCGGACGCCAAAGAGCACAACGTCACCTGCCAGTTCTGCATCGTTGGTTGCGGCTATAAGGCCTACACCTGGGACATCAACGACCAGGGCGGCGCGGCGGCCAGCGCCAACAAATTCGGCGTCGACCTCTCCAAGCAGCAATTGCCGATGACGCCAAACTGGTACGCGCCGTCGATGTACAACATCGTCAAGCAGGGCGGAAAGGACGTTCACATCGTCATCAAGCCCGATGCGGCTTGCGTCGTGAACTCAGGGCTCGGCTCGATCCGCGGCGCGCGCATGGCGGAGGAGTCCTTTTCCGAAGCGCGCTCGACGCAGCAGCAGCGCCTGACGGAGCCGATGGTTTGGCGCTATGGGCAAATGCAGCCGACGAGCTGGGACGACGCGCTCGATCTCGTCGCGCGGGTGACCGCCGCGGTGATCGACGCGCAGGGTGAAGACGGGCTGTTCGTCTCGGCCTTCGACCACGGCGGCGCCGGCGGCGGCTACGAAAACACCTGGGGCACCGGCAAGCTCTATTTTGGCGCGATGAAGATCAAGAACATCCGCATTCACAATCGCCCCGCCTACAACTCCGAAGTGCACGCGACGCGCGACATGGGCGTCGGCGAACTGAACAACTGCTACGAGGACGCAGAGCTGGCCGACACGATCGTCGCAATCGGCACCAATCCCCTCGAAACGCAGACCAACTACTTCCTCAACCATTGGATCCCGAATCTTCAGGGCGGCACGCTCGAAAAGAAGAAGAAGTTGATGCCGAACGAGCCGCATGAGCCCGCGCGCATCATCTTCGTCGATCCGCGACGAACGGTGACCGTCAACGCCTGCGAAGTGGAGGCCGGCAAGAGCAGAGTACTGCATTTGGCCGTGAACTCAGGCACGGACCTGGCGTTGTTCAACGCCATCTTCACCTACATTGCCGACAAGGGATGGGCGCAGAAAGACTTCATCGACAAGAGCACGCTGCGCACGGCGCCGTCGCGTCCGCCGCTGTACCCGGCGCGTGGCGATTCTCCGGCGGTGCCCGGCCATCTCACCAGCTTCGAGGCGGCCCGCGAAGGGTGCAAGATTTCGATCGACGAAGCGGCCAAGATCACTGGATTGAACCCCGCCGACATCGTCAAGGCCGCCGAATGGATAGGCATGCCGAAAGAAGGCGGCGCCCGCCGCCGGGTGATGATCGGCTACGAGAAGGGCATCATCTGGGGCAACGACAACTACCGCACCAACGGCGCGATCGTGAACGTTGCGCTGGCGACGGGCAACATCGGCCAATTGGGCGGCGGCGTCGTTCGCCTCGGCGGCCATCAGGAAGGCTACGTGCGCCCGGACTACCCCGGCTCGCGGCCGGCGCCCTATGTCGATCAGCTTCTGATCGAAGGGCATGGCGGCGTCCACCACATCTGGGCCTGCGATCACTACAAGACCACGCTGAACGCCGACAAGTTCAAGCAGGCGTACAAGAAGCGAACCGACATCGTGAAGGACGCGATGTCGGCGGTGCCCTACGGCGATCAGAAGGGGATGGTGGCGGCGATCGTCGCGGCGATCGGCAAGGGCGGGCTCTTCGCCGTCGACGTCGACATCGTGCCGACCAAGATCGGCCAAGCCTGCCACGTCTGGCTGCCGGCTGCGACCGCCGGCGAGATGAACCTTACCTCGATGAACGGCGAGCGCCGGTTGCGTCTGACCGAACGCTACATGGACCCGCCCGGCCAGGCGATGGCCGACTGCCTTATTGCGGCGCGGATCGCCAACAACCTCGAACGCGTGTTTCGCGAAAACGGCAAAGCGGACATGGCCGACAAATTCAGGGGGTTCGACTGGAAGACCGAGGAGGACGCCTTCACTGACGGCTATCATGGGCACGCCAAGGGCGGCGAATTCGTCACCTACGATCGGCTGCGCGCGATGGGCACCAATGGCGTTCAGGAGCCGGCGACGGCGTTCGCCGAGGGCAAGCTCGTCGGCACGCAACGGCTCTACACTGACGGCGTGTTCTCGACCGAGGACGGCAAGGCGCGCTTCATGGACGCGCCGTGGCGTGGAATCGAGGC
>JARLIY010000122.1 GCA_031291475.1 Xanthobacteraceae bacterium
CAAACCGCGCAGGCCGGAATCGCCGGGCTGTTCAATGTCCCGGCGGCGGCGATCGTGCTCGTCGTCACCGCTTTGCTGGTGCTGGGCACGCGGGAATCGGCGCGGGTCAACAATGTGATGGTCGGCTTCAAGCTTGCCGTGGTTGCGATCGTGATCGTCGTCGGCGGCCTGCATGTCTCGCCGGCCAACTGGACGCCGTTCGTGCCGGACAATTCCGGCGACTTCGGCCATTTCGGCTGGAGCGGCGTGTTGCGCGGCGCGGCCGTGGTGTTTTTTGCCTATATCGGCTTCGATGCGGTTTCCACGGCCGCGCAAGAGGCGCGCGACCCGCAGCGCGACCTGCCGATCGGCCTGATCGGCTCGCTGACGATCTGCACCATCCTCTATATCGCGGTCGCCGCAGTCCTGACCGGCGTCGTCCCGATCGCGGCGCTGGACCGGCCCGACCCGATTTCCGCCGTGATCGACGCCGTCAATCTGCCGGCGCTGGCGGTCGTGGTGAAATTCGCCGCCTTGGCCGGGCTGACGACCGTGATCCTCGTCCTGCTGTTCGGGCAGGCGCGCATCCTTTTCGCCATGGCGCGTGATGGCTTGCTGCCGAATTTCTTCGCTCGGCTGCATCCGCGCTTCCACACGCCGGCGGCGAGCCAGATGGTTATCGGGCTCGTCGTGGCGGCGATCGCCGGGCTGCTGCCGATCGACCTGCTCGGCGAAATGGTCAGCATCGGGACGCTGGCCGCTTTCGCGCTGGTGTGCGTGGCCGTCATGCATCTGCGCCGCCGTCATCCCGAACTGCCGCGGCCGTTCCGCGTGCCGCTGGAGCCGGCCCTGCCAACGCTCGGCGTTCTCGCCTGCCTCGTCCTGATGGCGGGGCTGCCCTGGCAGACCTGGACCCGGCTTGTGGTCTGGCTCGCCGTCGGCATGGCAATCTATCTGACCTCCGGTCGCGGCGGGGCGCGGCGGCGCGCCGAAGCGTCAGTAAACTGACGCCGGCCCGGACGTTCACGCCAAAACTGCGCGATCAAGGAATTCGGAACGCTCGCCGTGGAACAATCGGGCCCGTAAGCTAGCGGAATCGGTCGCGTTCGCGGCTTGTCAATCCTTCAATCAATAGCCGGTTTCGGATTGCCTTGCGCGGGAGTCCAATCGTTTCGACTTTGCAACGGGCCTCGTTACACCGCTCCGGGGGAGCGACCCAACAATTTCAACGCGAGATAATGTCAAGATTGTCGCGCTGCGGGAGTCGTGATTTGAAGTCGTTCAGCGCCTTCTCCAATTCTTCTGCATTGGCCAGCGGCGTGCTGTAGAAGGCTACGTCTCCCGATGCGGAGGTGACCTGGTCGG
>JARLIY010000123.1 GCA_031291475.1 Xanthobacteraceae bacterium
GCAATGTCGCGCGCGCGTCCCGCATGGGGAACAAACCCGGCGGCCAGTTTGAATTGCCGCGGGAGATCCTGCGCGCGGTTTGCAACCATTATTTCGACATGGCGCCGGAGACGATCCGAGAACAGACTTTCTGCTGCGGCGGCGGCGGCGGCCTGCTGACCGATGAACTGATGGACGTCCGCACCAAAGGCGCCATGCCGCGCATGCGCGCCCTGAATGAAGTCGCCAAAGAACACGGCGTGACCCACATGGCCGCCATCTGCGCCATCTGCAAGGCGCAATTCTCGAAAGTCCTGCCGCAATACGGCTTCGACCGCGAAGCGATCGTCAGCGTGCATCAAATGGTGTCGAACGCGATCATCCTGACCGGTTCGACGCAAGCGGAAGAATTTGAGCGGCGCAACCTCGTCGCCACGGCGAAATAGGGAGAAGAGGCCATGAACGAAGCGGCTCCGACCAAAGGTCTGACGTTCCGTCGATTCCAGAACGGAAAATCGCCCTGGGATCCCCAGGATCTGACCAAGAAGATTTTCCAGCAGGACAAGAGCTACAAATGCCCGACCTATGTGCATCGCGCGCCGCCCTGCCAGGGCGGCTGCCCGTCGGGGCATGACATTCGTGGCTGGCTGGCGATCGCGCGCGGCATGGACAAGCCGCCAGTGGCGGGCATGCCGTGGCAGGAATATGCCTTCCTCCGCATGATGGAAGCCAATCCCTTCCCCGCCTCGATGGGACGCGTCTGCCCCGCGCCTTGTGAGGACGGCTGCAACCGCAACGAAGTAGATGATTTCGTCGGCATCAATGGCGTCGAGCAATATGTCGGCGACTGGGCGATCCAGAACAAGTTGCAGGCGCCCAATCCGCCAGAGCTGTCTGGCAAGCGCATCGCCGTGATCGGCGGCGGCCCGGGCGGTCTGTCCGCAGCCTATTTCCTGCGCCAGAAAGGACATGCCGTCACGATCTTCGAGGCGCACGATCATCTCGGCGGCATGATGCGGTTCGGCATCCCCGGCTATCGCACCCCGCGCGACATGCTGGACGCAGAGATCGCCCGCATCACCTCGATGGACGGCGTCGAAGTGAGGACCTGCGTCTGCGTCGGCCGCGACATCTCCATGGACGATCTCGATAAAAACTACGACGCCGTGTTCTGGGCGATCGGCGCGCAAAAGGGGCGCCCGCTGCCGGTTCCCGGAGGCGACGCGGTCAACTGCATCACCGGCGTCGAATTCCTCGATACGTTCAACCGCGGCTGGCTTTTTTCGACGGCGAAAAAAATCGTCGTGGTCGGCGGCGGCGACACGTCGATCGACGTCGCTTCGGTGGCGCGCCGCCTCGGCCATATCGGCCAGTCGCACAAACATGACGACGCGGCGGCCTCGCCGGGCGAGTTCGGCTATACCGCTCACGACGTCACCGGCGCGCTCGAGCGCGAGGGCGTCTCGGCTGTTCTCACCACGCTGTTCCCGGTCGAGAAAATGACAGCCGCCGAACGCGAACGCGAGGACGCGAAAC
>JARLIY010000124.1 GCA_031291475.1 Xanthobacteraceae bacterium
AAACGAGCCGATGAAAGAACGGGGATTTGTGCGCGCGATCGCGATGATCGCGCTCGCCTATCTTCTGGCGCTTTCTCCCATCCTTTCCTCGAAAATCCAATCCTCCCGCGCGGCCGCGCGGGAGCAAACCGTTTTGAGCGGATGGAACATCATCTGCTCGGCGGATGGGGCCGCCGCGGATCGCGATCGCGACGGTGATCGTCCCGCCGGTCATGCCGAGCATCATCATTGTGCTCTGTGTTCAACGCTCGCCGCGTTGTTTGGCCCCGCTCCCGCCGAGATTTATCTGCCGGCGCAATACCGCCTTGTCGCCGCAGCCGCGTTGGCGAGCGCTGTCGGCTCCCTGCGCGATTCAGGCTGGTCCACCAGCTGGTCAGCGCGCGCGCCGCCTTTCGCTGCTTGATCCGTCGCGAGGAGTCTTTCCTCGCCTGAACGCAATCAAGTCTCGAAAGCTCTCATCATGTCGAAAATCGCATCCTGCCTTCTGGCGGGCGTGGCGCTCATGCCTATTGCCGCGCGCGCCCAGCAATCCGCCCAGCCTCTGAGCCCCATCGACGTCTATGCTCATCGGTACTCTTCCGACGACGGCGAACCCTTGGCCAAAGGCAAACCGACGCCCAACGCCACGATCATTTCCCGCAACGCGATCGCCAATCTGACGCCGCGCACCAATGACACGGCGAGACTGCTGGAGAACACCGCTGGCGTCAGCCTCTACGGCGCCGGCGCGATTTCAAGCCTGCCAGTCATCCACGGCCTTGAGGACGAGCGCAACGCCGTCGTCCTCGGCGGCGTGCCGATCACAGCCGCTTGCGCCAATCACATGAACCCGCCCTTGTCCTATATCGATCCGGCGGCTGTCGGGCAGATCGAGGTCCTGACGGTCAATGTTCCGGTCAGCAAGGGCGGCGACTCAATCGGCGGCTCCATCCTGGTCACGCCGCGGCCGCCGGTCTTCGCGACCTCTGCGATGACCAGCGGCGCGCCGGCGCCGGGCCCGTGGGTCAGCCCGGGCGTCCTCGCCTCGGGTTCCGTTTCAACCTATTTCCGATCCAATGGCGGCGGCATCGGCGTCTCGGGCCATGTCAGCATGGCGACCGAACATTTCAGCCTCCAATATGACGGCGCCTGGAGCAAGTCCGGCGACTACTACGCCGGCGGCGGCAACAAGGTGGTGCGTTCGACGCTCTATGAAGCGCAAAATCAAGCCGCGACCCTGGCCTATACGAATGACGGCCAGACGCTCTCCTTCCGTTACGCCTATCAATGGATTCCATACCAGGGGTTCCCCAACCAATGGATGGACATGATGGGGAACAACGCCAACACCTATGACCTGTCCTACAAGGGGGCGTTCGGCTGGGGGACATTCGAGGCCAACGCCTATTACCACCTGACCCAGCATTACATGAACTTCCTCGCCGACACGAACGGCGGCGTCAACGCCACGCCGACGAGCGGCATGCCGATGTATGTCAACGACCAGGATTACGGCTACAGCCTGAAGGCCCAGATCAATCTTGGCGACAACGGCCTCCTGAGACTCGGCAACGAACTGCACATGCAAACGCTCAACGAATGGTG
>JARLIY010000125.1 GCA_031291475.1 Xanthobacteraceae bacterium
CTAATGCGTGTGCCCGGTTGGCGGGGTCAGGCGTGCGGCCGGGCGCTCCGGACAGTTCCATTGCGTTTCCCGATGCCCCTATTCGCTTGATTGAGGGCTCTTGCCGAGCAGCCTCTAGCGAAGAACGATGTCGACGCCTTTTAGCTACCGTTCACGCCCAACCGCGCTTTCAAGCGCGCCCCGCGGCTGTTCATGCCCGCTGTCGTCCCGCCGCCAAGTGGTCGCAAACGAGATTTGCAAGTGCCAGCGGCTTCCGGACGTATCGCTTAGTGCCGAATAAGCGATCGCTTGCACGACTTTGCCTTGGCGGTTCCGGAAATCGGAGCGCGGATCAAAATTTGGTTCGGTGAGGAACGTCGTATCGAGCAGCACAAGATCGAAATTGATGGCGATCATCGCCTCGCGGGCATCTTCGATCGAATCGACCAAAACCACGTCGGCGATGCTCCCAAGAGCGTCAGCCACCGCGTCAGACGAATTGCGGTCGTTGCGGATGTGAAGGAGCTTGCAGCGTTTCATCGGTTGCGGCCCCCGCAAGATGCTTTCATGGCCAAACGCATCAGATCGACGGAAGTTTTTGTCCCGAGCTTGCGCATAATCCGTGTGCGATGCACGGGACGTTCGCGGGCTTATTCCAAGCCTTCTGCCGGTTTCCTTGATGGAGGCAGCCGTCGCGATCTGAACAAGCACCTCACGCTCGCGTCTTGTCAGCAGGTCGTAGCCTGGAAGCGACGGCAACGCGATTTCGGAATATAGTCATCTTGTCGACGCCCAGCGGTTGATCGCTTGGCGCGCCTGGGCAACGATTGTATCAGCACCCAGATGCTTATCGATGAAATCGAAGGGCAGGACTCAGTGTTGGCGCCTCTTGGCGCTAAACGGCACAGCGTTTACAGAATGACGGCGGCCCGCTGCTCAATTTTGAACATTGCCGAGCAAACCGTTGCCGGGCAAAAATCAAGCATCGGGCTCGGCGCACCGCAGGAAAGGCGGTCATGACCAAGATAAACGCGCCATTGGCGCGACAAACCAACGATCTCGACGCCTTTTGGCTGCCGTTCACGCCCAATCGGGCCTTCAAGCGCGCGCCGCGGGTGATCGCGCGCGCCAAGGACATGCATTATTTCACGCCCGACGGCCGTGCCGTCCTCGACGGACTCGCCGGACTGTGGTGCGCCAATACGGGCCATAACCGCGATCCGATCGTCGCCGCGATTTCCCGCCAGGCGGCCGAACTCGATTATTCGGCGGCTTTCCATTTCGCCCATCCGAAATCCTTCGAGCTGGCGAGCCGCGTGGCGGCGCTTGCCCCCGGCGATCTCAACCGGGTCTTTTTCTGCAATTCCGGATCGGAGGCGGTCGACACGGCGCTCAAAATCGCGCTCGCCTATCACAATGTGCGCGGGGAGGGAGCGCGCACGCGGCTGATCGGCCGCGAGCGCGCTTATCACGGCGTCGGCTTCGGCGGCATCTCCGTCGGCGGCATCGTCAATAACCGCAAATTCTTCGGCACGCTTTTGGCCGGCGTCGATCACCTGCCGGCGACCTATAACCGCGAGCACCAGGCTTTCACCAAGGGCGAGCCGGCCTGGGGCGCGCACCTTGCCGACGAACTCGAGCGCATTGTCGCGCTGCACGGCGCTTCCACCATCGCCGCGGTGATCGTCGAGCCGATGGCAGGCTCGACCGGCGTGCTGCCGCCGCCCAAAGGCTATCTCGAGCGGCTGCGCTCAATATGCGATAAATACGGCATCCTGCTGATCTTCGACGAGGTAATCACCGGCTTTGGCCGCCTGGGCTACGCCTTTGCCGCGGAGCGCTATGGCGTGACGCCGGACCTTCTCTGTTTTGCTAAGGGCATCACCGCGGGCGCCGTGCCCATGGGCGGCGTCATCGCCCGCCAGGGCCTCTATGATGCTTTCATGCACGGGCCCGAACACGTCATCGAGCTGTTCCACGGCTATACCTATTCGGCGCATCCGCTCGCCTGCGCCGCGGGCCTGGCGGCGCTCGATCTTTATCGCGACGAAAAGTTGTTCGAGCGGGCGAAACGGCTCGAGTCGCGCTTTGCCGATGCGGCGATGACGCTCAAAGGCCTGCCGGGCGTCCTCGACGTACGCACGGTCGGGCTCTCCGCCGGTATCGATCTCGCTCCGCGGCCCGACGCGGCCGGCGAGCGCGGCTACGAGGCCATGGAACGGGCGTTCCACGACGAGGATTTGGTAATCCGCATCGCCGGCGATACGCTGGCGATCGCGCCGCCGCTGATCGTGAGCGAGGCGCAGATCGCCGAGATCTTCGACAAGACGGCGCGGGTCATCCGGGCGGTGGCGTGAATTAACGCCTTTTCGAGGGAAGGCTTGCGGCGGCACGCCGCTTGTGGACATTTGAGCGTTCCCGGACCCAAATCGTGCTTGCGACGAGCGGGACGGGGGCCGAGACTTCCATAAAAGCCCCGGATTGGGCCGCGGAACGCTCCGGGGTGGGCGATAACGGGGTGCCTGAAATGGTGCGGCTGAGCGCCGTCTTCATCGCCGTCTGCATGCTGCTCGTCGCCGCTTCGGTTGGCGCGGTGCTTTATCTTCGCTTCGGCTACACCGTCGCCAATTCGGCCTTGATCGCGCTCGGTATCTTGAGCGTGCTCGCGATTTACAATGCCGTCGCCGGCCGCAAACAAGACCGCGACGAAGTAAGCGACCAGCTTTCCAGCGTGGCGCGCGAGTCGGGTGATATTGCCCGGCAGGTGGCGGAACTGGGCCGCCGGCTCGGTGTCATGGAGGGCAAGGTAGAAACCGTTCTCGACAAGGCGCTGTCGAGTGCGCAGCCGCTGGCTGCCGAGATCGAGGAGTTGTCGCGGCTGGTGAAAGAGCTCGCCGAATCCGTCGCCCGGCACGAGGTCGTGCTCAGCCGCGAGCGCGGCGGCGACGATGACAAGCAGGCGGCTCCCGATGCGTCGGCGGCCGCGCCAGCGCCCGCTGCGCTGACGGTGCCCGCCGCGCGCAAAGTTGCCGCGTTCAGCGGCATGGACCGCGACGGCATCATCGCCCTTCTGCTCACGGCTATCGAGACGCAGCGGATCGATCTCTATCTGCAACCCATCGTGACGCTGCCGCAGCGCAAGGTCCGATATTACGAAGCGGTGTCGCGGCTCAGTGCCGGCAACGGCGAGATCGTGGCGGCTGCGGATTTCCTGCCTTATGTCGAAGCCGGTTCGCTTTTTCCCAAGCTCGACGCCCTCTCGGTGCTGCGCTGCGTGCAGGTGGTGCGGCGGCTCTCGGTCAAAAATCGGGACATCGGCCTGTTCTGCAATCTTGCCGCGGCGACGTTGACCGATGCCGGTTTCCCGAAGTTACTGGAATTCATCGAGGCTAATCGCGCCGTCGCGCCTTTGCTGGTGTTCGAATTTACCCAAAGCGCGGTTCGCGCCATGGGGCCGGTCGAGCACGAAAGCCTGGCGGCGCTCGCGGAACTGGGCTTCCGCTTTTCCATGGATAACCTCTCCGACCTTCGCGTCGAGCCGCGCGAACTGACCGAGCGGGGCTTTCGCTTCATCAAGGCGCCGGCGGCGTTGCTGCTCAACCGGGTTGGCAGCGCCACGGCCAACATCCATTCCGCGGATTTCTCCGACCTGCTCGGTCGCTTCGGCATCGATCTCATCGCCGAGCGGATCGAAGGCGAATCGACCGTGGTCGATCTGCTCGATTACGATGTCCGCTTCGGCCAGGGTTTCCTCTTTTCACCGCCGCGGCCGGTGCGCGCGGAAGCGCTGCAGGGGGCCGCTGCGGAGGCCGGGAAAAGCGAACCCGCCAAAGCGAACGAGACGGCCGGAACAGCCGGCGATGCCGCTGTCGCCGCCCGCGGCGGCGGCATTGCCCAGCTCGTCCGCGCCGGCAGCGTTCGCAGCTGACGCGGCCGCAGACGCTTGCCCGAGACCATCGAACGATTTGCTCCGCTCGCGGCCGGCTACGACGTCCTGCTCTGCGACGTGTGGGGGGTCGTGCATAACGGGCTCGTCGCCTTTGCACCGGCTTGCGCGGCGCTGACAGGCTTTCGCGCGGGCGGCGGCACGGTGATCCTCATCACCAACGCGCCGCGGCCGGGCGCGTCGGTGCAGTGGATCCTCGACCGGCTCCGCGTGCCGCGCGACGCTTACGACGCGATCGTCAGCTCGGGTGATGTGACCCGCGGCATCGTCGAGGAAAGGCTCGGCGAAAGCGTGTTCCACCTCGGGCCGCCACGGGATTTGCCGATCTTTTCCGGTCTGCCGGTCCATTTCGCCCCGGCGGAGACCGCCGATTATGTGGTGTGCTCGGGCCTGTTCGACGACACCCGCGAGACCCCGGAGAACTACCGCGCGCTGCTCGCGGCGCTGCGCGCCCGCGCGCTGTTGATGGTCTGCGCCAATCCCGACATTGTCGTCGAGCGCGGCGAAGATCTGGTTTATTGCGCCGGCGCGCTGGCTGACGCTTATGCCGGGCTCGGCGGCGAGGTGCTCTATTGCGGCAAGCCGCATGCGCCGATCTACGAGGCGGCGCTCGGCAAAGCCGCTGCCTTTTGCGGCGGCGAGATGCCGTCGCTGCGGCGGGTGCTGGCGATCGGCGATTCGGTCAGGACCGATTTGAAAGGCGCGGCTTCGTTCGGCGTGGATTGCCTGTTCGTCGTCTCCCGAATCCACGCCGAGCAGTTCGGCGGACGCGGGGCGCCTGATTTGTCGGGGCTCGACGCGATGTTTGCGGCCGCAGGCTCGGCGCCGAAAGCGGTGATGCGGCGGCTGAAATGGTGAGCTTGCGGGTTTTCGCGCGTTCCTATGTCACCGCCTGCGGGTGAATGAGCGGAAGTGCATCCGGCCCTTACTTGGCGAACACCGCCTCGATCTTGGCCTTGAGCGTTTGCGCGTTGAACGGCTTGACGATGTAATTGTTCACGCCCGCCTTGCGCGCCGCGATCACGTTCTCGGTCTTCGATTCCGCCGTCACCATGATGAAGGGCGTGTCGCCGAGTTCGGGATCGGCGCGCATCTCGCGCAACAGCTCGAAGCCGGTCATCGGCTCCATGTTCCAGTCGGAAATCACCAGGCCGTAGCGCTTTAAGTGCATCTTGGTCAGCGCCGCGGCGCCGTCGGGAGCATCGTCGATATCGGCGAAGCCCAGTTGCCGCAGGAGATTACGAATGATGCGCACCATGGTGCTGTAATCGTCCACCACGAGTACAGGCATTGACGGATCAAGAGCCATGGCTCCGCTCCTTGGCGCGGGAAGGGGTCTATCATTAAGTGGCTGAATATCGGGTTAATCGCCGGCAATGCGCTTGGCGGCACGGTTGTCAGGCGGCTTCCCGACTTATTCTTGACTTGGGGCCGCGGCGACGGCACCTAGCTCGCAGGTTTCTCTTAACCATTGAAGCTCTCCGAAAGTCCCCAATGGCGCCGAAACGTTTCCTCGTCGTGCGCGATAATGCGCTCGATGGTGCGCTGCGCGGCGCCGTGCTTGCCATGGGCAATTTCGACGGCGTGCATCGCGGCCATCAGGCCGTGATCGCGAGCGCGCTCGACCGCGCCAAGGGATTGGGAAAGCCGGCCGCGGTGCTCACCTTCGAGCCGCATCCGCGCGCCTTCTTCCACCCCGGCGAGCCGCTATTTCGGCTGACCGACGAGGCTGCCAAGTTGCGCCTCCTCAAATCTACCGGACTCGACGGGGCGGTCGTGCTGACTTTCGACGCCGCGCTGGCGAGCGTGACGGCGGAGGAGTTCGTCGCCCGCATTCTGGTCGGGCGGTTCGCGTTGAGCGCCGCGGTCATCGGCTTTAACTTCCACTTCGGCAAGAACCGCGCCGGATCGCCGGACTTTCTCGCCGCGCAAGGCCGCCGCTTCGGCTTCGGCGTCGAGGTGGTCGCTCCGTTTACGCTCGATGGACGTCCGGTCTCCTCCGGTCCGATCCGCGATGCGCTCGCTGCCGGACGCCTCGATCAAGCGGCCGCGCTTCTCGGTTTTCCCTGGTTCGTATCGGGCGCGGTGATCCACGGCGACAAGCGCGGCCGCGAGCTCGGCTTCCCGACGGCGAATCTGCGTCTCGACGCCGCCTGCGGGCTCCGTCATGGCGTCTACGCGGTGCGCGTCGTCCATGGCGGCCGCCGCTACGATGGCGTGGCGAATTTTGGCCGCCGGCCGATGTTCGACACCGGCGCGGTGCTGCTCGAAATCTTTTTGTTCGATTTTTCCGGCGATCTTTATGGGCAGACTATCGATGTCGCGTTCATCGGCTGGATCCGGGAGGAAGAGGATTTCGGTTCGGTCGATGAACTTGTGCGCAGGATGCGGAAGGACAGCCGCCAAGCGCGCGAGATGCTGGGGCGGGCAGGCAATACTTTCCCGCCGATTTAGCGTGGCGGACAGGGCGCGCTATCGTTCAGCCGACAGCTTGACTAGGCACAGTTTGCCTTCCGTTGAGGTTGCGGACCAAGAAACAGACGGTTCCTGCCAGCAAAACGAGGCGCAGTCGTCATCAACCGTGAGGCAGGTGTAGACCCGGAACATCAGCTACCATAACGTTCCTTGCGGTCCGAATTGGTAACTGGCGTCTTGGATTCGCGGCGAAAAGCGCATCGTTATGAACGCGCGACTAGAACACCCTTCTCGTATTAATTCAAATTCCGCCGCCTGGATTTTGTTTGGTATTTTGGTAACGGCAGCGAGCGAAGGCACGCCGGGACCGAGCGGCGCTGAATGCAAGGAAAAGATCCTTTCGCTGACCTCAGCGCTGCACTAGGCGGTGTCGTCGGACTTGCTCTCGCGGCGCTCGCGTGCCCATTGCGCCGCCAACAGGCCGAGCAGAGCGACCGGGATGATGCGCTCCCAGCCGAGCGCCCGCCCGGCCTGCATGGCCACCCCGAGAATTTTCGGATCGAGCAGCCACGAGGAGCCTTGCGCGCGGGCCGCGCGCTCGAGGATCGCGCGTTCCTTGGCGCGGCGGCGCGAAACCGCGAAAACTATCGCGCCTATCAGCGCGATGAGCAAAAATACGCCGGCCATGATCAGACCGGCGTAGACGGCGCCGAATTGCACCGTCAGCCAATCATAGGCCGCGACACAGAGAAAGGCGAAGGCGGTAAGCGAGGCGATCGCGATCACCACGACCCAAAAGAACAACGCCGCGCTGACGCCGCTCCTCGCCTGGATTGCCAGCGCGATATCGCGCATCCAGTTTTTGAACATCGCCATCCCCGCGATCCGCCGCATTTGCGGCGCCAAAACTATCCGCGTCTAAAGATCTGCGCCAAATTTGTCTGTGCCAAAACTATATGCGCCAAAATTTATCTGCGCCAAGTAGCTCCGAAGAGGAATGCCAGGCCGGCAACGAGCGCGAGCGTGGCATAGGGCCGCGTCTTGATCGATTCATCGAGCGCCTCGACAAAATGATCCGACACCTCGCGGACCGCGGTCGCCGCTTCGCGGCCCTTGTCCTGGGCCTCGGAAACTGCCTCGTCCACGCCCGATTTCGCGTGTCGCCAGGCGGCGTTGCCGGTGTTGGCGACGAGATTGGCGACCTGCTCGGCAAGGCGGTGGAAATCGTCGCGCAGGGCCTGCAAATCGCTCTCGAGGCTGCCAGCGGCTTCGAAAGCGGCCTTGCCGGCATTGCGCACCGCTTCGCGCGCATCTTTGGCCGTCTCGCGTGCGTCCTGCGCGGCCGTTGACGCGGTATTCATGACTAATCTCCATCCGTCAGGATTGGGTCCAAAATCCCACAGACAATCAATATAGGCGCGCAAAAGTTCCGTTCAATCAGGAAGTTTGACCTCCTCGAGCGGGAATAAATGGTTGAACACGACGAGGCCGACGATCGACAATGGCGCGGCGAGAAATGCGCCGACCAGACCCCATAGCCACGTCCAAAAAGCAAGCGACAGAAAGATCAGGAGCGGATTGATCGTAATCCGCCGCCCGACGATCGTCGGCGTGATGAAATGTCCTTCGGTGGTGGTGAGCGCGATAAAGCCGATCGGCGCCAATAGCGCGTGCCCAAGTGACGGAAACGTCACCAGGCCGACGCCGAACAGCACGACCACCATGACGGCCGGTCCGACATAGGGCACGTAATTCAGCAACGCGGCGCAAAGACCAAAAATCGCCGGATTGGGCAAACCCAGCAACCACGCGCCGAGCGCGACGATGACGCCCAGCACGGCATTGATGATCGTGACGACGAGGAGATAGCCGGTGAGGTTTTTCTCGATGTCGTTCATGATTTTGAGGAAACGCAGCTTCGCGTCGCGCTCCGCGAACAGCGAAACGAACCGGGCGCGCAATTCGAACTGCCCGACCAGGAAGAAAATCAGCGTGCCGAAGAAAATCAGCAACTCGCCGGCCGCCGGCGTCACGAAGGCGACCACGGGGAGCACCACATTTGGCGCAGATGCGGCGGCGCTCGAGCCGCCGAACAAAGCAGTTTGCAGTTGGTGCGTCGCCGCCAGCGGTTGATCGAGGACGGCAAGCTTCTGCTTGACGCTTGTCCAAATCTCCGGCGCGCGCCCGATCAATTCGCTCACCGGGCCGGCCATGGCGGTGACTGCGAGACTCAATGCGCGGACGCAGCAGGCGGCTATGAAGAGCGCCGTGATTCACGGCGATACCCCGCGGCGCTTTCCGGCCTTGACCAACGGCGCCAGCGTCATGGCGATGACGGCGGCGGACGAGATCGGCAGCAGAAAGGCGCGGCCGACATAAAGGAATGCCCCGAACAGCAGGAGAAAAATGCCGACGGTCGCGGCGCGGCCGAGTGACGCCCATACCCCGCCGATTCACGCCGGCGGCTGCGGATCGCTGATGATGACCGCGCGATGGGCTTCGCGGCTGGGCCGGATATAGTCCACTTGAATGTCCTCGCCCCGCAAATGTCCCTCCGCGTCAACGCAAGTTGCAGACGGAGTGTTCCCCGGAGCCCTTTGCGCCGCGCGGTGGGCTTGTTAGAAGGCGCGTCATGAGCGACACGCCGGCGAAAGCGCGCGATTACAGCGAAACGCTGTTTCTGCCCAAGACCGACTTCCCGATGCGGGCCGGTTTGCCGCAAAAAGAGCCGGAAATCCTCAAGCGCTGGCACGGCAGCGATCTCTACGGCCGGTTGCGCGCCGCGGCGAAGGGGCGGCCGCGATTCGTCCTTCATGACGGTCCGCCTTACGCCAACGGCAACATCCATATCGGGCATGCGCTCAACAAAATCCTCAAGGACGTGGTGACGCGCAACCAGCAGATGCTCGGCTTCGACTCCAATTACGTGCCCGGCTGGGACTGTCACGGGCTGCCGATCGAGTGGAAGATCGAGGAAGAGAATTATCGGGCCAAGGGCAAGCCGAAGCCGGACTTGTCCGATCCGGTGGCGCTGGTGGAATTCCGCCAGGAGTGCCGGGCCTTCGCCGCGCACTGGATCGAGGTGCAGAGCGAGGAATTCGAGCGCCTCGGCGTCGTCGGCGATTGGGCGCATCCCTACACCACGATGGACTTTTACGCCGAAGCGCAAATCGCGCGCGAATTGATGAAGTTCGCGGCGAACGGCACGCTCTATCGCGGCAGCAAGCCGGTGATGTGGTCGGTGGTCGAGAAGACCGCACTCGCGGAGGCGGAGGTCGAGTACGAGGACTACGTCAGCGATACGGTGTGGGTGAAGTTTCCGGTCGCGCGAACCGAACGTGTCGTGACCAGAGATCCTCATTCGAACTTTACCGCGGCGTTGGACCTGAACGCCGTTCTCAAGAAATCGTCCGTCGTCATTTGGACTACGACGCCGTGGACCATTCCGGGCAACCGGGCGGTCAGCTTTTCGCCCAAGATCGGCTACGGGCTTTACGAGGTAACCGATACTCCCGACGGCAACTGGGCCAAGGTCGGCGAAAGATTCATCCTCGCCGAAAAACTCGCGGTAGATGTCTTAAGACAAGCGCGCGTGACTGCATTTAGGCAGCTGGGCACCATTCCGGCAGAAGTGCTCGGCGGCGTCACCTGCGCGCATCCGCTCAAGGGCTTCGCCGGCGACTACGATTTTCCCGTGCCGCTGCTCGCCGGCGATCATGTCACCGAGGACACCGGCACGGGATTTGTACATACCGCGCCGGGACACGGCCGCGAAGATTTCGACGTCTGGACCGCGAATGCGCGGGGGCTCGCCGAGCGCAGTATCAACACGACCATTCCTTATACCGTCGATGCCGACGGCCGTTTCACCGATCAGGCGCCGGGATTTGCCGGCAAGTGCGTGCTCACGGACAATGGCGAGAAGGGCGACGCCAACGATGCGGTCATCAAGGCCTTGATCGAAGCCGGCATGCTGATTGCGCGCGGACGGCTCAAGCATCAATACCCGCATTCGTGGCGTTCGAAGAAGCCGGTAATTTTCCGCAACACGCCGCAATGGTTCATTGCCATGGATCAGCCCATTGCGCTGTTGAGCGGGAATGCTCAACACGGACTAACGCTGCGGCAACTGGCGGAGCAGGCGATCAAGGCAACGCGCTGGGTGCCCGAACAGGGCGAGAAGCGCATCACCGGCATGATCGAGAGCCGGCCTGACTGGGTGATCTCCCGCCAGCGGGCCTGGGGTGTGCCGATCGCGGTGTTCATCAAGGAGAAGTCGAACGGCTCGGTGGAGATTCTCAATGATCCCGAGGTCAATGTCCGCGTCATCGAGGCCTTCGAGGCGGAAGGGGCCGACGCCTGGTATCGCGTGGGCGCCCGCGAGCGCTTCCTCGGCAAACTCGCCAACGACGGCTGGCAGAAAGTCGACGACATCCTCGATGTCTGGTTCGATTCCGGTTCTACGCATGCGTTCGTGCTGGAAGACAAAGAACATTTCCCGGCGCTCACCGGCGTCCGGCGCAAGGCCGACGGCGGCGACGAGGCGGTGATGTATCTCGAAGGCTCCGACCAGCATCGCGGCTGGTTTCAGTCGTCGCTACTTGAATCCTGCGGCACCCGCGGCCGCGCGCCCTTCGACGTCGTGCTCACCCACGGCTTCGTGCTCGACGAGAACGGCCGCAAAATGTCGAAGTCGTTCGGTAACGTCACCGCGCCGCAGGACGTGATCAAACAATCGGGCGCCGACATCCTGCGGATGTGGGTGTGCGCCGCCGATTACGCCGACGATTTGCGCATCGGGCCGGAAATCCTAAAGACCACGGTGGAGACCTACCGCAAGCTGCGCAATACGTTGCGCTGGATGCTTGGCAACCTCGCGCATTGGCACGGAGAGGAGCGCGTGACGCAGGCGCAGATGCCGGATCTGGAACGGCTGATGCTGCATCGGCTCGCCGAGCTCGATGTGTTGGTGCGCGCGGCCTACGCCGATTTCGATTACAAACGCATCTTCGCCGCGCTCAATGCGTTTATGACCGTCGATCTCTCGCCGTTTTATTTCGACATCCGCAAGGATGCCCTCTATTGCGATCCTTATTCCTCGGTGAGGCGGCGCGCCTGTCTCACCGTGCTCGATCACCTGTTCCGCTGCACGGTGACCTGGCTGGCGCCCATGCTGTGCTTTACCGCCGAGGAGGCCTGGCTCGCGCGCGATCCGGCTGCGCCGTCCGTTCACCTCGAATCACTCCCGGCTGTGCCGGTGGCGTGGCGTGACGATGCTTTGGCCGAGAAATGGCGGGAGCTGCGCAATTTGCGCCGGGTCGTCACCGGCGCGCTCGAACTCGAGCGGGCGGCAAAGCGCGTCGGTTCTTCGCTGGAAGCGGCGCCGATCGTCTATATCGCCAATTCGGAGCTGTTCGCGATCGCGACCGAAATCGATCTGGCTGAGTTGTGCATCACGTCGGGCGCCGTTCTGGTCGAAGGCGAAGGACCGCCGTCGGCATTCCGGCTTGCCGACGTGCCCGGCGTCGCCGTCGAGCCGCGCCTCGCGCAAGGCCGCAAATGCGCCCGCTCGTGGAAGATTTCGCCTGCGGTCGGCTCCGATCCGCAATTTCCCGACGTGACACCGCGCGATGCGCAGGCGTTGCGCGAATGGGACGCCATACGCAAGGCGGCGGAGTAGGGGCGGTATGGCGGATGCGGCGGAGCGAAAGGCGGGCCGCTCCTATGTCTGGGGGCCATTAAGCGCGCTCGGCGTCGGCGTCGCCGTGATCACCGGCATCGTTGATCAGGGTTCGAAGCTCTGGCTTCTCGACGTGTTCGATCTCGCCGGGCGAGGGCGCGTGGCGCTCACCGCGTTTGTCGATCTTGTGGTCACCTGGAACACCGGCATCAGCTACGGGCTATTTCAGCAACAAGGGTTCGCCGGGTTCTTTGCGCTGCTCACATTCAAGACCGCGGCGGTTGTGTTTCTCTGGATTTGGCTCGCGCGCGCCTCTTCCCGGCTGACTGCGGCCGCGCTCGGGCTGATTATCGGCGGGGCGCTGGGCAACGCCATCGACCGGCTGCACTGGCCGGGCGTGATGGATTTCGTGCTGTTTCATATCGAAACTTCGGGCTTTAGCTTCCGTTGGTACGTCTTTAACCTTGCCGATCTGGCCATTGTGGCCGGTGTCGTGGCTTTGCTGTACGATTCGCTCTGGGCCGGGACGCCGCAAAAGCGCCCTGATCCCGGATAAGACAGTTTGACGTTTGGGACGTGCCGTAGAGGCACCCCGGGTGAGGGTATGCCGCAGGACCTTGGGACTGGCAGCAACGTCGGCCGCGTCGTTCCCGCGCGCGCACGCAATCTGCGCGCAACGGTGATGCGTGCCGCGCTCGGCGTAGCTTTGCTCGGTCTCGTCGCCGGCTTGAGCGCGTCCGCGCGCGCGGCCGATAACAACGACGACACGAATAACTCCGCCTGGTCGAAGTTCATGCAGACTTTGGGCCTGAGGAAGCCCGCCGACTCTCCCGACTCTGGCATCAACTATACGGAGCGCTCACCGCTGGTCGTGCCGCCCAATCGCGACTTGCCTCCGCCTGTGGCGGGAACGGCACCCCCGGCTCCGGACTGGCCGAAGGGGCCGGCCAAAACCGTCAAGCACGCCAAGGGCAAGCCCGCAGTCGTTCCCGCGACCGCCGTTCAGACTCCCAATCCGCCTTACGTGAAGAAGCCCTGGTACAATCCGGCCGGCTGGTTCGACAAAGAAGAATACGCCAACTTTACCGGCGAACCCGTGCGCCAGGACCTGACCGACCCGCCCTCCGGCTATCGGATCCCATCGCCCGATCAGCCTTATGGCATCAACCCGGACAAGAAGCCGGGCAGCCGGCCGACGATGGCCAACCCAACGGGCCAAGCGGGACAGACCGCTGCGACGGCGCAGACGGGCCAAGCCGTTCCGGCAGCCCAGACGGGTCAGACCGCTCCGACAGCTCCGACCGCTCCCACCGTCCAGACGGGCCCGAATGGCCAACCCGGGAAATAGCCGCGGCGGCGCGGTTTGCCGACCGCGTGCGTAACAGCGTTTTCGCTCATTTTCCGGAGGCTTGATCCGTGTCGAAAATCCCCTTGGCTCTGCTTGCGTTGGTGGCCTCGGCGGCCCTTTGCGCAGCCGCGGCCGGCCCCATTGTGACGCACTATACGCTGGTGAATGGTCTTGAGCTCGTCGTCATTCCGGACCATCGCGCCGCGGTGGTCACGCACATGATCTGGTACAAAGTCGGTGCCGCCGACGAGACGCCGGGGAAATCCGGCCTGGCGCACTTCCTCGAACACCTGATGTTCAAAGGCACCGCGCGCAACCCCGGCGGCCGATTTTCCGAGACCGTCGGCACCATCGGCGGGCAGAACGCCTTCACCACTAGCGACTACACCGGATACTTCCAGCGCGTTCCACGCGACCGTCTCAAGGAGATGATGGCGTTCGAAGCCGACCGCATCACCGGGCTCGTGCTTACCGACGCGGTGGTGCGTCCCGAGCTCAACGTCGTGCTTGAAGAACAGAATATGCGGGTCGCCAACAATCCAAACGGCCGGCTCGCCGAGCAAATGGATGCGGCGCTCTATCTCAACCATCCCTACGGCCGGCCGGTGATCGGCTGGCGGCCGGAGATCGAGAGGCTCGATCGCGACGATGCGCTGGCATTCTACCGGCGTTTCTACACGCCAAATAACGCCGTCGTCGTCGTCGCCGGCGACGTCGATCCGGCGGAAGTTAAAGCCGACGCTGAAGAGACTTACGGCAAGGTCGGGCCGCGCACCGAAATTGAGCCGCGCCGGCGGCCGCAAGAACCGCCGCAGGAGGCGCCGCGCACGGTGACGCTCGCCGACGCCAGAGTCGAGCAGCCGAGCGTCAACCGCTATTATCTCGTGCCTTCGCGCACGACCGCCAAAATCGGCGAGAGCCAGGCGCTGGAAGTGCTGGCGCATATCCTCGGCAGCGGCGTAAACAGCCGGCTCTACCGCGCGCTGGTCGTCGAGCAAAACGTGGCGCTCAACGCCGGCGCCTACTATTCGGGCACGGCGCTGGATTACGGCAAATTCGGCGTCTACGGCGCGCCGAAACTGGGAAAAACCCTGCACGATGTCGAGGCGGCGATCGATGCGGTGCTCGCCGATATCAGTGAGCACGGCGTCACCGCCGATGAACTCGATTCCGCCAAGAACCGGCTGATCGCAGACGCCGTGTATGCGCAGGACAACCAGGTGACGCTGGCGCGCTGGTACGGCGCGGCGCTGGCGACCGGCGAGACCGTCGACATGGTGCGCGACTGGCCCGAGGAAATCCGCGCCGTTACCGCCGATGCGGTGCTCGACGCGGCCCGGACCTGGCTCAATCTCGGGGCGTCGGTCACCGGCTATCTGGTGAATAGCCTGCATTCGCAAGAGAAGCATTCGTGAGCGGACTTGCCCTGAGGTTATCCCGTTGCCTCTTGCGCCGCGCGGCGATCGCTGTCGCGGCGCTCGCGGTTTTCGCCGCGCCCGCGTCGGCCACGACGATCGAGCGCGTGGTAAGCGATGGCGGCATCGAAGCCTGGCTGGTTCACGAACCGGCGGTGCCGTTGATCGCTGTCGACTTCGCCTTTGTCGGCGGCGCCGTGCAGGATCCCCCCGGTAAGGCGGGCACCGCGAACCTTGTCGCGGCTCTGCTCGACGAAGGCGTCGGCGATATCGACTCCAAGACGTTTCACGCCCGCCTCGAGCGCAAGGCGATCGAGCTCGGCTTTTCGGCCGAACGCGACACGCTGCGCGGCACGTTGCGCACTCTGACCGAGAATCGCGACGAGGCATTCGAGGATCTGCGTCTTGCGCTGGTTTTGCCGCGCTTCGATCCGATCGATGTCGAGATCAACCGCGCGCAGATCGTGTCGGCGCTGCGGCGCGCGACGACCAGCCCGACTGAGATCGCCAATCTCCGCTGGTGGCAGGCCGCATTCGTCGATCATCCCTATGGCCGCCCGGTCGACGGCACGCTGGAATCGGTGCCGACCATCACCATCGACGATCTCAAAGGCTACACGCACCGGGTCTTGGCGCTCGCCAACCTGAAAGTCGCCGTCGTCGGTGACATCGACGCGGAGACGGTAAAGAAGATGCTCGACCGCGTCTTCGGTGGGCTGCCCGCGCAGCCGGAAATGACGCCGATTGCAGCCGTCGCGCCACAGGGCCTCGGGCAGCGTATCGTCGTCAAACTCGACGTGCCGCAAGCTGTAGTGACGTTCGGCGGTCCCGGTATCGCCCGCAAAGATCCGGATTTCATGGCCGCCTATCTTGTCAATCATGTCCTCGGCGGTGGCGCGTTCTCCTCACGGCTGTACCAGGAGGTACGTGAGAAGCGCGGTCTTGCCTATTCGGTCTCCGACAGCTTGATCTGGCTCAAACACACCGCGGTGTTCCTCGGCGGTACTGCCACGCGCGCCGACCGCACCGGGGAAACGCTGCTCGTCATCGAAAAGGAAATCCACCGGCTTGCCGAGGATGGTCCGACCGCGGACGAACTCGCCAAGGCCAAGACCTATCTCAACGGCTCGTTCGCACTCAATCTCGATACTTCGAGCAAGATCGCGGCGCTCTTGGTGCAATTGCAGCTCGACGATCTCGGCATTGATTACTTCGCGCAGCGGCCGCAGATGATTAACGCCGTGACCCTTGACGATGCCAAGCGTGTGGCCAAGCGGCTCCTCGGCAGCGGGCTTCTGGTCACCATCGCAGGCCGGCCCGAAGGACTTGTTTCGACGACCGCCGACTGAATTTGCGCAAATTTTCAGTCGCGCATTTCGCTCGCGCTCGATCCGGGCTACGCTCCAGTCATGATCCGTGTGGCTCCCCATATCAACATTGACGAGCGTGAGATCGAAGAAACTTTCGTGCGCGCTTCCGGGCCCGGCGGGCAAAACGTCAACAAGCTTTCGACCGCAGCCCAGCTTCGTTTCGACGTGCGCGGATCGCGGTCCTTGCCGGCCGAGGTGCGCGACCGCCTCGAGCGTCTCGCCGGTTCCCGGCTCACCCGCGACGGGGTGCTGGTCATCATCGCGCAACGCCACCGCACCCAAGCCCGCAACCGCCAGGATGCGCTCGACCGCCTTCTCGAGCTGATCCGCCGTGCCGCAGTGGCGCCGCGTCTGCGGCGTCCGACCCGGCCGACCAAGGCGTCGCGCGAGCGCCGCGTGCAATCAAAGAAACATCGCGCAGGCCTCAAGCGGCTGCGCCGCGCCGGCCCGCCGTTCGACTGACATTATTATTTATTTTTTACCCGCTGGACACCGACCGGCGAGCGCGAAAACGTGCGCCCTCGCGCTCGTCGCCGAATGACGAGACGACGATACATCCGGGCGATTCTGCGATTTGTGAATCAATTTTGTGACGCCACAAATCAATTTTGTTGTGAAGCGATCAAATGTCCGTATCGCGTTAACAAAGCTTGCGCGGTTGCGGCGGCATGACTAGGTCCATGCAGGTGATGGCACCATCGCGATTGCTGGCACAAAGCCGAGGTCAGCGATTCTATGGATAATCAGGCAAAACTTCGGCGAACGTGGCGCTCAACCGGGAATAATGTCTCGTCCCGATTCGATGCGCCGACAGTGAAGGAGAATGGAAATGAATCAGGCACTCTCACCCGATGTCATGTTGAAAGGCGCAAAGCGCGACCTGCCTTTCGAGGGTGTGGCGCTGGTGTTGCAGGGCGGGGGCGCATTGGGTGCATATCAAGCCGGCGTTTTCCAGGCCATCCATGAAGCGAATATCGAGATTACTTGGCTTTGCGGCACATCGATCGGCGCCATCAACGCCGCTCTGATCGCCGGCAACCCTCCCGAGCGCCGTGTCGAGCGGCTGCGCGAATTCTGGGAGGAAATCACCAAGCCGCCGATCAGGATTCCGAATGTCCCCTGGTTTACGGATTTGCCGTGGAATGAAAACGGCCAGGCTCGTTACTGGACCAACAGGATGAGCGCCTTTTCGGCGATGTTGCACGGAGTGCCGAACTTCTTTTCACTGCGGCCGTTTCCGCCGGTGAATTCGTCGGCTGAACGCCCCGATCTGGTCGGCTATTACGATATCTCTCCATTAAAGGAGACTCTCGCGCGGTTGGTCGATTTCGATTTGATCAACGCCAAACCGAAGCGCCTCACCGTGTTTGCCACCAACGTTCGCACTGGCGCACCGGTTTATTTCGACAATCTGGAGCGAGAAATCACGGCCGCGCATGTGATAGCGAGCGCCTCCTTGCCTCCGGGATTTCCTCCGACCGAGATCGACGGCGAATATTTCTGGGACGGTGGCGTCGTTTCGAACTCGCCCATGCAATTCCTCGTCGACAAGGCGCAGCGCAGCAGCGTGCTTGTTTTCCAGGTCGACCTTTGGGATGCGAATGGCGAAGTGCCGCTCGATATTCCCTCCGCCAATTTGCGTGCGATGGAAATCCACAGCGCCAGCCGCATCAATGTTTCGCTCGATCAATATCAGAAAATGCAGAAATTCCGGCACGCTCTGCGCCGGTTTCTCGATCAGCTCCCCGAACAATGCCAAAACGATCCCGAAGTCCAGTTCCTCTCCGAGCAGGCTCGCGTGAAGGTCGCGACCATCGTGCAATTGAAGTATCAGTCGCAGAAATACGAGACCGCGGGCAAGATGTTCGAATTTTCCCGCTTGGCGATGGAAGAGCATTGGCAGGCGGGCTACGAAGACACCAAGGTTGCGCTCGGCGAACCGGCGGTGCTCGAGGTTCCGGACGTGACGGAGGCGGCGCGTATCTTCGACGTGCACCACGGCTGGGTGAAGTAACCATCGGCGGGATCATCGGCCCACATTGTGGGTATGGCGGATAGCGTGCCTGAAAGGCCACTCGCTACTCGCCATTCCCCGTTTGCCCGCGATAGAGTCGGTCGCTTCATACGAGTCGCCGATGCCCGTCCGCCAGCTCTCCGAAACAACGGTCAACCGCATCGCCGCCGGCGAGGTGGTCGAGCGCCCGGCGAGCGTGGTCAAGGAGCTGGTGGAGAACGCGCTCGATGCCGGCGCCAGCCGCATCGATGTGCTCACCGACGGCGGCGGCCGGCGGCTCATCCGCGTCACCGATGACGGCGAAGGCATGACGCGCGCCGACCTGGCGCTGGCGGTGGACCGTCACGCCACGTCGAAACTTACCGATGACGACCTCGTAGCCATATCGACGCTCGGCTTTCGCGGCGAGGCCTTGCCGTCGATCGGCGCGGTGGCACGGCTATCGATCGCGACTCGGCATCGGAGCGAGCCGCACGCTTGGGCAATCGAGGTCGATGCTGGCGTCAAGTCGGCGCTCAAACCGGCGGCGCTCGGGCAGGGCACGCGCGTCGAGGTGCGTGATCTCTTCTACGCCACGCCGGCGCGATTGAAATTCCTCAAGCTCGACCGCACCGAGGCGGAAGCGGTCCGCGAGGTGGTGCGCCGGCTCGCCATGAGCCGTCCGGATGTCGCCTTTACGCTCGCCGGCGAGGAGCGCGCGCCCGTGACCTCTGCCGCGACATTGCCCGGCGCGACCGGCCGTCTCGCCCGGCTCGGCGATGTGCTGGGCGCCGATTTTCGCGCCAATGCGGTTGAGATCGCGGCCGACCGTGAAGGCGTCGCGATCCAGGGGTTTGCGGCGCTGCCGACGCTGACGCGCGCCAATGCGCTCGGCCAATATCTCTTCGTCAACGGCCGCCCGGTGCGCGACAAAATTCTCCTCGGCGCCGTGCGCGCAGCCTACGCCGATTATCTGCCGCGCGACCGTCACCCGCTGGTCGCGCTGTTCGTCGAGCTTTCCGCGCGCGAGGTTGACGTCAACGTGCATCCCGCCAAGGCCGAGGTGCGTTTTCGCAATGCCGGCCTGGTGCGCGCCTTGATCGTGCATGCGCTCAAGACCGCGCTCGCTCGCGACGGTGCGCGCGCGGCGACGACCGGCGGCAATGCGACGATCGCGGCGTTCCGCCCGGCGGCGACGATGCGGCGCGGCTGGGATTGGCGGCACTCGCCGGCGCGCGGCGGAGGTTTCGGCGAGGCGGCGCAAGCAGCATTCGCGGTTGGTGCGCCGGCGGTTGATCTCGCCGCCGCGCCCGAAGCGGAAGCCGCGGTCGGAGCCGCCGGTTTTGCCGAACCGGTCGCGGACGCGCTCGACCACCCGCTCGGGGCGGCGCGCGCCCAGGTGCATGAGACCTATATCGTCGCGCAAACCCGCGACGGCCTCGTCATCGTCGATCAGCACGCCGCCCACGAACGCATCGTCTATGAGAAGCTCAAGGCGGCGATTGCGAAGAGCGGCGTCGCCCGCCAGATCCTGCTCATTCCGGACATCGTCGAGCTCGACGAAGCCGACGTCGAGCGGCTGCTGACGCACGCCAAGGAGCTTGCAAGCTACGGACTGATGCTCGAATCGTTCGGCCCTGGCGCGGTGGCGCTGCGCGAGACGCCTTCACTCCTTGGCGAGATCGACGGCGTCGGCCTCGTGCGCGACCTCGCCGAACATATCGACGAATGGGACGAAACGTTGCCGCTCGAACGCCGTCTCATGCACGTCGCCGCCACCATGGCCTGTTACGGCTCGGTGCGCGCCGGCCGCCGGCTGAAACCGCAGGAAATGAACGCGCTGCTGCGCGAGATGGAAGTCACGCCCAATTCCGGCCAATGCAATCACGGCCGCCCGACCTATGTCGAGCTCAAGCTCACCGACATCGAGCGGCTGTTCGGCCGGCGCTAGCTTATGGGCCGCAGGAAAGTAAGCTCGGTGTCGTCATAGCGGCGGCGGTCGATTTCGGAAAAGCCCTCGGGCGCGGTGAATTTCGCTGCCGCCGCCTCCTCAACGACGATGATCGCGTCCGGCGTGAACCATGCTCCGTCGCGCGCCGAGGTCAGCGCTGCGGCCGCCAGACCCTGCGCGTAGGGAGGATCGAGGAAAGCGAGCGAGAATGGCGGGAGCGGATGCGCCGGCCCGAGCTGCGTCGCATCACGTCGAAAAATCCGCGACACGCCGCCGAGACCGAGCGCCGAGACGTTCTCACGAAGCAGAGCGCGCGCGTCGGCGGTTTCGTCGACGAACAGCGCGAACACGGCGCCGCGCGACAACGCTTCGATGCCGAGCGCGCCGGTGCCGGCGAAAAGATCGAGCACGCGCGCGCCGGTGATAGGGTCGGCAAAGCCGTGCACCAAAATATTGAACAGCGATTCGCGCAAACGGTCGGCGGTGGGCCGGATGGCTTTCGACTTTGGGGCCGCGAGCGCGCGCCCACGCAGTCGTCCGCCGATGACGCGCATTTAGCGGCGGCCCCGCGGATGACGAGGCCGCGCGCCCCGCGAACGGTCCGGAGCATGGAGGCGGCGGCCCTTCCGTGGCCGATCGCTCGGGCGCTGCTCAGGCAAGCTCTCGCGCGGCGGCTCGCCGTGACGTTCGACCGGGACGGCGCGGCCCTTGCGGTCGGTGGCGAGGCCGGCGCGCGGCTTTGCCGCACGCCGCTCGGGCTGCGTCACCGCGTCGCGGCGCGAACCGCGAAATTTCCGCTGCAGCTTTTTTCCCGGGCGCTCCGCTTCACGCGCACGCCAAACATGATCGGACGATTTACGGGTGATCGGCTTCTGCCAGGGCTTCTCCACTGCATCGGCTGTCTTTTCCAGCGGCGCGGGCGCGGCGATCGGCGCCGAAAAATCGGCGCCGGCAAGCGCGATGACGCGTTCGCCGAGTTGCTCGCGCAAGACGCGCGTGGGTACCTCCTCGATCGCCCCCTCGGCGAGCTCACCGAGCTGAAACGGCCCGAACGATACGCGGATAAGCCGCGTGACCGACAGGCCAAGATGGCCAAGCACGCTGCGCACCTCGCGGTTCTTGCCCTCGCGGATGGCGAAGGTGAGCCAGAGATTCGAGCCCATGACGCGGTCGAGTGTGGCCTCGATCGGCGCGTAGTGAATGCCTTCGACGGTGACGCCCGCGCGCAGCGCGTCGAGCCTTTCCTGACTTACCGAACCGTGCGCGCGCACGCGATAACGCCGCAGCCAGCCGGTCGCCGGCAATTCGAGAACGCGCGCTAGCGCGCCGTCGTTAGTAAGCAGGATCAGCCCTTCGGTATTGAAATCGAGCCGGCCGACGCTGAGGAGGCGGGGAAGGCCTTTCGGCAAATGCTCGAAGATGGTCGGCCGGCCCTGCGGGTCGCTGTGCGAGGTTAAAAGCCCGCGCGGCTTATGATAGAGGAGCAGCCGCGCGCGTTCGGCCGCCGGCAGCGGCACCCCGTCGACGCTGACGCGATCGCGTGCGGTGACGTTGAGGGCCGGGGAGCGGATCACCGCGCCGTTGACGGAAACGCGGCCGGCCGCGATCCATGCCTCGGCCTCGCGCCGCGAGGCCAGCCCGGCGCGGGCGATCACCTTGGCGATGCGTTCGCCGTCTTTATCGAATTTGCTCTTGTCGTCCATGGCTGCGCCCGGCAATAACCCCGGACGATCGATCAGGCAATTGCCAATGACATCATTCATGGATATCGCGCTGGAAGAGGCCCGCGCCGCCGGCGAGCGGGGCGAGGTCCCGATCGGCTGCGCGATCGTGCGTGAGGGCGCTGTCATCGCGCGGGCGGGCAATCGTACGCTCGCCGAGCATGACCCGACCGCGCACGCCGAGATCGTCGCTATCCGCAGGGCCGCGGCCGTGCTCGGCTCGGAGCGGCTCGCCGATTGCGATCTTTATGTCACGCTCGAACCCTGCGCGATGTGCGCGGGCGCGATCGCGTTCGCGCGCGTGCGCCGGCTCTATTACGGCGCCGCCGATCCCAAGGGTGGCGCCGTCGACAATGGCGTGCAGTTCTTTGCGTCGCCCTCCTGCCATCATCGGCCGGAGGTCTATGGCGCTATTGCCGAAGCAGAAGCCTCGGCGCTGCTCAAGCGCTTCTTTGAGGTGCGGCGCTAGATCTAAGCCTGACGGGCGAATTCCCAGGCTTTGGCGGCAAGCGGCCGCACCAGAGCGGCCTTGGCCGCGGCAAACGCGCTGGTCGCAGTGCCATCGCGGACGCGACCGACGATGCCTTGCAGGATCGCGGCGATGCGAAAGAAATTATAGGCGGAATAGACCGCTAGATAAGGCCGCGGGTCGAGGCCGGTGCGCCTCACATAGGCCTCGACATACGCTTCGAGCGAAGGGATGCCGAGCGCGGCCAGATCGTAGCCGACCAGCGAGCCGGTGCCGGCTTCCGACGGCGGCATGTGCCACTGCATCAGGTGATAGGAAAAATCAGCCAGCGGGTCGCCGAGCGTCGATAGCTCCCAATCCAGCACCGCGGCGATGGTCGGAGCGTCGGGTGCAAGGATGATGTTGTCGAGACGATAGTCGCCGTGCACCAGCCGCGGCGGTTGCGGCGGCGGCAGATGCGCGGGAAGCCAGACGATCAGCCGCTCCATGTCCTCGATGGGCTCGGTTTCCGAGGCGCGGTATTGTTTCGACCAGCGCTCGATCTGCCGCGCCACGTAATTTTCGCCGCGGCCGTAATCGGCAAGCCCGATCGCGGCCGGATCGAAGCTGTGCAGCCGCGCCAAAGTCGCGTTCATGGCGTCATAGACTTGTGCCCGCTCCGCGGGATTGGACCCCGGCATCTCGGCTTCCCAGAACACGCGGCCGTCGACAAACGACATGACAAAGAACGCCGTACCGATAACGGCCTCGTCGGCGCAATAGAGGATGGGCTCGGCGACCGGAAAGCCTAGCGCATGAAGCGCGCTGATCACGCGATGCTCGCGATCGACCGCGTGCGCCGAGGGCAAAAGCTTGCCCGGGGGCTTGCGCCGCAACACGTAGCGCCGCACCGGCGTTTCCACGAGATAAGTCGGATTCGACTGCCCGCCCTTGAATTGGCGAAGCGTGATCGGCCCGGCAAAGTCTTTGACATGCGCCCAGAGATAGGCTTCGAGCCGGCCGACGTCGAAGCGCAGCCGCTCGGCCACGTCCTTGGTGCCGGAAAAGGTGCTCTGACGATCGGTGCCGGCCACGCCTCCTCCCGGATATCTCCAGTGACGCCCTTATTCGAGGCGGGATCTTACCGAGGCTTCGCGTTCAACCGCCCGGCAGCCGATGTCGCGGCGATAGAAGCCTTCGGGCCAGTCTATACGCGAAATGGCCTCATAGGCACGTGTCCGCGCCTCGCGCACGGTCGAGCCTGTGGCCGACACGTTCAATACGCGGCCGCCATTGGCGAGGATGCGTCCGTCTTCGGCTTTGGTGCCGGCATGGAATACCTCCACGCCCTCGACGGCAGCGGCTTTGTCCAGACCTGAGATGACGGAGCCCTTGCCGTATGCGCCGGGATAGCCGCGCGCCGCCATCACGACGGTCAGCGCGGGCTCGGCATACCAGCGCAAATCGAGCGACTTGAGCACGCCGTCGCGGCTTGCCAGCAAGGCCGGCACGAGGTCCGACATCAGCCGGGGCATCAGCACCTGGCATTCGGGATCGCCGAAGCGCACATTGTATTCGATGAGCTTCGGCCCTTCCGCGCCGATCATCAAACCGGCATAGAGCACGCCTTTGTACGGCGCGCCCATCGCCGTCATCGCGCGCAAGGTCGGCAGCACGATTTCACTCATGACACGGGCGCTCATCACCGCATCGACGATCGGCGCCGGCGAATAGGCGCCCATGCCGCCGGTATTCGGTCCCTTATCGCCGTCGAAGGCGCGTTTGTGATCTTGGGCGGAGGCGAGCGGCACGGCATTCGTGCCGTCGCAAAGCGCGAAAAACGAAGCCTCTTCGCCGTCGAGAAACTCCTCGACGACGAGTTCAGCGCCGGCTTGCCCGAGGCCGCCGCCGAGAATCATGTCGATGGCGGCTTCGGCCTCGGCGAGGCTTGCCGCCACGACCACCCCCTTGCCGGCGGCAAGCCCGTCGGCCTTGACGACGATGGGCGCGCCGCGCGCCCGGGCATAGGCCTTGGCGCGACCTGCATCGCTGAAACGCTCATAGACCGCGGTCGGTATGCTGTTCGTCCGGCACAGGTCCTTGGTGAAACCCTTCGAGCCTTCGAGCCGCGCGGCGGCGGCGCTCGGTCCGAAAGCCTTGATACCGGCAGCCTCCAAATCGTCGACAATGCCGGCGCAGAGGGGCGCTTCCGGACCGACCACGACAAAATCGATGCCGTGACCGCGGCAGAAGGCGATCACGGCGCCATAATCGGCAATGTCGAGGTCGATGCACGCGGCTTCGCGCGCAATGCCGGCATTGCCCGGCGCGCAGAACAGCCGATCCACGAGCGGGCTGGCCGCCATCTTCCAGGCGAGCGCATGCTCGCGTCCACCGGAGCCCAACAGTAAAATATTCACGGCGGAATGTTCATCCGTTCAAATGCATCGCCACGGCCCCTGTAGCATGGGCCGGGACCGGTGCAAGATCGCGAACGGACTTGTCCAAGGGCCTTGAAGGGTCTTCCCCTGGGGTCTTGACCAAGGCTGGCGACGCAAAGCACTAAGCTCTATCTGCCATTTGCAGCGATGCCGCGATGAACGAACCGCGCCTCAATCTACCCGAACTGACCGTCTCCGAGCTCTCGGCGGCGCTTAAGCGCACCATCGAGGAATCGTATGGCTATGTGCGCGTGCGCGGCGAGCTGGGCAAGGTAAGCTATCACGGCAACGGCCACGTTTACTTCGATCTCAAGGACGACCGCGCCTCCATCGCCGGCGTCATCTGGCGCAGCGCCACCCCGCGCATCAAGCTCAAACTCGAAGCCGGCCTGGAAGTGGTGATCACCGGACGGCTCACGACCTATCCCAACCGTTCGCAATACCAGATCGTGGTCGAGACGCTGGAGCCGGCTGGCCTCGGCGCGCTAATGGCGCTGCTCGAGGAACGCAAGCGTCGATTGACCGCCGAGGGCCTGTTCGACGAGGCGCGAAAGCAGCTCTTGCCGTATTTACCGGCCGTGATCGGCGTCATCACCTCGCCGACCGGCGCGGTCATTCGCGACATCCTGCATCGGCTTGCCGACCGTTTCCCGCGGCACGTGCTGGTCTGGCCGGTCAAGGTGCAGGGCGATGGCTCGGCCGCCGAGGTGGCCGCGGCGATTGTGGGCTTCAACGCGCTGCCGGAAGGCGGGCCGATGCCGCGACCCGATCTCCTCATTGTCGCCCGCGGCGGCGGCTCGCTTGAGGATTTGTGGTCGTTCAACGAAGAGATCGTGGTGCGTGCGGCGGCCGCGAGCCTCATTCCGCTGATCTCCGCGGTGGGCCACGAGACCGACGTGACGCTCATCGATTTTGCCGCTGATCGGCGGGCGCCGACGCCGACCGCGGCCGCCGAAATGGCGGTGCCGGTGCGCGCGGAGCTCGCGGTCGACGTCGCTAACTTTGAGCGGCGGGCGCTGGGCGGCTGGCTGCGCGGCCAGGAAACGCGCCGGCATGCCGTGCGCTCGGCCGCCCGTGCGCTGCCAGATGCCGACGAGGTATTGGCGGTGCCGCGGCAGCGGCTCGATCACGCCACGGCCGGACTGACGCGCGGATTGCGCGCTAACGCCCACCTCCATCGCGTCAGCTTCTCGCGCATCGGCGGCAGGTTGAGCGCGCACATGCTGCGCGTGCATGTCGAGCGCCGCCGCGAACGCTATGCCGGAATTGCGCAGCGGTTGCGGGCGAGCGCGGCAGCGAATATCGAGACGCATCGGACCCGGATCGCACGGGAGCGCGAGCGTGTCGGCGTGTTCGCCGCGCGCGCCGGACGCGCCATGGACAATCTCCTCGATGCGCGCTGGGCGCGCTGTGAGCGCGATGCCCAGTTGCTCGCGGCGTTTTCCTATCGGGGTGTATTGGCCCGCGGCTTTGCGCTGGTGCGCGACCGGGGCGGCCGGCCCCTGCGCACCGCGGCCGCGGTGACCACCGGCATGCCGATCGACGTGGAGTTTTCCGACGGTTATGTCGGTGCCCGCGCCGAAGTCGTGCAGACCTCCGCACCGCGGGCCGAGCCGCCGCGGCGCCGAGCGCGGCGCGGCAGCGATCCGGGGCAGGGCGATCTTTTCTAACTTTTACCGCGCCGTAACGATGTGTTGGCGAGCTGACGGTTTGTTCATTGTCCGCCATTTTTTTGGAAACTGACTGTTTGTTCATCGCGTGAAAAATTTCCGCGCCGTGGAACCGCCATCATGCTTGCGTATTATTTGCTTTGGCGACATTCGGTTCGTCCAAGGAGAACAGCATGAGTCGATTCGTATTTGCGGCAGCGATCGCCGCGTTGGCTTTCGTGACCGTGTCGGGAATCTCGCAAGCGGCTCCGGTCGCGCCGCTGCCGGCGGGAGTGGTGAGCGACGCGGGTGCCGGTAACATCACCAAGGTCTATTGGCATCACCGGCATTGGCGTCATTGGTGCCGATGGCACCGTTGCTAGGAAAGATAAGTTTCCGCTGATACCCGCGCCGCGCCGAGCAATCGGCGCGGCGCTTTGTCTTCCACGGGTGGGTTTCGTCCGCGCGGCGAAATGATTATGTTTGCCGGTGCGCGGGCCGTCCGGGACTAAGGCCTGTCACCGCGACGGAGGCTAATTTGCTCAATCGTACCGACCGCCCATCCCCGATGCCCGGCGAGGCCGAGGTCAAATACCTCGACGGCGATTTCCGTGTCGTGCGGCCGGGAGCGTTCGTGCGCTGCGCCGTGACCGGCGTGCATATTCCACTCGAGGAGCTCCGCTATTGGAGCGTCGATCTGCAGGAAGCCTACGCTTCGCCGGAGGCGGTGCTGCAACGCCACGCCGCCGACTACGCGCGCAAATCCTAGCTGCGAATTAGGTTCTTATTCCAGCCGTTCTACGTCGCGCAGCGCCGGAAACAATTTCATCCATAGCAACGCCACCGCGATCGTGGCGACGCCCTTCAGCGCCGCCGCCGGCATCGCACCGAACAGCGCCGCCGTCATGCCGCTCTCGAATTCGCCGAGCTGGTAGGAGGCGTTGACGAACAGGAAGTTCACCGCTCCGACGCGCCCGCGCAGATCATCCGGCGTGGCCAACTGTACGAGCGAGATGCGGATCACCATGCTCACCGTATCCGCGGCGCCAAGTATCGCCAGCGCGAAAATCGACAGCCAGATTGAACGGGACACCGCGAATACCACGGTCGCCAAGCCAAAGACGATCACCGCCTGGAGCATCCGCATGCCGACCCGGCGATGAATGGCATAGCGGGCCAGCACGGCCGCCATCAGCAAGGCCCCGACAGCCGGCGCGCCACGCAACACGCCGAGGTCCCACGGTCCGGTGTGCAGGATGTCTCTGGCGTAGATCGGCGGCAGCGCGGTCACTCCGCCGAGCAGCACCGTGAAAAGGTCGAGCGATATCGTGCTGAATATCGCTGGGTTACGACGCACGAAGCCGACGCCGGCAAACACCCCCGCAAGCGTGGGCGGCTCCCTGGCGCTGACCGGCCGGTCCGGTTTGATCGCTCCGTTGAGCAGACTGGCGAGAAACGCGAATACCGCCACCGCCGCATAGGGCGCGGCGGGTGTCACCGCGTAAGCGAGCCCGCCGAGCGCCGGCCCGCTGATCATGGCCGCCTGGAACGCCCCAGTGAAAAGCGCAGTGCCCTTTTGCAGCATGCCGTCCGGCGTCACCGCCGGCAGCAAGGATGCGGCCGCCGGACTTTCAAACGCGGTGGCGGCGCCAAACACCAGCACCGCGGCAAAAATCTCCGGTACGTTGAGCCAGCCGGCATAACTGCCCCAAGCCAGGAACGCCGCCGTCAGTCCGACGGCGATCTGCGAAATCTGGACCACGCGTTTACGTTCGTAACGGTCCGCCACGTGGCCGGCGAGGAAGACCAGAAGCGCTGTGGGGATAAACTACATCAGGCCGACGATGCCGAGGTCGAACGCGCTGCTAGTCAACGCATAGACCTGCCATCCCACGGCGACGGCGGCGATCTGGCGGGAAAACTCGGAGAATCCCCGCGCCAAAAAATAAAATAGGTACGGCCGATGCCTGAACAGAATCGCGGAGCCAGCGGGCAAGGGGGCAAACATCGGTCTAGCGCCGCTTGACCACGGCGAGGATGATGTCGCGGAAGGCGTCCGCCTCCTCGACGACGAAACGGACCGGCAATGCGCTGGCGCGTGCGGCCAGCGCGGCAAGCTGCGGTTCGCCGGACAGCCGCGCCGCATCCTTCTCCGTCGTGACAAGCACGAGGTTTTCTCGATCGGCGCGCGCCAGCATGTCCTGTGCCTCTGCCGCAGTGTAACGATGATGGTCGGGAAAGCTTGCGCGCTCCGCGACCGCTACCCCGTTTTCGGCAAGTGTGGCGAAGAACTTCTCCGGATCGCCGATGCCGGCGAAGGCCAAAACCCGGCGGCCGCCGAGCGCCGCGATGGTTTGGCGGTCGGGTTCGAGACGGCCGTGAAAGATCACGACATTGTGCCGGCGTGCGCGCTCGGTAAGCGCGGTGAGGCCATCGGGCCGCCCGACGATGACCAAGGCCTGCGCACGCGAAATCTGCGTCTCCAACGGTGCCCGTAACGGACCGGCCGGGATGATGCGGCCGTTGCCGATGCCGCGGCGGCCATCGACCAGCAGGATCCCCAGCTCCTTGGCAAGCGCGGGATTCTGAAAGCCGTCGTCCATCACGATCACGGTCGCCGCGCCGCGACGTGCCTCATTGGCGCCGGCCAGCCGATCGCGCGCGACGATGGTCGGTGCAAGGCGCGCGAGCAGGAGAGGCTCATCCCCGACCGTGTCGGCGGAATGGACTGCTGGGTCGACGCGCAGTGGGCCGGACGATCGCCCGCCATAGCCACGGCTCAAAAAGAACGGCCGCTCGTGCGCGGCAAGGAGGAGGCGCGCCACCGCGAGCGCCGCCGGCGTTTTGCCGGCGCCGCCGACGGTCGGGTTGCCGAGGCAGATGACCGGCACGCCGACGCTGCGGCCTTGCGTCTGCATGCGTAGCGCCGCGACCGCTCCGTAGATGCCGCCGAGCGGGCTCAAGAGGCCGCCGCTGCCGGGCCGCCACCAAAAGGCGGGCTCGCGCATCACGGTGCGATCCCGAAAAATCGAAGCCGGTTTTCGGCAAAGATCATGTCCAGCCTCTCATTAAATGCGCTGCTCGAGCCGGAGCTGCATCAAGTAAGGCCCGAGGGCGGCGAGTGTCCGCTCCAGCGCCCCGGCGAGCGCGCCCACCGTCACGGCGGCTGCTTCGGCGACAGCCTTGCGAGTGACCGGATTGGCGAGCCAGTCGCCGAGGCAAGCCGTCAACGCTGCCTCGTCGGCGACGCATTCGGCGCCGTGGGCCGCATCGAGCGCGGCATAAATCTCGGCGAAATTCCAGACATGCGGACCGTGGACTACCGCAGCGCCGAGCCTGATGGCTTCGATCGGATTTTGCCCGCCATGGCTGGCGAGCGAGCCGCCCATGAACACGGTGGGCGCCAGCCGGTAGATCAGGCCGAGTTCGCCGAGCGTATCGGCGACGAACACATCGACATCCGGCGTCGGCATCTCCTCCTGCGAGCGGAGCGCGACGGAAAGGCCGGCGGCTTTTGTCTCCTCGGCAATGCCGGGACCGCGCTCCGGATGGCGCGGCGCGATGATGGTCAGGAGCGACGGACATTTTGCGCGCAGCCGCTGATGGGCGGCGAGCATCGCGGCTTCCTCGCCGGGATGCGTGGATGCCGCCGCGATGACGACGCGGGCGTCGATCATCGTTTTGAATTTGCGCAAAGTCGGCAGGTCGGCCGGTGGGGCGGGCACGTCGAGCTTCAGATTGCCTATAGTGCTGATGCGCGGTGCACCGAGTTGGCTGAAGCGCTGCGCATCGGCGCCGGATTGCGCCAGGCAAAGATCGAAGCGTCGTAGCAGCGCGGCGATGACTCCGGGCTGGAGCCGCCAGCGGCTGAACGAGCGCTCCGACACGCGGCCATTGAGGAGGATCATTGGGACGCCGCGGTCACCGCACGCCAGAATAAGATTCGGCCACAGATCGGATTCGACGAACAACGCAAGATTGGGCCGCCAATGGTCGAGGAAGCGGCCGACAAATCGCGGCGCGTCGAGCGGAATGAACTGGTGCACCGCGCCCGCAGGCAGGCGCTGTTCGGCAAGGGCTGCGGAGCTGACCGTGCCGGACGTGACCAGCACCGCAAAGTCCTTGGCGCGGAGGCGTTCGATAAGCGGGATGATGGCGAGGATTTCACCGACGCTCGCGCCGTGCAACCAGATCAGCGGGCCGGCCGGGCGCGGCAGGCTTGGCTGACCGTAGCGTTCGGCGAGGCGGGTCGGATTTTCCTTGCCGCGCTTGAGTCGCCACGCCAAGAGTCGCGACGCCACCGGCGGGGCTGCCGCCCGCGACGCCAGCCGATAGAAACGCAGCGCGAGCGGCAGCCGATCGCGCACTTTAGTCTCCTCCCCGCGGCCGACCGGCGCGTTCAACAGCGCCGTGCATCACCACGTTTCGCAGGCTGTCTCGTTGTCGCCCGATGCTCTTGCATAACATACTCTCAGCGCTGCGGTGATTGGCTATCCGGATCGAGCATTCGGTGCAGATGAACGATGAAATAGCGCATTTGCGCGTTGTCGACGGTGCCTTGCGCCTTAGCTTTCCAGGCCGCATAGGCGCTGGCGTAGTTCGGGAAAATGCCGACGATGTCGATGTTGTCGAGATTTTTAAATTCCATGCTCGAGGCGTTATTCAGTTCGCCGCCGAACACGAGGTGAAGCAACTGCCTCGTTGGCGGTTTGGGGATGTCCGACATGCCGTTCGCTCCGCGCTATTCGCGATTGATCAAAACGCGAGGCGTTCATCCCTAAGAAGTTCGATGATTGTCGCGTGCCTGTCCCGGCCGGCAGCGACGAGCATCCCATGCCGCGGTACGGGACGGTTATAGGTCACGGCGCCGCCGTCTGCGGGCGTCAGGGCGCCGCCAGCTTCGTGCACCAAAAGATCAGCCGCCGCAAGGTCCCAGTCGTGGCTGTCGACGCCGGCAATCGCGACGTCGAAGGCGCCTTGCGCAACGCGCGCAAGGCGCAGCGCCAGCGACCGCACCCGCGGCATGGCGATGAAGGGGGGCGCCACGCCGGCGAGCCGCTCGAGCCAACGTCTCGGTCCAGCAATGCGCGCGCCTTCGAGCGAAGTCCCGGTCGTGGCGGCGATCGCCCTGCCGTTGCACATGGCGCCGCCGCCTGCGCTCGCCGAGAAGAACTCTTCGGTGACCGGAGCGTAGAGGCAAGCCGCGATCGGCCGGCCATGATCGACCAGCGCCGCGGACACGGCCCAGTCCGGCAAACCTGCAAGATAGGCGCGCGTGCCGTCGATCGGATCGACGATCCAGACGTAGCGCGCGCCCAGCCGGGCGGGATCGTCGGCGCTTTCCTCCGAAAGCCAGGCGATGCCAGATCCTTCGCCGGTAAGCCGTTCATGCAGCAACCGGTCAACGGCGATGTCGGCTTCGCAGACCGGCGAAGATTCTCCTTTGGTCCAGGTTCTGAGCGGAGTCCGGAACATTGACAGCGCCAGCGCGCCCGCTTCGCGCACAGATGACGCCAGCCGTGCAGTGGCTTGGGCGGGATCGACCGGCTCAGTGTCCGGCAACGGTCATACCTTCGACGCGCAGTGTCGGCGCATTGGTGCCGTAGCGGAAGACGAGGTCGTTCGCCGGCGTGAGCGAGGCGAACATGTCGGAGAGGTGGCCCGCGATCGTGACCTCGCTGACCGGATAGGTGCGTTCGCCGTGCTCGATCCAGAAACCGGAAGCGCCGCGGCTATAGTCTCCTGTCACCAGATTGACGCCCATGCCGATCATGTCGGTGACGTAAAAGCCATCCTCGATGTCGGCGATCAGCTCCTGCGGGCTCTTTCCGCCGGCGGCGAAATGAAGATTGCTGGCGCCGGGGGAGGGTGTCGAGGACACGCCGCGCTGGGCGTGTCCGGTCGTTTGCAGGCCGAGCTCGCGGGCGGTGGCACAGTCGAGGAGCCAGGTGGTGAGCACGCCGTCTTCGACCAGCTTGCGGCTGCGGCCGGCGACGCCTTCGGCGTCGAATGGCCGCGAACGCAAGCCGCGCGGACGCAGCGGATCGTCGATGATGTCGATGCCCGAAGCAAAAATCTTCGCGCCGCGCTTGTCGCGCAGGAAGCTTGTCTTGCGCGCGATCGCGGCGCCGTTGGCGGCGCTGGCGACGTGACCGACCAGCGAACCCGAGATTCGTGAATCGAACACCACCGGCACCCGGCGGGTGGCGACCTTGCGCGGATTGAGGCGTTTGACCGCGCGCTCGCCGGCGCGCCGGCCGATCGCCTCCGCGCTGTCGAGGTCGGCAGCGTGCAAAGTCGAGGAGAAATCGTAGTCGCGCTCCATGCCGGTGCCGTCGCCGGCAATGGCCGTCATGGCGATGCCGTGACGCGAAGCGATCGTCGCGCCGTGGAAGCCGTGGCTGGTCACCAGCACCAATCCGCCGATGCCGGCGGAGGCCGAGGCGCCGCCCGACTTGGTGACGCCGGCAACGGCAAGACCGGCGGCTTCCGCCTCGCGGGCAAGAGTTTCGAGTTCATCGACCTCCGGCATGTCCGGATCGATCAGGTCGAGCGCCGGCAGTTTGCCGGCCAGAAGTTCCGGATCGGCAAGCCCGGCAAAGCGGTCCTCCGGCGCCGCGCGCGCCATAGCGACGGCGCGCTCGGCCAAAGCGTCGAATCCGTTGTCCTTGAGGTCGTTGGTGGAAACCACAGCCTGCCTGCGGCCGACGATGACGCGCAGACCGAGATCGTCCCCCTCGGAGCGCTGCGATTCCTCGACGGCGCCGTCGCGCACCTCGACCGACAGCGACACCGAACGCACGGCGAGCGCGTCGGCCTGGTCGGCGCCGGCGCGGCGCGCGCCGGTTACCAGACGTTCGGCAAGATCGGTGAGGTCGGATTGATCGAGAAGCGACATCGGCAAGGCGGTTTAGGCGCGGCGGCAAACGAACACAAGGCCAAGATGTGGCCGAAGACGGCGCGATTCAACCCGGCGTCGAGCGTGTCAGGGTGCGCCTGGCGGCAAATTGCATTGGCTCCGGCAACGCCTCGTCAATCATGCGCGGTATTGGCGGGTGCGATACGAGCTTTTAACCAGGGTTCTTAAGCCGACGACGACCGCACTCTGGCATTCTCGCGGCAACCGGGCGGCAACAGCTCGGGGGAGCCGAGTTTTCGGGGCGTCAAATGGAAGCCGGCAGGATTGCTGCCGGGTCGAGCCGCGCCGGGGCTCCTTATCGCGCAAGCGCGGTGGGGACCCTATTGCGGCTCGACCCCTTCTCTTTGCCCGTGCGTTTCGAGGCCGCCGATGAGGCGGCCGACGAGCGCCTGCGGGTCATCGATTTGCATCGCGAACGCGTGGTGATGCGCCGCTCGGTGCGCGGCATGCACATGGCGCTGAATTTGCCGGTCGCCGGCTTTCGCGGTGTCGCCATCCGTCTTACCGGGAAAGCCGACGAGCCGCCGAACGCGATCTCTGTCGTGCTCGAGCACGGCGACCCGGCGCTGTCGCTGCCGCTGTTTTCCTCCGACACTGGTGACGACATCGTCGTCGAATGGCAGTCGTGGGGCCGCGTGCTGGGGCTGCCTTTGCTCGTCGCCGAACGCGACGGCAGCTTGTACGAGCCGTTCGCGCGGCTGGGCGCGGTGCTGATCGAAGCGCCGACTTGGCGCCGCCGCCGCCGCAGCGCCATTGCCCGCCGCCGTCCCTCGGCCCTGCTGCGCCGCCGCCCCGGCACACCGCCGGATCAGCCGGTCACTCATCGCGGCGAGCGCGAGATCATCGCCCGCAATTGAGCGTAAGCCGCACGGCGGAGCCGCAGGCCTGCGTCTGTCTCCGCCATTTTCCCGCTTCGTGCGACGGCGCAAAAGCAAACGCGGTCAACTCCGGATCGCGGCGCGCTTCGCGTCGGAAGAAATCGATGATAAAGTTGACCGTTAGATTATGGGTAAGCGGAAATGAGCGGGCGGTTTGCTGATCGCAACGTGCTGATCACCGGTGCTGGCTCGGGGATCGGAAGAGCGACCGCTTTGCTTTTCGCCCAGGAGGGCGCACGCCTCGTGGTCGTAGACCAAAACGAGGCGGATGCGCAGAAGACGGCCGCGCTCATCCGGGACGCGGGCGGCGAAGCTTTCGCCATCGGCGCCGACGTCAGCCGCGACGCGGATTGCCGCGCCATGGTGGAACGCGCGGTCGCGGCCTATGGGCGGCTTCACGTGGCGTTCAACAATGCCGGCATCGGCGCGAGCGGCTTTGCCCTTGCCGACGAAGAAGAAGTCACCTGGGATCGACTGATCGACGTGAACCTGAAGGGCGTATTTCTGTCGATGAAGCACGAGATTGTGGCGATGCTGGCCGCGGGCGGCGGCGTCATTGTCAACACGGCTTCGGCCGCCGGTCTCGTTGGTGAACGCGGCATCGGCATCTACACGGCGAGCAAACACGGTGTGGTCGGGCTCACGAAAACGACCGCGCTCGATTATATCGGGCAAAATATCCGTATCAACGCGGTCTGCCCAGGCGCGACGCGCACGCCAATGCTGGCGGCCTGGTTCCAGGACCCGAAGGTCGAGAGTTTCATCATGTCCCGGCATCCGATCGGAAGAATTGGCGAGCCTGAAGAAATCGGGCGCGCGGTTTTGTTCCTGGCCTCCGACGATGCTTCTTTCATCGTTGGCCAGGCACTCGCGGTCGATGGCGGTCTCACGGCGCAGTAACAAGCGGACTCGAATAAAGACGTCGATCAGACGAGGCGGTGCAAAGCCGCGTCGAGCAGCAACCCGGCAAACAGGATTAAGCCGGCGTCGCGGTCGGATTTGAACAACGCCAAGCAGCGGTCAGGATCGGCGATATTGAGCCGCACGATCTGCCAGGCAAGGTGGGCGGCAAAGCCCAGCAGAAAAACCGCGAATATGGGTCCGGCGCCGGCGGCGAAACCCGCCGCGCCGATGAGAATGACGGCCAGCGCGTAAAACAGCGCGAGCATCGGCTTGGTGCGCTCGCCGAACAAAAGCGCGGTCGATTTGATGCCGATCAGGGCGTCGTCTTCGCGATCCTGATGGGCGTAGATCGTGTCGTAGCCGATCACCCATGCGATGGAGCCGGCATAGAGCAGCAAAGCTGGCGCGTCGAGCCGGCCGAATGCCGCGGCCCAGCCGATCAGCGCACCCCAGGAAAACGCCAGACCGAGCACGATCTGCGGCCAATAGGTGATGCGCTTCATAAATGGATAGATCGCGACGATGGCGAGCGAAGCGATGCCGAGGGCGATCGTGAAGGTGTTGAAGGAGAGGAGGACCGCGAGCCCGACCAGCGCTTGGGCGACAAGAAAGCCGCCCGCTTGCAACACGCTCACTTGGCCCGAAGGGATCGGCCGCGAGCGCGTGCGCTCGACGCTGCGGTCGAGGTCGCGATCGACGATGTCGTTCCAGGTGCAGCCGGCGCCGCGCATGGCAAAGGCGCCCACGAAAAACAGCGCGAGATGCACGACGTTCGGCGCCATTTTCTGGCCGGCGACGACGGCGAGCGCCGAAGACCACCAGCAGGGCAGCAGCAAAAGCCAGGAGCCGATCGGACGGTCGAGCCGCGCCAGCCGCAGATAAGGACGGGACCAGGCCGGGGCGAGAGTGTCGACCCAATTGCCGGTCGCGTCGGCGACCGAACCGGCCACGGGGCTCATTTTGCCAACGGGTTACCGTTCAGCGAATCGAGCGTGCCGTGGCCAGTCTTGGTATTGCCCGCCGTATCCACCGATGGCGTGCCGATGGCGTCGCTGAGCGTCGGTGGCCGCGGTTTGGCGGCGGGACCCTCGGTGCAGGCCGCGGTTTGGAATTTCAGCGTGTGCTCGTGACCGGCCTTGGCGTTGCTGATGGCCTGTTCGGGGATGTTGCACCAGGTTTTATTGGTTTCGAGGAACTTCAACATGGTCCCCTCGGCGGCGTAAAAGCGCTGTACCAGCACGCAAATCTCCTTGCGTTCGGATTTGTGCTGGATTGCGGCGCGCACCGCCAGTGCCTTCTTTTCCGCGTCCTCCTTGATCGGGCCGAAGGCATTGCATTGCGGCGGACCCGCCTGCGCCATTGCCGCGGGGCATTCGGCGGCGATGGCCAAGGCGGCGATCGCCACGGCGAGACACCACTTCATCGCTTTTAGTCCTTTCCCGGTTCCCCTTAAATCTTACCGTGCCGATATTACATGGCCCGTTGATTTCGGCGACAAGGCGGCAGAACTTCGCACTCCGTCGCGTTAGCCTGCAATGTCGCTCATTTAGCTCACATTTTTCCATGCCGGGATATGATTTTCGCAGTCCGCGCCTGTACGTCGATTCGGCGCTGGCGCTGGGCGCCCAGGTGGCGCTCGAGGCGCCGCAGGCCCACTATCTGGCGTCGGTCCTGCGCCTGAAATCGGGCAGCCGCGTTCTTCTATTCAACGGCCGCGACGGCGAGTGGGGCGCAACGCTCACTTTTCTCCGGCGCAGCGTCGTGGTGGAGGTTGCAGCCAGGACGCGCGAGCAGACGCCGCCCGCGGATTTGCACTACCTGTTCGCGCCGCTCAAGGCGGCGCGGCTCGATTACATGGTGCAGAAGGCGGTCGAAATGGGGGTTTCGCGGCTACAGCCGGTGCTCACGCGCCACAGCCAGGTGGCGCGTGTGAAAACGGAGCGCATGCGCGCCAATGCCATCGAAGCCGCCGAGCAATGCGGCGTTCTTTCGCTTCCGGAGATCGCGGTGCCGGTCGCGTTCGGCCGCCTTATTGCCGAGCGGGACCCGGCGCGCCGGCTGGTGTTTTGCGATGAAGATGCCGAAGTGACGGACCCGGCCGCGGCGCTTGCCGGCCTGCCGCCGTCGCCGCTTGCGGTGCTGGTCGGGCCGGAGGGCGGCTTCGCCGAGGATGAGCGCGCGGCACTCCTCAATTTGCCGAATGTGGTGCGATTGTCGCTTGGCCCGCGGATCCTGCGCGCCGATACCGCGGCAGTCGCGGTGCTAACGCTCGTGCAAGCGCTAGTCGGCGATTGGCGTCGCGGTGGCAGCACTGCCGGTTAGTGGATCATGTGCGGGCGGTCGATGCAGACGAAGCCGATATAGTCGCCGTATATGCGATGGACGCTGGTCACGTGGGAAAGCCGATCCCAGCGCGCGCAATAATCAGCGGCGATCTGCCGGTACGTGCCCTTGATGGCGGGTGAGTAGGGAATGATGCCGCCGGTATTGTTTCCGGTGATCCACGGTCCGGGTCCGGCACACGCGGTCAGGACGACGCCAAACGCAACGACGATTAAA
>JARLIY010000126.1 GCA_031291475.1 Xanthobacteraceae bacterium
TACCCGCTGGTCGACGGCCAGGGCAATTTCGGCAATATCGACGGCGACGGCGCCGCCGCCTATCGCTACACCGAAGCGCGCATGACCGAGGTCGCGCGGGCCCTGCTCGAAGGCATCGACGAAGACGCGATCGACTTCCGCGAAAATTATTCCGGCGACCAGAAGGAGCCGGTGGTGCTGCCGGCGGCCTTCCCGAACCTGCTCGCCAACGGCGCGCAGGGCATCGCGGTGGGCATGGCGACCTCGATCCCGCCGCATAATGTCGCCGAACTGTGCGACGCCGCGCTCTATCTCATCGCCAATCCCAAGGCCGAGGCCGACCAGCTCATCACCTTCGTGCCGGGGCCGGACTTCCCGACCGGCGGCGTGATCGTCGATTCGCGCGAGACCATCGCGGAAACCTATCGCACGGGGCGCGGCTCGTTCCGCATCCGCGCGCGCTGGACCAAGGAGGAGGGCGCTCGCGGCCTCTGGAACGCCGTGGTCACGGAAATCCCCTATGGCGTGCAGAAATCGCGGCTGATCGAGAAGCTCGCGGAACTGGTCAACGAGCGCAAGCTGCCGCTGCTGGCCGACGTGCGCGACGAATCGGCCGAGGACGTCCGCATCGTGCTGGAGCCCCGCGCCCGCAACGTCGACGCCAGCGTCATGATGGAAAGCCTTTTCCGCATGAGCGAGTTGGAAACGCGCTTCGCCATGAACATGAACGTTCTGGTCGACGGCGTCGTCCCGCGCGTGCTGTCGCTTGCGGAAGCCCTGAGGCAATGGCTCGACCACCGCCGCAACGTGCTGGTCCGCCGTTCGCGCTACCGGCTCGGCGAGATCGAGCGGCGACTCGAAGTCCTCGCCGGCATGATCATCGCCTTCCTCAATCTCGACGAGGTGATCCGCATCATCCGTGAGGACGACGAGCCCAAGGACGTGCTGAAGTCGACCTTCGCGCTGACCGACAACCAGGCCAATTACATCCTCGACACCCGGCTGCGCTCGCTGCGGCGGCTGGAGGAAATGCAATTGCGCGGCGAACACGCCGCGCTGACCACGGAAAAGGCCGATATCGAGGACCTGCTCGGCAGCGAGACCCGGCAATGGAAGACGATCACCTGGCAGGTCCGCGAGATCAAGAAGAAGTGGGGCCCGCTCACCGCGCTGGGCAAACGCCGCACCACTTTTGAAGCGCCGCCGGCGGGCGTCGAGAATTTCGACCTCGCCGACGTGCTGGTCGAACGCGAGCCGGTCACCGTGGTCGTCAGCCAGAAGGGCTGGATCCGCGCTCTGAAAGGGCAGGTCGCCGATCTCGGCAATGTCCAGTTCAAGGGCGACGATTCGCTGCGGCTGTCGTTCTTTGCCGAGACGACCTCGAAGATCCTCGTGCTCTCGACCGACGGCAAGGTGTTCACGCTCGAGGCGTCCAAGCTTCCCGGCGGACGCGGGGCGGGCGAGCCGATGCGCCTGCTCGCCGATATCGA
>JARLIY010000127.1 GCA_031291475.1 Xanthobacteraceae bacterium
CAATTCCGGCATAATGTTCCATGGCTGTCCTCCGTCTCCAGATGCTTGGGGCCGACTCACGTCGTGACCCCGTTTCATCATCTATCGGCGGACAGCCACTTCAACTGCTCGCTCAGAGCAGGGCCCATTACGGCATCTAGGGCGACACCCGCGCTCTCCCCTTACCGGCGGTCCGGGCACCGCACTTCTGCAAGTCGAAGGTTTAACCAAGGCGTTCGGCGGACTGGTCGCGGTCAATGGCATGTCGCTTGCGGTATCGCCCGGCGAGGTTCTGGGACTGATCGGTCCCAACGGCTCGGGCAAGACGACGTTGCTTAATCTCATTGCCGGCACCATCCGGCCGGACGCGGGCCGCATCCATATGGCCGGCGAAGATGTGACGCGCCTGCCCAATCACTTGCGGGTGCGCAAGCGCATCAACCGTACCTTCCAGCTGGTGCGCGCACCCCCCAATATGCCGGCCATTGGCACCGTCATGGCGGGCGTCCTCTATGGCGCCGGCGAGCGGGTGCGTTTCAAGGATGCCGGTTACGAAGCCGCCGGTTTACTTGGCGAGCTGAACCTCTTGACCAAGGCGGATCGGCGTTTCGATCAGCTGACCTACATCGAGCAGAAGCGCGTCGAGCTGGCGCGGCCGCTGGCCACCAAGCCGCGCGCCATCCTCCTCGACGAGTGGCTATCGGGCTTGAGCCCGAGCGAGCTGGAGGGCGGTTGTTCCGTCGTTTGGAGCCTCGCCGCCCAAGGCATCGACGGCGGTGCGCGCGCTCTGCCATCGCGTTATCGTCATGAATGCCGGATCCAAGATCGCGGAGGGACCCCCCGGAGGCGGTGCTGCGCGACGCCGAGGTCATCCGCGCTTACCTGGGCGACGACGATGCTTGAGATCGACGGCCTCGACCACGCTTACGGCCGCCACAGCGCGCTGCGCGACGTGCCGATCCGCGTCCGCAGCGATGAGGTCGTGGCGATCCTGGGAGCCAACGGCGCCGGCAAAACCACGTTGCTCAACGCCGTCGCCGGCCTGTTGCGGCCTTCCGCAGGTTCAATCCGCTTCCGCGGCAATGAGCTGATGGGCCTGCCCGCCCATCGTATCGTCGACCAGGGCATCGCCACCGTGACCGAGATCCGGCATTTGTTCGGACTTATGTCTGTTCGGGAAAATTTGACGCTCGGCGCTTTTCCCCGCAATGCGCGCGAATCGACGTCGGAGGACTTCGCTTATGTGTTCGAGCTTTTCCCCCACCTCGCCGAGCGACAACGCCAGACGGTGCGCACCATGAGCGGCGGCGAGCAGCAGATGGTCGCAGTCGGCCGCGCGCTGATGGCGCGGCCGTCGCTGCTGCTGCTCGACGAACCTTCGCTCGGGCTCGCGCCGCTGATCGCCAAGGAACTGTTCGCCGTACTCGAACGGGTCGCGCGCAAAGGCGACACCAGCATCCTGCTGGTGGAGCAGAATGCGCGGCGCGCGCTGAAGATGGCCGACCGCGGTTACCTGCTGGCGCTCGGCCGTATCGTCGGCGAAGGCAGCGCCAAAGCGCTGGCGCAAGACAAGGCGGTCGCGGAATCCTATCTAGGTCTCTGATATCGTTTTCCGCTTTGAAAAGCCGCTAAACTCCTTTTATGGGGGCGTTATCCCCGGCGGCGAGCTTGCCTCGCCGCCCGCGCTTTTGTGCCTCGCCCCCCTCTGCTAGCGTTCCGGCAAATGGATGCCGCGCGCCCCATCGCCATCGACGAGACCGGAGCTGCCCCGGAGGCGGCCCGCATCACGCCGATGATGGGGCAATATATCGAGATCAAGGCCGCCAATCCGGATTGCCTCCTGTTCTACCGTATGGGCGATTTTTACGAGCTGTTCTTCGACGACGCCGAGATCGCCTCCCGCGCGCTCGGCATCGTCTTGACCAAGCGCGGCAAGCATCTCGGCCGCGACATCCCGATGTGCGGCGTCCCGATCGAGCGCGCCGACGAATATCTGCATCGCCTAATCGCGCTCGGCCACCGCGTTGCCGTCTGCGAGCAGCTCGAAGACCCGGCGGAGGCGCGAAAGCGCGGCGCCAAAAGCGTCGTGCGCCGCGACGTGGTGCGCCTGGTGACGCCGGGCACGCTGACCGAGGATTCGCTTCTCGACGCCAAAAGCAACAATTACCTGCTGGCGCTTGCCCGCGTGCGCGCGTCGTCGGACGATGACCGCTTCGGCATTGCCTGGATCGATATTTCGACCGGCGAGTTCAATGTCGCGGAATGTGATCGCGCCACGCTTGCCGCCGAAATTCCCCGCATTGAGCCCGGCGAGATCATCGTTTCCGATGCGTTTTATTCCGACCCCGAATTCTCGCCCTATCTGCGCACGCTGCCGGCGGTGACGCCGCTGACCCGCGATGTGTTCGACGGCGCTACGGCGGAGCGGCGGCTGGCGTCATTCTTCGCCGTGGCGACGACGGCTTCGTTCGGCGCCTTCTCGCGGGTCGAGCTAACCGCGGCGGCCGCCGCCGTCACCTATGTCGAGCGCACACAAATCGGCAAGCGTCCGCCGCTGTTGCCGCCGGCGCGCGAGGCGGCCGGCGCGACGCTTGCCATCGACCAAGCGACCCGCAGCAATCTCGAACTCGTCCGAACGCTCGGCGGCGAGCGCCGCGGCTCGCTCCTTGCCGCCGTCGATCGCACCGTGACTGCGGCCGGCTCGCGGGCGCTGGCGCAGCGGCTCAACGCGCCGCTGACCGACCCGGCGGAAATCGGACACCGGCTCGATGCGGTGGCGGCGTTCGTCGCCGATGCCGCGCTGCGCGCCGATCTCCGCGAACGATTGAAAGCGGCGCCCGATCTGGCGCGCGCGCTGTCGCGCATCGCCGTCGGCCGCGGCGGTCCGCGCGACCTCGGCGCCATCCGCGACGGCATCTTTGCCGCCGGGCGAATCGCCGCGCTTTGCTCGGCGCCGGCGGAACGCGACGTTGCGCGCGCGGTGGCGGCGCTGCGCCGCCCCGACGGCGCGATCGCCGCCGAGCTCAATCGGGCGCTGGCCGACGAACTGCCGGCGCTTCGCCGCGACGGCGGCTTCGTGCGCGCGGGCTACGAGCCGACGCTCGACGAAGCGCGCGCGCTGCGCGACGAATCGCGCCGTGTCGTCGCCGCGCTGCAGGTGCGTTACGCCGAGACCACCGGCATCCGATCGCTGAAAATCCGACATAACAACGTGCTCGGCTATTTCGTCGACGTCACCGCGCAGCATGGCGATAAGCTGATGACCGCACCGTTGAATGCGACCTTCATCCATCGCCAGACGCTTGCCGGGCAGGTGCGCTTCACCACCACCGATCTGGGCGAGATTGAGGCGAAGATCGCCAACGCCGCCGAGCGGGCGCTGGCGCTCGAGCTGGAGATTTTCGATCGGCTCGCCGCGGCGGTGACGGCGGCCGGCGGCGCGATCATGGCCGCGGCCGAAGCGCTCGCCGTCCTCGATGTCGCCGCCGCGCTGGCGCATCTGGCGGTCGAGCGCGATTACGTTCGCCCCGACGTCGATGCCGGCCTGGCTTTCGCCATCGCCGGCGGGCGTCACCCGGTGGTCGAGCAGGCGCTCGACACCCCCTTTGTCGCCAACGATTGCGATCTGTCGCCGCCGCCCGCGCCGGCCGACGAAAAAGCCGGGCGCATCTGGCTGATCACCGGCCCCAACATGGCGGGCAAGTCCACTTTCCTGCGCCAGAACGCGCTCATCGCCGTGCTAGCGCAGATGGGCAGCTTCGTTCCGGCGCGTTCAGCCCATATCGGCGTCGTCGACCGCCTGTTCTCGCGCGTCGGCGCCGCCGACGACCTCGCCCGCGGCCGCTCCACGTTCATGGTCGAGATGGTCGAGACCGCGGCGATCCTCAACCAGGCGGGCGAGCGCGCGCTCGTCATTCTGGACGAAATCGGCCGCGGCACGGCGACCTTCGACGGGCTTTCCATCGCCTGGGCGACCATCGAGCATTTGCACGAACAGAACCGCTGCCGCGCCTTGTTCGCCACGCATTTCCACGAGATGACCGCGCTCGCCGCCAAGCTTAAGCGGCTGCACAACGCCACGATGCGGGTGAAGGAATGGCAGGGCGAGGTCGTGTTCCTGCACGAAGTCGTTCCCGGCGCCGCCGACCGCTCTTACGGTATCCAGGTGGCGAAGCTCGCCGGATTGCCGCCGAGCGTGATCGAACGCGCCAAGCTGGTGCTGGCACAATTGGAAGCCGAGGATCGCGTATCGCCGGCGCGCAAGCTGATCGACGATTTGCCGCTGTTCGCCGCGACCCCGCGCGGCGCAGCGGCGGCACCGGCAGTGGACACAGGCCTTGCCACTTTGATCGAGGCGCTGACCGCGCTCCATCCCGACGAAATGTCGCCGCGCGAGGCGCTCGAAGCGCTCTATGCGCTCAAGGCAAAACTCGGGAAACCGAAGCCTTAGGCCTTCGGCTTATGCCGGGCTTTGCGCCGCCGGGTTTCGATGGCCAGCAGCAACCCGCTCCAGGCGAGATTGACGCAGAGCGCCGCGGCGAGCGCGGGCCACACGCCGATCGGCGCCACGAGATAGTGCAAAGCAAGCCCTCCGAGGCCGAGCCCGATCAGGAACGGTTGCGCATGCGCCAACATGCTCGCTGTCGCCTTGCCGCCGATCCGCGGATGCATGATGACGATCGAGCTTCCCAGAATAATGGGAAACAGGGCGAACATGCCGGAGGCGAATGAGCCGATGGCCGAGCTTGCCGTCGTCACCACGGCAACCACCAGGGCCGCCGTCAGCGCGCGCAGCGGAATGTCCCACCGCGTCCTGACAAATCTGACCACTTCTCCGGCGGTCCGGTAACGCCAGCTCAGCGGTATGGTCAAAGCATAGACCGCGGCGTTGATCGCCACCGCGCCGAACGGCGTCCAATCAACCAGGCGCAAGCCATACGCGACCGCAAACCATGCCGCCGTGGCCGCGCCGAGGCTCACAACCAGGCAGTGACGTTGCGCAAGGACCGCATAGACCGCGGCAAAGATGGCTACGCCGGACGTGACCGCAATGGTCCCGATGGCGCTCGCGGCAATGAAGCCCGGCGGCTGTTCCAAGGCAAGGATGACATAGGCGGCGCCGGCCGCGGTCGGCAGCGCGCCGATCAGTGCGCCGATAAAGGGACCGCTGCGCTCGACGGCCAGCGACGTCAGCACCACCACCGTCGCCGTCAACACCATTTTGAGCGCGACGCCGAACCAGAACAGAAGCTCCGGGGACATGACTTAGCCCTTTATGATATGTACTTCCCCAAACCTTCCTTCGCGGTTCGCGGCGTCACTATATCCATGCGACGGCCACGAGCCAGCCTCGGACAATGGATCGGCAACCGCATTGAGCTATGACCCGCGATGATGCTGGACACCCAACGCGCGCCACGCGCCGCTGACGAGCTCATCGACAGCGCAGCGATCATCGCCGACCTCAACGCGCTTGCCGAAACCCATGCCGGGCGCGAGCGCGAATTGCGCGCCGCCGTTGCCCGCCGCCTCAAATCGGCGCTCGCCGAGGCGCGCGAACGCGCCGAGCAGTTGTTGCTCAAGGAGCGGCACGGGCTGCGCTGCGCCGAGCGGCTCTCCCGCACGCAGGACGAAATCATTCGCATCCTCTTCGAATGCGCGGTCGGCAAGCTTTACCCGCCGCAGATTCACTCGCAGGCCGAACGCATGGCGGTGATCGCCACCGGCGGTTACGGCCGCGGCCTGTTGGCTCCCGGCTCGGACATCGATCTGCTGTTCGTCCTGCCCTACAAGCAGACCGCCTGGGGCGAATCGGTCGCCGAGGTGCTGCTCTATTGCCTGTGGGACATGGGGCAGAAGGTCGGCCACGCGACCCGTTCGGTCAGCGAATGCATCCGCCAGGCCCGCGCCGACATGACCATCCGCACCGCGCTCCTGGAATCGCGCTACCTCTACGGCGACACCGCGCTCTATAGCGAGCTCACCGCTCGGTTCGACAAGGAGGTCGTGCAAGGAACCGCGGCCGAGTTCGTCGCCGCCAAGCTCGCCGAGCGCGAGGAGCGGCTGCGCCGCGCCGGCCAGTCGCGCTACCTCGTCGAACCCAACGTCAAGGACGGCAAGGGCGGGTTGCGCGATCTGCACACGCTGTTCTGGATCGCCAAATATGTCTATCGCGTGCGCGAGCCGCAGGAATTGATCGACGCCGGCGTCTTCGACCGCGAAGAATACAATCTGTTCCGCCGCTGCGAGGATTTCTTGTGGTCGGTTCGCTGCAATATGCATTTCCTCTGCGGTCGCGCCGAAGAGCGCCTGTCGTTCGACATCCAGCGCGAGATCGCGGTGCGGCTCGGCTACACCGAACATCCGGGGATGCAGGACGTCGAACGTTTCATGAAGCATTACTTCCTCACTGCCAAGCATGTCGGCGACCTCACCGCCATCCTGTGCGCCCGGCTCGAGGAACGGCAGGCGAAGCCGGCACCGGTTTTGAGCCGCGTCATCGCCCGGCTGCGGCCGCCGCGCAGCACCCGCCGGACGCTGACCGAGACCGACGATTTCGTCGTCGACAACAATCGCATCAATCTGGCGCGCGCCAACGTCTTTACCCGCGACCCGGTTAATCTGATCCGGCTGTTCTATCTGGCGCAGAAGCACAATCTGGCGATCCATCCCGAGGCGATGCGCCTGGCCGCGCGCTCGCTCAAGCTGATCGACGCCAAGACGCGTCGCGACAAGGAAGCCAACCGGCTGTTCCTGGAGATACTGACCTCGAAAAACGAGGCCGAAACCGTGCTGCGTCGCATGAACGAGGCAGGCGTGCTCGGGGCATTCGTGCGCGCATTCGGCCGCATCGTGGCGATGATGCAGTTCAACATGTACCACCACTATACGGTGGACGAGCATCTGCTGCGCTGCATCGGCGTGCTCAACGAAATCGAGCACGGCGACAGTCGCAACGTTTTGCTGGCCAGCGAGCTGATGCCGACAATCCGACCGGAACATCGGAAGCTGCTTTATGTCGCGCTGTTCCTGCACGACATCGCGAAGGGACGCGTCGAGGACCACTCGATCGCCGGCGCGCGCGTCGCCCGGCGGCTCTGTCCACGGCTCGGCTTCAACGCCGCCGAGACCGAGCTGGTCGCCTGGCTGGTCGAGGTGCATCTCGTCATGTCGACGGTGGCGCAGTCGCGCGACCTCTCCGACCGCAAGACCATCGAAAATTTCGCCGCCGTGGTGCAATCGCTCGAACGCATGAAGCTCCTGACCATCCTGACCACCGCCGACATCCGCGCGGTCGGACCCGGGGTTTGGAATGGCTGGAAGGCGCAGCTCCTGCGCACGCTTTATTACGAGACCGAGCCAGTGCTCACCGGCGGCTTCTCCGAGGTCAATCGCGCCGAGCGCGTGGCCGCCGCCAAGGCCGAGTTTCGCGCCGCGATCCGCGACTGGCCGGCCGAGGCGCTCGACGCCTACATTGCCCGGCATTATCCGGCCTACTGGCTCAAGGTCGATTTGGCGCACAAGCGCACGCAGGCGCGTTTCGTGCGCGAGGCCGACGCCGCCGGCAAGCGGCTCGCGGTCAGCGTCGGCTTCGACGCGAGCCGCGGCGTCACTGAGCTCACCGTATATGCGCCCGATCATCCGTGGCTGTTGTCGATCATCGCCGGCGCCTGCGCGCTCGCCGGCGCCAACATCGTCGACGCCCAGATCTATACGACCATCGACGGACTTGCGCTCGACACCATCGCGGTATCGCGCGAGTTCGAGCACGACGAGGACGAGGCGCGCCGCGCCGCCCGCATCGGCGACGTGATCGAGCAAGCGGTGCGCGGATCGATCAAACTGCCGGAAGTCGTGCCCAAGCGGTCGCCGCCGAAGGGCCGCCTCAAGGCTTTCGCCATCGAGCCGGAGGTGACCATCAACAACCAATGGTCGCTACGCTACACCGTGGTCGAAGTGACCGGCCTCGACCGGCCGGGCCTGCTTTACGAACTGACCACGACGCTGTCGAAGCTCAATCTCAACATCGCCTCGGCCCATGTCGCCACCTTCGGCGAGCGCGTCGTCGACGTTTTCTATGTCACCGATCTCACCGGCGCCAAAATCACCACTCCCAGCCGCCAGGCCGCGATCAAACGCCCGCTGATCGCCCTGCTGGCGCCCGCCCGCGGCGAAGGAAAGCGCGAAAACGCGGGCTGATCCCCCGGTAACTGCCCCTTAAACCCGGCTCTCTACCGTCACCGTCGCGTGCTTGCGCGGGGACGGATATGGCGTGGCGAGGGGGTCGAAAGCGTGCCGGGAATGGCGAAGGCTTCGATTTACGCCTTTGGCCGGACGATCGCATCGGCGGCCCGCCCAAAGGGCGCGGCACCGGCCGGCCGTCGCCGCGGCGAGGACGCCGCAAAGGCCGCTCCGGCATCTTCCGCCTGATCTATTGGGGCGCGGTGCTGGCGCTGTGGGCGGTCATCGCTGGCATCGGCACGCTCGTCTGGATCGGCATCCACCTGCCGCCGATCCAGTCGCTGGAAATTCCCAAACGCCCGCCCTCGGTGCTGATCCTCGGCTTAAACGGCGCGACGCTCGCCACCCGCGGCGACATGGGCGGCGCGGCGGTGCCGCTTAACGAGCTGCCGGATTACGTGCCCAAGGCGTTCATCGCCATCGAGGACCGCCGCTTCTATTCCCATCATGGCGTCGACCCGTGGGGAATTTTACGCGCCGTCGTCGCCGACGTGATGCATCGCGGCACCTCGCAGGGCGGATCGACCATCACCCAGCAGCTCGCCAAGAATTTGTTCTTGACGCAGGAGCGCACGGTCTCGCGCAAACTGCAGGAGGTGGCGCTGGCGCTGTGGCTCGAGCACAAATTTTCCAAGGTGCAGATCCTCGAACTCTATCTCAACCGCGTCTATTTCGGCTCCGGCGCCTACGGCGTGGAAGCGGCAGCGCAGCGCTATTTCGGCAAGTCGGCGCGGCAGTTGACGCTCGCCGAGGCCGCGATGCTGGCAGGCCTCGTGCAGTCGCCGTCGCGGCTGGCGCCGAGCCATAACCCGGACGGCGCCGAGCGCCGCGCGCGGATCGTGCTCGCCGACATGGCGGAGCAGAAATTGATCGGCGACGACGCCGCGAGACTGGCGCTCGCCCATCCCGCCCGCGCGGTCAAAGCTGCCGGCGCAGGTTCCGTCAATTACGTGGCCGACTGGGTGATGGACGCGGTCAACGACCTCATCGGCCGCTTCGACGACGATATCGTGGTCGAGACCTCGATCGATCCGGCCCTGCAAGGCGCCGCCGAGCGCGCGCTCACCGAGACGCTGGCGCAGAAGGGAGAAAAGCTCGGCGTCGGCGAAGGCGCGCTGGTCGCCATGACGCCGGACGGCATCGTGCGCGCGCTGGTCGGCGGCAAGAGCTACGCCGAAAGCCAGTTCAATCGCGCCATCGCCGCCAAGCGCCAGCCCGGCTCGGCGTTCAAGCCGTTCGTCTATCTGACCGCGATCGAGCACGGGCTCACACCCGACTCCTTGCGCGAGGATGCGCCGATCGCGGTGAAAGGCTGGAAACCGGAAAACTACGAGCACGAATATTTCGGCCCGGTGACGCTGACGCAGGCGCTGGCCAATTCGCTCAACACGGTATCGGTGCGGCTGACGCTGGAATTCGGCCCCGCCGCTGTGACCCGCACCGCTTATCGCATGGGCATCACGTCGGTCCTTGAGCCCAATGCCTCGATCGCGCTCGGCACTTCGGAAGTATCGCCGCTTGAGCTCGTTTCCGCCTACGCGCCGTTTGCCAACGGCGGGTTCGGCGTTTCGCCGCATGTCGTCGAGCGCGTGCGCACGGGGGACGGCAAAGTGCTGTACGGGCGCTCCACGCAAGTCATCGGCCGCATCGTCGATGCGCGCTACGTGGCCATGATGAACACGATGCTGCACGAGACTTTAGTCAGTGGCACTGCGCGCCATGCCGATCTTCCCGGCTGGGCGGCGGCCGGCAAGACCGGCACCAGCCAGGATTTCCGCGACGCCTGGTTCATCGGCTACACCTCGCACCTGGTCACCGGAATCTGGCTCGGCAACGACGACAATTCGCCGACCCGCAAGGCCACCGGCGGCGGCCTGCCGGTCGAGATCTGGAGCCGGTTCATGAAGGTCGCCCATCAGGGCACGGTGCCCGTGGCGCTCCCGGGCCTCGGCGGCGGCTGGATCGCCGCGCCGCAGAGCGCCGGCGCCGCGCCACAACCGAGCGCCCCCGGCGGGCATCCCGCGCCAACGGACGGCAGCGACAAAGGTCTCGATTCCTGGTTGCTCGATAAGCTTTTCGGCCGGCGGTAAATCCACCGAGCCCCCTGGACTCGCTCCACGGCGCGCCGATTGGCGATCGATCAGTATTCCCGCCGCGCCGCCCAAGGGAGTTTATTCAACGCCATGAGCGTGTCGGCGTTCGGGCAATAATCCTCCCATACCGGGTCGGCGGAATCGCGCTTGAGGTCTCGGGCGCACCGGCCGCGACTTTCACACATCGTGCAAACACGCTGCAGATCGCGGAAGGTTTGCGGCTCGATCCGCGAGACTTCACCTCGATCAAGGTCGAGCGACGCCATGCGCTGCAGCAAAAGGTCGGCCGACTCGGGACTTTCTTTCACCAGCCGGCGGAATTCGGTAACGGAAACGCCGGCATCTTGCGCCATGCGGCTCACTTCCTCTTCCGCGCAGCATCTCAACTCCGATGCTGAGCCCGCATTGGCCCATTCGCGGCACCATTGCCAAACAGCTTCGATCGGCGACCAGAATTTTTGTCCAGTTGGCAGGGCTGACATGCGACCCTCCGTTTACGTTGCGCCGCGGATAAAAGGCGCGGCGGCAAAATTATTACAGTTGCAACAAATAAGCGCCGGCAACCCGGCGCGCCTTGATCTAGATCAAGTGCCCGGCGCGGTTTTCGCACTTTCGTCTTTTTCGGCTAAGGTGCTGTCACCCGGAGGGAACGGCACATGAAGCATTTTCTCATCAAATATCGGTTGCAGGATGTTGCGCCTGACGCCTGGCATAAGGACGTTGCCGCGTTCATCGCCGCACTCGACGCCGATCCGACGCTCAAGGGGAAAATCTCCTACCGCTGCATGAAGAGCCGCGACGGCGCCGATTATTATCACCTGGCGGGGGCCGTCGACGAAGCGGCCGTCAAAGCGTTGCAGGCCAGTCCGGTTTTTTACCGCTACACGGAACAGACGAAGCGCGCCGCGGGCGGCCACGTGGAAGTCTTGCCGCTGGAAATCGTCGCCGAGACGCGCCTCAAGGCGTGATGGCCGGCGGAGCCATCAGGCGGAAATCGCGGGCGTCCGCCGCTAGATCGGCTTGCTCAGATCGCAATTCTTGATCGGCAATTGCCGGATTCGCCGGCCGGTGGCGGCGAAAATCGCATTGCACAACGCCGGCGCGACCGGCGGCACCGGCGGCTCGCCGACGCCGCCCCAGAAATCGCCGCTCGGCACAATCACGGTCTCGACATTCGGCGCGTCCGCCATGCGAAACATCTCGTAATCGTCGAAGTTTCCCTGTTCGACGCCGCCGTCCTTGATGGTGATCTCGCCGTGGAGCGCCGCCGTCAAGGCAAAGATGACCGCGCCTTGCGTCTGCATTTCGATCGACAGCGGATTGACGACGTGGCCGCAGTCGATCGCGGAGACGACGCGATGCACGCGCACCGCGCCGCGCTCGACCGAAACCTCGGCCACCTGCGCGCAAAAACTGCCGCAGGCCTCGGTGACGGCAATGCCGCGGAAGACGCCTTGCGGCGGCGGCGTGAACCAGCCGGCGTGTTTCGCCGCGGCGTCGAGCACGTCGAGGTTTTTCGGGTTGTCGCTCAACAGCCGGCGGCGATAGAGGTAGGGGTCGATCGCGGCGGCGTGCGCCATCTCGTCGATGAAGCTTTCCTTATAGAAGGTGTTATGCGTGTAGTTGATCGCGCGCCATACGCCGAGCGGCACCGGCGTTTGCTGCACCACGTAATCGACCAGATAATTCGGCACCTCGTAGGCCATCTCGTCGCCCAGCCCGGCAAGAAAGCTGCGATCGACGAAGCTCATGCCGAAGCCCGGCACCAGCGCGGCGACGAAGGACGGGCCGGTCAGGCGGACCTTCCATGCGATCGGCATGCCGTCGGCATCGAGACCGGCAACCATGCGCGCCATGCCGAAGGGCCGATAGTAATCGTGCTTCATGTCTTCTTCGCGCGACCAGACGAGCTTGACCGGCTGCTCCACCTCCTTGGCGACGAGCACGGCCTGGCGGACGAATTCCTGGATCGCGCCGCGCCGGCCGAAGCCGCCGCCGAGCATGGTGCCGTGGATGGCGACCTTGTCGCTCGCCACGCCGGCGGCGCTCGCCGCCGTCACCAGCGCAGTCGTTGCGTCTTGCGTCGGCGCCCAGACCTCGACGCGGCCGTCTTTGACATGGGCGGTGCAGGTTTGCGGCTCCATGGTCGCGTGCGCGAGAAACGGCACGGTGTAATCGGCTTCGATGCGCCGGGCGGCGCGGGCGAGGCCGGCCACCACGTCGCCGTCGGCGCGGCCGACTTGCGATGTCTCCGCATCCAGCGCCGCGCGCACCGCCTCGGCGATCTTGCCGCTCGACAGGCCGCCGTTGCCGCGATCGTCCCACATGATCGGCAGCACTTCGAGCGCGCGCTTGGCGTGCCACCAGGAATCGGCGACGACCGCGATCCCATCACGCAACCGCACCACGCGGCGCACGCCCTTCATCGCGGCGATCGCGCTTTCGTCGACCGATTTCAGCGTGCCGCCGAACACCGGACAGTGGGCGATGGCGGCATACAGCATGTCCGGCAAGCGCACGTCGATCGCATAGACTGTGCGCGCGGTTACCTTGTCGCGCACATCGAGGCGCCGGCGCGGCCTACCCGCGAGCTGCCAATCGCCCGGCTCCTTGAGCGCGACGTCCGCGGGCGGCGCGATCTTTGCCGCGTCCTCGGCGACAACGCCGAATGTGACGCTGCGTCCGCTCGGCTTGTGCCTGATCGCGCTCATGCGCGCGGTACATTCCGTGGCCGGCACATTCCATCGCGCAGCGGCGGCGGCGATCAGCATTTCCCTGGCGATGGCGCCGGCCCGGCGCAGATAAAGCTGCGAGGAAGCGATCGAGCGGCTCGCGCCGGTGGACATGTCGCCCCAGACGCGGCCGCGGCGTAAATTCTCCTCCGGCGAGACGAACTCGGTGCGGACCGTCGCCCAGTCGCATTCGAGCTCTTCGGCGACCAGCATGGCAAGACCGGTCTGCGCGCCCTGCCCCATTTCGGCGCGCGCGACGCGGATGACGACCGAGTTATCCGCGCCGATCAGCAGCCAGGCGGTCACCTCCGGCGCTTCCTCGGCGGCGGGCGCCGGTCCGAACGGCACCGCCAGCGCCAGCGCCAGTCCGCCGCCGACCGTGCTGACTCCGACCAGGAAGGAACGGCGGCTCAGCGCCACGCCCGACGTCATTGTTCTTCCTTCGATCTCACCGTGGGGCGGGCGGCTGCGGGACGGCCGGGAGAGAACATCGTCACGATCAATCATAGCAGGTCGCCGCGCCCCATTTTATCCTAACAAACACGGGGGGCTAGGCAACGCCGATTTGCGCCTTTTGGTTGAGAAGCGCTCAACGCCCCTGCTCCCGCAGGCGGCGCGTGAACGCCCAAAGCACGAGCGTCAGGCAGCCCATGGCGACCACCACGCCGGCAACCGGCCAGGCGGAGCGGCCGAGATAGTTGCCGACGAACGTCGCGACGAAGGCTGCGACGGCCTGCTGCACCAGCCCCATCAGCGAGGCGGCGGTGCCGGCACGGTCGGGAAAAGGGGTCAGCGCGCCGGCCATGGCCTGCGGCACGGAAAGCCCGAGGCCGGCGAGGTAAAGCGCCATCGCCGCCACGAGCCAAACGCCCGGAATGCCGGCGGCAACAACGGCCGCCAAAGCCAGGCCGCCGGCGGCCAGCATCATCGCCCCGAGCCCCATGGTGCGATCGAGCCCGAGCCGCACCACCAGCCGCGCGGCGATCGTCGATCCCGCCATGTAACCCGCCGCCCCCAGCGCAAAAGTAAAGCCGAAGGCGACGGACGACAGGCCGTAAACGCCCTGCAGAACGACGGAGGCGCCGGATATCCAGGCGAACAACCCGGCGTAGCTGATCGTGAGGATGCCGAGATAGGCGAGATAGCCGCGATGCACCAGCACCGCGCCGTAGCCGCCGACCACGGAGGATAGCGAGACCGGCCGGTCAGCGCGCTGGCGCAAAGTCTCCGGCAACAATCGTGCGGCCACGACGAGGGCGATCACTGCGAATGCGGCCATGGCGACGAAGCTGGCGCGCCAGCCGAACGCGGTTTGCAACACGCCGCCGATCATCGGCGCCACGATCGGCGCGAAAGCGCTGATCGATCCCATCAGCGACAATTCGCGCGCCGCCTGCACGCCGGAATAGAGATCGCGCACGATGGCACGCGCCAGCACGATCGAGCCCGATCCGCCGATGCCTTGCAGGAAGCGCGCGCCGATCAAGGGCGTGACCGATTGCGTGGCGATGCAGACGAGCGTGCTTGCAAGATAAAGGGCGACGGCCGCCAGCAGAACCGGGCGGCGGCCGTGGCGGTCCGAAACCGGGCCGTAAATCACCTGCCCGACGGCAAAGCCGATCAGGTAGCTCGGCACCGTCAACTGCACGCGCGCGATCGGCGCGTGCAGGACGTGAGCGATGTCGGGCAGCGATGGCAGATACATATCCATCGACAGCGGCCCGAGCGCGCTCAGCATGGCGAGCAGGATGGTCAGTGCGAGCGTACCGGGGCGAAGCATGAGTGAGAATCCGGAAGGCCGTTAAAGCACCCGAAACGGCCCGCCTGTCGTCGGCGGTTTTGGTTATAAAGGGGCCGGCGATACCCTGACAGAGCGTTGCGGAACAAGGCATGGCTGCAAAATCGGAGGGTCGCGCGGCGCCCGAGCCGCGCGTTGAGGACGATGTTCTCGTCCGCGGACGCGGCCGCTACGCCGCCGACGTGCCGCTGCCGCAACAGACCTACGCCTATTTCGTGCGTTCGCCGCATGCTTTCGCCCGCATCGTCGGCGTGGAGACGACCGCAGCGCAGAACGCGCGCGGCATCGTCGGCGTGTTCACGGCTAAGGATATGGAAGGGGTCGGCAATCTCGGCCGGCATCCGCCGCTCAACGGCCGCGGCGGCAAGGGCCTGATCGTGCCGCATCGCCCGGCGCTCGCCGGCGAGCGGGTGATGCATGTCGGCGAGCCGGTGGCAATGGTGGTCGCCGAAACCGCGGCCGCAGCGCAGGACGCCGCCGAACTCGTCGCCGTCGAATACGAGGCGCTGACGTCGGTGATCGACGCGCGCGCCGCGCTCGCTCCCGGCGCGCCGCAAGTCTGGCCGCAGGCGCCGGGCAATCTCGCGGTCGACTGGCCGGGGCCGGCCGTCGATCCCGAAGCCAATGCGCGGCAAGTCGACGGCATCTTTGCCGCCGCCAAATTCGTGGCGCGCATAGCGGTGATGAACCAGCGCATGGCGGTCGCCTCGATGGAGCCGCGCGGCGCCACGGCAAGCTACGACGCCGCCGCCGACCGCTATACGTTGCGCGTCTGCTCGCAGGGCACCACCGCGATGCGCGATCCCGTCGTCGCCATCATGCAATTGCCCAAGGAGCGCCTGCGCGTCCTGACCGACGACGTCGGCGGCGCTTTCGGCCTGAAGACCGGCCCGTATCCCGAATACATCGCGCAGATGGTCGCCGCCAAAAAATTGGGCCGGCCGGTGCATTGGATGTCGGGCCGCTCGGAGGCGTTTCTCAGCGACAACCAGGCGCGCGACATTTATTCGGAAGCCGAGCTGGCGCTCGACGAGAAGGGACGCTTTCTGGCGCTGCGCATCCGCAACACCGGCAATCTCGGCGCCTATGTCGGGCCGGTCGGCGCCAATATCCCGACGCTTAATTTCACGCGTTGCCTGCCGGGCATGTACGACATCAAGCACATCGACATGAGCGCGCGCTGCGCCTTCACCAACACGATCGCCACGGCGCCGTATCGCGGCGCCGGGCGGCCGGAGGCGAATTACGTGATCGAACGCGTGGTCGAGGAAGCCGCGCGCGTGACCGGCATCGATCCGGCGAAACTGCGGCGGCGCAATCTCATCCCCGCCTCGGCCATGCCCTACAAGACCGCGGTCGGCACCACCTATGACAGCGGCGACTTCAAGCCGATCCTCGAGCTGGCACTTTTGCTCGCCGATTACGCCAACTTCAAAGCGCGCCGGCGCGAAGCAAAGCGCCGCGGCAAATATCGCGGCATCGGCCTTTCCTGCATGCTCGAACACGCCGGCGGCGCGCCGGTCGAGGGCGCGCTGTTCACGTTTCCGGGCGACAACACGCTGGTCGTCAATCTCAACGTGCAATCCACCGGCCAAGGCCACGCCTCGGTGTTTCCGCCCCTGGTGGCCGAGCGGCTCGGCATCGCGCGCGACAGGGTGATCCACAAGCACGGCGATTCGGCACTGGATATCGCCGGCTACGCGTCGGTGGGCTCGCGTTCGGCGATGACCGCAGGCGCTTCAGTCGTCAAATGCATCGACGTGATGCTGGAAAAAGGCAAGCGCATCGCGGCGCTGCTGCTCGAAGCCGCCGAAAGCGACATCGGCTACGACGCCGGAAATTTCGCCGTGCTCGGCACCGACCGCCGCCTCGGACTGTTCGAAGTCGCCGCGCGCGCCGCGGAGCTGAAAAAGCGCGACGCGATCGCCGAGGACCTCGACACCAAGGTCACGACGGAAACGCCGCTAAGCTTCCCCAACGGCGCGCATGTCGCCGAGGTCGAGATCGATCCCGAGACCGGTCAAATGGACATCGTCGCCTATACCGCGGTCGACGATTGCGGCAATGTACTCAACGGCATGATCGTCGAAGGCCAGCTGCACGGCGCGCTGGCGCAGGGACTCGGACAGGCGCTGATGGAGCAGGTGTTCTACGATGAAGGGAGCGGTCAATTGGTGACCGGCTCGTTCCAGGATTACGCCATGCCGCGTGCCGCCGACATGCCGCCGACCATCCGCGACGAGCTTTTGTGCGTGCCGGCGACGACCAATCCGCTCGGCGTCAAGGGCGTAGGCGAAGCCGGCACTTCGGCGTCGATCGCGGCGGTGATGAACGCCGTCGCCGACGCCATTCCCGGCGGCGGCGGGGCGCATCTCGACATGCCGGTCACCGCCGCGCGCCTGTGGAAAGCATGCCGGCGGGCGGAAAATCTTCCGTAACGGATCGGCACGCCGCGCCGGCGGGAACCCGGGAACCGACGACGCCGCAGATCGTTGTTTCCCGCACCCTCTGCGAAGCGCGAAGGCGTCGGCGGCGCGTCGATCGATCAGGAACGCGGGTAAAATCCTTGGGTAAAATCCTTCAGTTCATTCGCCCTGACAAGGCCTTCGATGCCGAAGCGACCGCCGTGCTGATCGCGGCGTATGAGAAGGCCATCGGCGGGATCGAGAGCAAACATTTGCCGGACATCATGCGCGAAGTCGCGGCACGGCGCATCATCGCGTTTGCCGCGAAGGGCGAGCGCGACCCGGATCGTTTGTGCGCCGTGGCGCTGGCGGCCATCGCCAAAACGAACGCCAGAGCCAAGCCCAAGTCGAACGCCGGCTCCTACGAGTGCGTCATTGCGGCCCCAATTTCGGATCGCGCAACGCCGTAACGGCGGCCGAATTGTCCATATAAAGAGAATGTGGAATCCGCCGCCTTGCCACACAGGAGGCCCGGTCTATAATCCGGCGCTTCCTTCGCGCAGGGGTTTTTCTTCAGGGGTTTTTCTTGGCGCCGGCGGGAGCGAAATCCGTAGCCATTATCATGGGCAGCCAGTCCGATTGGCAGACCATGAAGCACGCCGCCGAGACGCTTGACGCGTTGGGCGTCGCTTACGATTCGCGCATTGTCTCCGCCCACCGTACGCCCGAGCGGCTCTACGCCTTCGCCAAGGGGGCGAAAGCCGCCGGCTTCAAAGTGATCATTGCCGGCGCCGGCGGCGCCGCGCATTTGCCCGGCATGACCGCTTCCCTCACCAGCCTGCCGGTCTTCGGCGTGCCGATCGAGTCGAAGGCGTTGTCCGGGCAGGATTCGCTCTATTCCATCGTACAGATGCCGCCCGGCATCCCGGTCGGCACGCTGGCGATCGGACAACCCGGCGCCATCAATGCGGCTTTACTCGCGGCCAGCGTCTTGGCGCTGGGCGATCGGAAGCTTGGCAAACGCCTCGAAGCGTGGCGGGCGCGGCAGACCGCCGCCGTCGCCGAACAGCCCAAAGATACTGCCAAGGATACTACTAAGGATTCCGGCGCGTGAGCATCGCCGCGCCCGTGCTCGAGGCCGGGGCCACCATCGGCATCCTCGGCAGCGGCCAGCTTGGCCGCATGCTGGCGCTGGCCGCGGCGCGGCTCGGCTTTAAGTGTCACATCTTCGCCCCCGATCCGGACTCGCCCGCCTTCGACGTCGTGCGCCGGGTGACCTGCACCGATTATGCAGACACGGAGGCGCTCGGCCGCTTCGCCTCCGAGGTCGACGTCGTCACTTACGAGTTCGAGAATGTGCCGGCGGAAGCCGCGATGTTTCTCGCCGCGCGCGTTCCGGTGCTGCCCGATCCGGGCGTGCTGGCGACCACGCAGGACCGGCTTGCAGAAAAGGACTTCGTCGCCGCGTTCGGCATCGGCACGGCGCCCTATGAAGCGGTATCGGCGCCGGCCGAATTGACCGCGGCACTCGACCGGATCGGCCGGCCAGCGGTGCTCAAAACGCGCCGCTTCGGTTACGACGGCAAGGGTCAGGCGACGATCAGGGACGGCACCTCTGCCGAAGCCGCCTGGCGCGAGGTCGGCGGACAACCCTCGATCCTCGAAGCTTTCGTACCATTCGCCCGCGAGGTTTCCATCATTGCCGCGCGCGGAACCGACGGCGCGGTCGAATGCTTCGACGTGACCGAGAACGAGCACCGCGACCATATTCTGAAAATTTCGCGGGTGCCCGCCGCCGTGTCCGCAGCCACGGCAGAGGAAGCGCGACGCATCGCCGGAACGATTGCGCAAAAATTCGCCTATGTCGGCGTCCTGGCAGTGGAGTTGTTCGTGCTGCGCGACGGCGGCCTTCTGGTCAACGAGATCGCGCCGCGGGTGCATAATTCCGGCCATTGGACGCTTGACGGCACCTCGGTGTCGCAATTCGAGCAGCATATCCGGGCGGTGGCCGGCTGGCCGCTGGCCAAGCCCGTCCGCCGCGGCCGGGTGGAGATGATCAACCTCATCGGCAGCGAGGTGGAGGATTATCGGTCCTGGCTCACAATTCCCGGCGCCGCCGTGCATCTCTACGGCAAGACGACGGTTCGGCCCGGCCGCAAGATGGGGCATGTGACGCGGGTTTTCGCCGAATGACCGACGGCGGTGGCCCCCCGGCGGCGGATCGGCCCGACTTGTGGACTTGGTCCGGCATTTCTGCTACAGAACGCCCCAAGGCGGCGCGGGCATTAACGCTTGCGCCGCTATTCCATTTACGGCGCACGTTACGGAGCGCACTGAACTAGGAGGATGCGTGCAGGTTCTCGTTCGCGACAATAATGTCGACCAGGCCCTCAAGGCGCTGAAGAAGAAGATGCAGCGCGAGGGCATTTTCCGCGAGATGAAGCTTCGCGGCCACTACGAAAAACCCTCGGAAAGAAAGGCGCGCGAGAAGGCGGAGGCGATCCGTCGCGCCCGCAAGCTTGCGCGCAAGCGCCTGCAGCGCGAAGGCCTGTTGCCGATGAAACCGAAGCCGACCACCGGCCCCGGCGCGGGCGCCGGCCCCGGCAGGTCGGGACCGCCGCGGACGCCCCGTTTCGGCTTCTGAGCCTGAAACGCGTTTTCGCCGACGGCGCGGATTGCTGGAGCCCTGTTGGCAAAGCCAATAGGGCTCTAGCCATTTTAAGTGAGCATGATCTTGTCCGAAAACCTGGCGCCACTTTTCGGGAATCATGCTTCGGCCCGCGCGTTCTTTTTTTGCAGCGGCGCCGGGCCATCGCGCGCTTGCGGCGTGCCCTTCCCAGCGAACTTCGCGTAAAATGCGCCAGCAAGACGTTGCGAACTTCGTTATGGGGATATGAGGGGCGCTGCGGCACCGCGAGTATCGGATGACGGGACCGGCGTTCGGCAAAGGTAAGCATCGGGGGAGCGGGACGGTGCGGCGTGCGGCGCCGGCGCTCGGCGTGCTGGGAATTCTGGCGCTCGCCGGCTGCTCGGTCCTCGGCAGTCCGGATTCGCCGGAAAAAGACGACGCCCCCTACACGACCTCGCAATCGAATCTGGCGTCGCTTACCGAGGTCATTCAAAAACATCCCGACGATCCGCAAGCCTACAATACCCGCGGCTCGGTGCTCGCCGAAGCCGGCCGCAGCGAGGGTGCGCTCGCCGATTTCAACAAGGCGATCAGCCTCGATCCCAATTACGCGCAAGCTTATGCCAACCGCGCTCTGCTCTATCGCCAGGCCAACAAGCTCGAGCTAGCGCTCGCCGACTACAACAAGGCGCTGTCGATCGACGCTTCCTACGCGCCCGCTTATCTCGGCCGCGGCATCATCTACCGCCAGCAAGGCCTCAGCATGCAGGCGCTCGGCGATTTCAACAAGGCGATCGCGCTGCGGCCCGACAACATGCAGGCCTATTATCAGCGCGGCCTGCTCTACCAGAGCCAGCATCAACACCAATTCGCCATCGACGATTTCTCCACGGCGATCGGGCTTGCCAAGCAGAAGGCCGAGCCCTATGTGGCGCGCGCGCTGAGCTATCTCGCGGTCGGCGACGCCAAGGCGGCGGCGAGCGACCTCGACGAGGCCGTGCAGATCGATCCGTCGAACCAGCAGGCGTGGACCAGCCGCGGGCTCGCTTACGAGCGCCTCGGGCAAAGGAACAAAGCGGCCGGCTCCTACGCGAAAGCGCTCAACATCAACGACAAGTATGAGCCGGCGCGCACCGGATTTGCCCGCGTCGGCGGCAAGGTCGGGGAATCCTACGAAACTTTCTAAACGGATCGGCCATGACATGCGGCCGAACGCGGAGGCGGCGATGACCATCACGCTCAACCACACCATCGTCCCGGCGCGCGACAAAGCCGCCGCGGCCAAGTTTTTCGCCGACATTTTCGGCCTCAAGCGCGGCCGCACCGGCTATTTCGCGCCGGTCAAGGTCAACAAAGCGCTGACGCTGTTGTTCGACGACGACGACAAGTTCGAGAGCCATCACTACGCTTTCCACGTCAGCAACCGCGAATTCGACGCCATCCTGCGCCGCATCAAGGCGGCGAAAATCAGCTATGGCAGCGCGCCCTGGAGTCTCGACGACGGCAAGCTCAACGATTGGGGCGGCGGCCGCGGCGTCTACTTTGGCGATCCGAACGGCCACGTGCTCGAATTGATGACCGTGCCGCAATAGGACGCGTCATTCCGGATTGCCGCCACGGTCCGGCCCGAAGTAGCCGGCCCGATGACAGGCTCCGCGGCAAGTCCGGAATCCATATTCACGAATCGTGGTTATGGGAGTCCGGGCTCCTCGCTTCGCTCGGCCCCGGAATGACGACGGGTTGCCTAGTCCAATTCGCCGGCGAGGAAGCGGCCGACGGCGTGCAGCGCGCCGTTGGCGTCGAGATCCTCATGATCGCCGTCGATGAAACGCACGATATGCCTGGGCGCTTTGGTCAGCTCGAACATCCGCTCGCCCATGGCGAACGGCACGATGCGGTCGTGCATGCCGTGGAGGATAAGAACGGGCGCGGTGATTTTTCCGATGCGTTCGTCGGAGCGGTATTGATCCTTCATCAGGAGCCGCACCGGCATGTACCAATACCGCACGGCGGCAACCGCGGCCGCCGAGGTAAACGGCGCTTCGAGGATGACGCGGCCGACCGGCTTTTCCGCGGCAAACGGCACGGCAATCCCGCTGCCGAGCGACTCGCCCCAGAGCACCAGCTGTTGCGCCCTGTAGCGCGCGGCGGCGAAGGCGTAAGCCGCTTCGCCGTCGGCGAGCAGGCCCGCTTCGCTCGGGCTGCCGCTCGAACCGCCGTAGCCGCGATATTCGACGGCGACGAGGCCGATGCCGTCGCCGATCATTTTGCGAAAGCGGTCCACGCGGTAGCGCAGCGCGCCGCCATTGCCGTGGAAATAAAGGATCACCGGCTTGTCGTCGCGTGGCGGCGCATGCCAGGCGATGATGCGCACGCCGTCGGCTGCGGTGAGCGATATTTCCTGGGCTTCGGGCAAGCCGGCCTGCGCCGGCGTCGTATGGATCGTTTCCGGGAAATACATCATCGAGCGCTGCCCTACATAGAGAAGCGCGGCCAGGCCGAGATAGAGGCAGATCAAGATCGCGGCGACGGCCATGAGCAACCGTAGCGCCCGGCGGCGCCACAGCGCGCGCGACATGTCGACCCGCAGGCGCGCGGCTAGCGCGCGCGACGCGGCGGCGGCACGCTGAAGAAACGCCTGCGCGCCGTCGGCGCCGCTTACTCCTGCATCACGCCGGAAAGACAGGGAGCACACGATCGGGCCTCTCGCCTTATTGCGTCGTCAAGTCCGCCTTATGGCACACGGCCGTCGCAACGGTATGACCGCGCCATTGCACCGGCACACAAAACAAACCGGCCGGCTTTCCCAAGCCGGCCGGTTGAAATCTTCAACGTCGTGCCACGCGATCAGGGACAGACCTGAACGGTCCGCCACTGATAGCCATAGCCGTCAACCCAAACCTTGCGATGTCCCCAGTGACAGCCGGGGGCCAACTGCGCGTAGGCTGGGGGCGGAGGATAGTAGGCGCCCGGAGGCGGCGGATAATATCCGGGAGGCGGTGGCGGATAGTAACCGGGAGGCGGCGGCGGGCTGTTGGCGATGGCGCTGCCGACGATCGCGCCGGCGGCGACACCGCCGAGAATGCCTGCGCCGACTACGCAGCCGATACAGCCGGCGTTTGCCGGGGCCGGGGCGGCCAATGCGGCAAGGCCGATGCCCGCGGCGCCAACAAGCGCTATGAGCGACTTATGCATGTGGTCTCCTCAAGCGATCGGCCGGGTGCCGATCCGGAACGTGAATGAGCGGAAGTCCCCGTCAACCCCCGAATTCCTAGTCGCCTCCATCGCCCATAGAGACGCCAATCTTTGGCAGAAGTTTGGTACCGAATTCTATTCCGCCACCGTAAACGAAAGTTAAGGCGTTCTCCCGGCGGGGGAACGTGTTTTCGCCAGCGAAACCCGAAGCCGTGGGCCTACTAACAGGCCCGCACCCAGGCGTAGCCGTTCCACACGCGCCGGCAGCCCGGCCCGTAATAGGGATACGGCCCATAGGGATAGTAGGGGCCATAGCCGTAATAATAGGGGGCGGCGAGCGCGCCGCCGATCAGAGCACCGGCGACGAACGGGCCGGGACCCCAGCCCCAGCCGCCGCGCCAGCCGTAGCCGTAGCCACCGCGACCCCAACCGCCGCCATAGCGGGCGTCGGCCGTGCTGGATGTCGCCAGCGCCGCCACCCCGATGGCCGCGATCGCGACAATAGCCGTCAGAAACTTCCTCATGGAATCACCTCAAACACTTGGTTGGTTGGTTTTTCATGCACTCAAACCCGATCCCTGAGCCTAAGTTCCCATTTATTGGTGAATGCTGACTGAACGATTAGGCCTGAATAAGGCCATCATTTGCCGACCGCCAGCAATCCGGGGCAGCGGGTTATGACGATGACTTACGCCATCGGCGATATCCACGGCTCGCTGCGTATGCTGCGCGCCCTGATCGCCCGTTGCCGGCAGCATGCCGGCGGTCGGCCGATGACGTTCGTCTTCCTCGGCGATTACATCGATCGTGGGCCCGACAGTGCGGGCGTCGTGCGCGCGGTGATGGATCTCCAGTCGGAAATGCCGGATCGCGTTGTCGCGCTTAAGGGCAACCATGAAGCGATGGCGCTCGACGTGATCGACGGCACGGCGCCGGCGGATTTTTGGCTCACGCAGGGCGGCGCCGAAACACTGCGGAGCTACGGCGCCGACAGCGCCGGCAAACTGCCCGAAGATCTTGTGCGATGGCTGCGCTCGCTGCGGCTTTACTACGACGACGGCCGCCGTTTTTTCGTCCACGCCGGAATCGATCCGAAACAGCCGCTCGATGCGCAAAGCAAGCATGACCTCATCTGGATCAGAGAGCCGTTCCTTTCCGACGGCCGGGATCATGGACGGCTGATCGTGCACGGTCACACGCCGCTGACCGACGGCGCGCCGGATCTGCGCGGCAATCGCTTGAACCTCGATACCGCGGCCGTATTCGGCGGCCCGCTGACGGCGGCAATCTTCACCGACACCGAAACGAAGCCGAGCGGATTCCTTCAGGTCGAGTGAACCAAAGCCACGGCGAAACGGGCCTTTAGCCCCCTGCGTCAATCCGTCGCACGGGCCGCTGAGCTAAGCTTCTCTCCCGATTCGAGGCGGGCTTTCGTGAAACGACAACCGGCAAGACCGCCCAAGGGATCGTTGGCGCCGCCGCGGCGACCCGCCCGATTACTCAAGCCGAGCAAAAGTCGCCGCGGTAGAGTCCAAACGAAAACGACGAAGCCGCACTGGCGCGCGCTGGCGATTGAACGTGCCGCCGAGGTTGCGCGGCTTGCCGCCGAGCTCGAAACGTCGCGCGCCCGCATCGGCGAGCTTGAGGCGCGGATCGACGTCGACCCGCTCACCGAGACGCTCAACCGCCGCGGCTTCGAACGCGAGCTCAAGCGCTCGCTCGCTTACGTCAAGCGCTACGGCGCAAGCGCGGCGCTGGTTTTTCTCGATCTCGACGATTTCAAGCCGGTCAACGATCGCCACGGTCATGCCGCCGGCGACGCCATGCTCAAGGCGATCACCGCCGCGCTGGTTCGCAACGTGCGCGCTTCCGACGTGGTCGCGCGCATCGGCGGCGACGAGTTCGTCGTGCTGTTATGGAATGTGCGCGACGCCGACGCCGCGGCCAAAGCCGCCGCGCTCGAGGCTCTCGTGCAGGCGACGCCGGTGCGCTTTCGTTCCTCGACGCTGGCCGTTGGCGCGTCCGCGGGAATGGCGTTCCTCGGCCCGCGCGACACGCCCGCGGCGGTGCTGGCCCGCGCCGACGCGGCGATGTATGCGCGCAAAGCGGAGAAGAATACCTCTCCCCGCAAGCGGGCAAAGGTATTGCTGCTCACGCGATAATATCCGGCGTGAGCTGATCTTCGATGAAGGTGATGCGGTCGCGCAATTGCAGTTTGCGCTTCTTCAGCCGCTGGACCTGAATAATGTCGGAGCCCGGTGACGCCTGGAGCGCGGCGATCGCGGCGTCGAGGTCGCGATGCTCCTGTTGCAAGCGCGCAAGTTGCTCGCGAAGCTCGCGTTCTTCGTCTGGTGTCATCGCCGCCTTGGTCGCGCCGTGAACCCGCCTTTTTGCACGCTCGGGCGCCCCCGGGGCACGGTCTAAAGGCCGGTAAGCCGCTGTCGAGTATCGCGTTTTGGTTAATGGCCGACAAGCCCGAAGGAAAACGGTGCACAGCGGGTATTTTCGCCCTGCGGCAAAGGGAGTATCTTTATGTGCAGTCGCAGTGGTGTAGCATGACGCTTTCACGGGGCAGGGTGATCAGACGCAAGGAGACGGCCATATGGCGATCCAATCGCATCTTGCGGAACTTGAGAAACGGCACCAGGCACTAGAACAGGAAATTAGTGAAGCGCTTAACCACCCGTCGTCCGACGGATTAAAGATTGCGGAACTCAAGCGGCGCAAGTTGCACGTCAAAGACGAGATCGCGCGGCTTAAGCAAGAAACCAGCGTCCATTAGTTTATTGCGTTGAAAATTATTGCGGCTGCTCCGGCTCGGCGAAGCGGAGCGCAGTGGCGGCTTTGTCGTAATACAAACGTCGAGCGGGTCAGGTCGCGCACGAACGTTCTTGACGTTCGGACATTTTTGTCCGATAGTTCTATCGGCTCACCCTGCGGCCTCGATGGACACAAGCGCGACAAATTCATCGCCGAATTGCGGGGTGAGGCCCGCCGCAAGGGCCTATCGTTTAGAGCGGGAAGTGGCGTGGCAAGGGCGGTCACATGATGGTTTTCGTCGGCGGGCGATTGACCACGGTGCCGTCACGCGAAATCGATCCGAAGACAGCAAGAAAGATCAGGACGCAGCTCGGCTTGGCGGATTAAGGAGAGAAGTGGTCATGAGGGCCTATACCTATCGGGCGCAGTTCGAGCCGGGTGAGCGGCGTGGGAATATCGTTGTCACCTTTCCCGATGTGCCGGAGGCGGTCACACAGGGACGCGGCGAAGTCGACGCGCGCGCAATGGCCGAGGAATCACTTGGCCTGGCGCTTCTCGCTTATCTGAAGCGCGGCAAACCGTTGCCGAGGGCCCGCGCGAAAAGTCGCGGTCTCGTCGATGTTGCCGTTGTGCCGAACGTAGCCGCCAAGCTCGCGGTGCTGGAGTCCTTCGCCGTTGCCGGAATTACGAAGAGCGAATTGGCGCGCCGCCTCGGTAAAGACGAGAAGGAAGTGCGCCGCATCCTGGATCCCAAACATCCGACCAAATTGCCGGCTCTCACCGCCGCCTTGCGGGCGCTCGGCAAGCGGCTGGTGGTCGGGGTGATAGATGCTGAGGCGGCTTGAGCGCGACTTGGCGGCGCTCGCCGCGAGTTGCTACGATCGACCGACCCGCAAAAGAAAATGTACGTGCGAGTGCTCACCTCAAACCGCCTCGCGCTCGGGCCCGACCCAATAAACCCTGTGAGCGTTATCGATCTGTCAGAGGAGACCGTAATTCCGTACGCGGCTGCCGATGCGCAACAATCATCTACGTCAAACAGCGAGACTGCGCGCGGCAACGAAACAAGGTTCGCGCGTCGAAGCGGAGACTATTGGTTCGAGATAAAAGGAAAGCGAACCCATTGCGGATCGCTAAAGGAGCTCCTCGCAGAGGCGCTCAAGAACATCGAAGTACCAAGCCCGGAACGATGGACAATCTTTCTCGTATTCGAGGACGAAGTCGTCGGATTGTCGCTCGCGATCCGGCCCACCTTTTCGAAAAGCCGCATCTCGTCAAGGACTATGCGCAACGGCTGAGTAATGGCTGGTATTACGGGACCAACAATTCGTCTCGCGAAACAGGAGTGTGGCTTCAACGTGCAGCAGAGTGTACTGGCCTTGCAATTGGCACGGACTTCGCAATGAGCCTTAACGTTGGTCGGGCGCTGGCTGATCTGTAGTGCGTCCTTGTTGAAGGCATGCTCACATCCCCTTGGCCACATCCCGCAGCTTGAATTTTTGCAGCTTGCCGGTCGAGGTCTTGGGGATTTCCGCGAATACGATGGTGCGCGGGCATTTGTAGGCGGCGAGGTGGCTTCGGCACCAGGCGATCAGCTCCTCGGCCGTGGCGCTAGCATCAGGCTTTAGTTCGACGAACGCACACGGCGTTTCGCCCCATTTCTCGTCGGGTTTCGCCACTACGGCGACCGCGGAAACCGCCGGATGCTTGTAAAGCGCATCCTCGACCTCGATCGAAGAAATGTTCTCGCCGCCGGAAATGATGATGTCCTTGGAGCGATCCTTGAGCTGGACGTAGCCGTCGGGATGCACGACGCCGAGATCGCCGGAATGAAACCAGCCGCCGGCGAACGCCGCCTCGGTCGATTGCTTGTTTTTCAGATAACCCTTCATCACCACGTTGCCGCGGAACATCACCTCGCCCAAAGTCTCGCCGTCGTGCGGCACGCTCTGCATCGACTCAGGATCGAGCACGTCGAGCGCTTCGAGCACCGGATAGCGCACGCCCTGACGCGCCTTCTTTGTCGCCTGCTCGGCGGCGGGCAGCGCGTCCCAGTCGGCGTGCCAGTCGTTGATGCTGGCCGGGCCGTAGGTCTCGGTCAGGCCGTAGACGTGGGTGACGTTGAAGCCGGCGTCTTTCATCGCCGCCAGCACCGATTCCGGCGGCGGCGCCGCGGCGGTGACGAACTCGATGTCATGCGGCAGCGGCTTCTTCTCGGCGGCCGCGGCGTTGAGCAACGTCGACATCACGATCGGCGCCCCGCAAAGATGCGTGACCTTGTGCGCGGCGATGGCGTCGAAGATCGGCGCGGCGCGCACCGCGCGCAGGCAGACATGGGTGCCGGCAACCACCGACAACGTCCAGGTAAAGCACCAGCCGTTGCAATGAAACATCGGCAGCGTCCACAGATAGACCGGATGCTTGCCCATACCGCAGGTAACGACGTTGGCGAGCGCCAGGAGATAAGCGCCGCGATGGTGATAGACAACGCCTTTGGGATCGCCGGTGGTGCCTGACGTGTAATTGAGCGAGATCGCGTCCCATTCGTCGCCCGGCAGCGCCCAGGCGAAATCCGCATCGCCTTCGCGCAGCAAGTCTTCGTATTCGACGCCGCCCAGCCGCTCGCCGTCGCCGCGAAATTCCGGGTCGTCATAATCGATGACCAGCGGCTTCACCTTGGCGCGCGCCAGCGCGTCCTTCATCACCTTGGAAAACTCGCGATCGACGATCAGCACCTTGGTGTCGGCGTGATCGAGGGTAAAGCCGAGAATGGCGGCGTCGAGCCGTGTGTTGAGCGTATTGAGCACGCCACCGGTCATCGGCACGCCGTAATGCGCCTCGATCATCGCCGGCGTATTGGCGAGCATGACCGAGACGGTGTCGCCGCGCTTGACGCCGCGGCGGGCGAGTGCCGAGGCAAGCTTTTTCGCGCGCGCGTAAAGCTCGCGATAGTTCCAGGCGCGCGCGCCGTGCACGATGGCGGTCGCGTCGGGATAGACCGAGGCCGCGCGCGCCAGAAATGACAGCGGGGTGAGCGGCTGGAAATTCGCCGGGTTGCGCGGAAGGTCGGTGTCGTATGGGCTGGCCATGTTCGTCGTTTCCTCGGACATCAGCCTAGCGAAAATTTTCGCTGCTCACTACTCGCTATTTCCTTCCTTTCAAATAAATCCCCGCGCCCCCTGCCAAAGCAGCGCGATGGCGATGAGAAACATGAGCACATAGGCGATGCGGTAGAACCGGTCGGTTGGCGTTATCCGTACCAGCCAGATGCCGAGAAAGTTGGTAGCGACGGCCAGCGGCAGCAGCAGCGCCGACGTGGCGAGATTGCGCAGCGAGAACTGGCCGAGCGCCAAATAAGGGACGACCTTCATCCAATTCAAGATGGTGAAAAAGATCACGGTGGTGCCGACCAGCGTGAACTTGTCGAGGCGCTGCGGCAGCATATGGATCTGAAACGGCGGCCCGCCGACCTGGAGCAGCGTCGAGGTGAAGCCGGACAGCGCGCCCCACAGCACGCCGAGCGCCGGATGCGGACGCTGCGGCTTGGTCGGCGGGCGCCCGAGATAAGCGCGCAGTCCGGTTCCGAGCCAGGTGTAAAGCACGAAGGACAGCGCAATCCCCCCGACGGTCAGCGCGATCGCGGCGTTGGAGAGGTAAATCGCAAACACCCAGGCGGCGCCGACGCCGAGAACCGATCCCGGCAGCAGCACCTTCAGATTCCACGCGCTCCAGGCGCGGTGATAGGTCCAGACCGAGATTAAGTCCTGGCAGATCAGGATCGGCAGCAGGATGGCGGCGGCTTCGAGCGGGGGCACGACCAGCGCGAGGAGCGGCGTCGCGATCATGCCCAGCCCGGCGAAGCCGCCCTTGGCGAGGCCGAGACACGTCACGGCGGGAATGGCAAGCAGATAAAACAGCGGATCGGTGATCACGGGCGGACTGCGGTGAGGGACGTGCGATGACATAGATCAAAGCGCGCACCCTTAGGCCAGCGAATAGCGAATGGCAGGTAGGACGAGTACTATAGTTGGGTGGAGACAAACCATGGACGTCCGTTCGAGCCGCTACCACGAAGTCTATGCGCGCTGGCAGCGCGACCCGCTGGGCTTTTGGGCGGAAGCCGCGGCCGATCTCGACTGGTACGAAAAGCCGCAGGCGACCTTCGACCCGAAGGCCGGGATTTACGGGCGCTGGTTTCCTGGCGGGGTCTGCAATACCTGCTTCAACGCCGTCGACCGCCACGTCGATGCCGGCCGCGGCGACCAGCCAGCGATCGTCTACGATTCGCCGCTTGCCGGTGCAAAACGCACCATCACTTACCACCGGCTGATGACCGAGACGCAGGTGCTCGCCTCGGTGCTGCGCGACCTCGGCGTCGGCAAGGGCGATCGCGTCATCCTCTATATGCCGATGGTGCCGGAAGCGGTGATCGCCATGCTCGCCTGCGCGCGCATCGGCGCCGTTCATTCGGTGGTGTTCGGCGGTTTCGCCGCGCGCGAATTGGCCACCCGTATCGACGACGCGACGCCGAAGGTGATCCTCTCCGCCAGCTGCGGCATCGAGCCCGGCCGCATCGTTCCTTACAAGCCGCTGCTCGACGAGGCGATCGCGCTGTCGCAGCACAAGCCCGGCTCCTGCCTCATCCTGCAGCGCCCGCAGGCCGAGGCGGCTTTGGTTCCCGGCCGCGACCACGATTGGGCGACTTTGCGCGACCACGCGCTCATTCACGCCCGCTCGGTCTATGACTGCGTGCCGGTCGCCGCGACCGACCCGCTTTATATTCTCTACACCTCCGGCACGACCGGCCGCCCGAAAGGCGTGGTGCGCGACAATGGCGGCCACATGGTCGCGCTCGAATGGTCGATGAAAAATCTCTACGGCGTCGAACCGGGCGAAGTGTGGTGGGCCGCTTCCGACATCGGCTGGGTGGTCGGCCATAGCTACATCGTCTATGCGCCATTGATCCACGGCTGCACCTCAGTCCTTTACGAGGGCAAGCCGGTCGGCACGCCCGACGCCGGCGCATTCTGGCGGGTGATTGCCGAGCACGGCGCGGTGGCGATGTTCACCGCGCCGACCGCCTTCCGCGCCATCAAGAAAGAAGACCCACAGGGCAAATTGCTGGCGCAACACGCTCTGGCGAAATTCCGCGCGCTGTTCCTGGCCGGCGAGCGCGCCGATCCGGCGACGCTGGAATGGGCGGAAAAGATGCTCAACGTGCCGGTGATCGATCATTGGTGGCAGACCGAGACCGGCTGGGCGATCGCCGGCAACCCGCTGGGCCTGGGGATGCTGCCGATCAAGCACGGCTCGCCGACGGTGGCGATGCCGGGCTACGACGTGCGCGTCGTCGATGAATCCTGCAAGGAAGTGGCGGCGAATAATATGGGCTCGATCGTGGTCAAGCTGCCGTTGCCGCCGGCTTGCCTGCCGACTTTGTGGCAGGCCGACGCGCGCTTTGAGGAAAGCTACCTCGCCGAATTTCCCGGCTATTACAAAACCGCCGACGCCGGCTTCAAGGACGAGGACGGCTACATCTTCGTCATGGGCCGCACCGACGACATCATCAATGTCGCCGGCCACCGGCTCTCCACCGGCAGCATGGAGGAAGTGCTCGCCGCGCACCAGGACGTCGCCGAATGCGCCGTGCTCGGCATCAAGGACGAGCTCAAGGGCGAGGTGCCGTGCGGCTTCATCGTGCTCAAATCCGGCGTCAACCGGCCGCCGACTGAGATCGAGAAGGAATGCATCGCGCTCGTTCGCGACAAGATCGGCCCGGTGGCTGCGTTTAAGCTCGCCATCACCGTCGGGCGGCTGCCGAAAACGCGCTCGGGAAAAATTCTGCGCGGCACGATGAAGAAAATCGCCGACGGCGAGACCTGGACCATGCCGGCCACCATCGAGGACCCGAAGGTGCTCGACGAGATCGGCGCGGCACTGAAGGAGAAGGCGGCCGGCCGCTAATCGAATCTTCGGTATCGCAGGTGCAATGTTGGAGGCTGGAATGCTGAAATATGTCTCGCTATTCGCCGGCGGTTTTCTGCTTTCTCTCGCGTTCTTGTCCTTCGCATCGGCGGCGCCGGTGAGCTCCGGGGATTTATCCGGCAAGACAATTTGCTGGGATAACGGCTCCACAAGCCGCTATGGCGGCGGCGGCAAATATTCGAACAATCTTTCCGGCGAAGGCACCTGGGCTATCACCGGCGGCGGCGTCCACATCCATACCGACCGCTATGATTACGTGGCGGCTATTCAGAAATTGCCGGACGGCACATTCCAAGCCGTGGTCATTGGGGCGGGCATAAAATCCGCCGGCAAGTATTGCAAGTAGCGGCGAGCCGATCAGGAATCGCGCTCGATTTTGGCGACGACTCTTCCACTGCCCCTGCAGGGCTTGCAGGTGATTTTGCTGCCGCGCTCGCGGACCCAGCCCGTGCCGCAACAGCGCACGCAGGTCTGTTGCACCACCGGGGTTGAGCGGACGTCGTTGACGGCAACACGTTTTCCGAAATCCATTTGAAAAGCCCTGCTTTTGTTCGTTTTGCCCCGTGACAGCGCGAGCGACATTATCGACGCGGCCTTAAGGCCCCGGGCGACGATTGCTTAAAATCCGACGGAAGGCGGCGAGAACGCTAAATCAATCGTTTCGCCCCGCGCAGCGGGGAGAGAAATACGCAGTCCGGCTACGCTCCCTTCCGCGATTTGCGGCGGCTCCGCTTCTTGGCGCAAGCCGCGCAGCGGCAGCCCTTCGGTTTGATGAACAGGTCGAAATATTCCTTGCCGTAATCGTAAGTGATTTCCTCGCCGGGCGAGATCGCGCGCAGCGCCAGCAGCACCATCTTCCTTTTCCCTCTGCGCCGCACCGCCTCGGCATTCGGTCGGCACGAATGGTTGGCGTAACGGCCGAGATTGCGCCGCGACGCGCCGTTGATGGTCCACTGGCTGTTGACTTCGAACAGGTAGCGCGCGTTCCGGCGCTCCAGCCGGTCGGCTTCTTCGTTGCTGATCCAGGGGCCGGAATAGGTGACGATGTGGTCCCGTCGTTTGATCGGTCTCACGGCGAACAGTCCGAGGCCGGCAGACGACCGGCCGACACGGAAGGAGCGTAAGGGCATGGGGACAATCCAATCCGAATGAACGACAAAACGCGACGCTGCGTATTTACGCGATTCGCGGCATCCCTGCCCTGCCCGGTTTTACGGCTTTCGCCCGTCATTTGCGCAGCATGGGGCGGTGCTTCATGATAATCTCCAGCGATCCCGGACGCATATTTTTCGTCGACGACGAAGCACGAGTTAGACACGCCATGAACGCGCCCCTCACCGCCCATCCGACGCCGCCCTATAAACACACGCCGCTGTTTCCGCTCGGCAAGGATCAGACGCCTTACCGCAAGATCGAGACCGACGGCATCCGCGTCGAGCGCGTCCTGGGCGAGGAGGTTCTGGTGGTGCCGCGCGAGGCGATGCGGGCGCTTGCCGAGGCCGCCTTCACCGACATCAATCATCTTCTTCGCCCCGCGCATCTGCAAAGCCTCAAACGCATCGTCGAGGACCCGGAAGCCTCGGATAACGACAAGTTCGTGGCTTACGATTTCCTCAAGAACGCCAACATCGCCGCCGGCGGCGTGCTGCCGATGTGCCAAGACACAGGCACCGCGATCGTCATGGGCAAGAAGGGCCGGCTCGTCTGGACCGACGGCGGCGACGAAGCGGCGCTCGCCGAGGGGGCGCGCGACGCCTATCACAAGCGCAATCTGCGTTACTCGCAGCTCGCGCCGATCTCCATGTTCGAGGAGAAGAACACCCGCTCGAACATGCCGGCGCAGGTGGAAATCTACGCCGAGGGCGCCGGCGACCATGACGCCGAATACAAGTTCCTGTTCATCGCCAAAGGCGGCGGCTCGGCCAACAAATCGTTTCTGTTCCAGGCGACGCCGTCGATCCTGTCACGCGACAGGCTGACCGCGTTCCTCAAGGAGAAGGTGCTCACGCTCGGCACCGCCGCCTGCC
>JARLIY010000017.1 GCA_031291475.1 Xanthobacteraceae bacterium
CAAACCGCCGCCTTCAGCCACTCGGCCACCTCTCCGGACTGCCGATATGACTAAGCGCTAGGATGCCGGCAAGCAAGGGTGCGGGGCCGGCGCCCCACTTCGACGTCAGGCCGCGATCGCCGACGCCGGAACCGGTGCCGCCACGGGACTTCCATTGAGCCAATCGCGCGCCGCGCGCTGCGCGACGGCAATTTCGGCGTCCGACATCTGCGCGGCAATTTCGCGCCGCAGCCGGATCGCTTCGCGGTTGCCCTCGGCCGCCGCGAGATTGAACCATTTGTGCGCGGAGACGAGATCGACCGGTACGTCGCGACCGACCGAATACATGATGCCAAGCTCGAACAGCATGTCGCCGGCGGCGTGGCCTTCGCCAAGCGGCGCCGCGTTGCCGTCGAGGATTTCAAAACGAGCCATGGTGCGCTCCTGTCCTTCGCTTTCCCGCCTATCCGCTTTTCGCGCTTCGCCGGATTTAATTACCGGCGGATATGCCGATAATGGTCAGAACATTTGAATGGTGGTTTAACTAATGCGATGAATCAAAACTGAACTCGGCGCGCAGCGATTGCGCGCGGACGGAAACGCCGCGTTAAGCAAGGCGGCTTGCATTCCCGTCGGTTCCATATGTTTTCAGCGCTCAGATACGGCGGCCATCGTGCCGGAAAGTGCCTTGCAATGGCGGTTTCGTAGGCTATCCTTTTGCGCTTGGGTCAGTGACAGGTATGGGGAGGGACGGCATGAAGATCCTTCGCACAACGGCAACTGCTGCCGTTTCGGCGATCGCACTCACGCTCATTCTGATCGCGCCTTTGCGCGCGGCCGATCCGCTCGGCACCTGGCTTACCGGTGACAAGAAGGGCAAAATCCGCATCGTCAATTGCGGCGGCGCGATTTGTGGCAACCTGATCTGGCTCGCCGAGCCGATCGATCCCGACACCAACCAGCCCAAGCTCGACAAGCACAATTCCAACGCCACCCTGCAAACCCGCCCGCTGCTCGGCATCCCCATCGTGCTCAACATGGCGCCGACCGGCGGCGACAAGTGGGAAGGCCAAGTTTACAACGCCGAAGACGGCGGCACCTATACAGGTTCGTTCACCATGACCGGCGCCAACGCAGCGGAACTCAAGGGCTGCGTCATGGGTGGACTGATCTGCAAGGGTCAGACCTGGACGCGGTCGAACTGATCGGCTCTCCGCTCATTCCCGCGTAAGCGGGAATCCAGAACTGGGTCCCCGCCTATGCGGGGACGAGCGGATTATCTTGCCTTTTGCCCGAACAGGATCGCGCGCACTTTCGGATCGTGCATGTCGACGGCGGCGGCCGTTTCGATGCGGATCGCAAACGCGCGCTTAACCGCTTCGCGCGCGCGGATGGTTTCGAACCAGCGCTTGAGATGCGGAAACTTGGCCAAATCCTGGCCCATCCGCTCGGCGAGCCTGACCCAGCCGACGCAAGCCATGTCGGCGATGGAATAGCGGCCGGCGAGGAAGGCGCGATTGGCCAGCCGCGCGTTCATGACGCCAAACAGCCGATTGACCTCGTTGGTGTAGCGGTCGATCGCGTAGGGAATTTGCTCGGGCACATAACGGCGGAAATGGTTGGCCTGGCCGGCCATCGGGCCGAGCCCGCCCATCTGCCAAAACAGCCACTCCTCGACGGCGACGCGTGCGCGTTCCTCGCGCGGATAAAATTTGCCGGTCTTGCGGCCGAGATATTGCAGGATGGCGCCGGACTCAAAGACCGAGATCGCCCGCTTGCCCGGGCCGTCGGGATCGACGATGGCGGGAATGCGATTGTTCGGCGAGATCGAAAGAAAGTACGGCGTGAATTGCTCGCCTCTGGAGATATCGACCGGGCGCACCACATAGGGCAGCCCGCATTCCTCGAGCATGATCGAAATCTTCCAGCCGTTCGGGGTCGGCCAGTAATAAAGCTCGATCGGCGCGCGGTGGCGCGCTGCGGCAGGTTTCGGCGTTCGCCTTCGCCCGGCCTTGGATTTGCGGGGTGCGCGGGTCATGAAGAATTATCGCCCAAACGTATCGTCGCGCACCAACGATAATAACGACAAAAAAAGCGGCGCCGCAGATCAGCTCCACGACGCCGATAAGGACTTTTTGGGAGGATATTCCGACACCCGAGGGCGTCGGCGAGATGCGCGAGACTTAACTCTGCTGGCGATCCGCCAGGAGAAGGTCCGGATTGCCCGGACCGTCACTTCACCGCCGCGCGCTTAGAGCGAACGACCGTGAAGGCCAAGCCCCCGTCTCGCCGACGCCCTCTGCCGTCCACCTGAGCCGGCGCGTCTCGGGCGATCATTGATCGACCCTCGACGGCTGCCGGCTCGTGTGACGCGATCTCCGACTTTCATGCGATGTCGAAGACCGATAACGGCGTCTTCGACTACTACTTCTTTTTCTTCTTGCCCTTTTTCTTCGTCTTTGCTTTCGCTTTTCGCTTCTTCGCCATTGCTGCCCTCCTAGCTTGAGTGGATGGCGACATCGGTACAGTGCGGTCGCGAATCGACCAACACTGCCTTCCGATTACTACAGCAGGAAAAAAATAACAGTGACTCTGCTTAATTTTGTGTGTAAGTGCCGCGCCACGCTTGCGGCAACGATCGCGGCGCGCACGGCAGTAAAATGCGCGACGGAAAATTCTCCGCGCGACGTCGATGCGCGCGAGAAATTCGCGAGCATGCGGAAATGCCGATGAAATGCGGCTTTCTATAACGTTACTGTGCGCGATGTTTTCGCACAAGCGCGTGCGCTGCGCGCCGTTTGCGCACGATATCGCATGCGTGACCGCGCCGCCGCCGGCAGATCGATCGCGTGAAAATAATTATGCACCGGAGCGCTCCGCAGGCGCTTCGACGGGCTCCATAAGGCGCAAAACGCGCGAATCGGACGGCACTGATTCGCTTTGGCGGCACGTTCCGCGCCCGCTCGGTAAGCCCGCCGCGTCGCCGCGCGCCGAGATTTTCGCCGCCGTGTAGTCGAGCGTGGCGCGCGCGACGTCATCGTTCGTGCGCGGAACGATGCGACGAGCGTCGCGCTCAAACGCCGATGCGTTTCTTCAGGAGATCGTTCACGGCTTGCGGATTGGCCTTGCCGCCGGACGCCTTCATCACCTGGCCGACGAACCAGCCGAGCGCCTTTGGGTTCCCTCTGACGTCGCCGACTTTGTCGGGATTGGCGGTGATGATGCCATCTACTAGCTTCTCCAGCGCGGCGAGGTCGCTCACCTGCTCCAGTCCACGCGCTTCGACGATCGCACGCGGGTCGCCGCCCTCGTTCCAGACGATTTCGAACACGTCCTTGGCGATTTTGCCGGAGATGGTGCCTTCGGCGATGAGGTCGAGGACAGCGCCGAGCTGCGCATCGCTCACGGGCGAGGCGGTGATGTCCTTGCCTTCCTTGTTCAAGCGTCCGGTCAGCTCGTTAATCACCCAATTGGCTGCGAGCTTCGGATCGCGTTTGCCTTCGCCGCCGTTGATCAGAGCTTCGAAAAACGCCGCGGTCGCGCGCTCGGCGACGAGCACGCCGGCATCGTAGCCGGAGAGCGCATAATAGCGCATGAAGCGCGCCTTCTTCTCGTCGGGCAGTTCCGGCAAATGCGCCTGCAAATCCGCCACCAGCGATGGCGACAGCTCAAGCGGCAACAAGTCCGGATCGGGAAAATAGCGGTAATCGTGCGCCTCTTCCTTGCTGCGCATGGAGCGCGTCTCGCCCTTGTCCGGATCGAACAGGCGCGTCTTCTGCTCGATGGCGCCGCCATCCTCGATGATTTCGATTTGTCTACGTGCCTCGTGCTCGATCGCCTGACCGATGAAGCGGATGGAATTGAGGTTCTTGATCTCGCAGCGCGTGCCAAGCGATGCGCCCGGCTTGCGCACCGAGACATTGACGTCGGCGCGCAGATTGCCCTTCTCCATGTCGCCGTCGCAGGTGCCGAGATAACGCAAAATGGTGCGAAGCTTGCCGAGGAAGGCCTTGGCCTCGTCGGCCGAGCGCAGATCGGGCTTGGTTACGATCTCCATCAGCCCGACACCCGAGCGATTGAGATCGACGAGCGACATGGCTGCGTTTTGGTCGTGGAGCGATTTTCCGGCATCCTGCTCGAGATGCAGCCGTTCGATGCCGACCCGCACCGTCTCGCCGTCGGGCATATCCACTAGCACCTCACCCTCGCCCACGATCGGCGATTTGTACTGGCTGATCTGGTAGCCCTGCGGCAGATCCGGATAGAAATAGTTCTTCCGGTCGAAGACCGACTTGAGATTGATCCGCGCTTTCAGCCCGATCCCGGTGCGTACCGCCTGGCGCACGCATTCGGCGTTGATGACCGGCAGCATGCCTGGCGCGGCGGCATCGACGAGCGAGACATGCGAATTGGGCTCGCCGCCGAAAGCGGTCGAGGCGCCGGAAAACAATTTAGCCTTCGAGGTGACCTGGGCATGCACCTCCATGCCGATGACAACTTCCCAGCCGTCGATCAGCTTCGACTTTTTGTGCGTCGGTGCGTCCATTGGGCGTTTCATCATCGCCGGACTTGATCCGGCAATCCATGTCGCGATGCCGCGGTCTCTATAGGGTCAGCTTAGACCCCCGGGTCAAGCCCGGGGCGAACGCGCGAGGATCACTTCCCCTCGCGCCAGATGCCGAGCGCTTCCTGCGCCGGCCGGTCGGAGATCGAGAACAACACCGATTGCTCCGCCGCATTGTGGAAATAGCGCTTCCATGGCGGCACTACGAACACGTCGTTGCACCGCCATTCGAGCACCTCGCTGTCCACATTGGTGGTGCCGCGGCCTTCCGCGCAGGCGAAAACGGTGCCGTCGGTCGAGCGGTAGTGTTCGCCGCGGAAACCTTTAGGCAGCATCGCAAGGTGGGCGCCCATGGTCGGTAACACCGGGCCGCCGTTGCTCGGATTGGCATAACGCACGCGGGCGCCGTGGCGCTTGTCGATCTCGCCGGATCGCAGCATGCGCTCAATGATCGGGCGCGTGCGTGCATAGGTGTAATTAATCACCGGCGTGCGGTTAACCGAAAGCGCACCGTCAGGCAGCACGCCGGACCCGTAAAGGCTCAGCGAGTCTCCGTCCTGTCGCGTGGTCGGCTGGGTTGGACTTTCAAAATCCTCGCCGAACGAAGTCTCGAAGAAATTGACCGCAGGCGCATCGAGCACGTCGAGCCAGAGCATCGGCTTGTCGGACGGATTGCCGTGGTCGTGCGCCGCCCAGTTGGCGGTGATGACGAAATCGCCGGGCGCCATGAACGCTTTCTCGCCCTCGACCGCGGTGTAGGCGCCCTCGCCGTCGAGCACGAACCGGATGGCCGAGGAGACATGGCGGTGGGCGGGGGCGATCTCGCCGGGCAGGAGCATCTGGATGCCGGCGAACAGCGTGTTGGTGATGCGCGATTCCCCGCGCAGCCCCGGATTCTCCAGGATCAGCACGCGGCGCTTGGCTTCCTCGGCGGTAATCAGCCCGCCCGCTTCCATGACCAGCGCTTTGACGTCGTCGAAATGCCAAACCGCTGGAACGCAGCGCGTCACCGGCTCGTCGGGGACGAGCGTGCTCATCACCTTCCACAGCGGCGTCATCGCGTGCTTGGCGATGCGCGCGTAATAAGCTTCTCGCATCGTCTCGATATTGTGTTTGCGGTCCGGCGCGCCGTTGCCCGGCTTCTTCGCGGCTGCAACCGCCATGGCGTCCTCCCAACGGTTCAATGCAATCTTCTATTACCCAATGTAGTCGAAGCAGGTGGCTGCGGAAACAGCGCCCTCAACGCAGACGCTGCGGGGCTGCCATGCCGGCGGACAGGGTCAGGTATTGGAGTTGCCGCCGTCGATTAAGATGTTCTGCCCGGTCATGAAGTCGCTATCGGCGCTGGCGAGGAAGACGAGCGCGCCGAGGAGGTCCTGGGGCTGCTCGTCGCGTTTCAGCGAGCGCGCCGCCACCACCCGGTCGCGTGCGGTCGCGACGTGACCCGGATTCTGCGCCATCAGCGTCTCGCTCATGGTCAGGCCGGGCGACAGCGTGTTGACGCGGATGCCATGCTCACCGAGCTCCAGCGCCAGCACGCGCGTCATTGCCATGATCCCGCCTTTGGACGTGACGTAGTGCAGCATCCAGGGGATGCCGTGGAAAATACTGCCGGAACCGATATTGATGATCTTGCCGTAGCCTTGCGCCATCATCTGCGGGGCGACGTGCTTGACCATCAGGAACGGCCCGCGCAGATTGACCGCCATGACGCGGTCCCACATCGCCGCTTCGATCTCGGTGCACTTGGTTTCCTGCAACGGCGCAAACAGCGCGGCGTTATTGACGAGAATGTCGATCTTGCCGAACCGCTCCATCGCCCGGCCGACCAGCGCCTGCACCGCCGCCTCGTCGCTGACGTCGACGACCATGCTTGCCACCGAGTTGGCGCCGTAATCCCGCGCGATCTCGTCCGCCGCGTCCTTGCCGTCGGCGATGTCGGCGATCATCAGCCGCGCGCCTTCGGCGGCGAGCGCCTGCGAATAATGCCGGCCGATGCCCTTGGCTCCGCCGGTGACGATGGCAACGCGCCCGTTCAACCGTCCCATGACCGCCCCTCCCCGTTCCCTTTTCAGCGCTTGCCGGAATGCTGCTCGATGAATTTTGCGAAAGCGGCAAGCTGCTGCTTGATGAAGCCGACCGTCTGCTGATCGGTGATCTGCCCGGTCTTGGTGTCGATCCGCGTCGAGCAATTGCCGATGAAAATCTCCGGCTTGTTCAGCGTCACAGCGTCGAGGAAGATCATCGCCCGGCGCAAATCGTATTGCATGCGGCCGCCGCCGAGCGGCCCGTTCGTCGCCGACTGGATGGCGACCGGCTTACCGGCGAAAGGCTGGTTTGCCGTGCGCGAGACCCAATCGATGGCGTTCTTCAAACCGCCGGGAATCGAAAAATTGTATTCCGGCGTATTGAAAATCACACCATCGGCAGCGCCCACCGCGTCGGCGAGTCTACGCACAGCGGCCGGGAAGCCGGTCGATTGCTCCACGTCGAAATTGTAGAGCGGAAATTCGGCGAAAGGCGGCGCTTCCGAAAACTTCATGCCCTCCGGCGCCAGCGCCGGAAGCGCATTCATGACCATGCGGTTATAGGAGGCTTTGCGCAGGCTGCCGCAAATGCAAATGACGTTGAGCGTCTTGTCAGCCATTTCGTTACCTTTTCATCCAATGACGCCGAAATTTCCACCTATGTACTCGGCGAATTCAACAGCGCCGGCGCCACGATCTCCTTCCAGCTCCGCGGTGGCGTCTTGAGTTCGCCATGCCGCCCCATGAAATCGGCGAACGCTTGCACGCCATGGACCGGACTACCGAACTCGTCCTTGATGCCCTCGATGATGGCGGCGACCGCGGCAACGTCGAGAGTCCTGAAGGGCTCGTGCATGAGATAGATTTCTGCGGCATGGTGCGGATCGTTGCGGATCATGCTCGCCGCCTCGTCCATCGCCTTGGCCACCGCCTCGGCGACACCCGGATGCGCCGCGACGTAAGCCCTGGTCGCGCCCATGATCAGGAACGAGACTTTGCCGCCGATCACATCGGCCGCGCTCAACACCTTATGGATGCGCCCGTCGCCGAGCGCGATCTCGGTAAACGGCGCCGAGGAGAAATAGCCGCTGACCGGGCCCGTCCCCGCCAACAGCGTCGAGACTGCATCCGGGTTTGGCAGAACGACGATTTGTTTGCCCAGCCGGTCGTATTGGCCGAAAATTTTCTCGGCCTGCATTTGCAGAAGGTAAAGCTGCGGCGCCTTGGGCGCCGGAATAGCGATGCGGTCGCTGGGGTGGAAATCGGCAAGCGAGCGCACATTTGCCCGGTTGGTCAGAAGCACGGGGGGCAAGGTGGTGATGCCGGAAACGGCCAGTATTTGCTGCGGCGAATCCTTGGCCTTCTCCCAGGCGGCAAGGAGCGGCGCGGCGCCGAACGGCCCCATGTCGATCGCGCCCGTGCCGATCGCCTCCAGCAATGGACCGGCGCCCATGAAGCGCTGATAGGTCGCCTTCAGGTCGAGATGGGCGTCCTTGCCGTATTTCTCGACCAGGTCGAGATCGTCGCAGATATAGGCGGGCAGGAACGCCAGCCCGAAGCCGATCCCGATGCGCACCGTCTCCTGCGACGACGCCGCCGTGGCCAGCATCGGCAGCGCGCAAAGCGCGATGAACACGCGCATCAGGTTTCGCAGCCGAAACATGGAACCGCCGTCAGCCGGCCTTTTCGTCGGCGATCGGATTGCGTAACGTCCCGATCCCCTGAATCTCCACCTCGCAAACGTCGCCGTTCTTCATCCACACCGGCGGGTTGCGCGCAAAGCCGACGCCGGACGGCGTTCCGGTGAAGATGATGTCGCCCGGTTCGAGCGTCATGCCCTGCGTGACATAGACCAGCATCTCCACCACCGGAAACATCATGTTATCGGTGTTGTCGGCCTGCATCAATTTTCCGTTGAGCCGCGTCTCGATCTTGAGTCCCTTGCCACCCGGCGGCAATTCGTCGGCGGAAACGAACCACGGGCCGAAACCGCCGGTGTGGTCGAAATTCTTGCCCATGTCCCATTGCGTGGTCTTGCGTTGGAATTCGCGCACCGAGCCCTCGTTGCCGCAGGAATAGCCGGCGACGCAGGACAACGCATTGGCGGCGGTCAGATGCTTGGCACGCTTACCGACGATGAGGATCATCTCGGCTTCGTAATCGAGCGTCTCGGTCACCTGCGGGCGGATGATGGGCACTCCGTGGGGAACGAGCGAGGTGAGACCGCGCATGAAAATGGTCGGGAATTTCGGAACGTTGTCGCGCTGCCCGCCTTCCTTGACGTGTTCGAGGTAGTTCAATCCGAGGCAGATGATTTTTCCCGGCCGACCGACGGGCAACCGGTAGGTCAATCCCGCCAGCGGCTTGCGCGCGCTTGCCGGTGCGCGCTTGGCGACATGGGCAAGCGGCTTCACATCGCCGTTGTTGCTTTTAAGGCATTCGCCGAGATCGGCCGGAACCTTGCCGTCGGCGGCTTGCAGGTCGACCACCTGATCGCCCTCGACCACGCCGAGGCGCGCGCCCCCCTGCCCTTCGAACGCAACTACTTTCATGACGTTGAACCTTCCCTGACGGATGACGGTCGTTTTTGCCGGGCCGCGACTATAACGGGCCGCACCGGCGCGATCTACCGGCCTGCGCTCACGCCGCCGTTTGCGAAAAAATGCTCGCTCAGCCGCTCGCGCGCGGCAAGCGCCGCGGAAAGCTCGAAGCCGTTGACGACGGCGAGGCGAAAACCGCCAGGCGGCATCGCATGGCGCTCCGGCGCGATCTCCTCGTGGAAGGTGATCTGCACGGAACTGATACCGGGCATGCGCTTGATCGCTTCGATCAGCTCAGGCGGCGGATGACGATACTGCGGGCCGTTCGGTCCGAACAGCACCACACTATAGCCCGAGCGCCGATCCGCGTCGGCAAAATCCCAGACGCCTTTCTCGTATAGCCGCACGATCGCTTTCACCCAACCGGCACCATAGAGATCGGGCCATTGATCGGCGAAGCGCAGATGCACTTCGATGATGGTGCCGCCGATCGTTTCGATGTTGAGCATGCCGGTATAGCCGGGAAGATGCTTTTTCACCCATCGCCCGCAGCGGCTTTCGATCTCTGCGTCGAGCTCGGCATGAACGATCCAGTAATCGAAGGTGCCCTCGCCCGCGGGCTTGCCGGTGACGTGTCGCCACCAGCGCGGCTCGCCGCCGACCACGGCGAGGTCGGAGGAGACATGGCGGCCTTCGAGCAAAGTCATCCAGAAATGGCCCGGTGCATAATGCCGTGCGTAATCGGCCGGCGACGTCAGCACGTGGCTGCCGACACCCATGCCCTTGAGATTGACGATCGGTTTGGAAAAGACGGGAAAGCGCGGCGGCGTGGTGCCGTGCGGGCCGGCTTGGAGCCCCTGGCTGAGCGCCACCGCGAGCTTGTCATAGACCCAGCGATACGCCGGGTACCAAAGCCAGGCGTCGGTATCTTCGGTAGTGATGTCGGCCGCGGTCTGGACTTGCGAAAAATATTGCAGGCGCCAGGGATCGGCTTCGTGGATCGGCATGAATTCGGACAACGGACGACGGAGGTCGGAGGACAGAGACGATATTACTTCAATCCGTTCTCTGTCATCCGTCCTCCGTCATCCGACTTCCGCAGCGCATGCACGCTGAACAGACCGTCCGTCCATGCTTGGATCGGCGACCAGCCGCTGCCATGGGCAAGCGCCTGGAACGAGTCGATGGAGTATTTGTAGCTGTTCTCGGTGTGGATGGTTTCGCCGGCGCGAAACTCGACGGTTACGTCGCCGATACGCACTTTCTGGCGCTTGGTGCTGGCCAGGTGCATTTCGACTCGGCTTTTGTCGACATTGTAAAAAGCGTAGTGCTCGAAGGCCGCGAGGTTGAAGTTGGCGCCGAGCTCGCGATTCACCCGGACCAGCAGATTGAGATTGAACTTGGCGGTGACGCCCTCGGCGTCGTTGTAAGCGTGGTAGAGGATGTCGGGCGCCTTGGCGAGATCGACGCCGACGACCAGGACCGAGCCGGGGCCGAGGATTTTTGCGGCGCGGCGCAAAAAAGCCGCCGCCTCGTGCGGCTCGAAATTGCCGATGGTGGAACCGGGGAAGAAGCCGGCGCGCGGCGTTGCCGCGATCTCGGCCGGCGGCTCGCTCAGAACGGTGAAATCCGCCACCACCGGGTGAATCGCCAGATGCGGGAAATCGCGGCGCAGCCGCGCCGCGTCCTGCCGCAAAAAGTCCCCGGAAATATCGATCGGCATGTAAGCCTCGACGTTTGCCGCAGCGCGCAACAGAATCCGCGCTTTACGGCTCGAGCCGCTGCCGAATTCGACAAGCGCCGCCCGCGGCGGCAAAAGCGATACCATCTCTGGCGCGTGCTTGTTGAGCAGCGCAAGCTCGCTGCGGGTCGGATAATATTCCGGCAAACGGGTGATGCGGTCGAACAGGCCCGAGCCGGCGAGATCGTAGAAATATTTAGGCGGCAGGCTCTTGGGATTGGCGCTCAATCCGGCGATCACGTCGGCGGCAAACTCATTGGCCGTCTCGATCGCCGGCGCGTGAATTGCGGTTTGGATATTCATGGCAAATCTATTCTTGGCTGAATTATTCCCGACGACGCTTCAGCGTTTGAATTCCGCCAAACGCAAGCCGCTGAACTGCCAGCGCGCCGACGGATAGAAGAAATTGCGATAACTAATGCGCGAATGGCCCGCGGGCGTCGCGAGCGAGGAGCCGCGCAGCACCATCTGATTGACCATGAACTTGCCGTTATATTCGCCGAGCGCGCCCTCCTCTGCGACATAACCGGGATAAGGCGAATAGGCGCTGCGCGTCCACTGCCAGACGGTGCCGAAGGCGTCGTCGAGCACGCCGGCCTTGGCCGCCACTTCCCACTCAGCTTCGCTCGGCAGATGCTTGCCGGCCCAGCGCGCAAAGGCGTCCGCCTCGTAATAGCTCACGTGGCACACCGGCAATGCCGGATCGACCGCACGCAAGCCGCCGAGCGTCATCGAGAACCAGGCGCCGTCGACGTGACGCCAATAGCCCGGCGCGTTCCAGCCTTGCGCTTCGAGCGTCGCCCAGCCGTCCGACAGCCAAAGGCCCGGCGTCGAATAGCCGCCGTCGGCCATGAATTCGAGCCACTCGCCCTTGGTCACCAGCGCGCGCGACAACCGCACCGGTTGCAGCAGCACCTGGTGCGCCGGACGCTCGTTGTCGAACGAGAAGGCCGCGCCGTCGTAGCCGACGGTGTGAATGCCGGCAATGAGAGCGTCGCCGCCTTCACCGGCCGCTCTGCTCTGACCGGGCGGCCATTGCCAGTCGGCGTCGTAAGCCGGATGCGTCGCGTTCTGCGCGAAGGCGTGCAGGATATCGGTCAGCAGCAGCTCCTGATGCTGTTGCTCGTGGTGCAATCCCATCTCGACGATGGGAAATACCGATGCATCGTCCGCCGTGGTTTCGATCAATGCGGCGACCGCGGCATCCACATGGGCGCGATAGGACGTCGTCTCGGCGACGCCCGGGCGGGTGATCAACCCGCGCTGCGGCCGCGCCTGCCGGGGACCGGCGGCGACGTAATAGGAATTGAACAGATAGGCGAAACGCTCGTCGAAGGTCCGGTAGGAGGGCGCGAAGGGCCGCAACAAAAACTGCTCGAAGAACCACGTCACATGCGCGCGATGCCATTTCGCCGGGCTCGCATCCGGCATCGATTGCACGACCTGGTCCTCGGCCGAGAGCGGCGCCGCGCGGCGCTCGGTCTCGGCGCGCACGGCGGCGAACGCTTCTAGCCAGAAACGGCGCGAATCGCGCGGAGGCTCCGAAGCGGGAGCCTGCTCACCGGGTGATCCATGCAATCGAAGCGCTGCGCGCGACATCAGTCAGGCTCGGAAAACCGAAAGGATACGAACGACTCAACGTCAATGGCAGCAAGCTAATCAGACCGCCGGACGATAGTTCCATACCTAGTCATACGGGCGGGGCAATGCAAAGGGTTCAAACTAACGGGGATGTGATCGGCCCACGCGCCGTCCCGCCAAAGGGATTGCCGTTGCCGCAAAACCACTTAAGCGACGTATCTGACAAAAACGGGAGAGCAGAAGGATGGTCAAATCGATGCTGCCGCGCGAACGCTGCGCCTATTCGGCGATCGTCGACCGGCCGCCGCTGCGGCTTCCCGGCGGGGCGCGAATCGTCTTCTGGACCATCGTCAATCTCGAAGTATGGGACATCGGCAAGCCGATGGCGCGGCAGGTGCTTAGCCCCCCGGCCGGGCAAACGCAGCTTCCCGACGTGCCCAATTGGAGCTGGCATGAATACGGCATGCGGGTGGGCGTGTGGCGCTTCTTCGATCTGTTCAAGCGCCTCAATATCCGCCCGACGCTCGCGCTCAATGCCCGCGTCTGCGCGGATTATCCGCGCGTCGCCGAACAGGCGCGCGCGGACCGTTGGGAGTTCATGGGCCACGCCTACGAGCAGGGGCCGATCCACGCCGAGCCCGATCAGAAGGCCATGGTCGCGCGCTCGCTCGACGTCATCGAGCGCTTCTGCGGCAAACGGCCGCTCGGCTGGCTCGGGCCCGGGCTGACCGAAACCCTCGAAACCCCGGAAATCCTCGCGGCAGCCGGGATCAAATATATCGGCGACTGGGTCTATGACGACGAGCCGACCGTCATTCGCACCGCCGCCGGCCCGCTCTTGACGCTGCCCTATACCGTCGAACTCAACGACATCCCGATGATGATCATCCAGCATCACGAGAGCGACTATCTCGCCCGCCGCGCCATCGATCAATTCGACCGGCTGTATGCCGAAGGCGAGAGCCGCGCAAAGATCCTCGCACTCGCCATCCATCCTTACATCAGCGGCCAACCGCACCGGATGAAATATCTCGAAGCGATCTACGAGCATGCGCGCGGCTTCGACGGCGTCGTGTACTGGACCGGCGAGGAAATTCTGCATTGGTATTTGCAGTTGGGCGTCGTCGGACTCTGATAATCGTCACCCCCCGGGCCTGACCCGGGGGTCCACGCGCCTTGTTCGCTGCATGGATTGCCGGGTCAAGCCCGGCAATGACGAGTGGTGGTGAGAGCGGAGAGATCATGCGGGAAATAAATAGTGCAGCCGTTTTGCTTGTAAGCGCTTTCACCGTAAGCGCCGCGCTCGCCGCGCCCTGCCGCACCTCCGGCAGCTACGATTCCTGGCTCGCCGGTCTTGAGCGCGAGGCGGTGGCGCAGGGCATTTCCCAGCGTGCCGTTGCCGCCGCCGCTCCGGCGCTGACCTACGACCAGCACATCGTCAACATCGACCACGGTCAGCGGATTTTCACCCAAACATTTCTGGAATTTTCCGGCCGCATGGCCGCCGCCTACCGCATCCAGCGCGGCCAGGCGCTGATCAAGGCCAATGCGCCGACCTTCGCGCGCATCGAGCAGCAATACGGTGTGCCGGCGCCGGTGATCGTTTCATTCTGGGGACTGGAAAGCGATTTCGGCGCCAACATGGGCAACTACCATTCGCTCTCCGCCATCGCCTCGCTCGCCTACGATTGCCGGCGCAGCGATAAATTCCGCGCCCAGCTCCTCGATGCGCTCCGCCTCATCGATCGCGGCGACCTGACGCCGGACGAGATGATCGGCTCCTGGGCCGGCGAGCTCGGCCAGACGCAGATGATGCCGTCGGAATATTTCAAATACGCCGTCGACTTCGACGGCAACGGCCGGCGCGACCTCATCCACAGCGTGCCCGATGTGCTGGCTTCGACGGCGAATTACCTCCTTGGCCTCGGCTGGAAGCGTGGCGAGCCCTGGCTCACCGAGGTGCGGGTGCCGGCCAACATGCCTTGGGCGCAGGCCGACCTTTCGATTTCACTGCCGCGCGCCAAATGGGCAAGCTACGGCGTCACGCTCGCCGACGGACGCCCGCTGCCCGCCGACAATCTTGCGGCCTCGCTCCTTCTGCCGATGGGCCGGCTCGGGCCGGCCTTCCTCGCCTACCAGAATTTTCAGGTCTATCTGCAATGGAACAACTCGCTCGTTTATTCGACCACGGCCGCCTATCTGGCGACTCGCATTGCCGGCGCACCGGCGCTGAACCGCGGCACGCCGCCGCCGTCACTGGCGTTCACGGACGTCAAGGACATGCAGGCGATGCTGGCCCGCGCCGGCTATGACGTGGGCACGATCGACGGATTTTTGGGCCTGAAAACCCGGCAAGCGGTCAAAGCCATGCAGGCCAAATACGGCCTGCCCGCCGATTCCTACCCCACCGCCGAACTGCTTGCGCGTATGCGCGGGGGCCAGTAGCGGCCGCCTGTGTAGAGTATGCAGCCGATCCACGCCGCTCCGCCAAAGGGCATTTTGCCCGGCGGTTTGCCGGCGTGCTAGAAGCTTTTGGGAGGCGCCGTCAGAAGAGGCTGCGAGGGTGAGTAGATTGCGCGTACACGGCAAAAATCGCCTCGACCGATCGCTTTTCTTCGCCACGCTCCTCGTCTTCGCTGCGGGCGCGGATTGCGCCTTCGCGCAAGGGAGCGCCGAGCATTCCATCGCCATCGCCGAACTGCCGCAGGACCTCTCGCCCTGGGGCATGTTCATCCATGCCGACGTCATCGTGAAGGCGGTGATGATCGGGCTTGCTTTGGCATCCCTCGTCACCTGGACGGTGTGGCTCGCCAAAAGCTTCGAACTTGCCGGCGCGCGCAGCGCGGTACTCAACGGCCTGCGGATCCTTGCCGACTGCCCGACATTGGCGCAAGCGCATGAGCGGTTGCGTGACGGCAACGGCCCGGTGGCGCAACTGATGCAAGCGGCGGTCGGAGAAATCCGCCATTCGGCGGGTCTCCGCGGCGACGGCCTCAAGGAGCGCATCACCTGGCAGCTCGAACGCATCGAGGCGGCGGCCGGCCGCAAGATTTCGCGCGGCACCGGCGTGCTCGCCACGATCGGCGCCACCGCGCCCTTCGTCGGGCTGTTCGGCACGGTTTGGGGCATCATGGACAGCTTCATCGGCATTTCCCAGGCGCACACCACCAATCTCGCGGTCGTTGCACCGGGCATCGCCGAAGCTCTGCTCGCGACCGCGCTCGGTCTCGTCGCTGCGATCCCCGCGGTGATGATCTACAACGTGCTGGCGCGCTCGACCGCGCACTACCGCGCGCTGCTCAGCGACGCCTCCACGCAAGTCATGAAGCTCGTCAGCCGCGATCTCGACCGCGCTAAGCTGCCGCTGGCGCACGCCGCCGAGTAAGACGATGGCGCCAGCTCTGCACCACGGCGAAGACGATCTCGAAGAGGTGCACGGCATCAACGTCACCCCGTTCATCGACGTGATGCTGGTGCTGTTGATCATCTTCATGGTGGCGGCGCCGCTTGCGACCGTCGATATCGCCGTCGATCTGCCCTCCTCCAGCGCCGAGCCGCAACAACGGGCCGACAAGCCGGTCTATCTGACGCTCAAATCCGATTTGAGCCTCGCCATTGGCGACGACGCCGTCGCCCGCGCCGATCTCGCCGGCGCGCTCGATGCCGCGACTGGCGGCAACCGCGACCAACGTGTCTTTCTGCGCGCCGACCGCAGCGTGCCGTTTGGTGAGGTGATGGCGGTGATGAACGAGCTGCGCACCGCGCGCTATCTGAAAGTGGCGCTGGTCGGGCTGGAAATGCGGCAGGCGAAATGAGCGCGCTGACGCTGTCGTGGTTTGAGGATCAAAGCCCGCGCGACATCGCGCGCTGGACAGCGGCTGCCGCGATCGTCGTCGCAATCCATGCGGCCGCTATCGCCTATTTCCTCTCCTGGCAGCAGCAGGCGGACATCGGCGGCGACGCTGAAATCGTCACCGTGGAGCTGGCGCCGATCGACACCACGCCCGATGCCGTGGCGCGCAACGTCGCGCCCGCGCCGGAGACCATGATCGAATCCAAGACTGTGCCGACGCCGCAACAGCAAAAGCCCACGCAGGAGGTGAAGATCGAGCAGCCGCCCGACGCGTCGCCATCGATCATCCCCGAGCCGATCGCCAAGCCGCCGCAGAAGACGCAAGAGGTCCAGCCGCCGGCGCCGCGCACGGCCGAGCAGGTCAAGGGCGGCGCGCCGTCCATCGATCCGTCATGGCGGACGAGCCTGGTGCGGCAATTGCAGCGCTACAAGCGTTACCCGCCGGCGGCACTGACGCGCAGCGAGCAGGGAATCGTGCTGTTGAGCTTCAGCCTCGACCGCGGCGGCCATGTGCTCGCGCACCGCATCGCCAAGAGTTCCGGCTATGCGGAACTCGACGACGAGGCGATGAAGATGATCGTGCGTGCGGAGCCGCTGCCGCCGTTCCCGGCGAGCATGCCGCAGACGCGGCTCGAACTGACCGTGCCGATCCGCTTTTCTCTACAGTGACGGATTCAGTTGCCGTTGCCGAGCGGCATGGCATACGGGTTCGGGGGTGGATTGTTGAAACCGCTGCCCTGGAACCGATTGAACGGCGAATAAGGCGAATACTGGCCCGGGCCCGGCTGCGCGCCGAACTGCACCGTCGGACCATTCGGACCGAGCAGTTGCGTGCCGCCTTGGCCGAAATTCTTGACCTGATCGTCCGGATCGGCAAACCTCGAACCGCCCTGATTGGCGTTGAGATTTTCCTGGGTGAAAGCCCGGGCCGGGGGCGCGGTCAACGCGACCACGGCAATCCCCAGTGCCAACGCTGCGAAAGGAAGCTGCGTCCATCGAAGCATCGTGATTCCCCTTCACCGGCGCGCCCGCGAAGCGCAACGCACACGCTACGGGCACGCGACCCCCGCCGTCAAGCCGCCCATGCGTGGTAGGGTCCTACTACCGCAACGCCCTCATAAGCAAACGACAAGGAGCCACCATGCGCACCAAGCCGTCACTGACATTGTCCGACGTGAAGAAAATGCTGGCTGCGGGCGAAGCCGAAGCCGTCAAGAACAAATGGGCGGTGGCGATTTCCATCGTCGACGAGGGCGGCCATCTTCTAGGCTTCCAGCGCATGGACGGCGCGGGTCCGATTTCCGCCCAGGTCGCGACCGGCAAGGCCCTGACTTCGGCGTTGACCCGGCGCCCGAGCAAATTCTTCGAGGATCGCGTCAAGGACCGGCCGGCCTTCGTCACCTTTCCCGCCGGCGTGTTGATTCAGGGCGCGCTGCCGATCATGCAGCAGAACGAATGCGTAGGCGCCATCGGCGTATCGGGCGTGCAATCGCACGAGGACGAGCAGATCGCGCTCGCCGGCATCAACGCGCTCGGGTAGCCGCTCCCGAGCTGCAGCTCAGCAATCAAGCTCCTTGAAGTAGCGGTAGATGCCCCATTGCGAGAATGGGATGCGGCGCTTCGAAGCCATATAGGCTTTGACGCGCGGCCGTTTGGCGACGCGGTCGTGCAGCGCGATCAATCCGGGGATTTTTCTCTCGAAACGCTTCATGCGTTTGGGGAAGGCATAGCGCAAGCCTTCGACGATCTGGAACAGCGACAGATCGATGTATGTGAGCCGGGGGCCGACCAAATATTTGCCGCCGTTGTTTTGCAGCACGCGCTCGAAATAGCCCAAAAATTTCGGCACGCGATAGCGCCAGAAATCCTTGGCGCGCCGCTTCGCCGCCGGCCGCTGCTCCTCGTAATAGAGCCAGCTCGTGATCGGATGATGGGTGTCGTGGATCTCGACCACGAGATCGGTGACGGTGAGTTGCAATTGGTTCAGCCACAGCCGGCTCGCCTCGTCACGCGGCGCAAGCTTCAGATGCGGCCCGAGATAAAACAGGATGTTCGCGGTTTGGGCGATGACGAGCTTGCCGGCCTTGAGGAAAGGCGGCGCAAAAGGCGGCCGCGCGGCGCGCTTGTCTTCGATGATCTTCATCATCGCCGGCACGCCGGCCTTGCCGTATTTGCGCGCGACATCGACGTAGTCGGCGTCTGCCTCTTCCAGCGCCAGGCGGACGAATTCGCCGCGGCCCTGGACGGTCGGATGGTAATAAAGTTCGTAGCGCATGGCTCACCTTTCTCTTTGGGAGGCTAGCCGCCGCGCCGCCCACGGTCACGTCCGCATCGCCGCCCAAATGCCGGCGCAAAATCCGTTTGACACCCGACCGCGCCATGTGCCGGCACCGCGCATCGTCGTCAGCCGTCCGGAGGCCACGGCATAACTTGAGCCGCTTGTGACCCGCACGAAAGCGGCGCCGTTCGATCCGACGCGTCCGGTGACGTTCGCGCCGATGCCGTCATAGACAATGACCCCATTCACGATTTGCCCGCTGAGGCGGTAGGACTGATCGCACGGGCCGGACCTGGTATAGATGACGAGGCTCCAAGCACCGTCATATCTCGTCGCCGCGAGCGCATCTGAGGCCGGCGTCAGCGCCGCTGCGGCAAATATTGCAACGAGTAATATCACTACGGTCGCTTTGCGGATCATGATCGCCCCTCATGCCTAGCGGCGTCCGTCAGGCGCCTGAATCTGTGAAATTTACCGAATCATAGTCTCTCTTTAAAGGCACGGCCATTTAGTGTTTCACGAGGCCACCGGCGCGGTCCACGGACTCGTGGAGCGGCAAAAGCGGCCATCCCTAATTACCTACCGCCGCCTTGGTATTGGGCGTCGGTCACCGGCTCCAGCCAGTCCACATGTTTGCCGTCGAGCGCCTCGTGGATGGCGACATGGACCATGGTCGTCGCCGGCCCGGCGCCGTGCCAGTGTTTCTCATGCGGCGGAATCCACACCACGTCGCCGGCGCGTACTTCGCGTACCGGCCCGCCCCAGGTCTGCACCTGCCCGGTGCCGGAGACGATATAGAGCGTCTGCCCGAGCGGATGCGTGTGCCAATTGGTGCGCGCCCCCGGCTCGAAGCGCACGGTGGTTGCCCGCACTCGCGCCGGCGCCGGCGCTTCCACGATCGGGTCCTGCCAGACCGTTCCGGTGAACCATTCGGCCTTGGCGCGGCGCGAAGGCGCCGAGCCGCAAGGGTGGATATCCATGGTGCTTCCTCTCCTACACAGGCCCGAGGCGCGTGGGCGCGACCGGCGCTCGGCATAGTAAGATAATGGAAATCCCCCCGCGATACGCTTCCCTTCGACCACGGCGCCGCAAGAAGGTCGCAGTCGGCCGCTAGCCCGCTGTATGATGTAGGCGCGTAACCTGGGGACGGGACATTGGGGCCGATGCCGACAATCGGGCGCATGGCCGGAGAGCAAAGCTTGCGGCTTCTCACCGTGGTCGCTTTGGCGCTGTCGCTCGGCGCCTGCTCGAAATGCGACGTGATGCCCTGGCACCGCGATTCCGCCCCGGCCCCGCAGTCTTGCCACGACGGACCGGCGGCGAAGTAACGATCACGCCGCGAGTGTTTCCTTCACCGCGGCGACGAGTTGCTTGAGCGTGAACGGCTTGGGCAGGAAAGCGAACTGCCCATGCTCGGGCAGGCTTTTCTGGAACGCATCCTCGGCGTAACCGGAGACGAAAATAATCTTCAACCCGGGATTGCGGATGCGCAATTCGCGCGCGAGCGTCGGCCCGTCCATTTCCGGCATGACCACATCGGAGACCACGAGGTCGACCGGTTTGGCGGATTTCTCCAGCACGTCGATCGCCTCGACGCCGTTGCCGGCTTCGAGCACGGTATAGCCGCGCGAGGCAAGCCCGCGGGCATTGAGCGCACGCAAGCCCTCCTCGTCCTCCACCAACAAGATCGTGCCCTCGCCGGTGAGATCGGCGCCCGCCGCATTGGCCGCGCGTTTGACCTGGTCGGCAGCGGCGAGCGTGCCGGAGATCGCCGGCGCCTCCAGCTCGGCGGCGCTCTCCGCTGCCTCCTGCGCGCTGGCGATATGCCGCGGCAGGAAGATGCGAAAGGTCGTGCCCTCATGCAGCACGGAATCGACGTAAACGAAGCCGCCGGTCTGTTTGATGATGCCGTAAACCGTGGAGAGGCCAAGCCCTGTGCCCTTGCCGACCTCCTTGGTCGAGAAAAACGGATCGAAGATCTTGTCGAGGATCGCGTCGGGGATGCCGGTGCCGGTGTCGCCGACTTCGACCAGCACGTAATCGGCCGCGGGCATGCCCTTGGCGTGATAGCGCTCGCACTCTCTCGCCGCGACATTCGTGGTCCGCAAGGTCAGCCGGCCGCCCTCGGGCATGGCGTCGCGGGCGTTGACGGCGAGGTTTACGATCACCTGCTCCAATTGCGAGATATCGACCTTGACCGGCCACAGATCGCGGCCGTGCACGACCTCGAGCGTAACCTTCTCGCCGATCAGCCGGCGCAGCAGCATGGTGAGATCGTTCAACACCTCGCCGAGATCGAGCACCTGCGGGCGCAGCGTCTGCTTGCGCGAAAAGGCGAGCAGGTGCCGCACCAGGCTCGCCGCCCGGTTGGCGTTCTGCTTGATTTGCATGATGTCGCCGAACGACGGATCGGTCGGCTTGTGGGCGTTGAGCAGAAAGTCGGTCGCCATGATGATGGCGGAGAGCACGTTGTTGAAATCGTGGGCGATGCCGCCGGCGAGCTGGCCGACTAGCTCCATTTTCTGCTGCTGGTTGAGCTTGGTCTCGAGCTCGCGCTGCGCCGTGGTCTCCAGCGCATAGACGATGGCCGCTTCCTGGTCGCGCTCTTCCTCCTCGACCGCGGTCACGTAGAAGCGCGCGAAGCGCTCGCCCTCGGCGAGCGCGGCATCGACCGGCGCGATGTCGCTGCGGCCCCGCGCCGCTTGCGCGATGGCGGCTTCCAGAGCGCCCCGGTCGCGTTCGGCGATGACCGCGCCGATCGAGCGGTCGCCGCTTTCGATGCTCAGCACGTTGTGAAACAGCCGCGCGAACAGCGGATTGGTGCGCACGATGCCGCCGTCGCGGTCCACGGTCGCGATCGCCATTGGCGTATTGTGGAAGAAGCGCATAAAGCGGATTTCCGCCGCGCGTTGCGGATCAGTGCCGTTGTCGCGGGCGCGATTGATGACCAAAGTTCGCGAAGCGCTGGGAGCGCCGTCGGCGCCGAAGGCGAGCTTGTGAAACAGGCGGACCGGCAGCGTGCCGCCGCTGCGGGTCTTCAGGTCGAGGTCGAGCACCTCGGTCTTGATCTCGCCCGGAGCGGCACGCAAAGTCGTCAGCAGCGCGGCGCCGTCGCCGGCAACGAGGTCGGCAAGCTTCAAGCCGCCGGAGCCGACCTGGGCGAGGTCCTGGTCGAGCCAATTGGCGAGCGTAGCGTTGAGATAAATGACGTCGCCCTTGGCATCGACGGAAAAAAAGCCAGCCGGGGCGTGATCGAGATAATCGACGGCGTGCTGCAATTCCTGAAAGACATTCTCCTGCCGCTCGCGCTCGCGCGTCACGTCGGAGATCGACCAGACGGTGAGGCGGCGCGCGCGGGCACCATCGCCGAGGGGCCGCACACGTAGCCGCAGCCAGCGCGCCGGGCGGCCTTTGGTCGCGGCGACGCGCACCTCCTCCTGCAAGCGCTTGCCCTCTCGCGCCGCCTTGAGCAGCCGGTAGATCGCCTCGGAGGCGTCGACGTCGCCGATGAAGACCCGCTCGACCGGCCGCATGTCGTGGGCGTCCGCGGCGTCGATGAGATCGAGATACGCCGCGTTGGCATAAATGACGCCGCCGTCGCCGTCGGTGACGAGGATGCCGTCGAACGCGTCATCGACAAGCGATTTGATCAGCGGGTTGACCGGCGCCGCCGTCGAGGGGCGCAGGATGCCGGCGGCAAGCGCAAACAGCGAGAATACGCCGACCGTGGCGAACACCGCGAGGAAGACGAGGATGTAGGGCTCGGCGCTGCCATGGCGGAGCAGCATGAAGGCTGCCGCGGCGGCGACCAGCACGCCCGCAACCAAGAGCACCAGCACGATACTGCCGGCGCCGGACGCCGCGGCGCTGCGGTCGACCGACTCGCGCGTGGAACCGGCGGAGCTCCTGGTGATGCCGTGTATCGTCATCCCTGCCTTTAGTGATTTGCCGGTTCGCCCTCAGTGCCCCGGGTGCGATTGCCGCGCAAGAGGCTTTGCGCGCATTTCACAGCCGCCGGGCGGGGACGGCAGCGGGGTTCTCGACCGCGGCAATGTCGCTGTTCGGCGATCGCGCCGGCGTCTCTTTCGCGCCCACGTCCGGGTGCGCGCCGCCAGTGGCGCGCGGATTTTCGGATGGGGCACTGGGCAGACTTTGCCCGGGCCATGGTTAATGGCCGGTTAAGCCCGGTCTGGGCCCGCTTTTGCCATTAAACCGCCGTTTACCATAGAAATGCTGCAGCTTGGGGATCGGGCCGTAAATCGCCCGCGACGTTAGATTTTTGTTAGTATTCGCTGCGGCGAATGTTAGCGCGCCGTTAACCATTGGGATAGCGGCGAGCCGCAGCGTCGATACGGGGAGTAAGGGCGAATGTTCGATCTGTTTGGCGCGGAAATGCCACTCGCCGTGCGCTTCTTCTTGGCATTCCTCATCGTACTGGGATTGATCGGCGTAGCCGCATGGGCGGTGCGCCGGTTCGGCAGCGCGCGGCTCAGTGGCGCAGCGCGCGGACGCCAGCCGCGGCTTGCGGTGATCGATTACGCCAGCGTCGATGCACGCCGCCGGCTCATTCTCGTCCGCCGCGACAATATCGAGCACCTGGTGATGATCGGCGGGCCGACCGACGTGGTCGTTGAAGCCAACATCGTGCGCGCGGTGCCGGCGCGCGACGTCGCCGCGGCACGCCCGGCGCCTGCACCGGAAATCCTGCCGCGCGCCATTCCTTTGCCGGAAGCCGCTTCGAACGGCTCGGCCGGTTCCTGGCCGCTTCAGCCGGAATCGCCAATTCCCATGCCATCGCCGCGCCCGCAACGCGAGGTGCTGTCCGCACTCGCCGACGATCTTGCAGCGCATCCGGTACCGCCGGTCGCCCCGGCCCCCGCGGCCTCTCCGGCCGCGCCGGTCCCGCCGCGTAATCGCCCCGCGCCGACGCTGCGAGCCGAGCGGCGCGTGCCGGCACCGCCGGCCGATAGCGAGGCGTCCGACCTCGCCGATCAAAGCCTCGCGGAAATGGCGCAGCGCCTCGAAGCTGCGTTGCGCAAGCCCAAAGTTGGCGAGCCTCGCGAAGCGTCGGCAGCTGCTGCACCCGCGCCGGCTACCGAGGCAGAGACTGCGGCCGCGTCTCCCGTCCCGCCGCCGCTCGCTCCGCGTCCAGTTGAAGCAAAGCCCGCGCGCGCCGACGCCAAGCCTAAGGACAGCAGCAAGGTCTACGACACGCTCGAACAGGAAATGGCGAACCTGTTAGGCCGCCCGTCCGGCAAGAGCTGATTCAAGGCTCGATTATCTCTTCTTCCGATGCCAGGCGAAGTGAGCGGCGAGTGGCGAAGTCGTTCGCCCTGTTCGCTGCTCGTTATCCGCCAGCGGAACTCACGGCAATCAGCGGCGTTAGTCCGCACAGACCTGCTGAGGAGGATCCGTGCGATGTCCGGCTCATCGAGATATACGCGAGCGATTTCCGCCGAGGTGGGTGAAATCGAGCGGCGCCTGCGCCTCATCGAAAATGACTTGCGAAAAATCGGCGGGCGCGCTTCCGCCAACGCCAAGGACACGGCCGAAGGGCTCGGCGACGCCATCGCGGCGGCATTGTTCGGCTGGGGCGACCGGTTCCGGCAAAGCGCGGCCTTGCTCGGCGATCAATCGGCAAGCCTTGGGAAGAATGCGGCCAAGCTCGGCACCAATGCGTTGAGCCGGGTCACCGAAGAGACCGGACAGCATCCGTTGTTTGCGCTTGCGGTTGCCGTCGACGTCCTTATCGGTGTCGCCAGCCGCGGCCGAGACTAGAACATCGCTACGCTGGCGCATCAGCGCGCCGCCATTGACCCACCCGGCTCACAGCGGCCGGTGCATCCGCCCCAAGAGCCATCCGAGACCGAGCGCGATCGCGGCTGCGGTGTAGGGCTGCGTCTCGATAGTGTTGCGGATCGCCTTTTCGAACGACCCGGCAGTCTTGTGCGCGTCGCTGCTCGCCGTATCGGCGACGTCGGCGGCGCTGTCGCGCGCCTGGCCGTACACGTCCTGCGCGGCATCGGTGATGGCATCGGCCACGCCGCTCGCCTGCCTTTTGGCGTCGCCGAGCGCGCGATTGAAATCGGTGGTTTTCGTCGACGTTTGGGCCTGGGCCATGGTCTCCCTCTGATGCGGTTAGAGGGATAAACGCACGACCCTGCGTTCGGGTTCGGCCAGTGGACAAAAATTCTAACGCGCCGGCGTAGCCGCGGGCGATTTCCGCGCCGCTAGCGCCCGATGATGCGCGGCCCCCGACGGCGCTCCGCCGAGGACCGCGCTTTTTCAGCCGTGATGTTCGGCGTGCTTCTTGGAAGCGTGCTCGTGATGCTCGGTCGCATGCAGGGAATGACCGTACGCCACTTTGGAATGGTGCGCGGCTTTCTCGTGATTGCCCGCCTTGTGGTGCATGGCGGCCTCGCGATGATGCTTCGCCGCGTGCTCGTGATGATGCGCGGCATGCTCGTGGTGCTCGTGAACCTCGTGGCTGCTCATCGTTCTCTCCCTGACTAACGGCTTCACCGGAAAATGGAAACATTGCCGGGATCGATGAACTATTTGCGACGCTTCGTTAGCGGTTTTTCATCAGCAGCCAAACGACGACCTTACATCTCCTGCAACGCATCGAGCCGCTTTTTCAAGAGAGCGACGTCGTGCTCGATCCTGGCCAGCCGGTCGGCAATGGGGTCCGCTCCCTCGTGCGCGGGCCGCTGTCTCTCTGACTGCTCTGGCGTCCAGCTGACGCCGAGATTGTTGCCCTTGCGCCATTCGATGCGGGCGCGGAAGTACTCATCCTTATGGGGAATATAAAGCTCGAACAACTCCGGCAGCGTCACGTTCTCCGAGCATTCGAGGCGGCCGCCATTGGCGGTGATGTCGCGCACGATGCAGTCCATGCTCGACAGCCGGTTATTGAAATAAATCCGCCCTTTGATGAACGTCTTGTGGCGGGCGAGTGCGCGGCGTTCGATCATTGCGTGCTCGTGCCTTCCGCGGCCACCCTGTCGATCACTTCGACCACGTTTTGGATTCGCACGATCAGGTCGATATGCGCTTCCATTTGTTCGGCACCGCCGAACGAGTGGCTCAATGATTTGATCAGATCGTTTCTGCGTTCTACCAAATTCTTGCGGGCATCCGCGCAATCGCTCTTTTCCATTTCAGCCTCTCGCGATCTCCGCTATCGATCTAGAATGCGGCGATACCCGATAAAGAATGATGACGGGGATCAAGCCGCAGGAACGCACTCAGCCCGTAGTTTACAGAAGCTTAATCGCACCGCGTCGCGCCAATAATCGACGCGGGAGTGGCGAATTACCGAGCTATCGGCGGCCGCCTATTCCTCGCGGTAAACCCGCTCGCGGCGTTCGTGACGTTCCTGGGCCTCGATCGAGAGCGTGGCGATCGGGCGCGCTTCCAGGCGCTTGAGCGAAATCGGCTCGCCCGTTTCCTCGCAATAGCCATAAGTGCCGTCTTCGATTCGCTGCAGCGCCGCATCGATTTTGGCGATCAATTTACGCTGCCGGTCGCGGGCGCGCAGTTCGATGGCCCGATCGGTTTCCGAGGAGGCACGGTCGGCGAGGTCGGGATGGTTCGTATTGTCGTCCTGGAGATGCTGAAGCGTCTCCTTGGCCTCCTTGAGGATGTCCTCCCGCCACTCGAGCAGCTTCAGGCGGAAATACTCCCGCTGGCGCTCGTTCATGAACGGTTCGCGGTCCGTCGGCCGGTAGATCTTGTCGAAGGGCCGGATGGCTTTGCCGTTCTTACTGACTATTTCGTCGGCTCGACCGTTTTTGCTTTTTACCGACTGCATGGACTGCATGTCCCCTACTCTGCGCGCGCTGGCGCCACGTTCTCCCCGGAAGCGCGCCCATATACCGCGGGTGTGTGACGGTGACAATATCGATGAATGGAAGGGCTTACCGGCCGCCTTTAGGGCCGGCGAAAGCTTGGTTTTTGCGGGTTTTGACGGGCTTTCTTGGGCGCCGCGGATCGATCTTGCCCCCAGGTCTGATGGTCGGGTCCGATGGCCGGGTTCCATCCCCCGAAGACCCAGGGGAAGGCTTTTCGGCTGCTGGTTCAGCCTCCAGGCGTCGGGCGAGGAAATTTAAAGTTTTCTTTACCCTATCGCGCCTAATTGTGCCCGTCAGTCAGGCTCCCATCATGCAGCCACTCCGCCGCGCCACGCTGAACGACCGAGCTTGCCCAGTCGAGCCCGCCGCTAACAATGTGGCCGTGATCGCTCGCTCCCGACCCGAAGCCGGCGACGCCGCCCCGTATGATCCTCAACCGAAATTCGCGCCGCTGACGGGCACACGGGCGCTGGTCGGGCGCCGCTTAGCGGACGTCGAGCGCGACTTGATCCTGGACACGCTTCAGTTTTGTCTCGGAAACCGCACACGGGCAGCCAAAATGCTCGGCGTCTCCATCCGCACGATGAGGAACCGGCTTAAGGAATTTGCCTCAAACGGTCTCAGTATTCCTCCTACCGACTTGCGGTACGGGTCTTGAAAAAAGACAGGCGGAACAACGGCGTTTCGCCGCCTCGATTAACAAATTCCTAGCGACATCCTTCGCATCCGAAGTCTGCCGATAAACGGCGCGCAATCGCCTAGTGCTATCAATCTTGCCAGGAACGCCGATTGCGTGAGTTGCGCGGGGATTGGGGATTATGTTTGCCGTCGCAAAAGACGAGGTCCAAAGTCGGACCGAGAGGCTCGAGGCTGAGCTCGCGGCAGCTCGCTCACTGATCAAGCAGCTCGAATCCAGAATCGAAACAGACGTTCTTCTCGATATTGCCAACCGCCGCGGCTTCGAACGCGAGCTGGCGCGTGCTGTTTTGCATGTGCACCGCTACCAAAGAAGCGCCGCGGTCATATTTATCGATCTGGATAACTTCAAATCCATCAACGATCGATTTGGTCATCTTGCCGGCGACGCCGCGCTCAAGGCCGTCTCGGACGTGATCATCAAGACTTGTCGCCGTTCGGATACCGTCGCCCGTTACGGCGGCGACGAGTTCGCCGTACTCCTGTGGAATTTGGGCGAAAGCGCCGCCCGGGCGAAGGCGCTGGCTTTCGAAAAGATAATCGAAGCAATGGAAATTCGCTTCACATCCGATGTCTGCGCGGTCGGCGCGCCCACCGGCGTCACGATGCTTCAACGTTTCGACAGTTTGCCGCACGTGATAGCGCGCGCGGACAAGGACATGTATTCCCGGAAAATGGAAAAAAAGAGCGAGGAGCAGCCTCGGCCGACCTCGTCGGATGTTGCCGCCCGGCATATTGTCCGGCTTTCCGAAGACATGCGGCCGCGCGGCGCCGAACTCGACCCGCTGGCGCGCTGAGCGCCAAAATCGCTCCGGGCTATCCGCTCCACATTGCAAATTCGCCGCTATATTGCTTAGTTGCCGCGCCGGGCTTTAGCGGCAAGCGAGCGGATTCTCATGCGTTTCGAAGGTACCAGCGCCTACGTCGCCACCGATGACCTTAAAGTCGCGGTCAACGCCGCGATCGCTCTGGAGCGGCCATTGCTGGTCAAGGGCGAGCCGGGAACCGGTAAAACCGTGCTGGCGATCGAGATAGCCAAGGCGCTCGGCGCGCCGCTGATCGAGTGGCACATCAAGTCGACCACCAAGGCGCTCCAGGGGCTCTACGAATACGACGCGGTCACACGGCTGCGCGACAGCCAGCTGGGCGACGCCCGCGTCAAGGACATCCGCAACTACATCAAGCGCGGCAAGCTGTGGGAAGCATTCGTCGCCGACGAGCGGCCAGTTCTACTCATCGACGAGATCGACAAGGCCGACATTGAGTTCCCCAACGATCTGCTGCAAGAACTCGATCGCATGGAGTTCTTCGTCTATGAGACCGGTGAAACGATCCGCGCGCGGCGCCGGCCGATCGTCGTCATCACCTCGAACAACGAGAAGGAATTGCCGGACGCGTTCCTGCGCCGTTGTTTCTTTCATTACATCCGCTTCCCCGACGCTGACACCATGCGAGCGATCATCGAAGTGCATTTCCCCGGCATCAAGCATCGGCTGGTGGCGGAGGCGTTGCGGCTGTTTTACGAGATCCGTGACGTGCCCGGCATGAAGAAAAAGCCCTCGACCTCCGAATTGCTCGACTGGCTCAAGTTGCTGATGGTCGAGGATATCGCGCCGGAGACATTACGCGAGCGCGACCCGAAAAAGCTGATTCCGCCGCTGCACGGGGCGCTGATCAAGAACGAGCAGGATGTGCATCTGTTCGAGCGGCTGGCCTTCATGTCGAGACGCGAGGGCCGCTGAAGTCCGCGGCCGCGCTCACCACAACGGGCGCATCGCGAAGGTGTAGGTGGCACCGACGCCGAAGGTGAACTGGTTCGGCGAGCCGCGCATGGTAACCAGCGGGGAGTCGGCGGCCGAGCCGGTAAGCCGCTCATACTCGAAGATCGCGTGGGTCTGCCACTGCGAATTCCAGAAGTATTCCACCTGCGTTCCGCCGCCATAGGAATAGACCCCGCCGCTGGCGCTGTAGGCGGGCAAGCCCGAGGCGGCGGCCTGTGCCGCACCGATGCTGTAATATGGAGAAATCGCGGCGGTCGTTTGCACCGCCAGGCGCGGTCCGGCGGAAAGCCGGAATTGTCCGAGCGGCACGATCGCGTCCACGTAAAGGTCGCCGCTCTGTCCGGTTTCGCCGCCGATCCCCTGACGCAGCTCGCCGCGGATGCGCAGCCAAGGCACCGGCCAATACTGGGCATAGACTCCGAGCTGCGCTGCCCAATTGACATCGGCCAAGCCGCGGAGCTGTGCGTAGGATGAGCTGTAGCGCGGCCAAGAGAGCGTGCCGACCGGTCCGGCCTGGAATTGGCCCAAGTCAAGCAGCGGAAAACCAAAGCCGTCGCGTGCTCCGAAAAAGAACGGCGGATCGGTGGGCTTGCGAATATTAAAGAGCGGGAAACCGCCGAGGCCGTAGAGATTGGTTGGAGCGCCCGGCCAGGCCGGGACCCCGCGCACCTCGCCGCCGACGGTGACAATCCAGTCAGGCACCGCCGGCATGTAGGTCGACGGTGCGGCCGGTGGTGGCGCCGGCGCCAGCGGTTCCAGATCGGCCGCTACCGCGATACCCGGCACCAACAGCAATGCCGCAATTACAAACCGCCAAGCGGCCATTGCCATGCTACGACCCCGCTCCGCGTAAACTCCGGAGCCCCCGTTCTTAATAGGCTTTATAGGGCAAATCCGCTGCCAGCACGACAGCGGGAAAGCGCTTTTGCTGGAAATTTTTCCCCGAGATTAATGAATTGAGACCGCCGCTTTAAGTTCCTTCGCGGCGCTCACGCCCTTGCGCGGCAGCCGGCGGCGGCGGCATAGACTGAGCGTCCGCCTCTGTGCGCACGTTGTCCTGCGGCGATGCGGATGATTGCGCCTCGTCGGTCTTGCCCAAGTCGGCATGGCGCATGCGGTGCGCGCGCTCCGCAGCGCGCGCCCGGCGTTCGGCGGTGGCTGCGCGCAGGCGTCTGATCCAATAAGAGGTCTGCGCGACCGCGCGGCCGAAGATTCCGCCGGCCCAAACGAGCTCGAACGGCGTGAATTGCCGCCAGGTCTGATCGCCGTCCACGATGGCGCGGGCAATGAGGTTGCCGGCCATCGCCGTGGTGTTGAGGCCGTGGCCGCCGAAACCGCTCGCCAGCCACACGCCGGGACCAAGCTCGCCGATCTGCGGCATGCGGTGCAGCGAGTTGCCCAGCGTGCCGGACCATGCGTAATCGACACCAACCTCGCCGAGCTGCGGATAGGTTCTTTTGATATCGGCGGCGAGGGCGCGGACGTAGCGGCGCGGATCGCGTTCCCACGTCGTCGCCCGGCCCGACCACATCAGCCGGTCGCCGCCGACGATGCGGTAGTGATTGCCGGCGAGGTCGGAATCGCTGACCGAACCGCGATAATCGATCGTCTCCGCAAGAAGCGGCCCCAGCGGCGCGGTGGTGATCACATAAGTTGTGATGGGAATGAGCGCAGCCGCAATCGGCGGCATCAATCCGGCGATCCGGTTATTGCCGCACAGCACGACATGATTGGCGCGCAACCGCGCATTGGGCGTGACGATGCGCTTGCGCACCCCGGCGGGATCGATGGACAGCGCCGGCGTGTGCTCGAAGATGCGGGCACCGGCGCGCTCGGCAGCCGCAGCCAGGCCGAGCGCATAGTTGAGCGGGTGGATATTGATCGCACGCGGAAAATGGATGGCGTGAAAGTAACGCTCGCTGCGCAGCGTTGCGCGCACCTGCTTGGCGGGCCAGCCCTCGATCTCGACGCCGAATTCGCCGAACAGTCTCGCCAGATGCATGAAGGGATCGCCGTTGTCGACCTTGGAGACGTAAAGCCAGCCGTCCTGCGGATCGACCCCGGGCATAAGGCCGTCGGCGACGGTGTCTCGCACGTAATCGAGCCCGCTTTGCGATAGCGACCACAAATCCTTGGCGCGCGAAAATCCGACGCGGCCGATGATGCGATCGGGCGCCGCGGCAAAGCCCGGAAGCACGAATCCGGTATTGCGGCCCGAGGCGTTTTCCGCGAGTTGTCCGGCTTCGATGAGCACGACGGACCAGCCGCTGCGCGCCACCTCGCGCGCCGTCGTCAGGCCGGCGAGCCCGCCGCCGATGACGCAGACGTCGACGTCGAGGTCGACGGTGAGCGGCGGCCGCGGCGGCGCGTCCACTTTGGTCGCGGCGTACCAGGTTCCACTATAGGCTGAGAAGGGATCGGTCGTTTCGTCCATGACTTGACTATTCATGACTCAAACTATTTTGCGGCGCGGCAAATTACGCAGCCGCAGCAACTTCAGGCGACGGCTCCAATCCGAACTTCCTGTGCAGGTTTGCGGCTACACTATAGGAACTTCGGAATCGGGACACTAGACTACCGCGAGCCGACACCGGGCATCACCCGACTGAATGGCGCAACCCGACGAGGGGGCATCGCATGATGCGCCGTTTGCTGCTGCTGCGACATGCCAAGACCGAGCGCCCCGAGCCGGGCGAACGCGATCGCGATCGCAAGCTCATGGCGCGCGGCCGCGCCGACGCACCGGTCATCGGCGCCTATATGCTGCGTCACCGCCTGATGCCCGACCTCGTCCTCGTATCGCCGGCCGCCCGCGCCGAGGAAACCTGGACGCTGCTTGCCGCCGCACTCGGCAAATCGCCGCGCGTCGTGCGCGACGCGCGCATTTACAATGCCGGCCCGGAGACGCTGATCAAGGTGATCGGCGAGACGCGCGAGGCGCGCACATTGCTGGTGGTCGGCCACAATCCGGGCCTGCACGATCTCGCCGTGCAGCTGATCGCTTCGGGCGACGTCGAGGCGCGCGAACGCATCAACGAAAAATTGCCGACTTCGGGGCTGGTGGTGATCGAGTTCCCCTACGACGACTGGTCGCGGCTGCATCGCAGTTCCGGCAGGCTGGAGCGCTTCGTCAGTCCGCGGTTCATCGCGATCGCGACCGAGTAACCGACACGCGTCGCGTGGATCGACCCGGCCGTGGTTTCGATCAATCGACCAGTGTCTGGCTGCAATGGGGCGAGCAGCCGATCCATTTGCGGAAGGCTTCTGCGGCAGTCTTCATTTTGACGAAGTAGACACCGAATGTCTTGTCGGGCTCGGCGAGCGTGCCCGCGATCACCAGTCGACTTCAATGCGGGCATCATTCTTGGCGTCACGCTTCACATAAGTATACGCCTTAGCAAAGCGTTTTTCGCTATTCCATTTGTTGATCGACTGCAGGGAAAAATCGTTCGGCACCGTATAGCCCGTATAGAACTGGAAGCTGGCGCAACCGCGCTAATCGAGAGGTCCGCTGCCGCAGGTATAGAAGAAGATATCCCAGCTAAAGCCGTCGACCATAGCTTTGACGCGCGGATCGCCGCTCTTGTCGCTGTTAATCTCGGCGGTGTATCCGAGGACTTGCAGCTGACTGGCAACGACGCGGGCACTGATGGTGCCGCTCCCGCCGGACGGCTCCTCGCCGAGAGATGCGGAAGCTGTGACTATAAGCGCCGACGCCGCGGCGATCGGCAATGTGATCCATGATTTCATCTGCGCCCCCCCTATTGATAAAATTCCGGCGACCTTTTCTGCGTGCTGCTTTGCTGGCTATCGTGGTTGATCCAGAGCTGCGCGTGGTCTTTCGCCACAATGTCGGCGATGCGATCCATCGACGCGAGGGTCTGCTCCTTGCTGGTATTCATCGACGGCACGCGGCGATGATCCCAGTTGTCCTTGAAATGGGCGGCGTCGCCCGAGAGCACCACCGCGCCGGTTTTCGGCAATCTCACCAACAAGGATTGGTGTCCCGGGGTGTGCCCGGGCGTCGATATGATCACGACGGAGCCGTCGCCGAAGACGTCGTGATCGCCTTCGAGCAGGGTCGCCGGGTGATTGGGATTAAAGCGCGGCGTGCCGTCGGCGTTCGGCCAATCATATTCGGCCTTCTGCACGTAGAGCATGACCTGCGGGAACAATTCGACATTGCCGATATGGTCCGGGTGGGTGTGCGAGATCCCCATCGCCGTGATGTCCGACGGCTTGAGCCCGAGCTCGGCGAGTTGGGCGGCCAGAGTTTTGGCGCGTTTCATGACAAAACCGAAGGCGCCGTTTACGCCCTCAGGCTTGGTCGCGATCGCGTCGGCAAGTCCGGTGTCCCAGAGGAACCAGTCCTGCGCGTGATGGATGAGGTAGCAATTGTTGGAAACTTCGATCGGCACGCCGACATTCACGCCCGGCGACCAGCGCGATTGATCGGGCGCGGAGATGTGGCCGCAATCGAGGATGTAGAGCTTATCTGCCCCGGCAGCGGCCGCGGGCAGCGCGCCGAAGGCCGCGGCACAGGCGGCAGCAGCAAAGTAAGCAAGCCTCATGACTTTCCTCCCTTGACGTTTGCACCCTCACGTGGCTAGCGCCGCCAGGATGCGCGCCCAGCTGCGAATGCCTTTGTGGAAGCATTTGACGTCGAACTTCTCGTTCGGCGAATGCACGCGGTCGTCATCGAGGGCGAAACCGACCATCAGGGAGTCCATGCCGAGCACGGTCTTGAAATCGCCGACGATAGGAATCGAGCCGCCGGCGCCGATCGTCACCGCTTTCTTGCCCCACTCCTCGGCAAGCGCGGCGCGAGCCTTGGCCAGCGCCGGATTGTCGAACGCCACGTCGAAGGCCGGCGCGCTGGTGAAATTGCCGAACTCCACCGTGCAATCGGCCGGTACGCGCGCACGCACGAAACCGCGGAAGGCGGCGCGGATCTTGTCCGGGTCCTGCGCGCCGACCAGACGGAAGGAGACTTTGGCCAGCGCTTTACCGGGAATGACGGTCTTGGCGCCCTCCCCGGTATAACCACCGACGATGCCGTTGACCTCCGCCGTCGGCCGCGTGGAGATTTGTTCGATCAGCATGCGGTCCTTCTCGCCGGCCGGAATTTTCAGGCCAATTGGGCCGAGGAATTTCTCCGGCGTCAGCTTGAGCCCGGCGAGATCGGCCTTGATGTCGGGCGGCAGCTCGCGAACGCCGTCGTAGAAGCCGGGAATTGCAACCGACCCGTCCGGCTTGTGCATCGCCGCGATGATATTGGCGAGGACGTGGATCGGATTGCGCGCCGCGCCGCCGAACAGCCCGGAATGCAGGTCGCGATCGGCGCAGGTGAGCCTGACTTCCTCGTAAACGAGCCCGCGGAGCGACGTGGTGATCGAGGGCGTTTCCGCATCCCACATGCCGGTGTCGCAAACCAGCGCCAGGTCGCGCTTGAACTCGGCGGCGTTATCGCGGACGAAATCGAACAGGTGCTTCGAGCCGCACTCCTCTTCGCCCTCGATCATCATGGTGATGTCGAGCGGCAGCTTGCCGGTGACCGCCTTGAACGCGCGGCACGCTTCGACGAAGGTCATGGCCTGGCCTTTGTCGTCGCAGGCGCCGCGGGCGACGATGATCTTTCGCCCCTTTTCGAGCGTCTCAAGGCGCGGCTCGAATGGCGGCGTCTTCCACAGTTCGAGCGGATCGACCGGCTGCACGTCGTAATGGCCGTAGAACAGCACGCGCGGCGCGCGGCCGTCGGACGCCCCGTTGCCGACCTTGCCGATGACGATGGGGTGACCCTCGGTTGGGCGCAGGCTGGTCTCGAAGCCCAAGCTGCGCAGATCGGCGGCGACATGTTCCGCTGCTTTGCGGCATTGCGGGGCGTAGGCGGGGTCGGTGGACACCGACTGGATGCGCAAAAGCGCGAACAGGCGCTCGAGACTTCCCTCGAGATCGCGGTCGATGCGGTCGAGCACCGCAGCCAGGGTTTCGGATGCTGTCATGACGTCACCTTCTCATCACGCCGCCGAGCGCGCCGCGTATCACGGCCTTGCCCAGCGTGCCCGCGGTCTTGCTGCCGGTCGATTTGGTGAGTTCGGCGGCGACCTGGGCACCGATGCCGACGGCGACCGCACGCGCGACGTTGCGGGCCACCTGCTGCGAGGTCGTCAGTGGCGTTCCGCGCTTTCGGCCGATACCGAAGACGTTGCGGAAGCCTTCACCCATTTTGTGCAGGACGCCGCCCGATTCCAACGGCGGCGCCGGAGCGCCCGGTTGGCCCGGAATGGCGGGCGCGCCGGCTTGACCGGAAGGCGGGCCCGCAGGCGGCAGCGCGCCGCCTTCGGCCAGGCGTTTTTGCAGAATTTCATAGGCGGAATGCGGGGCGATGGCCTGCTCGTATTTGCCTTTGAGCGGGCTTTTGTCGATCACCGCCTTGCGTTCGTCGGCCGCCACCGGACCGATACGCGCCGATGGCGGCCGGATGAGCGTGCGATCGACCATCGCCGGCGTGCCGTTGCCTTCGAGAAACGACACCAACGCCTCGCCCTTGCCGAGCTCCATGATGACTTGCGCGGTGTTGAGATTGGGGTTCGGCCGAAACGTCTGCGCCGCCGCGGTCACGGCTTTCTGGTCGCGCGGGGTGAATGCCCGCAGCGCGTGCTGCACCCGGTTGCCCAATTGGTCCAACACCTTATCGGGCACGTCGAGCGGGTTCTGGGTCACGAAATAGACCCCGACGCCCTTGGAGCGGATCAGGCGCACAACTTGCTCAACTTTTTCGAGCAGCTCCTTGGGCGCTTCGCTGAATAGAAGATGCGCCTCGTCGAAGAAGAACACGAGCTTCGGCTTCGCGGGGTCGCCGACCTCCGGCAGTTTCTCGAACAGCTCGGAGAGCAACCACAGCAGAAAGGTGGCGTAGAGCCGCGGGCTCGCCATCAGCTTGTCCGCCGCGAGCACGTTGATGATGCCGCGGCCGCTCTTGGGGTCGGTCTTCATCAGATCGCCGACGGCCAGCGCCGGCTCGCCGAAAAATTTCGCGCCGCCCTGGTTCTCGAGCACGAGCAGCTGCCGTTGCACGGCGCCGACCGCCGTCACGGCGACATTACCGTAGCGGCCGGCGATCTCCTTCGCATTCTTCGACAGGTAGGCCAGCAACTCGCGCAGATCGTTGAGACCGACAAGCCCGTCGATTTCGAGCGCCTTCAATTCGGGATCATCGTCCGCATAACGAAATGCGATGTTGATGACGCCTTCCTCGACGTCATTGAGTTCAAGCATGCGCGAAATCAGAAGCGGCCCCATCTCGAACACGGTGGCGCGGATCGGATGACCCTCGACGCCGAACAAATCCCAGAAAATCACGGGGAATTCCTCGGGCGCATAGTCGAAGCCTAAGTCCTTGGCCCGCTTGATGAAATCAGGCTTGGCCTCGCCGCTTGCGGCAATGCCCGAAAGGTCGCCCTTGACGTCGGCGGCGAACACCGGAACGCCGGCCCGCGAGAAGCCTTCGGCCAGGACTTGGAGCGACACCGTCTTGCCGGTGCCGGTCACGCCCGCGACGAGGCCGTGTCGGTTGGCGAGAGCGAGCGCGAGATATTGATCGCCTGTGCTCTCGCCTTTGCCGACAAAAATTTTTCCGTCTCGATCCGGACTCGGCATCAATCGTTTCCTTCACCCGCTACGTCGCAGTACGGATCGCAGTCACAGAACCGCGCCCCTGAAATTTTTATAGTGCGCGGGCCTGGTAATTGCCACCGGCCGCGCCGCCTCCGGCAGACCGAGCATCTTGTCATGCCGCGCGCGAATGTACATTATGGCGACAACGTGCCGAGGCTTCGGGGCTGGCGAGGGGATTATGGACGAGTTGATCGGGCGTCTCGTCGCCGATGTCGGCGTCGATCGCAACGCCGCCGAGACAGTCGTCGGAATTATCCTCGACTTCCTCGCTAAGGAAGGCCCGCCCGACAAAGTGCAGGCGGTGCTGGCAAAGCTGCCGGGAGCCCGACCTCTCATGGAGAAGGCCGCCGGCGATGGCGGCGGCGTGGTGGGCGCCGGCATGCGCATGATGGGCGCGGGGCTCAGCATGGGGGGCAATTCATCGCTTATGCACGCGAGAAAGTCGGTAAGGACGCGCTTAGCGGGATCGTCGGCGCGATTCCCGGTCTCTCGCAGTTCATTTGAGTAGGAATGGGCACGTGGCTGCCGCGCGGAATTCGCGCGGTTGGAGGGGACAGCGATGGGGTACCCCATCACCGATATTCGCGGCATCGGCGCCGATACGGCCGTCATTCTAAAGTCCGAAGGAATCCGTACGACGGTCGGACTGCTGCGCCTAGCGAAGACGCCAAAGCAGCGGCTCAAGATTGCCGAGAAGGTCGGCACCGACGACAAGCTCGTTCTCGACTGGGTGACGGCTGCCGACCGCATGCGTGTCAAAGGCGTCGGCTGGGAATATGCTGAGCTGTTGCGCGCCGCCGGCGTCAAGACGGTGAAGGAGCTCAAGTTCCGCAACCCGCAGAAGCTTGTGGATCAGATGACGGAAGCCAATTCCAAGCGCAAGCTGGTGCGCCTGTTGCCGTCGGTGGGCACGGTCAGCCGCTGGATCGAGAACGCCAAGAAGCTGCCGCCCGTCATTCGCTATTGATCGCCGCCAAGTCCGCGCTTGCGCTAATCCAGTCAGCCTTGCCGCCGCCTGGATTGCTTCGCTTCGCGTGCAATGACACTCTCTCTGGCGATGAAAACGGCTAACCACATGGCGATCCACTTGAATCCTAAGAGCTTTTCCGCCTCGGGACCGCGTAGCGACGCGCTGGCGCAGCTTGTCGCCAAGCGGCAGCCGCTGGTCATGGGCATCATCAATGTCACGCCGGATTCATTTTCCGACGGCGGCCAGTTTCTCGATCCGCAGGCGGCGATCGCGCAAGCGCGCCGCCTTGCCGGCGAAGGCGCCGATATCCTCGACATCGGCGCGGAATCGAGCCGCCCTTACGGCGGCGCGGTCCATGTGCCGCTGGAGGAGGAGCGCGCGCGGCTTGAGCCGGTCTTGGCCGAGGTGATCGCGCTCGGTATCCCGGTGTCCATCGATACGATGAAAGCTTCGGTCGCCGCCTGGGCGCTCGATCTGGGCGCCGCGATCGTCAACGATGTCTGGGGGTTACAGCGCGATCCCGACATGGCGCGTATAGTCGCGGAGCACGGCGTCCCGGTCGTCGTCATGCATAATCGCGAGGCCGTCGACCCGACGATCGGCATCGTCGCCGACGTGACCGCCTTCTTCCAGCGCTCGCTCGATATCGCGGCGCGCTCAGGCATCGCGCGCGAGCGCATCGTGCTCGATCCCGGCATCGGCTTCGGCAAGACTGCGGAGCAGAGCCTCCTGTGCATCGCCCGGCTCGACGCCTGGCGCAGCTTCGGCCTGCCTCTTCTAGTCGGCGCTTCGCGCAAGCGCTTCATCCATACGGTCGTGCCCTCCGATCCATTGGACCGCCTCGGTGGATCGCTCGCCGCGCACCTTTTGGCGGTCGAGAACGGCGCCGCCATCGTGCGCGTGCACGATGTGGCGCCGACCGTGCAGGCGCTCGCGGTCGCGGCGGCGATCAGGCGGCTGCGATGAGCGACACCATCTTCGTCAACGGGCTCGTGCTGCACGCCTATCACGGCGTGATGCCGCACGAGGCTAAGGTCGGACAGCCGTTCGGGCTCGATCTCGTCCTCGATATTGATCTCGCCGAGGCTTCGCGCACCGACACACTCAAGGCCACCGTGTCCTACGAAACGCTGGTGAAGATGGCGAGCGAAGCATTCTGTACGCGCCGCTACCGGCTGGTCGAAGCCGCCGCCGGCGCGGTTGCCGAAGCGGTGCTCGACCGCTATCCGCGCGTTCGCGGCATTCGCGTCACCGTGCGCAAGCCGCACGCGCCCATCGCCGCGACCTTCGAGGATGTCGGCGTGACCATTACACGCACGCGTGAGCGCCGCCGTGGTTGAGGCATTCATCGCGCTCGGCGGCAATGTCGGCGACGTCCGCGCGATGTTCGATCGGGCGGTCGCGATGTTGTGCGATGACGGCCCCGTACAGCTCCTTGCGCGCTCGTTCGATTACCGCACGCCGCCCTGGGGCGTTACCGATCAGCCGCCCTTCATCAACGGCGCGATCGCGGTGACCACCACGCTGCCCCCGCACGACCTGCTGGCCCGCACCGAAGAATGCGAGCGCGCGCTCGGCCGCAACCGTGCGCGCGAACGGCGCTGGGGGCCGCGGACCATCGATCTCGACCTCCTCGCCTATGACGACCTCGTGGTCATTGATCGCGACCTCATCCTGCCGCATCCGCACCTGTTCGAGCGCGCCTTTGCGCTGGTGCCGCTGGCGGAGATCGCTCCCGAGCGGATGATCGCTGGCGTCCGGGTGCGCGAAGCGCTTGCGCGCGTTGACTCAAGCGGCATCGAAAAGCTTGCGCCGCGCTGATCGCCCGGCACGCCAATTGCACGAAAATGACTTGGTTGGCCTCCCCGGCCCGGCATGGCATTTTGCGGCAATGACCGATACCGAAACCGTCTCGTTTGCCGCCGATTTTCCGCCCGCCGCGCGGGAGGAATGGCGCAAGCTGGTCGACGCCGTGCTCAAGGGGGCGCCGTTCGAGCGGCTTATCAGCGCCACCTATGACGGTCTCGCCATCGAGCCGCTGGCTGCCCGCCGTTCCGATGCGAAGCCGGTCGCCGGGCGCGCCGGCGCCGTGCCGTGGGACGTGCTGGCGCGGATCGATCACCCCGATCCGGCACGCGCCAACGAGATCGCGCTGCGCGAGCTTGGCAACGGCGCCAACGGTCTTTCCCTGATAATTTCCGGTTCGCCCGGCGATCACGGTTTCGCCCTGCAACCGAGCGATGAGGCGCTCGCGCGCGCGCTCGAAGGCGTGCAATTCGACGCCGGCATCGCCCTCGATATCGACCTCACACCATTCGCGCGCGACGTGCCGCAAAGGATCGCGGCGCTGGTAAAGCAGAGCGCCGATCCGGCAGCGGCAAAGGTTCGCTTCGGTTACGATCCGTTCACCGCCATCGCCATCACCGGGAAAATGCCGCAGCCCTGGAGCGAGACGGCGGCGCTGACGGCGCGGCTCGTCCGCACGCTGGCCGACGCGGGCTTCAAAGGTCCGTTCGCCGTCGGCGACGGACGCGTGGTGCATAACGCCGGCGGTTCGGAGGCGCAGGAGCTTGCCTACACACTCGCTTGCGCCGTCGGCTATTTGCGCGCACTTGAAGCCAACGGCATGGCGCTCGAAGCAGCGCGCGCCGCGATCTATTTCCGGCTGTCGGCGGACGCCGACCAGTTTTTGACGATCGCGAAATTCCGCGCGGCGCGAAAGCTGTGGGCGCGCGTCGAGGCGGCCTGCGGCCTTTCGGCAAAACCCGTCCTGATCGCCGCCGAGACCGCCTGGCGGATGATGACGCAGCGCGATCCGCATGTGAACATCCTGCGCGCGACTATCGCGGTGTTCGCGGCCGCGCTCGGCGGCGCCGACGCGATCACGGTCTTGCCGTTTACCGCGGCGTGCGGCCTGCCCGACCGTTTCGCGCGTCGCATTGCGCGAAATACTCAACTCGTCCTTGGTGAAGAATCGCATCTTGCCAAGGTCGCCGATCCGGCGGCCGGCTCCGGGGCGGTCGAAGACTTGACCGACGCCCTTTGTCAGGCGGCGTGGGCTTTGTTCCGCGACATCGAGGCGGCGGGCGGCGCAGCCGCGGCGTTGCAAAGCGGCCTCATTCAGGGCAAGGTCGCCGCGGTGCGCGAAAAGCGAGAAGCGGCGATTGCGCGCCGCCGTGATGCGCTGACCGGCGTGAGCGTATTCCCGAACTTACGCGAGGTGGAAGCCAAAGTGGACGCGTCTTTCCCGGCGGCGAAAGCGATCGCCCCTACGTCCTCAGCCGTTACGCCGCTTGTTCCGATCCGCCTCGCCGCGCCGTTCGAAGCCTTGCGCGCGGCGTCGGATGGGTTGCTGGCAAAGAGGGGCGCGCGTCCGCGGATCTTCCTCGCCACGCTCGGAACGCAAGCGGAATTCGGCCCGCGCGCCACCTTTGCCAAGAATTTTTTTGAGACCGGCGGCATCGAAGCGGTGAGCGGCGATAACGCGAACGGCACAGCTCTCGCCTGCCTATGTTCGACCGACAAGATCTATGAGAAAGAGGCGGCCGCAAGGGCGGCGGCGCTCAAGTCCGCCGGCGTCAAGCAGCTTTATCTTGTTGGCCGGCCGGGCGAACGCGAACCCGCCTTGAAGGCTGCCGGCGTGCAATCGTTCATTTACGAGGGTTGCGACGCACTAGCGACACTCAAGGGCGCTTACGATATTCTTGGGATCGAGATCGGGTAATCAAATGAGCCGCATCCCGAATTTCGCGCAGATCGAATTCGCCGACGCCGAGCCCGCGGCGGCAAATCATGCATTGTCCGCCGCTACGGCCACCCCTTGGCTCACGCCCGAAGGCGTCGCGGTCAAGAGCATCTATGGCGCCGCCGATCTCGACGGGCTCGACGGCCTCGACACCTATCCAGGCATCGCGCCTTATTTGCGCGGCCCCTACCCCACCATGTACGTCACCCAGCCCTGGACTATCCGGCAATATGCCGGCTTCTCCACGGCCGAGGATTCCAACGCCTTCTACCGGCGCAATCTGGCCGCCGGGCAAAAAGGGCTCTCCATCGCTTTCGATCTCGCCACGCACCGCGGCTACGACAGCGATCATCCGCGGGTGACGGGCGATGTCGGCATGGCGGGCGTCGCCATCGACTCGATCTACGACATGCGCACGCTGTTTGCCGGCATCCCGCTCGACCAGATGTCGGTATCGATGACGATGAACGGCGCCGTGCTGCCGGTACTGGCGCTTTACATCGTCGCCGCTGAAGAACAGGGCGTTCCGCCGGAAAAGCTCGCCGGCACCATCCAGAACGACATCCTCAAAGAGTTCATGGTGCGCAATACCTACATCTATCCGCCGAAACCGTCGCTGCGCATCATCTCCGACATTTTCGCCTACACTTCGGCGCATATGCCGAAGTTCAACTCGATCTCGATCTCCGGCTATCACATGCAGGAAGCCGGCGCGACGGCCGATCTGGAACTCGCCTATACGCTCGCCGACGGCGTCGAATATGTGCGCGCGGGGCTTGCCGCTTCGCTCGGCGTCGACCGCTTCGCGCCGCGGCTGTCGTTCTTTTTCGGCATCGGCATGAACTTTTTCATGGAGGTGGCGAAGCTTCGCGCTGCGCGGGTGCTGTGGGCGAAGCTGATGAAAGAGTTCAATCCGCAGGACCCCCGCTCGCTGTCGCTGCGCACCCATTGCCAAACCTCCGGCTGGTCGCTTTCGGCGCAGGACATCTTCAACAATGTCGCGCGCACCTCGATCGAGGCGATGGCGGCAACCCAGGGTGGCACCCAATCACTGCACACCAACGCGCTCGACGAGGCGCTGGCGCTACCGACCGATTTTTCCGCGCGCATCGCCCGCAACACACAGATCGTTCTGCAGCGCGAAAGCGGCACCACGCGCATGATCGATCCGTGGGGCGGCTCGTTCTATGTCGAGCGGCTAACGCATGAGCTGGCGACGCGGGCCTGGGTGCATATCCGCGAAGTCGAGGAGCTCGGCGGCATGACGCGGGCGATCGAAGCGTCGCTGCCGAAATTGCGCATCGAGGAAGCCGCCGCCCGCACGCAGGCGCGCATCGATTCCGGCGCGCAAACGGTGGTCGGCGTCAACAAATACCGGCCGCGGGACGAGGTTCCCATCGAAATCCTCAAGGTCGACAACGGCGCGGTGCGTCAGCTGCAGATCGACAAGCTCACGCGTTTGAAACGCGAGCGCGATCCGCAAGCCGTCGCCGAGGCGCTCGGCGCGCTCACGCGCAACGCCTCCGGCGGCAACGGCAATCTGCTGGCGCTCGCCATCGACGCCGCGCGCGCCAAGGCGACGGTCGGCGAGATATCACAGGCGCTGGAGCAGGTCTTCGGTCGCCATCAGGCGGAGATCAAGTCGATCTCAGGCGTCTACAGGCGGGAGGTCGGCATGTCCGATGCCGTCGAACGGGTGCAGAAGCGCGTCGCCGAATTCGAGGAGAACGAAGGCCGCCGCCCGCGCATCCTGGTCGCCAAGATCGGCCAGGACGGCCACGACCGCGGCCAGAAGGTGATCGCCTCGGCGTTCGCCGATCTCGGCTTCGACGTCGATATCGGACCTTTGTTCGCGACCCCCGAGGAAGCGGCGCGGCAGGCGGTCGAGAATGACGTGCACATCCTCGGCATCTCCTCGCTCGCCGGCGCGCATCTGACGCTGGTCCCGCAGCTTAAGGCCGAGCTCGAACGAAACGGCCGCTCCGACATCATGATCGTGGTCGGCGGCGTGGTGCCGCCGCAGGATTACGACGCGCTCAAGGCCGCCGGCGCCGAGGCGATCTTTCCGCCCGGCACGGTGATCGCCGAAGCCGCCGAAGCGCTCCTCGATACGCTCAACCGCCGGCTCGGCCACGCCAAGGCCGCGGCGGAGTGACCGGCAGGCCCGTTTTCGGGCTTCCGGCGATTTGATCGGGGTCAAAGCCGAAAGTTGTCCCGCGGCGTTAGTGATGTGCTGGCGCCGTTTGCCGCGTGGACCCGCAGGAGTCGAAAACGTGAAAAAGCTCGCAATCCCCCATCACGCCATGGTGTTCGTCGGTGACGGGCGCAAAGCGTTGTTTCTGCGCAACGACGGCGACGAGAAATTCCTCAATCTGCGAACCGAGCGGGTGTTCGCCGACGAAAACCCGCCGACCCACGAGCAGGGCGCCGACCGGCCGGGCGTCGGCTACGCGCCTGGCAAAACGCACCGGCGCGGCAGCGTGGAACAGACCGACTGGCATCATCTCGAGGAGCACCGCTTCACCGCACGGGTGGCGGCGGCGCTCGAGGATTTGGTGCGCAACCGCAACGTGCCGGCGCTGGTCATTGCTGCGCCGCCGCGCACGCTCGCCGACCTGCGCCACGCCTTCCATCCCGACGTAAAGAAGCGCATCGTCGCCGAAATTGGCAAGGACCTGACCAAGCACCCGCTGGCGGAAATCGAAACCCACCTGCTCGGCTGAGCGCGCCGCTTTCGCCGGGCTTAGTTCGGCTGCACCGCGGCTTCATGCGGTCCGGCGGCCGGAGAAGCGACCGGCCTGCCGCGCCGAGGTGCGCGGCCGAGCGACGCCATAAACGAGCGGAACGTCGAATTGCTCCTGAGCGCGTCGCCGCCGGCGTCGATCAGCAAGTCCACTTGCTGCGGCGGCAGCACGAAGCGCGTCTCCACCGCGTTCAGCGCAGCAGCGCGCTGCGGATCGAGCTGATCGAAGGCGACGCGGCCGACAAAGAATTTCACGTCCTTGCAATTCCAGCCGGGCGGCGAACCGAAGCGTCGGCGCTCGGCTGCGGAAAGCTTGCAGCGCCAGTCGATCAACGCGTTCTGCCAATCCTCGATGGTACCCTGGAAGGCGGAATAGCTGCCGACCGCGCCGGATTCGGTTGCGGTATCGGACGCCGCGGTGACAAGCGTAACGCCGCTCGGACCTTCTACCGTCTGCGACCACGCTCCTGAAGGCGCGCGGCCGGCATCGATGACGAGGAATATCAGGCGCCGAATCTTCACGCCTTCCTCAGGCTCGAGCGGGCCGTAGGGCGTGTCGGAGGCGAGACGAGCGATCGTGAGGCCGGCAAGGCCGTAATTGTCGACAAGTCCCCCGTCAAGCAGTTTCACAAAGCGGACCTCGCCGTTGTGATAACGCTCGAGCGCGTTGGCAAAGAGCTTGAGCACCGGCGGCGCATCTTGGTTGCTGCGCACGCGCTCCACCCAGGCCGGTAACGGCACCGAGCATCCGCCCGGGAAACCCTGAACGACGACGGGCGCGAACACGACCGGCACGGCCGCCGACGCGGCCACGGCGAGAGAGATCGGGTAGCTGGAAAGATCGCTGCAAAGCGCGCCGAAGATGACATTACCGAACACAAACGGCGTGCGGTTGTAGATGTCCGAGGCGTTGATCCAGACGAAGGGCCGACGCTGAAACAGTAGGCTCCTGTAGGTCGCGTGGTCGAACAGATTGTCGTCGAGCCACTTCGGGAATTGTGTCGAGTCGTTGATGCCGCCCTGCAGGCCACGCGCGATGTTGGTGAGGTTGAGGGAAGTCTGCAATCCCTCCTCGGCATTGCGCAGCAGGAAGCGCTGCTTGAAATCGGCCATCGCCTTGCGCTTCTTCAGCCCGTAATAGGCGGCCAGGACCGAACCGCCCGATACGCCGGTGACGAAGTCGACGCGATCGAGCAGCGAGGTTGAACGTCCGGGCGTCGGTATCTGATCGAGCGCGGTCAGCACGCCGTAGGAAAACGCCGCCGCCCGCGTGCCGCCGCCGGAGAACGACAGCGCGATGAGCGTATCGTCGTAAAAGGTCTCGACGTCGCGGCCGAGTTCGGCGCCGGGCTTGACGCCGGCGGTCAGCGGCTGATTGATCGGATCGTTATGAATTTGGGCGCAGGCGACGAGCAGGGCGGAACAGGCAACGCTACGCCCAGCACGCACGAAACGCTGCAACCACCCCCACGCCATTAACTAAGTTATCGGCGTATCGCTCCCGGCCCGTCAAGCGAAGGGCCGCACCGAAAGCGCCGGTTTTTCTTTGAGGTTAATGATCTTTGCGGAGGTTTTTGGCCCGTCGCTGCGCGCGCTTTTCCGTCCGCCGGCGCACGATCCAAGAGTTGGGAAGGCGCTCAACGGACACCTGCGCGCCTCACGGCGGCACGCGCACGCTGCAGCGCTTCAGATTCGCTTGGTGTTTCAATAAGCTAGAGACGCCGTCTTGGCATCAAACAACGAAAGCGCCGATTTTTTCGGATCGTTTCACGCAGAATCAGCCGGAAATCCGCGTCGCAGCGTGACAGAACTGTGAACGGATCCTTCACCGCCAAAGTGCTGCGACCTCGGGCGTTCGTCCGGCGTGCGCGCGAGACGGGCAGCGATCGCGGAACTCGCGCGCCGCTATCCCGTGGAAAATGCGCTTCGCTGTTCCAAGAGGCTTTCGAATCCGGCCGCTATATCCGATACTTGTACATCTCCTCGCGATTCGTCCCCGCAATCCCCAGATGTTGGGGGTCTATTTACGATTTCATACTAAGTCTTGACGTACGCGATGGCCTTGGCCTAGCCTGACCAAGTTCGGCGCGCGGGTAATGGAGTCCGCCGGGTTCTCCAAAAAGGGTTTGCGGGAGTGCTCCGTGCCGCCGTGGCGCGAGCGTGGGTTTTTGCGCCCTGATGGAAGTTCGGACGGACCGAAACAGTAGCTGGTGGCAACAGCCGGCAGCCGGCAGGGCGTGGGTGGCAGACAGAATACGGGGGTGAGGCTGGGCACGGCGGAGTTTTATCCACCGCGTCGCAGGGAAATCTTCGGCGGCCTATATTAGGCGGGTATCCCGCTGGGTCGCCGACTAACAGAAACACAAAGACTCAAAAGGGGCAGAAAATGCGGATCGAGCGGCGCTACACCAAAGAGGGACAATCGCCTTACGCGGAGATCGCTTTCCGTCTCACCGTGAGCGAGATCCGCAATCCGGACGGCTCCGTCGTCTTCCACGCCGACGACGTCGAAGTCCCGGAGCAATGGTCGCAGGTCGCCTCCGACGTGCTGGCGCAGAAATATTTCCGCAAGGCCGGCGTTCCCGCGCGCTTGAAGAAGGTCGAGGAGGAAACCGTTCCCTCCTGGCTGTGGCGCAGCGTCGCCGATGAGGACGCGCTCGCCGAGCTGCCGGAGAAGGAACGCTTCACGGGCGAGACGTCGTGCAAGCAGGTGTTTGACCGGCTCGCCGGCACCTGGACCTATTGGGGCTGGAAGGGCGGCTATTTTTCCTCGGAAAGCGACGCCTTGGCCTTCTTCGACGAGCACCGCTACATGCTGGCGATGCAGATGGTGGCGCCGAATTCGCCGCAATGGTTCAACACCGGGCTGCATTGGGCCTACGGCATCGACGGCCCGAGCCAGGGCCACTTCTACGTCGATTTCAAAACCAAGGAGCTCAAGCAGTCGGCCACTGCTTACGAGCACCCGCAGCCGCATGCCTGCTTCATCCAGTCGATCAATGACGACCTCGTCAACGAGGGCGGGATCATGGAGCTGTGGGTACGCGAGGCGCGCCTGTTCAAATACGGCTCCGGCACCGGCACGAACTTCTCCAGGCTGCGCGGCGAGGGCGAAAAGCTCTCCGGCGGCGGCAAGTCGTCGGGACTGATGAGCTTCTTGAAGATCGGCGACCGCGCGGCGGGCGCCATCAAGTCGGGCGGCACCACGCGCCGCGCGGCGAAGATGGTCATCCTCGACGCCGATCATCCCGACGTCGAGGCCTTCATCAACTGGAAGGTGATCGAGGAGCAGAAGGTCGCCAACCTGGTCACCGGCTCCAAGATCAACCAGCGCCATCTGCGCTCGATCCTCAAGGCTTGCGTGAACTGCGAAGGCTCGGGTGACGACTGCTTCGATCCGGAAAAGAATCCGGTGCTCCGCCGCGAGATCAAGGCGGCACGCAAGAACCACGTGCCGGACAATTACATCCGTCGCGTGATCCAGTTCGCCAAGCAGGGCTACAAGGACATCGAGTTTCCGATCTACGACGCCGATTGGGATTCGGAAGCCTACCTCACGGTCTCCGGGCAGAATTCCAACAACACGGTGCGGCTGACGGACGAGTTCCTCAAAGCCGTCGAGGCGGATCGCGACTGGGATCTGTTCTGGCGCACCAAGGGCGGCAAGATCGCCAAGACCCTGAAGGCGCGGGACCTGTGGGAGAAGATCGGCTACGCCGCCTGGGCCAGCGCCGATCCCGGCCTGCAATTCCACACCACCATCAACGACTGGCACACTTGCGCGAATTCGGGGCCGATCATCGCCTCCAATCCGTGCTCGGAATACATGTTCCTCGACGACACGGCGTGCAATCTCGCCTCGCTGAATTTGCTCGCGTTCCACGCGGCACCCTCCACGGTAACGGCAGGTGAACGCAGTAAGTTCGACGTGGAAGGCTACGAGCACGCGGTGCGGCTATGGACCATCGTGCTCGAAATCTCGGTGCTGATGGCGCAGTTCCCCTCGCGCGAGATCGCCCAGCGCAGCTTCGACTTCCGCACGCTGGGGCTGGGTTACGCCAATGTCGGCGGGCTCCTGATGTCGTCGGGCATTCCCTACGATTCCGACGCTGGCCGCGCCATCTGCGCCGCGCTGTCGGCAATCATGACCGGGGTCTGCTACGCCACCTCGGCGGAAATGGCCGCCGAGCTTGGCCCCTTCCCGCGCTATGCCGAGAACCGCGACGTGATGCTGCGGGTGATGCGCAACCATCGCCGTGCCGCTTACGGCGACCGCTCGGGCTATGAGCAGGTGGCGACGCCGCCGGTGCCGCTGGACCATAAGGCGGTTCCCGATCAGGTGCTCGCCAAGCATGCCAAGCTGGCCTGGGATCGCGCGGTGGCGCTCGGCGAAGCGCATGGCTATCGCAACGCGCAGGCGACGGTGGTGGCGCCGACCGGCACCATCGGCCTTGTGATGGATTGCGACACCACCGGCATCGAGCCGGACTTCGCCCTGGTGAAGTTCAAGAAGCTCGCCGGCGGCGGCTACTTCAAGATCATCAACCGCGCCGTGCCGGAAGCCTTGCGCACGCTCGGTTATGGCGAGAAAGAAATCGACGAGATCGTCGCTTATGCCGTCGGTCACGGCGTGCTCAAGGATGCGCCGGCGATCAATCCGACGACGCTGACCGCCAAGGGATTCACGCCGGAGGCGATCGAGAAGGTGGAAAAGGCGTTGCCGACCGCCTTCGACATCAAGTTTGCCTTCAACAAGTGGACGTTGGGCGCCGATTTCCTGCGTGACGAGCTCGGCGTCGATGCGGCCGATCTGGCCGCGCCGAGCTTCGACCTGCTCGCCCATCTTGGCTTCACCAAGCGCGAGATCGATGCCGCCAACATCCATGTCTGCGGCGCCATGACGGTCGAGGGCGCGCCGCACCTGAAGCCCGAGCACTATGCCGTATTCGACTGCGCCAATCCGTGCGGCCGCACCGGCAAGCGCTATCTCTCTGTCGAGAGCCACATCCGCATGCTGGCGGCGGCGCAGCCGTTCATTTCCGGCGCCATCTCCAAGACCATCAACATGCCGAACGAGGCGACGGTCGAGGACTGCAAGGAGGCTTACAAGCTGTCCTGGCGGCTCGGGCTGAAGGCCAACGCGCTCTACCGCGACGGCTCGAAGCTCTCGCAGCCGCTGCAAAGCCAGCTCTTGGCCGACGAGGACGAAGACGAGGATGTCATCGAGGCCTTCGTCGAAAAGCCCGCCGCATCTCGTGCTGCCGCCCTGGCGGAGAAGGTGGTTGAGAAGGTCGTCGAGCGCATCGTGGTGATGCGCGAGCGCGAGCGCATGCCCGATCGCCGCAAGGGCTATACGCAAAAAGCCGTGGTCGGCGGCCACAAAGTCTATCTGCGCACCGGCGAATACGACGATGGCCGCCTCGGCGAAATCTTCATCGACATGCACAAGGAGGGCGCGGCGCTCCGTTCGCTGCTCAACAACTTCGCCATCGCGGTCTCGCTCGGCCTGCAATATGGCGTGCCGCTCGACGAATATGTCGACGCCTTCACCTTCACCCGCTTCGAGCCGTCCGGCCCGGTGCAGGGCAACGACACGATCAAATACGCCACCTCGATCCTCGATTACGTGTTCCGGGAGCTTGCGGTGAGCTATCTGGAACGCTTCGATCTCGCCCATGTCGATCCGTCGGGCGAAGGCTTCGATGCGCTCGGCAAGGGCGTCGAGGAAGGCAAGCCGACAGAAACGCGCTACGTCTCCAAGGGGCTGACGCGCTCACGCACCGACCGCCTCAAAATCATGTCGGGTGGCGCGGATCGTGGCGCTGGCAACACCTCCCCCCTTGAGGGGGAGGTCGGCGCACGCAGTGCGCCGGGAGGGGGGTTATCTTCCGGCTCCAACGTCACCGCCCTCACCTCTTCCGCTCCGCGCGGGGAGACCGCCGGCTTCGCCGCGCTCAAGTCCGAGCCCGAGCAAAAACTCTCCCCGGCGCAAGCGCTGGAAGTGCTGAACCAGACCGACGCCCGCGTGCACGCCAAGCAAGCGGCCGCCGAGAAACGCGCCGAGGCGCGCGCCAAGGGCTACGAAGGCGAAGCCTGCGGCGAGTGCGGGAATTTTACGCTGGTGCGCAACGGCACGTGCTTGAAGTGCGATACGTGCGGCTCAACGACGGGATGTTCGTGACAGCAGCCGGAACGAGAAAAGAGCGTTCGTTGCGCCGCGAGGAAGCGAACGGGGGGTTGGTAATAGGCTGGAGTACCCCAAGATGTCTGGTGATCGACGCGTCAAACGACGAGACGACGAAGAGGTTCGCCGCCATGCTCAAAACAGCAAGGTGGATTATCGGGTAGACCACATCTATCCGGCGAATATTCTGCGCGTGCTCCGATCCGGCTCGGTCCAAACTCTTTATGGTCGAAAGAAGCTCATTCTTAAGGTCGTGGAGGATGAGGAACTCGGTACTGTCGATGCCAAAACGGATTTTTCGGCCGACACAGTAACCGTCACCTGCAAGCGGTGTGTAGAAGAACGGGCTATGGTTGGGGTCGGCCGCGATCGCATGACCCTGGCGCATGAACTTGGGCACGCCGTAATGCATTCTAGGGCAGCTGCTTTCCGGCATACCGGCGCTGCAGGCGCTACATCCATATCAGCGGTCAATCCCTACGAGTCTGCCGAGCACCAAGCGAAAGTTTTCGCATCCGCGTTTCTAATTCATGATCGCGAAGCGGCCGGCATGACCGCAAAGGAAATTTCGGAACACTTTGGAGTTAGCATTGAAGCCGCAGAGCTTTGTTTTAAGCGGCTTCTCAAGAAGGCAGAACGGGCGCGCTCAGCAGAACGTGTCCTAAAGATGATGGAGGAGGTTAAGGCGAGACTCAGAATTTCTGAGCCGAAGCAGCGCAGCTATCTGGATGAAATCTGCATCGTTTGCAGTCAGAAAACCCTCGTTCCAAACGGGAATGCTAACGCGTCCTGCGACACATGCGGTTTCAACGGCCCCCGATTTCAGGACGGCGACAAAGCGGCTTGAAAAGCTCAGCAAGCGTTGCCCGGATTAAGCGAAACGTCGGTGGGCTAAGGCGCGGAACGCGCCGAGCCCATGCGTCTTCTGAAACGCGATTTATTTTCTCGTGGGCACGCTTCACTTTGCCTACCCTACGTGCTGAGAGTGCCCGGAGAATCGCGCCGCATTTTGTAAACGGGATATGAATCGGCGAGAAAACATACCTTGGGACTCCGAGCCTGAGTCTCGCTCATGCTTCGCAGGCGATTCTCGGAGGCTAAGCGATGCACGCGATGCTGACGGTTGCGCTGATGGCCGCCTGTATGGTCAATGTGGCCTGCCTGTTCGGCCACTTGTGAGGAAAGCCAGATGCCCCTTCTGAGCCGCCGCCGCGCCTTGGCCGCCCTTTACGCGGCCGCGGCAATAGTCGTCGCCACCCTGGCGCCGGCCGCGGCGCAAACCGCCGGGAAGCCCATGACCACGCCATCGGGACTGCAAATCATCGATACCAAGGTCGGCACCGGCGCCTCGCCCAAGACCGGGCAGATTTGCGTCATGCACTATACCGGCTGGCTCTACGAGAACGGCGCCAAGGGCGCGAAATTCGATTCTTCGGTCGATCGCGGCAAGCCGTTCGAGTTTCCGATCGGCATGCACCGGGTCATCCCCGGCTGGGACGAAGGCGTCGCCACCATGAAAGTCGGCGGCAAGCGCACGCTCATCATCCCGCCCGATTTGGGCTACGGCGCGCGCGGCGCCGGCAACGTCATACCGCCGAACGCGACGCTGATGTTCGACGTCGAACTGCTAGAGATCAAAGGCTAGCGGGCATATTCGATCTCGTCTTTGCGAGCGTCAGCGAAGCAATCCAGTCCAGAGACGCTGCTCTGGATTGCTTCCACCTACGCGCTCCGTGCTTCGGTGGACTCAAACCCTCCGCAGCTCGCCGAGCGAGCGTAGGCGGGTCGTCGCTTTCGCTCCTCGCAATGACGAATGCGGCGCGGATCACGCAAACGGATAGCCGGAAATGCCCACCCCGGCGCGGATGTAGCCGCTGCCGATGGCGCTCAACAGGCCCTCGATCCCATCGAGGGTCTTGTCGATCAGGCCCCGCGATTCGCCGCCTTCGAGCATGATCTTAAGTTGCAGAAGCCCCTGGTTGGCGGCGTCGATCCGCCGCGCCAGCACCCTCGTAATGTAGAGGAGCGCCACCGGGTCTTGCAGCAATGCCGCGGCGTCGGCGACATGAAACTCCGACTTTTCCAGTGTACGCACGTCCGCGCTATGCGGCTCATCGAGCAGCGCCGAGAGTTCGCCGAACACCGCGCCGGGTTCGGCCACTTGGGCGAACTCGATATCGCCCTTGAAAATGCCGACCGAGCCGCTTTTGAGAATCATGAGCCGCCCGGTTTTCGTGCCCTCGGCGAACACGGTCTCGCCGGCGTCGAAGCTCACAAGCGGGAGCGCGGCGAGCTTCTCTTGCCAGGTCTCGCGATCGTCGATCGGCGTCATGTCCGAGCCCCCTTTTTGCCGCGTTCGAGACCCATCGCGGCCGTCCGAAAAAGCTACTATGGACGTGAGCGGTCAAGCAATGTCGTTGCCGCCAGCGGCCATGCGGCGCGCTTCAATATGCGTAGGGTGGTTTCCCTTGCGTATCCTCTTCCGGGTACCATGCGTGAAGAGACTTGAGGCGTGAGGGAGCGCTGGCCGTGACTCGCAGCAATATCCTCTACCTAATCGTCGGCGCGCTCGTGGTTGTCGCCGCCGTGCTGGGCTACCGGGTCTATCAGGATCACAAGCAGCCCGAGGGGGTCCGCATCGACGTCGGCCCGAACGGTCTGAAGATCGAAAGGAAATAACGGCGCTTGCCCTACTCTTCCGGCTCGGTGGTGAAAAACAGCGGATAGCCTTTTTCCTTGCCCAGCTCGGTGGCTTCCTTGGCCTTGGTTTCGGCTACGTCGCGGACATAGACGGCGATGACGCAAGCGCCGCGCTGATGCGCCGTCATCATCACCCGGTAGGCCTGGTCGGCGGTCATGCGGAACACTGCCTTGAGCACCAGGACGACGAACTCGCGCGGCGTGTAGTCGTCGTTGAGCAGGATCACCTTGTAGAGCGGCGGCCGCTGGGTCGTCGTCTTTACTTGGGTGCGCGGTTTGACGAGGGTCTTGGACATCAAAGACACTCCGCCGGGGCGTCAGTAAGCAATCGATTATAATCCGCGCGGCGGCTTCGTCCCAGCGCGTCAGCGGCAAGAGCACCAGCGCCGCGCGGCCGTTGCTTGGTGCGCCACTCTTCCGCTATGGAACCGCACATCCGCTGTGGCGTTGATCGCCGCACCGCACGGAGGACGCCATGCACATTCTCTGGATCGTCATTATCGGCTTCGTCGCCGGAATCATTGCGCGCATTTTGGCGCCCGGGCCGAATAATCCGGCGGGTTTTATTCTCACCACCCTGCTCGGCATTGCCGGCGCCTTCGTCGCAACATGGATCGGGCAAGCGGTCGGTTGGTATGGCGCGAACCAGGGCGCCGGCCTTCTCGGCGCCGTCGTCGGCGCGCTCATCGTCCTGTTTGTCTGGCACCGGCTGGTGTCGCGCGGCATGATCTCCGATCCGGGTAGCCGCCGCTGGCTGTAGCCGCGCCGGGGGCGCGAGCGCGGCCCGCGTTAGCGCCCGGCCGATCGCCGGGCCGTGGCCGAGAAACGCGACCCCCGCCGCTCCACCACGACGGCGCGCGGAGCGCCGACACGGCCGGTCACGGTGACCTGGTTGATCTCCCGGCGCTGCCCCATGCGCATCACCACGCCCCGCGCCTCGTCGAACGGAACTTCCATCAGCGACGCCACGATCTCGATCTGCTCCTTGAGATCGTCGGTGAGGCCCTGCGCTGCGACGACGGCCTCTTCAACGGTCGGCGGATCGCGTCTCACTCGCCGCCGGCCGTCCTTCGTTTCCCACACGTCGCTCATGTCCGCACCTTGAGTCTGTTTTCCTTGTGCCAAGCGAATTATCGGCCTTCTACCGCATTGCAGCAAGAAAATTGTGCGTTGCACTCACGACAAATACACGGCCCTCCGATGGTTCCTTTGGGGGTCTCAAAAGACGTTAACGGGGGGCCTTTACACGCGAAACGCGTACTAACGGGGCTTCATATCGCTGAAAAGGACGCCGCCTTTGCCTTTTGAGGTCTTGGCCGTCTCCACCAGCGAGACCGTAACCGCCTCTGCCGGCGCGCCGATATTCTTGACCACGGCCGCGGTGAGGTCTTTGACCAGGGCGCGCTTGTCCTCGAGAGTGCGGCCTTCGAGGAGATAGACGATGACTTCCGGCATGGATTCCTCCCTGTTGTGTGACGGCTGCGTAACGCCCGGTTGCGGCAAGAATCTCACGCGCCCACAGCAGTTCTGCCTTGCCTCAAGATCGGGTTCCGTTTATCGGAACTCGGTGGGTCGGTACAAGGGAGCAAAAAAATGAGGCGACTGGCATTTGTAATAAGCATATTGGCGCTTGGTCTCGCGGCCACGACCGCGGCGCGCGCTGATTACGCCGTCGTGATGTTCAAGGACGGCCATTGCCGGGCTTGGAATGAAGTCGGCAATCCGATGCAACCTGGCTGGAAGTACCACTGGGTCCACCTCAAGAGCTGGGACTTCGCGATGTCGAAGAAGCACTACGCGATGACCCATCACTGGTGCAAATCGTTCCATTAGCAACGCAAGTCTTCTGACGCCGCCCGCTACAAAGGCGGGCGGCGAAAGCTTGGATAAAGGGGGGTGACGATGACGCGACTTGCTATTGCAATTGGTGTTCTGACGATCGGGCTTGCCGCCGCGGTTCCGGCGCGCGCCGACTTTGCCGTGGTCAGATTCAAGGACCATTCCTGCCGTGCCTGGGCCGATCACAAAGCGGCCCCGATGGGCAAACACTGGAAATATCTCTGGGTCAGCCTCCCCACATGGGAGGCGGCTCAGGGAAAAGGCGCCTGGGCGATGAAGCACCACTGGTGCCGCGCCTGGGTCAAGTAACGCCCAGGGACTTGATGTCATGCCGCCGCCCGCCCCAATCCGGCGGGCGGCGTTTTAATGCTTCCTATCGTCCGCGCCGATGCTCGCCGGCGAACGGCCCGGAAACATTCAAAAGGGTTCCAGGTTTTGTTCGTGCAAAGGAAAGCACAGCATCAAGCGCTTGATATTTGCAGCCGGCCTGCTGGCGTTGAGCTCCGTCGCCTCAAGCCCGGCGCTCGCGGACTATGCGGTGGTCCAGTTCGGCGATGGGAATTGCCGGATCTGGTGGGACGGCGCGGCAACCGGCAATCCGTGGGGCACCGGATGGACCAAAGTGGCCGTGGGCCTGCCGGATCAGGACGCCGCGCAGGCGGCGCTCGACTCAGCGTTGGCGCAAAGAATCTGCCGCTAAGCCGCTAATTCATCACGCGCGGGTTCACGCCAGTCGCGCCGCGCGCGGCGGGCGAGCGCAGGAGCGCCAGCGGGCCGCGGACCCCGGGC
>JARLIY010000128.1 GCA_031291475.1 Xanthobacteraceae bacterium
CCAAATAGGAATGGGCGCGATTTCCAATCTGAACGTCGAGCAAGCCATGTGGCGCTGGGTCGCCGGCTTTCGCGCTGCCCTTTACAAGGAGCCGCTTGTAGGAGCGCGGGGTTCGATTGTAACGCCTTTTCCGTTGGCCGACCTCATCAATGGTCACTATTCCATTGTTCTGTGTGAAATTGCGCCGAACCAGGCCCCCATGACGGAAGGCGCGCAAGCCATTGATTCGTCGCAGACAACCATTACGGAAATGGGTCCCGAGTTGCATCGAATCGGTACCCCGGAATGACGTCAAGTTCTTTCGTAGCCTCAATGGGCTACGTCACCGCACTGCGGGGGCCCGCTTCGATGCAAGTTCACAGCATTAGCGCGCAACGCCGAGCCGACGCGTGCGAACGGCCACCGCTCCCGCCGGTTGCGGCAACGCTCTGCGACCAATTCCCAATTCAGGCGCGCTATGTTATCGATCCCATAGAGCGGCCGGCGGGAGCGTGATGCGACGGATAGCCGAAGGACGGAAGGGAATTGCGCCACGGCGCGGCGATGCGAAGTCGTCAACCGTGATGGGCGCTGTGACGATGCACACCGTCGCGCGGATGGCGGGCGTTTCCGCGATGACCGTGTCGCGCGCTCTGAAGAGCGACGCGGCGGTGTCAAAGGAGACGCGAGACCGAGTCCTGGAGATTGTCAGGCAGGTTGGCTACGTTCCCGACGCGAGCGCGCGGGTGTTTGCGACCCGTCGTTCCGGCTTCGTCGCGGCGCTGGTGCCTTCGCTGAACAATTCGAACTTCGCCGATACGGTTCACGGCATGTCGGAAGTGCTCGACGTTGCGGGCGTGCAAATGCTTCTCGGCGACACGGAGTACTCCCTGTCGCGTGAAGAAGACCTGATCCGAGCGTTCCTGCAACGTCGGCCCGAGGCGATCATCCTCACGGGGGGCGTCCACTCCGAAGGAACTCGAGACCTTCTCGCTAGCGCCGATGTTCCAATCGTCGAAACCTGGGACTTGCCCGAGCATCCGCTAGGCGACGTCGTCGGATTCTCCAACAAGGAGGCCGGCGCGGCGATGGTCCGCTATCTTCACGAACGCGGACGGCGGCGGATCGGGTTCATCGGCGGCAAGACGAGTTTTGACACGCGCGGCGCGGAGCGGCGCGCTGGGTTCAAGCGGGCGACCCGGTCGTTACGTCTGCCGAGCGACCGAGTCATTCTTGCCGGCAAGCCGCCGGTAACGATGGCGCAGGGCGCAGAAGCTTTGGAAGCGATGTTGAGCCGGTGGCCCGACGTCGACGCGATCATGTGCGTCTCCGATCTCTCGGCCTTCGGCGTGCTGGCGGAGTGCCAGCGACGCGGAATTGATGTTCCGGGTCGTATCGCCATCGCCGGTTTTGGCGACTTCGACGTCGCGCGCTGCTGCCATCCGCGGCTGACGACGATCGCCGTCGACTGCACGGCGATCGGTCGATCGGCCGCCGAAGCGGCGCTCGCCGCTCTCGACGCGCGCAACAAGGGCGAGACGCACAAGCCGCAGACGGTCGCCATCCCGTTCCGAGTCGTCGCCCGTGAGACCGCCTGAAACGGTCAGAACGCCAGTTGCACCTTCATCGAGCGTGAGCGGTCGGTCGCCAGTTCGAACGCGGCGCGCGCCTCGGTGAACGGCGCCGTCGCGCTGATCAGCGGCTTCACGTCGATCAAACCTTTGCCCATGTATTCGAGAGCGAGGGCGAATTCCTCGTGGAAGCGGAACGTGCCGCGCAGTTCGAGTTCTTTGGCCGTGATGAGATTGATCGGGATCGTCATGTCGCCGCCGAGGCCGAGCTGCATCAGCAGGCCGCCCGGACGCACGACCTCGATGCCGTTGCGCAGTGCCGCTTCGGCGCCTGAAGCCTCGAACAGAACGTCGAAATAGCCTTTGTCCGTCTTCCAGGCGTCGAACGCCGTGGGCTCGCGGGCGATGTTGACGGTGCGATCGACGCCGATGCGGGCGGCGAAAGCCAGCGCGCCGTCGGCAATGTCGGTGACGATAACCTCGGCGGCGCCGGCGCGTCGCGCCGCGATGGCGCACAGAACGCCGATCGGGCCGCTGCCGCTGACGAGCGCGCGCTTGTCCATCAACGAACCGGCGCGGCGCGTCGCATGCAGCGCCACGGCGAGCGGCTCAGCCATCGCGGCTTCGGGCAGGCTCAGGCCTTCAGGCGCGACGTGCGTTTGCGATTCGAGGCAGACGATCGTCTCGCGGAAGGCTCCCTGGACATGCGGGAAGCGCATCGCGCTGCCGTAGAACCGCATGTCGAGGCACTGATTCTGCCGCCCCTCCAGGCAATAGCGGCAGTGATTGCAAGGCACGCTCGGACTCACCGCGACGCGGTCGCCGACCTTGATTCGCTGCGCCTGCGCGCCGACCGCTTCGACCACGCCGGAGATCTCGTGGCCGAGAATCATCGGTTCTTTCAGCCGCACGGCGCCGAAGCCGCCGTGATTGAAGTAATGGAGGTCCGACCCGCAGATGCCGCCGAAGGCGACGCGCACGCGGACGTCCTGCGGTCCTAGGGTTGGGCTCGGCGTCTCCTCGATGCGGATGTCCTTGGCGGCATGGGCGACGATCGCGCGCATCGGCTTCTCCATCATTCAAACGACGGGCGTGACAAGCGGGCGGCCGGCGAAATGCGCCGCGAGATTGTCGCGCACCAGCTTGCCCATGGCCTGGCGCGTTTCGACAGTGCCGCTCGACTGGTGCGGTTGAAGCAGCACGTTGTCGAAAGCCAGGAGCCGTTGGTCGATGTTCGGCTCGTTCCAGAACACGTCCAGTGCGGCGCCGCCGATGTGTCGGCTCGCCAGCGCGTCGATCAGCGCGGGTTCGTCGACGACTGAGCCGCGCGAAACGTTGATAAATACGCCCGCCGGGCCAAGAGCGTCCAACACCGCGGCGTTGACGATGCCGCGCGTCGCGTCGCCGCCTGACACCGCAGCGACGAAGATGTCGCTGGCGCGCGCCAGCGAGACGGGGTCTTTGTGGTAACCCGCGTCGACGCCCGCAGCGGGGGCGATGTCGCAATAGGCGAGCGTCACGCCAAAGCCTCGAGCTCGCTGTGCGATGGCGCGACCGATGCGGCCAAAGCCGAGAATGCCGAGCGTCTTGCCTTTCAGGCTGACGCCGAGCGGCAGCGTGCCGCTCTTCCACGCGCCCGAGCGCACATGCGCTTCGCCGGCGACGACCTTTCGCAGATGCCCGAGGATGAGCGCGAAGGCGAAATCCGCGACGTCCTCGGTCAAGACGTCGGGCGTGTTGGTCACCCGCACGCCGCGTTCCTTCGCCCGTTTGATGTCGATTGCGTCGATGCCGACGCCGTAGCAGGCGACGATCTGGAGCTTGGGGCAACGGTCGATCAATGCGGCGGAAGCGCCAAGTTCGCCGCGTGTGGCGATCGCCCGCGCCTGTGGGGCTGTCTCGGCGAGGAAGGCCTCCTTATCGGGCGCCAACCACAGCTTGCGAAGGTCGTACGCTTCCTCCAGTGGGGCCATGTCCCAGTCAGGGTAGGCGCCGATCATCAGGACGACAGGCTTGGCCATGATCCTCACAACCTCCACAATGGGCGAACCGACGGTCCACTGATGTTATCGATAACAATCACACCGCGCAAGCGGCTGGCCGAATCGTCATGCTTGACGAAGCGTGCATGTTACCGATAACATGTTCTAATGCAAGGGGCGCGTCGTCGCGCCGAGCGCCAGCGGGGAGGTTTGGGTGTCAGAGCTTGTCGATCGCCTGTTTGGGCTCAAAGGCGCGGTGGCGCTGATCACGGGCTCGTCGGGCGGCATTGGGCTCGCGCTGGCGCGCGGGCTCGCCGCAGCGGGGGCGCGGGTCGTCATCAACGGACGAACGCCGGCGACGGTCGAAGCGGCGGCCGTATCGCTGCGCGCCGCCGACGCGCAAGCGTTCGCCACCCCGTTCGACGTGACCAAAAGCGATGAGGTCGGCGCTGCGATCGATCGCATCGAGTCCGACTTCGGCCCGATCGACATCCTCGTCAACAACGCCGGTATCCAGCGGCGCGGCGCCTTAGAAGATTATCCGGAAGAGACGTGGCGCGAGCTGATGCACGCCAATCTCGACAGCGTGTTCTATGTCGGAAAGGC
>JARLIY010000129.1 GCA_031291475.1 Xanthobacteraceae bacterium
AACGGTAAAAAGGCCCAATTCGCGGAGCCCCATAGCACAGCCGCGGAGCGCTGAGGAATTCCAAATTTGGCGTCCGGGCGGCCGCGTCCGAAGGCGCGTTGCTCGTTCGGCGCGTGCGACTGTCCCTTCTCCCCGTTCCACGGCTAACCCGACTTTCTCAACCGAGGTAGCGCGCGAGCGGAAAGGCGCGTGGAATCAAGGGTAGGCTGCCGAAGGTCTCCACTACATGGGGCGCAACGGGAGCTGCGCCGCCGGACCGGGAACGGCGATTCGCGGCGGCGGCTGCGGCGGCAGGGCGAGGCCGAGTCGTTGCAGGAGAAGCTTCTGGTCGACATTCGGCTCGGTGTGTCGGCACATGATCAGCGTTCGGCCGTCGGTGGTGGGGAAGTGGACGTCGAGCATTTGTATGCCGGCGAGCTTGTCGAGCACGGCGCGCGGGGTGAGGCCGGCGGCCATCGGCCGGAGCCGGGCGCGCAGCGTGACGTGCAGGCAATAGGCGAGGAAGGCCACGAAGATGTGCGCCTCGACGCGGCTCTCGAGCTGGTGGTAGATCGGCCGGAGTTGCAGATCGTCCTTGAGGTTCTTGAAGGCCGCCTCGACTTCGACGAGTTGAATGTAGAACCGCCACAGGTCGGCGGGATCGCGCCCAGACATGTTGGTGCGCAAAAGGTAGCGGCCTTCGCGCCGGCGCGCCTGGCGCAGCTTCTTGCGGTTGAGCGCGTAAGTGAAGGCGGCGGTGTGGGGATCGACCTTGATGTCGAGGAGGCGCCACGCCGCGGGCGCCTTGGCTTTGGCGGCGCCGAGCTTCATCAGTAGGCTCTCGCGGGTGAGGTCCATCAGCGCCAGCTTCGCCAGGCGCGCCCACAGCCATTTCAACCGCCGCTTCCGCATGGCGCGCTCCTTGTCGATGCGCGCCCGGCTCTGGGCGAACACGTAAAGCTCGTCGTCCTCGGCCAAGAGCTTCACTTCGACGCCCGGCCGCACCTCATGCCACGGCAGGCCGACGAGAGACTTCTCCAGCTTGCCGAGGCGTCCCTTCGGGGTCCCCACCAGATAGGCGACCGGCGGATCGGATTGCCGCATTTCGGCGAGCACGTCCTCGGTGGGGATGCCGCGGTCCATCACCCAGATGCGCTCCGCCTTGCCGTACTGCGCCTCGATCTTCGAAAGGAAGGCGCGCAGCGTCGTCTTGTCGGAAGTATTGCCGGGGAGAACCTCGTAGGCGAGCGGAAAGCCGTCGGGTGTCACCACGAGCGCAATGACCACCTGCACGCAGTCCGGACGCTTGTCGCGGCTGTAGCCGTAGCGGCGTTTGTCGCTGTCGTCGTCCGGCGGGTCGGATTCGAAGTACGTGCTGGTCAGATCATAGAGAAGGACGTCGAAGCGGGCGCCGAACAGATCCTGCCACCGCCGGCGCAGGTGCGTGAACAGCGCCGGCTTGTGCTCGACGAGCTTGTCGAGGCAACGATAGAGCGCGTTCTTCTCGACCAGCGCGAAATCTTCGCCGAGCAGATCGCCCATGGCGCTTTGCTCGAACCACAGCCGGTGTAAACGCCATTCGCTGCCCGGATCGATGAGCCGGTAACACGCCAGCGTCTGGAGAATGTGCCGCCAGCAGGTTCCTTCGCGGGAATCGGGCAGACGGGCCGCCCAGAAGCGGTCGAGTTCCAGTTGCTCGTAGAGCTGGCAGGCGAGCCAGCACGCGCCCCATTGCCGCGGCCGGTG
>JARLIY010000130.1 GCA_031291475.1 Xanthobacteraceae bacterium
CTCTTGCGGCTCTTCGGCATCAGCGGCTCAAGAAGAGCCCATTCGTCATCGCTCAAATCAAATCGCATGACCCACCTCCGAGCACGGTGAATCACGATCATTGCAATTTTTCAAGAAGCTATGTGGGTACAGACCCTAATCTTTTCGATTACGATTCGGGATTCGGGCGGGGGCTTGTTTTATGAAGTTCAGTACCTCAGACTTTACGCTCCTTCGCATACGCTGCCAGAAGTGCGGTCAGCATACGGAAAAGATCGTGACGGTTTTGGTCGGAAAGGATGCAATTTCTTGCGGAAATTGCGGAGGCAGAATTAGCCTTTCAACCCCAACCAACAAGATTTTGATTGCCGAGACTGCCGCAAGCTGCGACCGCATCGGAGAGGCATTGATGAAGGTTTTGGGTCTGGATGTGATCGAGCCCTTGAAGTCCTCAATCAACGCCGGCAACTAATCGAGCAGGGCGCCGAGAAGATGAAGGCGGAGTCCTCGATTGGATATGGATTGACGAGCGGTGTAGCGAGGAAATCTACAGCGGGTTGATTGCGCGCACGACCGCGACTGATGGCATCGTGTTTTTGTCCTACACGCCAATTGAAGGGTGGCGGCGAGCTGACATACCGCTTCCTGAACGAGTACAGCGCCGACCGCATCGACATTCGCATCGACGCCCAGGACGCCAAGCACATCAGCGCTGAGCGACGCGCGCAGCTTGAGGAAAGCCACCTGCCGCATGAGCGCGAAGCCATGAGAAAATCGTTCGCCGGCCGGCGGGGCGCGTGGTGGTCTAGCCATAGATCGCTGCCGTCGCTTTTTCACCGCCGAGAATCAGCGCACCCAACTTCGGATCCAAACGCCATAGAACACCCTAGTATTCGGATCCAAACGCCATAGAACACCCTAGTATAGTGTGACACCAATCACCACGTCAGGGTGCGAGAATAGCCAAAAACAACGGCTAATTGATACGCGTTGGAACTCAGAGCAACAAACGCGAGCGACTTTCAAGACCGGCGCCTTAAACCACTCGGCCACCCCTTCCATTCACGATTTTGCCACGATTGTTGGTCGCGTGCACGCGGCGAACAAAACGCTAGGCCGTTATAGACATCTTAACCCGCATGTGATTAAAGCACGCCCGAAGTGGACGCATCGTTGTCCGCGACAAACCCCCAAAAAAACTCCAGCAACGAATCGAGAAAGGCACTGTTGCCAATGTCGACACTTGCAATGACGCTTGGTGAGTATCTTCAAGACAAACTCGCGCCAGTCTGGCCAGTTATCATACGGGTCACTTTCGGGGCTTTCATCGGCAGTCTCGTTCTCCTGCTCATTCTGACCTACGCCAATGTGCCGGTCGTGAGCGGCGTCTAGGACAATGTTGCGTGCCCGCGAGGCATAGCGGCCAAGCGGGCATCGCAACCCTCCATTCACTATCCAAAATCTCCCGCGCATTTTTGCCACAATCTGACCACGCTCGGGCTTGATACCTTGGCGGCGGGGATCGGGGACGATGCGGGGCAGGCTTAGTGCTTCAGTCAAACGGGTTGTGCCGGTCGGCGCCTGCGCCGTGCTTTGCGTCGCGCTCGCCAATTGCTCGGGCAGCGTCGACCCGCGCTATGGCGTCGCCGCCAGCCCGCGGGTCGTCACCGGCGGCGATCCGGTGCCCAAGGGCGGCGGCGTATACCGGGTCGGTGCGCCTTATACGGTCGCCGGCCAGACGTATTATCCGGAAGACAACCCGCATTATCAGGCCACTGGGCTTGCATCGTGGTACGGCGACGACTTCCACGGCCGCCAGACGGCCAACGGCGAAGTCTTCGATCTCAACGGCATCTCGGCGGCGCATCCGACAATGCCTTTGCCGAGCTACGCGCGCGTCACCAACCTGTCCAACGGCCGTTCGATCATCGTGCGCGTCAACGACCGCGGCCCTTATCACGGCAACCGCATCATCGACGTTTCCACCAAGGCGGCGCACCTCCTGGGCTTCCATGCCTCGGGCACCGCGTGGGTGCGGGTCGAATATGTCGGACGCGCGCCGCTCGAAGGCTCCGACGACCGTATCCTTGCGGCAACACTGCGGCAGGACGAGCCGGCGCCGCTGCCCGGCACCGTCAGACTCGCGGCGACCCCGCTCGCTCCCGCCGGGGCCGCTTCGACCGCCTCGATCGCACGCAATCCCCATTTCGCCAGCGCCTCGGCCGACGATTCCTTGCCGGCGCTTCCGGCCGTGGCGCGGTCGATGTCGTATGCGGCTTCGCCCGCCGCGCACGACGCCACCGACCAGCTCCTCAACGGCCGCGGACTTTATTGATTTAACTCTTCCTTTGTCGCGTCTGTGCCTTGCCGCCTTGCGCACGCCCTATTGCGCAAGAAAACTTGCCGTGAGTATTGATCTTGCAGACCCGCAAGGGAGGCGGTCGTGCGCACCGGGCAACGTCTCGTTTTCTGGCCGGCTCGTCTTGCAGCATGTCTTGCGGCGGCCGCGCTGTTGCTCGTGACCGTCGTCGCCGGCGACGCCGCGTCCAACATGGCGACGAAGAAGGACGAGGGCTACCAGACCAGCGTGCCCAATGCCGTCCTGCTCGATCCCGACAGCGACAGCCTCCTGTTCGACAAAGGCGGCGACGATCTGATCGCGCCCGCGAGTCTTGCCAAGCTGATGACGCTCGAATTCGTCTTCAACGAAATCAAGCAGGGCCACATCAAGCTCGACGACGAATTCACCATCAGCGAGAACGCCTGGCGCAAGGGCGGGGCGCCGTCGCACGGCTCCACCATGTTCGCCGCCATCCATAGCCGCATCAAGCTCAACGACCTCCTCCACGGCATCATCGTCGATTCCGCCAACGATGCCTGCATCGCGGTCGCCGAGGGGCTGGCCGGCAACGAGGCCGAATTCGGCGCCATGCTGACCAAGCGCGCGCGGGAGATCGGGCTGGAAAAATCGACCTTCACCAATGCGACCGGCTATTCGGATCCGAATTTGCGCGTCACCGCGCGGGAAATGGCGCAGCTTGCCCGCCACATCATGCAGACCTATCCCGACTTCTATGCGTATTTCGCCGAGCGCGAATTAGCCTGGAACAACATCCGCCAGCAGAACCGCAATCCCTTGCTCGGCATGGGCATCGGCGCCGACGGACTCAAGACCGGCGAGACCTCCGACGCGGGCTTCAATTTGGTCGGCTCGGCGGTGCAGGACAATTTGCGCTTGATCGTCGTGGTGACCGGCGCCAAATCGGAGAAAGAGCGCGCCGACGAGGCGCGCAAAATGCTCGACTGGGGCTTTCACGGCTTCGAGGCCCGCGTTCTGTTCGCCGAAGGACAGACCATCGGCCAGGCCAAGGTGTTCGGCGGCGATACCAGCTACGTCCCGCTGGTCGGGCCGGGCACCATCCGGGTGATGACGCCGCGTAGCGGCGGCGAGCATTTGCTGGCGCGCATCGTCTATACTGGCCCGGTGCCGGCGCCGGTTGTGAAGGGTCAGAGCATCGGCAAGCTCAGGGTGTGGCGCGGCGAGAATCTCGCGCTCGAAGTGCCGCTCAAGGCCGCCGAGGATGTGGGTCCCGGCAGCATGTCGCAACGGGCCATGGATGCGGCGACCGAACTGATGATCGGTCTGTTTCGCGCCGGCGTGAAGCGGTTATGATGGCGTGCCGGTTGCCTGCGTCGGTCGCGGACCGCGCTTATATAAGCCGCGCCATCGCTCCTTCGTATCGTATCCGAAGATCGAACCGTAACGCTTTGGAGTAAAGAGGTTTATTGGAACGGCCCGGGACCTGAAATGCGCGGCAGATTCATCACTTTCGAAGGCGGCGAGGGCACCGGCAAGTCGACTCAAGCCGTGGCTTTGGCGCAGCGCCTGGAGTCGCTTGGCCTTGGCGTGACACTCACCCGCGAGCCCGGCGGCTCGCCCGGCGCCGAGATCATCCGCCATGTCCTCCTGTCCGGAGCGGCCAAACCGTTCGGCCCCGATGTGGAGGCGATGCTGTTCGCCGCCGCCCGCGACGACCACATCCGCTGCACCATCCTGCCGGCGCTCGAGGCGGGCAAATGGGTCATCTGCGATCGCTTCGCCGATTCCACGCGGGTCTATCAGGGCGTTCTCGGCGACGTCGATCAGCGCTTCATCAAGGCGCTCGAACGCGTTTCCGTCGGCGACCTGGTTCCGGATCTGACGCTCGTTCTCGACGTGCCTGTCGCCATCGGGCTCAAGCGCGCGGCTGGACGCCGCCGCGGCAAAAATCCGGACCGCTTCGAAGCGGAAGAATTCGAATTTCACCACAAGCTGCGCAAGGCCTATCTCGCGCTTGCCAAGACCGAGCCAAAACGCTTCGCGGTGATCGATGCCAGCGTGCCGAAGAAGACGGTCGCCAAGCACATCTGGGACGCCGTCAATGCGCGGCTCGAACCGACCAAGGCGCCCGCGAGACTGGAAGACGTGGCCTCATGAGCGAAGCCGAGCCTGAATTCGAAGAAGCGCCGCCGCCGCGCTTGACGCAAACCTTATTCGGCCACGCCGCCGCCGAGGTAGCGCTTCTTGCCGCCTATCGCAGCGGCCGCATTCCGCACGCCTTCCTGCTCCTCGGGCAGAAAGGCATCGGCAAGGCGACGCTCGCTTACCGCATGGCGCGCTTCGTGCTCGCTCATCCCGATCCGGCGGCGCCCGAAGTGCTGGCGGCGAAATCGCTCGCGGTCGATCCGCAGCATCCGGTGGCGCGCCGGATGGCGGCGCAAGCGCAAGCCGATCTCCTCGTCCTCGAGCGCACGCCGAATGAAAAAGGCGTATTGCGCCAGCAGGTCGCCGTCGAGGACGTGCGCCGCACGGTGGCGTTTTTCGGCGCGACCGCGGGCGAGGGCGGTTGGCGCATCGCCATTGTCGATGCGGTCGACGAACTCAACCGCTTCGGCGCCAATGCGCTCCTCAAGATTCTCGAAGAGCCGCCGCAACGGGTGATCCTGCTGCTCGTCTGCCATTCGGCGGCGCGCGTATTGCCGACCTTGCGCTCGCGCTGCCGCACGCTGACGCTGCGGCCTTTGGCGCAAGCCGACGTCGCCGCGGCGCTGGCGGCCGCCATGGGGCGCCCGACCGGCGATCCGGAGGTCGCCGCCGCTGCGGCCGCCGCCGACGGCAGCGTGTCCCGCGCTTTGGCGTTCCTCGACGAGGATGCCCTGGACTTGCGCCAGCGCGCGCTTGCCGCGCTCGAACGCCTGCCGGCGCTCGACGGCAACGCGCTGCACGCGATCGGTGATGCGCTCGCCGGAACCGATCCGCAGCCGCTCGCCGCGTTCCTCGATACGGTCAATGCATGGCTGGCGCGGCGGCTCGACCGCAACGACGCCGAGATCGGCCGGCTCGCCCGTCTCGCCGAGGCCTTCGAGCGCATCAACCAGGCCGCCAGCGACGCCGCCGAATACAATCTGGAACGAAAACCGCTGGTTTTCGGCGTCTTCGGCTTGCTTGCCGAGGCCACGCGCGGTTGATACCTAATGTCGAGTCATGGCCGGGCCTTGCCCGGCCATTGGTTATTTTGCGCGGACGATACGAATGGCCGGCGAGCCCTATTACATCACCACGGCGATCTCCTACCCGAATGGGCCGCCGCATATCGGCCACGCCTATGAGGCGATCGCCACCGACGCCATCGCCCGCTTCATGCGGCTCGATGGCTACGACGTTTATTTCCTCACCGGCACCGACGAGCACGGCCAGAAGATCCAGCAGACCGCGGTGCGCGAAGGGCTGACGCCGCGGCAATTGCTCGAACGACGATTTCATCCACACCACCGAGCCGCGCCACCACCGCGCGTCGGAAGAAATCTGGCGGCGCATGGAGGCGAATGGCGACATCTATCTCGGCAAATATGCCGGCTGGTATTCGGTGCGCGACGAGGCCTATTACACCGAGGATGAAACGGCGCTCAACGAGCAGAAAGAGCGCGTCGCGGCCAAGACCGGCACGCCGGTCGAATGGGTCGAGGAGGAGAGCTATTTCTTCCGCCTGTCCGCCTACGCGGACAAGCTGCTCAAGCTCTTTGAGCGGCCGAATTACGTGCTGCCGCGCGAGCGGTTCAACGAGGTGATGAGCTTCGTCAAGGGCGGCCTGCAGGATTTGTCCGTCTCGCGCACCACCTTCGACTGGGGCGTGCGCGTCCCCGGCAATCCCAAGCATGTCATGTATGTGTGGGTGGACGCGCTCACCAACTACATCACCGCCGTCGGTTACCCCGACACCGGGAGCGAGACATTCAAGAAATACTGGCCGGCGAACCTGCATGTGATCGGCAAGGATATCGTGCGCTTCCACGCCGTGTACTGGCCGGCCTTCCTGATGTCGGCGGGGATCGAAGTGCCGCGGCGGATTTTTTCCCACGGCTTCCTGTTCAACCGCGGGGAGAAAATGTCGAAGTCGGTCGGCAACGTGATCGACCCGTTCGCGCTCGCCGACGCCTATGGCGTCGATCCGTTGCGCTACTTCTTCCTGCGCGAAGTGCCGTTCGGCCAGGACGGCAATTACAGCCACGAAGCCATCGTCAACCGCATCAACGCCGATCTCGCCAACGATCTCGGCAATCTGGCGCAGCGCTCGCTGACTATGGTGACGCGCAATTTCGACGGCGTGCTGCCGAGGCCGGCGACGCTGAGCGCGAATGATCAGGCGATCCTTGCCGCCGCCGACGCCATAATCGGCAAGGCGCGCGAGGCCATGGCGACGCAACAACTGCATCAGGTGCTCAATGGCGTGTGGGCCGTGGTCGCCGACGCCAACCGCTACTTCGCCGGCGAGGCGCCGTGGGCATTGGCCAAGACCGATCCGGCGCGGCAAGGCACGGTGCTTTACGTGACGGTGGAAGTCTTGCGCCAGATCGCGATCTTGGCGCTGCCCTTCATGCCCGCATCGGCGGACAAATTGCTCGATTTGCTGGCGGTGCCGGCCGGCGAGCGGAATTTCGCTTTCCTCGATGGCAAGCACCGCATTGCCGCCGGCGTAAAGCTTCCAGCGCCCGCGCCGGTGTTTCCGCGCTATGTGGAGCCGGAGGCGCGCGCGGCGCAATAAGATGCTGATCGACAGCCACTGCCATCTCGATTTTCCCGACTTCACCGCTGAGCTCGACGCGGTCGTCGCCCGCGCCCGCGATGCGGGCATCGCCCGCATGGTCACGATCTCGACGCGGGTTGCGCGCCAGCCTGAACTCGTTGCCATCGCCGAGCGCTTCCCCGACATCTATGCCTCTGTCGGCACGCATCCGCATTACGCCCATGAGGAAGCGGGCGTCACGGCGACCGATCTGGTCGCCCGCACGCGGCATCCCAAGGTGGTGGCGATCGGCGAAGCCGGGCTCGATTACCACTACGACCGCTCGCCGCGGCCGGCGCAGGAGCGCGGATTCCGCACGCACATTGCCGCGGCACGCGAGACCGCGCTGCCGCTCGTCATCCATTCGCGCGAAGCCGACGCCGATACCGCGCGCATTCTGGAAGAGGAAACGGGGCAGGGCGCCTTCCCGGCGGTGCTACACTGCTTCACCGGCGGGCCCGATCTCGCCAGGCGGGCGATCGCGCTCGGCCTTTTTATCTCCTTCACCGGCATCCTGACATTCAAGAACTCAACGGCTCTGCGCGCCATCGCCGCCGAACTGCCGGCGGATCGCATCCTGGTCGAGACCGATGCGCCCTATCTCGCGCCGGGCGCATTTCGCGGCAAACGGAACGAGCCCGCCTATGTGGTCGAGACGGCAAAAGTGCTGGCGCAGACGCGCGGCGTATCGTTCGACGAGATCGCGCGCACCACTTCGGAGAATTTCTTTCGCCTGTTCGGCAAGGTGCCCCGCCCCGCCGGTCTGGACGCGTTTGCCCGGCCGCCGTTCCTCAAGACTCCGGCCGCATGACGCTGAAAATCACCATTCTCGGCTGCGGCTCGTCCGGCGGCGTACCGCGGCCGGCTTTGGGCTGGGGCGACTGCGATCCGAACAATCCGAAGAACCGCCGCCGGCGCACCTCGCTTCTAGTCGAGCGTGGGGAGTCATCCGGCGCGACGCGGGTACTGATCGATACCCCGCCCGATCTGCGCGAGCAGCTCCTTGACGCCGCCGTCGATGGGCTCGACGGCGTGCTCTACACCCACGAGCACGCCGACCACACCCACGGCATCGACGATCTGCGCGCCTATTTCATCAAGCGCCGGCAATTGGTCGACGTTTATTTCGACGAGCATAACGCGAAAATGATGCACAGCCGGTTCGGCTATTGCTTCAAGTCGCCGCCCGGCAGCGAATACCCACCGATCCTGCGCGAGCATCGGCTGACCGCCGGCCAGCCGGTCACCATCAAAGGGCAGGGCGGGCCGATCGCGGCGCTGCCGATCCTGCAGCAACACGGCGACATTCCCTCGCTCGGCTTTCGCTTCGGCAATTTCGCCTATTCCTGCGACCTCAACGGCCTGCCCGCAGAAAGCGTTGGCGCTTTGGCCGGCCTCGACATCTGGATCGTCGATGCGCTGCGCTACCGGCCGCATCCGAGCCATTTCTCGGTGGCCGACGCGCTCGGCTGGATCGAGCGCGTCAAGCCCGGCCGCGCCATCCTGACCAACCTGCATTCCGACCTCGACTATGAAGCGCTCCGCATGGAGCTGCCGCCCCGTGTCGAGCCGGCCTACGATGGAATGACATTCAGCGTCGCGGAAACGAGCCTCTCACAAGGCTTACCTAAGAATATTCCATAATATGCCTTATGCGAATGATAGCTTCATAAGCCGGATTTGCATCCTGCGACAATTCCCTGCCCTCATTCGTTAATTTCGCCTGGACCGCGCCATTCCGGCCTGCTCGGCAGGTTTGGGCGCCGGGCATCCGCAGCGGCGCCCGTGGAACCAAGCGCACGGATGCTTCGTTGCATCACACCAGCCCGAGCGGCACGGAGACGGAACTCTCGGGCGCGCAATTTTTCCCGCCATCGCACATTCGCAAGGTGAACGCCGTGAACAAAATCCGAGCCCTCGACACGCGCCGCAAGGCCAGCCCGCCCCTCGAGACCCCGACCGATCTTCCCGACGAAGCCGTCCGCGCGCTCTCGGCCAAGCTCAACGAGATACTGGCCGACGCGTTCGCGCTCTACCTCAAGACCAAGAATTTCCATTGGCATATGAGCGGTCCGCATTTCCGCGATTACCACTTGCTGCTCGACGAGCAATCCGAGCAGATTTTGGGCACCACCGACGACATCGCCGAGCGCGTCCGCAAGATCGGCGGCACGACGCTCCGATCCGTCGGGCATGTATCCAAATTGCAGACCATCAGCGACAACGACGACGCCTTCGTCCCGGCGCACGACATGCTCCGCGAATTGATGAACGACAATAAGCACATCGCCGCATCGATGCGCGAATGTCATGAGCTCGCGGAAAAGCACGAGGATGCGGCGACCGCCGGGCTTCTGGAAAACTTCATCGACGGCACCGAGCGGCGCACCTGGTTCCTGTTCGAACCGGCGCCGCGGAAAAGTAAACGCCGCCCCAGTCATCGCGAGCGGAGCGAAGCAATCCAGAGGAGCCACTGGCTTGCTTCGGCCTTTCAGGCCTCGCAATGACGAACGCATTCCGGGTCTGCTAGGGTCCGCGCCTGCAAAGGCGAGACCCCGTCATGACCCCTTCCCGCGATATCGGCCGGCTCATCGAGATCATGGCGGCGCTGCGCACGCCGAAAACCGGCTGCCCGTGGGACCTGCAACAAAATTTCGCAACGATCGCGCCCTACACGCTGGAAGAAGCCTACGAGGTCGCCGACGCCATCGCGCGCAATGATCTCGCCGACCTTGAAGACGAGCTTGGCGACCTGCTGTTGCAGGTCGTGTTCCACGCCCGCATGGCGCAGGAACAGGGCGCCTTCGATTTCAGCGACGTGGTCGAAGCGATCACCGCCAAGCTCATCCGCCGGCATCCCCACGTCTTCGGCGACGAGCGGACCCTCGACCCGGCCGCCGTCAAGGGCCGCTGGGAGGAGATCAAGGCTGAGGAGAAAGCGGAAAAGGCCGCCGGCGAGCCACCAATGAAGCAAAGCGCGCTCGCCGGCGTGCCACTTGCGCTCCCCGCCTTGACCCGCGCGCTGAAGCTTCAGGCCAAGGCCGGCCGGGTCGGCTTCGACTGGAACGATCCGCGCGCGGTCTTGCGCAAAATCCGCGAGGAAGCCGATGAGATCGAGGAGGCGCTCGACGGCGACGCACCGGCTGTGGCCGCCGAAGTCGGCGATCTCCTCTTCGCCGCGGTCAATCTTGCCCGGCATTTGCGCGCCGACCCGGAAGCGCTCCTGCGAGAGACCAACCGGAAATTCGAGCGCCGCTTTACCGCCATCGAGGCCGCGCTCGCCGCGCGCGGAAAAGCGCCGCAAGAGGCCACGCTCGCCGAGATGGATGCGCTGTGGGACGAGGCGAAGACGCGGGAGTGACCACGTCGTCATTGCGAGGAGCGAAAGCGACGAAGCAATCCAGGACATAGATGATCAGCCGCTGGATTGCTTCGCTTTCGCTCGCAATGACGATCAGTGCGCAAACTTCTCCCGCACCTCGTGTGCCCTGCCCGGCTCGGTCCGCACCGTCATGGCGACCCGGCCGGATTCCAGGTCCACCGTTTTGCGGATCACCTCGGTGTGGCGATACAGCCAGCTGACGCCGGCGCCGTCGGCCGCTTCGAGCACCAGTTCGATGAGCTCTCGCCCGGCGGCAAGCCGCGCCTCGATCGCGGCCAAGAGCATGTCGATCCCCTCCCCGGTGATCGCCGAAACCAGCACCGACCGCGTTTCGGCCGGACGGCGCTCGGCAAGATTTTGTAGCCACGCCCGTTGCTCGGCGTCGAGCCGGTCGATCTTGTTCCATACCTCGATCAACGCGCGTTTGCCGTTGGACACTTCCTGCGGATCGATACCGAGCTGGCGCAGGACGTTTTCCACGTCGGCCAATTGCGCCTCCGCGTCTTCATGGGTGATATCGCGCACATGCAGGATGACGTCGGCCTCGATCACCTCTTCGAGCGTGGCGCGGAAGGCGGCGATCAGCATGGTCGGCAGATCGGAAATAAAGCCCACCGTGTCGGAAATGATGATGCGGCCACCGTGCGGGAGAGCGACCGCGCGCAACGTCGGATCGAGCGTCGAGAACAGCATGTCGGCGGCGACGACCTTGGCCTGCGTCATGCGGTTGAACAGAGTCGATTTGCCGGCATTGGTGTAGCCGACCAGCGCCACGATCGGATAAGGCACGCGGCGGCGGCTCTCGCGATGCAGTTCGCGCGTGCGCTTGACCTTGACCAGCTCGGCTTCGATTTTGGCGAGCCGCTCCTCGATCATGCGCCGGTCGGCTTCGAGCTGGGTCTCGCCGGGACCGCCGAGAAATCCGAAGCCGCCGCGCTGGCGCTCGAGATGGGTCCAGGAGCGGACCAATCGGCCCTTCTGATAGGTCAAATGCGCATGTTCGACCTGAAGCGCGCCTTCGCGCGTGCGCGCGCGGCGGCCGAAGATTTCCAGGATGAGGCCGGTGCGGTCGAGCACCTTGACGCCCCACGCTTTTTCCAGACTGCGCTGCTGCACCGGCGACAGCGCGCAATCCATCACCACGATGCCGGCTTGTTCCGTCTTCACCAGCCCGGCGATTTCCTCGACCTTGCCTTTGCCGAGATAAGTCGCCGGCCGCACCGCGGCGAGCATGACGATCCCGGAGTGTCCGACGTCGAGGTCGATCGCACGGGCGAGACCGACCGCCTCGTCGAGCCGGGCGGCCGGCATGCGCTCGCTTGCGGGGACGCGTCCGGCCGGGCGCCGCAGCACCGGCTCGATGACCAGCGCACGGCCGGTGGCCGTACCCGGAGAGCTCAGGCGGTCAGCGCGCGTGTCGCGACGGCGCGGCTCCAATCAGACCTTTTCCTCAGCCGGCGCATCCTCGGCGCCTTCGAAGAGCTGCACCGGATGACCGGGCATGATGGTCGAAATCGCGTGCTTGTAGACGAGCTGCGAATGCCCGTCGCGCCGTAACAGCACGCAGAAATTATCGAACCAGGTCACCACGCCTTGCAGCTTGACGCCGTTTACCAGAAAAATGGTGAGCGGGATTTTGCTCTTGCGGACGTGATTGAGGAAGGTGTCTTGCAGGTTTTGTGCGCGGTCGGCTGCCATGGCCGTTGTTTCCGTTCTTGTACCGCGGGCCCCTACCCCGCGGGTCTTTTCTTGCCAAGCCAAACATTAGAGTGCAGTGCGGCAGGCGATGCAAGCCCAAGTTGGCAGGCGACGGGACGATTGTGCTCCCGGGCCGGCCATTCGCAGAACAAATGGCCTGCCGCTCCCTTCACCCGGCCTCCGCAAAATCGTGAAAGGCGCGGCGCAAAGCCGTCGCCACCGGACCGGGCTTGCCGTTGCCGATGAGGCGGCCGTCGATGCGCACCACCGGCAGCACGATTTGCGTCGCTGCGGTCACGAAAGCTTCACGGGCGCCGTAGGCTTCCTCGAGGGTGAAGGCCCTCTCCTCGATGGCGAGCCCCTGCGCCTTGACGGCCTCGAACAGCACGGTGCGGGTAATGCCGCGCAGGATGGCGCGATCCGCCGGCCGCGTGACCACCTTGCCCGCCGGCGTGACGATCCACGCATTCGCCGAAGCGCCTTCGGTGACAGCGCCGTCCCGATCGACGAACCAGGCATCGCGCGCGCCTTGCTCGATCGCGGCCTGCCGCGCCAGCACGTTGGGAAGAAGTCCGATGGTCTTGATGTCGACGCGGCCCCAGCGATTGTCGGGCATGCTGATGACCGCGATGCCGTTGGCCGCCAACGCCTCGTTGCGCGCGCGGTTGAGCGCGCGGGCGGTCACCACCAGGCTCGGCTTCACCTCCGGCGCCGGGAAAGCATGATCGCGCCGCGCCACGCCGCGCGTGACCTGGAGATAGACGACGCCGTAGCCGATGCGGTTCCTCGCGACCACTTCGCGCAGCACGACGCCAAGCGCCTTTGTCGACATCGGCGCGCGGATACGCAGTTCACCGAGCGAGCGATCGAGGCGCGCCAGGTGGCGCCGCGCGTTGATCAGCCGCCCTCCCCTGACTTCGCAGACTTCATAGACGCCGTCGCCGAATTGATAACCGCGATCCTCGACGTGCACTTTGGCGTCGCGGAACGACAGATAGCGGCCGTTGACGTACGCTATCCGGCTCATCGGAGATCGGATGACAGAGGACAGACGACGGAGGAGGCATAAGACGATGAAGGGCAATTATCTTCATCCGTCCTCTGTCGTCCGTAGTCCGTCATCAGTCTATCCCCAGTGCCTTGAGCTTGCGGTGCAGCGCCGAGCGTTCCATGCCGACGAATTCCGCGGTGCGTGAGATATTGCCGCCGAAGCGGTTGATCTGCGCCAAGAGATATTCGCGCTCGAACACCTCGCGCGCCTCGCGCAGCGCCAGACTCATCAGATGCTCGCCGCCGTTGCCGTTCGGCATCGCCGGAATCATCGAGCCCACGTCCTGCGGCAGCATCGAGGCGGTAATCACCGCTTCCGGATCGCCGCCGGCGAGGATCATCAGCCGTTCGACGTTATTGCGCAGCTGGCGCACGTTGCCGGGCCAGTCATGCGATTGCAGCACGGCCAGCGCATCGGTGCCGACGTTGCGCTTCGGCAGCCCGGTGATCTGCGATATCTGGGTCATGAAATATTCGACGAGTTCGGCGACGTCCTCGCGCCGTTCGGCGAGCGGCGGCACGCGGATCGGTACCACGGACAGCCGGTGATAAAGGTCTTCGCGGAATTTTCCCGCCGCGATATCGGCCTCGACGTTGCGGCTGGTGGAGGAAATGATGCGCACGTCGACCGTGACCTTGGTGCTGCCGCCGACGCGCTGGAACGTCTGATCCACCAGCACGCGCAGGATCTTGTTCTGCGTCTCGCGCGGCATGTCGGCGATCTCGTCGATAAACAGCGTGCCGCCATGGGCTTCTTCGAGCGCGCCGACTTTGCGGCTTTGCGTGCCGTTCCCCGCCTCGACGCCGAACAGCTCGACCTCCATCTGTTCCGGCATGATGGCGGCGGCGTTGATGACGACGAAGGGTCCGTTGGCGCGCGCCGACAGCCCGTGGATGGTGCGCGCGGCGAGTTCCTTGCCGCTGCCCGAGGGGCCGATGATGAGGACGCGGCTGTTGGTCGGTCCCACCTTCTCGATCGTCTGCCGCAACTGATTGGCGGCGGGCGAATGGCCGACGAGCGTGGAGGCCAGCGGGCCGAGCTGCTTGAGCTCCCTCACCTCGCGCTTGAGCCGCGAATGCTCCAGCGTGCGTTCGGCGACCAGCAACAGCCGGTCGGCCTTGAACGGCTTCTCGATGAAATCGTAGGCGCCGCGTTTGATCGCCGAAACCGCGGTCTCGATGTTGCCGTGTCCGGAGATCATCACGATCGGCAAATCGGGATGGTCCTGCTTGAGCAGGTCGAGCAATTGCAGCCCGTCGAGCCGGCTGCCCTGCAGCCAGATGTCGAGGAACACGAGATTGGGCCGCCGCGCGATCACCGCGGCCAGCGCCTGGTCGGCGTCGCCGGCGGTGCGGGTGCCGTAACCCTCGTCCTGGAGGATGCCGGCGACCAGCTCGCGGATATCCGTCTCATCGTCGACGATCAGGATGTCGAACGCCATGATCAGACCGCCGCGGTTTGCGGTTGCGCTGGCGCGGCGGGAGCGTCGAGCATTTCTGCGGCAAAGCGCAGCTGCATCCAGGCGCCGCGCGCACCGGCGATCTTTTCCGACGCATCGCGAAGCTCGAGGTTGCCGCCGTGCTCTTCGAGAATGCGGCCGACGATGGCGAGGCCCAATCCGGTGCCCTTCTCCCGCGTCGTCACGTAGGGTTCAAGCAGCCGCGCACGGTTCTCCTTCGGCAGGCCGATGCCGTTGTCGATCACGTCGATCACCACATCCTTGCCGTCGCGCCAGGCGCTCACCGCGATACGGCCGCGGCCGACCGTGGCGGGCGACACCGCCCCGATCGCTTCGGTGGCATTCTTGATGATGTTGGTGAGCGCCTGCGAAATGAGCCGCCGGTCGAACCGCGCCGGCATCGCCTCCGCCGGAAGATCGACCGCGAAGTCGATGTCGGGATGGCCCACCCGCATCAGGAACACCACCTGGCGCACGGTATCGGCCACGTCCTCGGCGGCGATGACCGGCTTCGGCATGCGTGCAAAGCGGGAGAATTCGTCGACCATGCGCTTGATGTCGTCGACCTGGCGGATGATGGTATCGGTGCACTGTTCGAACACGGCGGGATCGTCGACGATCGTCTTGCCGTATTTGCGGCGCAGACGCTCGGCCGACAATTGGATCGGCGTCAGCGGATTCTTGATCTCATGCGCAATGCGGCGCGCGATGTCGGCCCAGGCCGAGGAACGCTGCGCCAGCACCAGCTCGGTGACGTCGTCGATAGTGATGACGTAGCCGTGCTCGGATTCGGGCGCCTGCTCGCTGGTGACACGCACAGAAAAGTTCCGCTCCTGGCCGTTGCGGCTGACCGTCACCTGGCGCTGCACCAGGCGCTGATTGCCGTTGCGCGCCAATTGAAAGACATCGGCGAGTTCGGGCGCGACTTCGGCCAGCGGCCGTCCCAGCGCCTCGCTTTCCGGACGCGCAATCGACCGTTCGGCCGAACGATTGAGGATGGTGATGCCGCCGTCGGCATCGACGCCGATGACGCCGGCGCTGGCGCCGGCGAGCACCGCTTCGGTGAATCGCCGGCGGCTGTCGATCACGTCGCGCGCGCGCACGATGTCGTCGTGCTGCGTGCTCAATTCCTGCGTCATCTTGTTGAAGGTCTCGCCGAGCTGGGCGAGGTCGCCCTCGGAACGGCGGATCGGCACGCGGACCTGAAGATTGCCGGTGGAGACGACGTTGGCGGCACCGATCAGCCGGCGGATCGGGGCGACCAGCCGGTTGGCGAAATCGAGCCCTATCCAGGCGGACGACAGCAGCACGATGAGCGCGATGACGGCGAACATCAGCGCAAACGCCACCTGGATGCCGAGCCGGCGGGCTTCGAGATTGGCGTATTCGCCGACGCTTTCCTGGGTCGCGCGCAATTGCTGGACGACGCGCGGGTCGAGCAAACGCGCGACGTAGAGATACATGTCGTCGTAACCGTGCAGCTTGATGGCGGCGGCGACGTGGTCGCCTTCGGGAATGAGCGCGACCTGCGGCTCGGTTTCGGAGATCTGACTGAGCAATTTCGCCGACGGCAGCACGATCGCCTTGTCCATGGTGACGTCGGCGCGCTCCACCGTCGAGCCGTCGCCGCGGATGATCATCGCGGCGGAAACGCCGCGCGCGGTGGCCTGCGCGGTAAAAAATTTCTGGAAACGCTCGCGGTCGGTGTCGAACATCGGCTTGGCGCGGCCGAGATCGAACGCCATGGCCATGATCTCGCCGCGGATCGCTTGCGCGTGCTCGCTCACATAGGCGTCGGCGACGATCAGCGATTGCTCGATCATGGCCCGCGTGCGCGTCGAGAAGAACCGGTCGAGGCCGCGATCGAGCGTCGTCGAGGCGACCACGGCGACCAGCACGGTCGGCACCGCGGCGATCACGGCGAACAGGCCGACGATCTGCACATGCAGCCGCGAGCCGGCATAGCCGCGCCTTCGCGCCCGCACCACCACCCAAACCTCGCGGCCGATGATGGCGAGCAGCAACAGCCCGGCGGCCAAATCGGCCAGAAGAAGCTCGACCACGACTTCGTGGACCGGCGCGATCGGGGTCAGGCCGGCTAGCACCACGAAGGTCGCCGTTGCGGAAAGAAGGGCGAGACCGACCGCTACCGCTCCGATCAGCCGCGAGGCGACCGGCATCGGCGCCGCGGCCGCCGGGTCCAGCGGTGCCGCCGGGCCGGATGCGGCCGCGGCCGGGTTAAGCGACGCGACTTGATCGGCAGTCGTCATTGATGCCCTAAGAACACAGGACTTTGGTGGGCAGGACGAATGGCGCCCCCCAAATTCACCCCAGTGATGCTTTTATACAACAATGTTGCCCGATTGCGACAATTCCTTGGCGCAGATGTCGGGCTTACCCGCCGCTTGAGCGATAGACCTGGATTTCCAGGTCGCGGATCTTCTTGCGCAAGGTATTGCGGTTGACGCCGAGGAGGTCGGCGGCGCGGATTTGATTGCCGCGGGTCGCCGCCAGCGCCGCGGAGAGAAGCGGCGCCTCCACTTCGCGCAGGATGCGGTGGTAGAGACCGGGCGGCGGCAGGCCCTCGTCAAAGCCGGAAAAATATCGCGCCAGGTGGCGCTCGACCGCGCTCGACAGGTTTTCATCTCCGCGCGGGCTCTCGCCTGGCGCGGTGAGCGCCGGTTGCGACAATTCGGCGTCGACCACGGCGGCGGTGATCGTCTCCTGCGGGTAGAGCGCGGCCAGCCGCCGCGCGAGATTTTCCAGTTCGCGCACGTTGCCGGGCCAACGATACCGGCGCAAACGCTCGACCGCGGCCGGATCGATTTGCTTTGCCGGCAAACCTTCGCGCTCGACCACCGCGAAGAAATGGCGGATCAGATCGGGAATGTCCTCGGTGCGCTCGCGCAAAGGCGGCAGCCGCAGCGGCACCACGTTCAAGCGGAAGAACAAATCCTCGCGGAACAGGCCTTGCTGGATCAGCTGCCGCAAATCCTTGTTGGTCGCCGCGATGATGCGCACATCGGCCTTGATCGGCGTGCGGCCGCCGACCGTGGTGTATTCACCTTGTTGCAGCACGCGCAACAACCGCGTCTGCGCTTCCATTGGCATGTCGCCGATCTCGTCGAGAAACAATGTGCCGCCTTCAGCCTGCTCGAAGCGGCCGGCGCTACGGGTGTTGGCGCCGGTGAAGGCGCCCTTCTCATGGCCGAACAATTCCGACTCGATGAGGTCGCGCGGGATCGCCGCCATGTTGATGGCGACGAACGGCCCGGTGCGGCGCTTGCCATAATCGTGCAGCGCGCGCGCCACCAATTCCTTGCCGGTGCCGGATTCGCCGGAGATCATCACGGTCAAGTCGGTCTGCATCAGCCGCGCCAGCACGCGGTAGATTTCCTGCATCGCCGGCGAACGGCCGACGAGCGGGATCGACTCGAAATCTTCGGCCTTGACCGGCGCCCGCACCCGCTCCTTCGGCTCCGACAAGGCGCGGCCGACGATGGCAATCAGTTCCTTGAGGTCGAACGGCTTGGGCAGATATTCGTAAGCGCCGCGCTCGGAGGCGCGGATCGCCGTCATGAACGTGTTCTGCGCGCTCATGATGAGAACCGGCAAATCCGGCCGCGCCTTCTTGATGCGCAACAACAGGTCGAAGGCGTTCTCGTCCGGCAGCACCACGTCGGTGATGATCAGGTCGCCGTCGCCCTGGCTGATCCAGCGCCAGAGCGTCGCCGCGTTGCCGGTGGAGCGTACTTCGTAGCCGGCGCGCGAGAGGGCCTGATTGAGCACGGTGCGGATCGCCGCATCGTCGTCGGCAAGGAGAATGTTTCCCGCTGGCATCAATGATCCCCTCGTGACTGGATGGCGCGGTCCGGCTCGGTACCGTCGCGGGTGTACATCGGCATGAGCACGCGAAAGACGGTTCGTCGCGGTTGCGACTCGCATTCAATGATGCCGCCGTGATCGCCGACGATCTTGGCGACCAGCGCCAGCCCCAGCCCCGATCCCGTGGGCTTGGTGGTGACGAACGGATCGAACAGATGCGGCATCAGTTCCTCGGGCACGCCGGGCCCGTTGTCCTTCACGCAGAATTCGAGCGGCAGAGAAATTCGGGTCTTGGCGCCGGGAACCGAGAGGCGGACGCCCGGACGAAACGCGGTCGAGAGCACGATCTCGCCGCCGGGGCTGTCGCCGATCGACTCGGCGGCGTTTTTAACCAGGTTGAGGAACACCTGCACCAGCTGATCGCGGTTCGCCAGCACCGGCGGCAGCGAAGGATCGTAGTCTTCGACGAACTTGATGTGCCGGGCCACCCCGGTCTGGGCGAGCCGCTTCACATGATCGAGCACAACGTGGATGTTGAGCGGTTCGCGTTCGACCGGGCGCTCGTCCGCAAAGACTTCCATGCGATCGACCAGCTTCACGATCCGGTCGGTTTCGTCGCAAATCAGGCGGGTGAGCGTGCGATCGTCGTCCTCGACCGATTGCTCGAGCAACTGCGCCGCGCCGCGGATTCCCGACAGCGGATTCTTGATCTCGTGCGCGAGCATGGCGGCGAGCGCGATCACCGAGCGCGCGGCGCCGCGATGGGTGAGCTGGCGATCCATCTTGTCGGCGATCGAGCGCTCTTGCAGCATCACCACCACATAGTCCGGCCGCTCCGGCAACGGCGCGACGTGCAGATCGACGGCGCGGTCGCCGGGGTTGCGCGGCGTGCCGAGATCCACCTTGTATTCGTTGACCGCAGCGCCGCTGGCGCGCACCTGGTCGACGAGAGTGAGCAAGGGGCTGCCGAACGGAACCAGATCGCGCAGCAAATGCCGCCGCAACAGCGGCAGCGACACCTCAAAAAACGATTCTGCCGCCACGTTGGCGTCGGCCACCATGCCGTCCGAAGTCACAACGATCACCGGGTGGGGCAACGCGTTGAGCACCGCGTCCGCAGCGGTCGCCGTCAGTATCGGCTCGGCGGTCCTCATGCCAGCGTCCTCGCCAGTGGGTTCCAATACGTTCTCAACCGGCCGCGTTTCGGCAAAAGGCATTGGCAAAAGGCCCAATTTCCGCCATCCGGCGAATAAGAACGTAGGGGACGGTCGGGGTGCACACGAATTAGGCGTCGTCACGGCTCTGCATATAGATTAGCCAAATCCGCAGGTCGTGCAAGTGCTGCACTGCAATATGGTCAACTTCCGGGCCTTCTGCATAGCTGGCCTGTGGATGAGGCAAATCGCCGGCTTTCCGCCCCCCGCCCGGGGCAGTTCGCACAATGCCGGCACATGCGCTAAAGCCATGCCGGAATCGCAAGCGGAGCCAAGTTCATGACGGGCGGGGTTGCGGCTGTCATCGTCGCAGCCGGGCGGGGCCATCGCGCCGGCAGCGAGGTGCCCAAACAGTATCGGCACATCGCCGGGGAACCGGTGATCCGCCCGACGCTCAACGCCTTTCTCGGCCACCTGCAAGTCGGCGCGGTGCAGCCTGTGATCCATCCGGACGATGCGGACGCCTTCCATGCGGCGACCGTGGGACTGAAAGATCTGTTGCCCCCGGTTTGGGGCGGCGCCACGCGGCAGGCTTCCGTGCGCGCCGGGCTCGAAGCGTTGCGCAAGAGCGCGCCCGATTTCGTCCTCATCCACGACGCGGCGCGGCCGTTCCTCTCCGATGGGTTGATCACGCGGGCGATCGCCGCCGCGCAACTTCACGGCGCCGCTGTGCCGGCAATCGCCATCGCCGACACCGTGAAAAGGATCGACGCGCATGATATGGTCACCGAAACGCTCGATCGCAGCCATCTGCGCACGGTGCAGACTCCGCAGGCCTTCGCCTACGGGCTGATCAGCGATTTGCATCGTCGCGCCGCGGGCGCCGGCCGCGAGGACTTCACCGACGACGCGGCGCTGGCCGAATGGGCGGGACATCGCGTCAGCGTGTTCGCCGGCGAGAGCGGCAACGTGAAACTCACGACCAGGGACGATTTCGCCCGCGCCGAAGCCTTGCGCAGCGCTTTGCTCGCGGACATGCGCATCGGCAACGGCTTCGATGTGCACGCCTTCAGCGAGGGCAATCACGTCATGCTCGGCGGCATCCGCATCGCCCATTCGCGCGGCGTGACCGGGCATTCCGACGCCGACGTCGTGCTGCACGCGCTAGTCGACGCCATTTTGGGGGCGCTCGCCGAAGGCGATATCGGGACGCACTTTCCGCCGAGCGATCCGCAATGGAAAGGCGCGTCTTCCGACCGCTTCCTCGACTTCGCCTGCGAGCGCGTGCGCGCGCGTTCCGGCGTGATCGCCAATCTCGACGTGACAATCGTGTGCGAGGCGCCGCGCGTTTCGCCGCATCGCGATGCGATGCGCGCGCGCATCGCCGCCATTGCCGGCATCGCCGTCGACCGCGTGGCGGTCAAGGCGACCACCAGCGAGAAGCTCGGCTTCGCCGGCCGCGGCGAAGGCATCATGGCCATGGCGACCGCGACTTTGCGATTGCCCTGGAGCGCATCGTGATCGATGCCGCGCAGCGCGCGGCGGCCAAGCGCGTGCTTAACATTTTTCGCGCACGCGGCCTCACCGTCGCGACGGCGGAATCCTGCACCGGCGGGCTGGTTGCTGCGGCGCTCACCGAGATCGCCGGCTCCTCCGACGTGGTCGATCGCGGCTTCGTCACCTACTCGAATGCGGCGAAACAGGCGATGCTCGGCGTGCCGGCGTCAACGCTGACGCGCCACGGCGCGGTCAGCGCTAAGACCGCGGCGGCGATGGCCAAGGGCGCGCTGAAAAATTCGCGGGCCGATGTGGCAGTGGCGATCACCGGCATTGCCGGTCCGGGCGGCGGCTCAAAGGAAAAGCCGGTCGGCCTCGTTTATTTCGCAACCGCAAGCCGCGACGGCCGCCGCCTCGCGCGCATGCGCCGTTACGGCCAGATCGGCCGGCGCCGCGTGCGCAAGCGTTCCGTCGCTGAAGCACTCGCTTTGCTGGAATTATTGGCGAAGCCCGACTAGGTCCGGCAGCGAAAGTATCGCCGGGCTGAGCATTACGCCGCCCGCGTGCCGTAAACCTGATCGGCGCGCTGCTCGAACGCGGCGGCGAAGCGGCGGAAGGCGGTGTCGAACATCGCCCCCATCAGCATCCCCAGGGCGCGGCTGCGAAATTCGTAGGCGATGAAAAATTCCACGTCGCAGGCGCGACTATCCACCGCGCGAAAATTCCAGGTGTTGTTCAGCCGGCGGAACGGGCCTTCGAGATATTCGACCAGAATCTGCAAGTTCGGCCGGTCAAGGGTGACGCGGCTGGTGAATGTTTGCCGCACGAGTTTATAGGCAATCGTCATGTCGACGACGATGACCTCCTTGCTCCCCTCTTTGGTGCGCGTCCGCACACGCAACGACTGGCAGAGCGGCACGAATTCCGGATAGTGCTCAACGTCGGCGACCAGATCGAACATGTCGGCAGCGGCATGACGCACGCGCCTCGTGGTGGACAATTGCGGCATCGATCAGCGCGCCGCCCGCAGCGCCTTCAGCCGGGCGAAATCTTCGCCGGCGTGATGCGAGGAGCGCGTCAGCGGGCTCGCCGAGACGAAAGCGAATCCTTTGGCATAGGCGATCGTCGCCAGCGCCTTGAATTCCTCCGGCGAGACGAAGCGGACGACCGGGTGATGCTTGCGCGAGGGTTGCAGGTATTGGCCGATGGTGAGGAAATCCACGTCCGCCGCACGCAGATCGTCCATCACCTGCAGCACTTCGTTCCGCTCCTCGCCGAGCCCCACCATGATTCCCGATTTGGTGAAGATCGTGGGGTCGAGCTCCTTGGCGCGCTGCAACAGCTGGACGGAAGCGAAGTAGCGCGCGCCCGGGCGCACGGTGAGATACTTCGACGGCACGGTTTCGAGATTGTGGTTGAACACGTCGGGCTTCGCGGCAAGGACGGTTTCGGCCGCGCCTGGTTTGCGCAGAAAGTCCGGCGTCAACACTTCGATCGTGGTCCCCGCGCAGCGTTCGCGGATGGCGCGGATCACCGCGGCGAAATGCGCCGCGCCGCCGTCGTCGAGATCGTCGCGGTCGACGGAGGTGATGACCACATGCGCAAGACCGAGCTTGCGGGTGGCTTCGGCGGCGTGCTCCGGCTCGGCCGGATCGAGCGCGCTGGGCAGTCCGGTCTTAACGTTGCAGAAGGCGCACGCGCGCGTGCAAGTGTCGCCCATGATCATGAAGGTGGCGTGCTTCTTCTCCCAGCACTCGCCGATATTGGGGCAGCCGGCTTCCTCGCAGACCGTGTGCAGGCCGTTCGCCCGTACGATGTCGCGCGTCTGGAGATAACCCGGAGAAACCGGCGCCTTGACGCGGATCCAATCCGGCTTGCGCGGGCTTGCCTGGTCCGGCCGATGCGCCTTTTCCGGATGGCGCGGGCGGCTCGCGCCGCCGAGCGTGTCGATCACGACCGTCATGGAAGCTCCAATGGCGTCGATCTTTACTTACGAGTCGGAGCGGGCATCCGCAAGGCGGCCGTGCGCGTCAAATATTCAACACCCGCCCGTAAGCATCCAGCACCGCTTCCTTCATCATTTCCGAGAGCGTGGGATGCGGGAATACGGTGTGCATCAGCTCTTCTTCCGTGGTCTCGAGATTCATCGCGATCACGTAACCCTGAATGAGCTCGGTCACCTCGGCGCCGATCATATGCGCGCCGAGAAGCTGCCCGGTCTTTTTGTCAAAGATGACTTTGACCATGCCCTGATCTTCGCCGAGCGCGATCGCCTTGCCGTTGCCGACAAAGGGAAAATGGCCGACGCGGATATCGAGCTTCTTGTCCTTCGCCGCCTGCTCGGTGAGTCCGACCGAGGCGATCTGCGGCGAGCAATAGGTGCAGCCGGGAATGAGCCGCCGGTCCATCGGATGCGGGTGCAGCCCCTTAATCGCTTCGACGCAGATGACGCCTTCGTGCTCGGCCTTGTGGGCGAGCAGCGGCGGGCCGGCGACATCGCCAATGGCGTAGATGCCGGGCACGTTGGTCTTGCAGGCGCCGTCGATGACGATCGACCCGCGCTCGGTCTTCACGCCGAGCTTTTCGAGGCCGAGATTTTCGATGTTGCCGACGACACCGACCGCGGAGATGACGCGGTCGACGGTGAGCGTCTGCGTGCCGCCCTTGCCGTCGTCGATGGTCGCGGTGACGGCGTCGCTCTTCTTGTCGAGCTTGGTCACCTTGGCGCCGGTGTAGATCTTGATGCCCTGTTTCTCGAAGCTCTTGCGCGCGAAGGCGGCGATCTCAGCGTCCTCCGCCGGCAGAACTTGCGGCAACACCTCGACCACGGTCACCTCGGCGCCGAGCGTGCGGTAGAACGACGCGAACTCGATGCCGATGGCGCCGGAGCCGATGACGAGAAGCGATTTGGGCACGCGGTCCGGCACCATGGCCTCGAAATAGGTCCAGATCAGTTTCTTGTCCGGCTCGAGGCCGGGGAGAACTCGCGGCCGCGCGCCAGTGGCGAGGATGATGTGTTTGGCCGCATAGGAACCGGCGCCCAGCGTGCCCTTCGGCGCTTCGCTGCGTCCGGCTTTCACCGTGACTTTGCCCGGCGCCTCGATGGTCGCCTCGCCCCAGATCACGGCGACCTTGTTCTTCTTCATCAGGAAGCCGACGCCGTCATTGAGCCGTTTGGATACGGCGCGCGAGCGTTTGACCACCGCCGACGGATCGTAGCTGACCTCGCCGGCGGAGAGCCCGTAATCCTTGGCGTGTTGCAGGTAGTGAAAAATTTCCGCCGAGCGTAGCAGCGCCTTGGTGGGGATGCAGCCCCAGTTGAGGCAAACGCCGCCCAAATATTCTCGCTCGACAATGGCCGTGGAGAAGCCAAGCTGCGCGGCGCGGATGGCGGTGACATAGCCGCCGGGACCGGAGCCGATGATGATGATGTCGAAGGTTGTTTCAGCCATGGGGTTTCACACCAGCATCATCACCGGGTTTTCGATCAGCGCCTTGAACGCGCCGATCAGTTGCGCGCTAAGCGCACCGTCGACGGAGCGGTGATCGCACGACATGGTCACGCTCATGATCTGCGCCGCTTCGAGCTTGCCGTTTCGCACCACCGCGCGCTCCTCGCCCGCGCCGACCGCGAGGATGGTCGATTGCGGCGCGTTAATCACCGCGGTGAAGTCCTTGATGCCGTACATGCCGAGATTCGACACCGACGACCCGCCGCCCTGATATTCCTGCGGTCTCAGTTTTTTTGCGCGCGCACGCGCGGCAAGCTCTTTCATCTCGTTGGAGATCGCCGACAGCGATTTCGTTTCCGCGTTGCGGACGATCGGCGTGATCAGGCCCGCCGGCAGCGCCACCGCGACGCCGATGTCGGAATGCTTGTGCCTGAGCAAGCCGGCCTCGGTCCAGCTGACATTCGCATCGGGCACGCGCTGCAAGGCGAGCGCCAAGGCCTTGATGACGAAATCGTTGACCGAAAGCTTGTAAGCGGGCTTGCCATCCTTGTCCTTCGGCGCCGTGGCGTTGATCTCCTCGCGGGCGGCGAGAAGCTTGCCGACGTCGCAGTCGACGGTGAGATAATAATGCGGAATGGTCTGCATCGAGGCAGTGAGCCGCTGCGCAATGGTGCGGCGCATGCCGTCGTGGGGAATAAGCTCGTAGCTGCCTTCTTCGTAGAGCGCGCGGATTTGCGCATCCGACATCGACGGCGCGACCGCGGGAGCGCCAGCCGCCGCAGCGGGCGCGCGCAGGCCCTTGCCTTCTTTCGCCGCCGCCACGTCGCGCGCGATCACGCGGCCATGGGGGCCGGAACCGGCGATGCGGAGAAGATCGATGCCGGCTTCTTTCGCCAAGCGCCGCGCCAACGGCGAAGCTAAGACGCGGTTGGTAGTGTGGTCGCCGGCGCGAGCCCCCTCACCCGCCGCGCCACGCGCGGCGACCTCTCCCCCTCGGGGAGAGGTGGAAGGAGGTGGCGCGGTCGCCTTCGCTTGAGGCGCAGGGACTTGTTGAGCAGCTCCCTCTCCCCGTTGGGGAGAGGGTTGAGGTGAGGGGATTCCAGGGCTGGGCGGCTTCGGTGCGGAAGCGCCCTTCCCTGCCGCCGCGGCGGCGGCCTTCAAATCTTCGCCCCCCTGCGCCAAGACGGCGATGAGCTGATTAACCGGCACGTCGTTGGTGCCCTCCGGCACGACGATCTTCGCAATCACGCCGTCATCGACGGCTTCGTATTCCATCGTCGCCTTGTCGGTCTCGATTTCCGCGATGACGTCGCCGGTCTTGACCGCCTCACCTTCCTTCTTGAGCCATTTGGCGAGGTTGCCCTTCTCCATCGTGGGCGACAGCGCCGGCATGAGGATGTTGATGGGCATTACTTTTTCTCTGGGGCGCCAGGTTCAGCAAAAAGAATGTCAGCGATAGCAGACGGCTTTGGCTGCCTCGACCACTTTGGCTACCGACGGCAGCGCGAGCTTTTCCAAATTCGCGGCATAGGGCATGGGCACATCCTCGCCGGTGACACGCACGACCGGCGCGTCCAGGTAATCGAACGCTTCCTCCATCACGCGGGCGGCGATCTCAGCGCCGACGCCGGATTGCTTCCAGCCTTCCTCGACGGTGACCAACCGTCCGGTCTTCTTCACCGACTCGATGACGGTGCCGACGTCCATCGGCTTGAGCGTGCGCAAGTCGATCACCTCGGCCGAAATGTTTTCAGTGGCGAGTTCGTCGGCGGCCTTGAGCGCATAACTCATGCCCATCGACCAGGCCACCAGCGTCACCTCGTTGCCGGCGCGCACGACGCGGGCGCGGCCGATCGGCAGCACGTAATCGTCGAGCTTCGGCACCGGCGAAGAAGCGCCGTAGAGGAGTTCGTTTTCCAGAAAGACGATCGGGTTGGGATCGCGGATCGCGGCCTTGAGCAAGCCCTTGGCGTCGGCCGCGTTCGAGGGCGCGATCACTTTCAAGCCGGGAACGTGCGAATACCAGGAAGAGTAATCCTGGCTGTGCTGGGCAGCGACCCGCGCGGCGGGCCCGTTCGGGCCGCGAAACACGATTGCCACATCGACCTGCCCGCCGGACATGTAGCGGGTCTTCGCCGCCGAGTTGATGACATGGTCGATCGCCTGCATGGCGAAGTTAAACGTCATGAATTCGACGATCGGCTTTAATCCGGCAAGCGCGGTACCGACACCGAGACCGGCAAAGCCATACTCGGTAATCGGCGTGTCGATGACGCGGCGCACGCCGAATTCCTGGAGGAGCCCCTGCGTCACCTTGTAGGCGCCCTGATATTCGGCGACCTCCTCGCCGATGACGAACACGTCGGCATCGCGGCGCATTTCCTCGGCCATGGCGTCGCGCAACGCCTCGCGCATGGTCATGGTGACCATCTCGGTACCTTCCGGCACTTCGGGATCGGGCATGATTTCGGCGGACGGCGGCTTTGCCGTCCCGATTTTTGCCGGAGCGGGCGCCTCGGCTGGGGCAGATTCGGCGCCTCTCTGCTGGCGCGGCGGTTCAGTTGACTGAGTGCTCGACTGGGCGCTCGACTTGGCCGCCGGCGCCGCGGCCTTGCCGTCGGCCAGCGCGCTCTTGTCCTCGCCCTCGGCGAGGATCACGGCAATCGGCGTATTGACCGCGACATCGTTGGTGCCTTCCGGCACCAGAATTTTTCCCAGCGTGCCTTCGTCGACCGCTTCCACCTCCATGGTGGCTTTATCGGTCTCGATTTCCGCGATCACATCGCCCGATTTGACAGTGTCGCCTTCCTTCTTGAGCCACTTGGCGAGATTGCCCTTCTCCATCGTAGGCGACAGCGCGGGCATGAGCACCTGGGTCGGCATGGCGGGCTAACTCGTCAATCGAACGCGATTTCAAGAGAGCGCAGGCGCCGCTGCGCAACAATGGCTCTCACCGATACACGTCCGTGTAAAGTTCCGCGGGGTCGGGCTCGGCATCGTTGGTGGCGAACTCGGAGGCCTCATTGATGACCGCGCGCACCGACGCGTCGATTTTCTTCAGCTCGTCTTCGCTCGCCCACTTCTTGGCGAGAAGCCGCGCGCGCACCTGCTCGATCGGATCGTGCTCCGTGCGCACTTTGTCGACTTCTTCCTTGGTCCGGTATTTCGCCGGGTCCGACATCGAGTGGCCGCGGTAGCGGTAGGTCATCGTTTCTATGATGGTCGGGCCCTTGCCGGCGCGGCACCAGGCGATGGCCTCTTCGCCGGCGGCCTTGACCGCGCGGACATCCATGCCATCGACCTCCACGCCCGGAATATTAAAGGATAGGCCGCGCCTGGATAAATCGGTCTGTGCCGAGGAGCGGGTGATCGAGGTGCCCATGGCGTAGCGGTTGTTCTCAATGACGTAGACGACCGGCAGCTTCCACAGCTCCGCCATGTTGAAGCTTTCGTAGACCTGGCCCTGGTTGGCGGCGCCGTCGCCGAAAAAGGTCAGGCATACGCTGTCGTTGCCGCGATATTTGTTGGCAAACGCCAGGCCCGTGCCGATCGGCACCGGCGCGCCGACGATGCCGTGTCCCCCGTAGAAGTTTTTCTCGCGGGAGAACATGTGCATCGAGCCGCCCTTGCCCTTGGAATAGCCGCCGCGCCGGCCGGTCAATTCGGCCATCACGCCCTTCGGGTCCATGCCACAGGTCAGCATGTGGCCGTGATCGCGATAGCCGGTGATCATCTGATCTCCGTCGCGCTTGGCCATTTGCACACCGACGACGACCGCTTCCTGTCCGATATAAAGATGACAGAAGCCGCCGATCAGGCCCATGCCGTACATCTGGCCGGCCTTTTCCTCGAAACGCCGGATCAGCAGCATCTGCCGTAATGCCCGGAACTCTTCTTCCTTGCTGAAGTCGGCGACCGGACCGGGATGCGCGGCCGGTTCGGCGGCGGGACGGCGTACGTCGGCGATTTGATCCGCTTCTTTGGTTTTGGCGACGGCCATCGGTGTTCTCGATACATCGCGGGGTTCCATCCCATAGCCGAAATCCGCCCATGGCGAAAGTCGGCGCCAGGCGATCGGTTCCGGCATCCAAACCGTTGGCGATAATATTATTTCGGGAAGGACGGCGTCGGGTTCAAGGCCGGCGGTCTGGCGCCGGCCGGGGCCCGTCGAGCATCAAGGTCAAATCGTTGGGGTGGGTATAATCGAGGAGCGCGCGGGCGCGTTCGTCGAGCATATCGGGGTCAAGCCGGTCGGCCTTGAGCAAGGCGATACGGCGTTGCCATTGTCCGCGCTCGACTTGCAGCCGAGTAAGCTCCGTGGAGAGCGCAGCGATCTGCTGGTCGATGTCCTGCTTGGCCTTGAGCCCGTGATTGCCGGAAAACGCATTGACGCCGAAATAGCCGATCAAAAGCGCCGCCATGACGTAGAGGCCGAGCGCGGTAAGGATCGAGCGCAATCGCTTGCGGGTGACCATCCGGTCAAGATGCGAGAGCGCCGCTTAAAACGGCATTAATGCCGGCGGATGATGGGAGTTACGGCAGCAGGTTGCGCAGCTCGCTGCCGATGAAATTGCCGAGCCGTTTGCCGCGGTTGCGCAGATAGCGCAATGCCCCGGCATCGACGAAATAGGTCAAGAGGATGCTGTCGCGGGTCTTGACCTCGTCGCCGATCCGGTCGGCCGAATGCCAGGTGTCGGTGCCGACGGCGAAGGCATAGCCGCTGTTCGGTGCAAACGTCATCTGCTTGTCCTTCGCCAGCATGCCGTCGGCGAGTTTTTTGTGGAAAATCGTTCCGATATGCGCGGTCGAGCGGTCGCGCGGCAAATAAAGCTGCACGGTGATGCCCTTCCACTTCGTGTCAGTGTGCGGCGTGATCAGGTAGCCGGGAATGTCGCGGGTCAGCACCGGGATCGGAAACATGCCGACATCGGCGTAGCGGTCACCGAAGCGGCGCACGAGCCCCGGCGCGAGCCGCCGCACGAAGGCGTCGCGCACCGCCGTCGAACAAAGCGCGCGTCCGACCACGTCCCACACCGCGCGTTTCTCCGGCGTCAGGTGGCGGATGTATTCGGGAAACAGATCGATCTTCACGCGGGTGTGCGTGCCGTCGGCGAGGTCGTGCCCCTTGCTGCGGCCGTGCATCGGCCGGTAGTCGGAAGCGTCCGGCATGTTGGCGAGCATCGCCGCATAGAAGTCGTCGGGGAACACGCGGTCGAGTACGAGGTGATAGAATGGCGTCTCGGAGGCGGCCGCTGCATCCACCGAAGCGACGAAGAAGTCGCGCAGCCGCTCGATCGCAAGCTTGCGGCTGCCCGCCTTCACTTCAAGCGACTGATCCATGAGTTCCCTATAGCGTTGAATTCTGCCACCGAACAAACGGATCGCCAACCCGCGTCCTGACCCTGAGCCGGTGAATTATTCCAGCGCCTTGAATGCCGCGCGGCCGGCATAGACCGCCTGGCCGCCGAGTTCCTCCTCGATGCGCAGCAACTGATTGTATTTTGCCGTGCGGTCGGTGCGCGCCAGCGAGCCGGTCTTGATCTGACCGCAGCTGCACGCCACCGCGAGATCGGCAATCGTCGAATCTTCGGTCTCGCCGGAGCGATGCGACATCACCGCGGTATAGCCGGCCTTGTGCGCGGTCTCGACCGCGGCAAGCGTCTCGGTGAGCGTACCGATCTGGTTGACCTTGATCAGGATCGAATTGGCGATGCCGTTTTTGATCCCTTCCGTCAGCCGCGCGACATTGGTGACGAAGTTATCGTCGCCGACAAGCTGGCAGCGCGCGCCGAGCTTTTGCGTGAGCAGCTTCCAGCCAGCGGTGTCGTCTTCCGCCATGCCGTCTTCGATCGACACGATCGGATATTTTTTTGCCAGCGTAGCGAGGTACTCGACCTGCTGCTCGACCGAGCGCGTTCTGCCTTCGCCCTTGTAGCGATAGGCGCCGTCGCTGAAGAACTCGCTCGATGCCGGGTCGAGCGCCAGCATGACGTCGCCGCCGATCCGGTATCCGGCCTTGCCGATGGCGGCCGCGATCTGGTCGAGGGCTGCCTCGGCCGAGGGCAGATTGGGCGCGAAGCCGCCTTCGTCGCCGACATTGGTGTTGTAGCCGCCGTCTTTGAGCGCCGCGCGCAATGTATGGAAAATCTCCGAGCCGGCGCGCAAGGCCTCGGCGAAAGTCGGCGCGCCGAGCGGCACGATCATGAATTCCTGGAAGTCGATCGGATTGTCGGCATGCACCCCGCCGTTGATAATGTTCATCAGCGGCACCGGAAGAAGCCGCGCGGCGGTGCCGCCGATATAGCGGTAAAGCGGCAGCTTGTTCGCGGCGGCCGCCGCTTTGGCGGTAGCGAGCGATACGCCGAGGATGGCATTGGCGCCGAGGCGGCCCTTATTCGGCGTGCCGTCGAGCCCGATCATGGTCTCGTCGATCTTGACCTGCGCCTCGGCGTCCATGCCGCTCAGCGCGTCGAAGATTTCGCCGTTGACGGCTTCGACGGCATTGCGCACGCCCTTGCCGAGATAGCGCTTTTTATCGCCGTCGCGCAGCTCGGCCGCCTCGTGAGTTCCGGTCGAAGCGCCCGAAGGCACGGCTGCGCGGCCGCGCGATCCGTCGGCCAGGACCACGTCCACCTCGACGGTCGGATTGCCGCGGCTGTCGAGGATTTCCCGGCCGATGATGTCAACGATCGCAGTCATTCACGTTCCCGGCTGGCGTTCTGTCGAGGCTTCTACAGGATTGAGGCGGCCCAAAGTAAGGGTCTTGTCATGTCCCGCCAAGCCGGGCATGCACTCGCCGATGCCGAAGAACCGCCTGCAACTTGGCCGGCCCGCGCCAATCCCCGCTTCGCCCGAGAAAGCGGTGCTCGACCGCGTGCGCAATCCGCATCCGACCACGAACTATGTCGCCCGCTTCACCTTCCCGGAATTCACTGTGATGTGCCCGGTCACCGGCCAGCCGGATTTCGCCACGTTGGTCATCGATTACGTGCCGAAAAGCTGGCTCGTGGAATCGAAATCGCTCAAGCTTTACCTCAACAGCTTCCGCAATCAGGGGGCGTTCCACGAGGAATGCACGGTTACAATCGGGAAAAGACTGGTCGCGGTCCTCAAGCCCAAATGGCTGCGCATCGGCGGCTATTTTCATCCCCGCGGCGGCATGCCGATTGACGTGTTCTGGCAGGCCGGCAAGCTACCCGCCGGCGTCTGGGCGCCCGATCAGGGTGTTCGCACCTACGGCGCCCGCTAAAGCGCGCCTTGAATTCGGCCGCCGGCCGGGCCAGCTAGCAATCGAGCACTTTGATGAATAGCCCTCCCCGCATCTCTTTCGTTTCGCTCGGCTGTCTGAAGGCCTTGGTCGATTCCGAGCGCATCATTACGCGGCTGCGCGCGGAGGGTTACCAGCTCGCCCGCGATCACGCCGACGCCGATCTCGCCATCGTCAACACCTGCGGCTTTCTCGACAGCGCGCAGGCGGAATCGCTGGAAGCCATCGGCGCGGCGCTGGCCGAAAACGGCAAGGTGATCGTCACCGGCTGCATGGGCGCCGAGCCGGAAAAGATCACCGCCGTACATCCGAAGGTGCTGGCGATCACTGGTCCGCAGCAATATGAGAGCGTGCTCGAAGCGGTCCATAGGGCCGCCCCGCCGCAGCATGATCCCTATGCCGATTTGATCCCCCCTCAGGGCATAAAACTGACTCCGCGGCACTATGCTTATCTCAAGATTTCAGATGGTTGCAATAATCGCTGCACCTTCTGCATTATCCCCAAATTGCGCGGCGATCTGGTATCCCGCCCGGCCGCGGATGTGCTGCGCGAGGCCGAGCGGCTGGTGGACGCCGGCGTCAAGGAACTCCTGGTCATCTCCCAGGACACGTCGGCCTATGGCGTCGATGTCAAATACGCCGCAAGCCAATGGAAAGGCCGCGAAGTCCGGGCGAAGTTCCTCGACCTCGCGCGCGAACTCGGCGAGTTCGGCGTCTGGGTGCGGCTGCATTACGTCTATCCCTATCCGCATGTGGACGAGGTGATCGGGCTGATGGCCGACGGCAAAGTGCTGCCCTATCTCGACGTGCCGTTTCAGCACGCGAGCCCCGCGGTCCTCAAACGCATGCGCCGGCCCGCCGCGCAGGAGGAAACGCTTTCGCGCATCCGGCAATGGCGCACCGACTGCCCGAGCCTCACCATCCGCTCGACCTTCATTGTCGGCTTTCCCGGCGAGACCGAAGAGGATTTCGCGCTGCTGCTCGACTGGCTCGGCGAGGCCGAGCTCGATCGGGTTGGCTGCTTCCGCTATGAGGCGGTCGCCGGCGCGGTCGCCAACGATCTCGGGGCGGTGGTGCCCGAGCCGGTCAAAGAAGCGCGCTATCACCGCCTGATGCAGCGCCAGAAAGAGATTTCGCGTAAGCGCCTCAAGCGCAAAATCGGCAGCCGCAAGCGCGTCATTATCGACGAGATCGGGCTCGATGAAGGTAGATTTGCCGGGGCGAACCCGGGGACCGCCAAGGGCCGCAGCCGCGGCGACGCGCCGCAAATCGACGGTAACGTGTTCGTGCAGAGCCGCCGGCCATTGCGTGTCGGCGAAATCGCCACCGTGAAGATCGAACGCGCCGACGACTACGACCTTTACGGCACCGCGGTAGGGTACTGATCGGGCCCTCGCTGCCGGCCGGCGCGGCGCCGGCTGCCTATTTTTGCTGGTATTGGCCGACATTCGGCGCTTTCATGCCGCGCGAGGCGCCGAATCGTGACCGCGATCTTCATCACCGCGACCGGTCCCGACGTGGGGAGAACCCTCGTCGTCGCTTCGCTCATCCGGCATTTTCGTCAAAGCGGCCGTGCCGTCGAGGCCATCAAGCCGATCGTCAGCGGCTATGACCCGGCGCAAGCGGCGGCGAGCGAGACCGGCATGCTGGTCTCCGCGCTGGGCCTTCCGTTCACGCCGGAATCGATCGAGCGCATCTCGCCGTGGCGATTTCGCGCCGCGCTGTCGCCGGACCTCGCGGCACGGCAGGAGGGCCGCAGCATCGATGTCGACGCCGTCGTGGCCTATTGCCAAAGCGCGATCGACCGGCGGCGCGACATCCTTTTGATCGACGGTATTGGCGGCATCATGGTGCCGCTCGACGAGACGCGCACGATCCTCGACGTGATGATGGCGCTACACCTGCCGCTGATCCTGGTCGCCGGCTCCTCTCCGGGCACCATCAGTCACACGCTCACGGCGCTCGACTCGTTGTTCCGGCGCGACATCAACGTTCTCGCCACCATCGTCAACGAGACGCCGGGCAGCGGCATCCCGCTTGACGAAGTCGTCGCATCCATCTCCCGCTTCGCCGCGCCGGTGATCGGCCTGCCGCGGCAGCCGCCCCGATAATCAGGCAACTAAGAGAAGAACCGGATTTGCAGCACGGTTTCCAGCGTGCCTTCGAGATTGAACAAGGCGTGCAGCAGGAACGTCAGCAGCAAAGAGCCGCTGCGCCAGCGCATCCAGCCGAGAAAGAGCCCGATCACGAAAATCTGCAGCATGCCGGTCCAATCGTATTGGACGTGTAGCGCCATCCACAGAAGCGAGATCGCCGGGATCGCAAACCAAGTCGAGAATGCGGTGCGCGCCCAGCCGCGGAACAAAAATCCACGGAACAGCACCTCCTCGCCTGCCGGCGCGACGACGACCGCGCCGAGGAGCAACCCCGGCAGCCATCCTTGCGCGGCAGCGGTCGTGTAGGATTGCAGCTGAAACGGCGTCACCAGCGGGTAGCCGCTGAAATAAAGGAGCGCGTCGCTCGCGACGATCAAACCCACAAGGCAGACGAGTCCGAGCCGCAGGTCGCGCCGTGGCGGCGCTTTCAGCGCCAGATACTCCGCTTGCCGGGCATGCGCGAGCCGCACGGCGAGCGCGATGACGCCAATTGTGACCGGATTGGCGATGATGATGAACAGCGTGACCATGGCGCCGTCGAACGGCGTATTGAGGATCGAGTTCAAATCGCTCAAACGCAGCAACAACAGGACCGCGAGCGCGACGAATTGACTCGCGAAGAAAGCGAGGAACGCCCAGCCGAGCGTCGCCCAATACCCCCAAATCCTCATGGAGCTTTGCGAGTCCTCACGGGATCAGGATGGAAGAACCCGTCGTGGCGCGACTTTCGAGATCGCGGTGCGCCTTTGCCGCGTCGCGCAATGCGTATTTCTGGTTGATCGGTATCTTCACCGCGCCGCTGCCAACGACGGCGAACAAATCGGCCGCCATCGCCAGCAAATCCTCGCGCTTGGCGCCGTAGGTATTGAGCGTCGGCCGGGTTGCGAACAACGAACCCTTGGTTTGCAAGAGGTTGATGTTGAAGGCCTCGATCGGTCCCGAGGCGGCGCCGAAACTCACGAACATGCCGAGCGGGCGAATGCAGTCGAGCGACGCCGGGTACGTATCCTTGCCGATGCTGTCATAGACCGCGGCGCACAGCTTGCCGCCGGTGATCTCTTTCACCCGCGCGACAAAATCCTCGTCGCGATAAAGGATGGTGTGGTGGCAGCCATTGGCGCGCGCCAGTTCCGCCTTCTCTTTCGATCCCACCGTGCCGATCACGTTGACGCCGAGATGGTTCGCCCATTGACAGAAGATAAGCCCGATGCCGCCGGCCGCGGCATGGATGAGCACGGTCATCCCGTTCTCGACCTTGAAGGTGCGGCGCAGGAGATACTGCACCGTCAGGCCCTTGAGCATCATGGCGGCGGCCTGCTCGTAGCTGACATTGGCGGGCAGCTTGACGGGGCGGTCGGCCTGGACATTGCGCTCCTGTGTGTAACATCCCGGCCCCTGAACATATGCGACGCGATCGCCGCGCTTGAACTCGCCGACGCCCGAACCGACATCGACGACCTCGCCGGCCGCTTCGTTGCCGAGCACGAACGGCAAGCCGCCGGGCGGCGGATAGGCGCCTTTGCGGAAATAGACGTCGGTGAAATTGACCCCGATGGCGTGCTGCTTCACTCGGACCTGGCCCGGCCCGGGAGCGGGAACGGCGATATCTTCGTAAGTCAGAACCTCGGGGCCGCCGAACTTATGCACGCGTATCGCAGCAACCATTTTCCTCTCCTTTGAGCCTGCCGCGCCCCTGTGCGGGAGCGCGATCATAGGTAGTCGGTAACGCGGCGCAAGGGATCAATCGGCGCCGCGCAAGAGGCCAACGATGACGAAATATATGGCGATGGCGCCGAGCATCGCCGCGACCCAAATGGGTGGATCGAGGTTTTGTGCGAGCGCGACCAGCGCCAGCAAAGCCCACGCCGCCAAAGCCGCCAGATTGAGCGCACGCCAGCGCGGCACCCGCACCGGATGGACGAAATGGATGGGCGCGAAAGTTGCCGCGGCGAGTGCCGCGACTGCAAGCGCGGCGAGCCACGGCGTGGGCTTGAGGACGAACAAATAAAACGCGGCCACGTTCCACAGCGCCGGGAAGCCGCGGAAATAGCTGTCGGACGTCTTCATGCGGCGGTCGGCGAAATAAAGCGCGCCGGTGACGACGACGATGAGACCGAGCGGAAGCGCGACGGCCGGCGGCAACAACCCACCGGCGGCGACGGCGTAGGCCGGCACGAACACATAAGTGGCGAAATCGACCACGAAATCGAGCAGCTCGCCCGACCAGCGCGGCAAGAGTTCGGCCACCTTCAGCCGGCGCGCAAAGGTGCCGTCGACGCCGTCGATGATGAGCGCGACCCCGAGCCAGAGGAACATCCGCGTCCAGGCGACGTTCACCGCCGCGATCAACGCCAGCAGCGCGCAGGCCGCGCCGCAGGCGGTAAAGACGTGGACGGCGAACGCGGCCGCGAGGCGCTGTCTTGTATAGACCTCGGACGACTTCGGTTCCATCGTCGCGAACCTTACCCTTAAAGCGCAGGGAAGGTGCGCCGTCTTCCTTTGCTTGCTAACCTTTCGACATACATGTCCGGAAGCGAATTTTCACCGGGAATACCGATGGCACTGAGAGACGGCGCACAGGGAAGTATGACCGCCGAAGTCGCGGTCGTCGGCGGCGGGCCGGCCGGCCTCGTCAGCGCCATTGCGCTCAAGGCCGCGGGCGTCGACGTCCTGCTGGTCGCGCCTTCCCCTGCGGAGGATCACCGTACCACCGCGCTCCTCGCCGGATCGGTCACCGCGCTGACCACGCTTGGCGTCTGGGAGGCTTGCCGCCCGCATGCGGCGCCGCTGGCGAGCATTCGCATCGTCGACGATACGCAGCGTCTTCTGCGCGCCCCCGAGGTCGTCTTCAACGCCGCGGAAATCGGCCTCGATGCCTTCGGCTACAACATCGAGAACCGGCATTTGCTCGCGGCGCTTTACGCGCATGCGTGGCGCCTGAGCATCCCGCACGTCGAGAGTGCCGCGGTTGCGATCGCAAGCGATTCCGACGGCGCCTCCGTCAAGCTTGCCGACGGGACAGCGCGTGTGCGCCTTGTCGTCGGCGCCGACGGGCAGCGCTCGCTCTGCCGCGCGGCGGCCGGCATCGGTACCGATCGCCGCGCCTATCCGCAGACCGCGCTGACGCTCAACCTCGCGCATGACCGGCCGCATCACGACGCGGCAACGGAATTCCATACCCGCAGCGGCCCGTTCACCCTGGTTCCCCTGCCCGGCCGGCGTTCGAGCCTCGTCTGCGTGCTCGACCCGGCGCACGCGGCGGAACTTGCGGCAATGGAAGACGCGGAGCTTTCGGCAGAGATCGAGCGCCGCGCCCATTCGCTGTTCGGCAAAATGCGCGTCGAAGCCAGACGCGGCGTTTTTCCGCTCGCCATCGAGACCGCGCATGCCTTTGCGCGCGGACGTATCGCGCTCGTCGGCGAGGCCGCGCATGTCGTGCCGCCGATCGGCGCGCAGGGGCTCAATCTCGGGCTGCGCGACGCCGCGAGCCTCGCCGAAATCGTCGCCGACGCGCGGCGGCAAAACTGCGATCTCGGCGCGCCGGCAATCCTCGCGCGCTACGACGCCGAGCGCCGCGCCGACGCCACGAGCCGCCGGATCGCGATCGACTGGCTCAATCGCAGCCTGCTCACTGATTTCCTTCCGGTCCAGGGCGTGCGCGGGCTTTCGCTCTACCTCGTCGACCGCATCGGGCCGCTGCGCCGGGCGCTGATGCGCGAAGGCGTCGCTCCGGCCGCCTCGCAACCCCGCCTGATGCGCGGCGAGATGGTGTGAAAGGCGGCAGATCCCCGGCATGATTGCCGTGAAAAACGGCTTGGCGACGCCGCGCCGTTCATCCTACCGTGGCTATCGGGCTCAGGAATCATCGCATGAAGTTACCGCGCAACTTTTTCAAGCCGCTCGCGATCGGGGCGCCGGCGCCGTTGCGCGAATTGCCGCTCAAGCTCGAGCGCATGATCCATTTCGTGCCGCCGCACATCGAGAAGATGCGCGCCAAGGTGCCTGACCTCATCCATCAGGTCGATGTGGTCCTCGGCAATCTCGAAGACGCCATTCCCGCCGACGCCAAGGAAGCGGCGCGCTCGGGCTTCATCGCCATGGCGAAGGCATCCGATTTCGGCGCCACGGGCTTGTGGACGCGCATCAACGCGCTCAACTCGCCGTGGGTGCTCGACGACATTTGCGACATCGTCGCCGCCATCGGGCAAAAACTCGACGTCATCATGCTGCCGAAGGTCGAGGGCGCGTGGGACATCCATTATCTCGACCAGCTGCTCGCCCAGCTTGAAGCCAGGCACGCGGTCACAAAACCGATCCTCATCCACGCCATCCTCGAAACCGCCGAGGGCGTGAACAATGTCGAAGCGATCGCCAGCGCTTCCCCGCGCATGCACGGCATCAGCCTCGGTCCGGCCGACCTCGCTGCCTCGCGCGCGATGAAAACGACTCGGGTGGGCGGCGGCCATCCCGACTACAAGGTGCTGGCCGATGCCGCGCCTGGGAGCACGGGGGGAACCAAGCGCGCCGCTTATCAACAGGATCTTTGGCACTACACCATCGCCAAAATGGTCGACGCCTGCGCCGCCGCCGGCATCAAGGCGTTTTACGGTCCGTTCGGCGATTTCGCCGACGCCGCCGCCTGCGAGGCGCAGTTCCGCAACAGTTTCCTCGTGGGATGCGCCGGCGCCTGGACGCTGCATCCGAGCCAGGTCGCGATCGCCAAACGCGTGTTTTCGCCGGATCCGGCCGAGGTTGCCTTTGCGAAAAAAATCATAGCCGCCATGCCCGACGGCAGCGGGGCGGTGATGATTGACGGCAAGATGCAGGACGACGCCACCTGGAAACAGGCCAAGGTGCTGGTCGATCTCGCCCGCCTGGTCGCTGCCAAGGATCCGGAAATGGCGACACGGTACGGGCTATGAAACGAGCCGTGAATCATGTCATGAATTGCGGCGTGAACGAACGTTCAGCGTTTGGTCAGCGGCGCGCCACAATCGTGGCATTGCATTGTGGCGGCGCGCGCGCCGCGCAAGAGGTCTAAAACGATGCCTGCTGTCACCGGCAAGATTCGCAACGCCAAATATCAGATCGGCCAGGTCGTGCGGCACCGGCTGTTTCCATTCCGCGGCGTGGTCTTCGATATCGATCCGATCTTCAGCAATACCGAAGAATGGTACGAGTCGATCCCCGCCGACGTACGGCCGCACAAGGATCAGCCGTTCTATCATCTGTTCGCCGAAAACGACGAGAGCGAATACATCGCCTACGTCTCCGAGCAAAACCTGGTGCCGGACAACAGCGGCGAGCCGGTGCGCCATCCGCAGGTCGCCGAAGTTTTCGTCGATGACGGCAACGGCGGCTATCGCCCGCGCGCGGCGATGCGGCACTGAACGAAAACGAATCCGCAGGAGAGAGACGTTTGCATCAACGCGTGCACGCTGCCGGGCGAGCTTGTGACCGTCCGCACGCCATGATAATTTTTGGCTCCGATCCACAGGTGGCTCGGATGCGCGGTTGCATGTATCCGCCGCGGTTGCGCGTGTTTGCTGTTGTCGCCTATCCCGCAGAGCCGCCGTCCGAGCCTTCCGACATTTGCAATATCGGCGGCGTGCACGCCTGCTGATGCGGTCGTTGACCGCGCCGGTTACTGGGTCTTGCCGCCTGCCGGCGGCGGCGCCGCCTGCGAGGTCGGCGCACCCTGCTGGCTCTCGAGCTTCTTGCGCGCTTCGTCGGCGCGCCGTTGCAGTTCTTCTTGCAATTTCTTCTGCTGCTCTTCGAACACTTTGGGGTCGGTCGGCGGCCCGTCATAGGCCTTGGCGAAATCGGTCAGCGGCATCACGATGCTGATCGGCTGACCGGTCGCATTGATGGCCTGGATGACGAGGCCCTGCCCTTTCTTGAGCTTGCCGATCATGTCCGCATTGGCCTCGTAGTCCGCCATGCAGCCATTGGTGAAACAGATCACATAAGGCGCAGTCATCGGCTGATTTTGATCGATGATGACGCGCGTGCCGTGACCGAGCTGCATGCCGAGCGGCAGCGTGATGCGCAAAAGCTTGTGCTCCTGGCCCTCGGGCTCGATCAGCACGGCGGCGAGCACCGGCTGGCCCGATTCCACGCGCGCGTCCTTGCCGGTGAAGCAGACTTCCTTGGCATCAGGCGGCGGCGTCTGTCCCGGCTGCCCCTTGAGGCAGAATTTGGTCCATGGAGAGAAGATCAATTGCACCGACTGCTGACCGTTCTGTATTTGCTGGCCTTGGGGCGCCCCTTGTGCCGCCGCCGGCTGGTCGGCGGGCGCGGCATTTTGCGGCGCATCCGTTTTGGCGGGCTTAGCCGGCTTCTTGGCCGGAGGCTTCGGTTTGGCGGCGGGGGCCGGGGCCTGAGCGGGCGGCGCTGCGTTATCGGACTGCGCGAACGCATCGGTAGCGACCGCAAGCGCGAGCGCGGCCGCCACGGGCACGCTCAACGCGATCGTCTTGCTGAAAGTCTTGGCGAAGGTCTTGGCAAAGTTCGCCGCAAAAGTCTGCGCCGTAGCGGCAAACGCCCGGCTCGCCGGCTTCGCCGCGACCGACGCGATCCAATAGGTCATGAGAAATGGTCCCTTTTTAGTGCTGCCGCCAGCAAATCGATGCCGATCGACTTGCGCGTTACCTGTTCCTGGCGTCGGCCCGCGCGCCACGCCGAGCGGGGCCCCTAGTCGACGGTCATTCGACGCAGATTGCGGCAACAGCGTGACACCGCGATCCGGCAAGGACCTCCCGATAGCCCACTTTGGCCGGGAGATAAAGCGTACACGCATATTCTGTTACATTGCCGGTTCCCAATCCGAATCGTGCCTCAGTCCCGCTTGCGCCCATGCCCGCCATGCCCCACGTCCGCGCCGCCTTCCTCGCCTGCGCCGCCTTGTGCGCGGCGTTCGCGGTTTTTGCCGGTGCGACGCCGGCGATGGCGGAAGCCGCGCATGCCATCGCCATGCGTGGGGCGCCGGCATTGCCCGACGATTTTGCCGTAGCGCCTTATGCCGATGCCGACGCGCCGCAGGGCGGACGGCTGGTGCAGGGCGTGCTCGGGACCTTCGACAGCCTCAATCCGTTCATCGTCAAAGGCCTCCCCGTCCAGCCGATCCGCGGCTATGTGGTCGAAAGTCTGATGGCGCGCGGCTACGACGAACCGTTCACGCTTTACGGCCTGCTCGCGCGCACGGTCGAAACCGACGATGCACGGACCTTCGTCACCTTCACGCTCGATGCCGCCGCGCGCTTCTCCGACGGCGTGCCGGTGACCGCAGCCGACGTGGTGTTCTCCTGGCGGCTCCTGCGCGATCACGGCCGCCCCGGCCACCGCGCCTATTATTCCAAGGTGGCCAAAGCCGAGGCGCTCGATGCGCGTACGGTGCGCTTCGATCTCGGCGGCAGCAACGATCGCGAGCTGCCCCTCATCCTCGGACTGATGCCGGTCCTGCCCCAGCATGCGAGCGATGTGGCGACCTTCGAGGACACGACATTGGCGAAACCGGTCGGCAGCGGCCCCTATGTCGTCGCCGAGGTCGATACCGGCAAGAGCATCACATTCAGGCGCGATCCGAATTACTGGGGCCGCGGGCTGCCGATCAATCGCGGCTTGTGGAATTTCGCCGAGTTGCGCTTCGACTATTATCGCGACACCAACGCCTATTTCGAGGGCTTCAAGACCGGGCTGTACGACGTGCGCAGCGAGATCGATCCGAGCCGCTGGAAGACCGGTTACGACGTCCCCGCCGTGCGCGATGGGCGCATCGTCAAGGAGGCATTCACCAACGGCCTGCCGAAGCTCGCCTCCGCGTTCGTCTTCAACACCCGGCGGCCGGTGTTCTCCGATATTCGCGTGCGCCAGGCGATTTCGCTTTTGTTCGACGCCGAATGGGTCAACCACAATTTTTTCTTCGATCTTTATCGGCGCAGCACGAGCTTCTTCGACGATTCCGAACTCTCGGCCTACCACCGGCCCGCGGACGCGCGCGAGCGCGCGCTCTTGGCGCCGTTTGCCGACGCGGTTCGCGCCGACGTGCTCGACGGCACCTGGTCGCCGCCGGTCACCGACGGCTCGGGCCGCGACCGCAAGAGCCTGCGCGAGGCGCTGGCGCTGTTCGCCGCCGCCGGCTACGAGCTCAAAGGCACGACCTTGCGCGAACGCGCCGGCGGGCGGGCGCTCGGCTTCGAGATTTTGGTCACCAGCCGCGACGACGAGCGCCTGGCGCTCGCCTTCTCCAACAACCTCGCGCGCGCCGGCATCGACGCGCGCGTGCGCCAAGTCGACGCCGTGCAATACGATCAGCGCCGCCTCGCCTTCGATTTCGACATGATCGAATACCGTTGGGAGGAATCGCTTTCGCCCGGCAACGAGCAAGCCATCTATTGGGGCTCGGCCGCCGCCGATGAGCAGGGCTCGCGCAATTACATGGGCGTGCGCAGCGCGGGCATCAACGCCATGATCGCCGCCTTGCTGCGCGCGCGCGAGCGGCCCGATTTCGTCGCCGCGGTGCGCGCGCTCGACCGCCTGCTGGTTTCCGGCAGCTACGTCGTGCCGCTGTTTTATTTGCCCGAGCAATGGGTGGCGCGCTGGACCTCCATCGCCCATCCGGCGCGCACGTCGCTGTTCGGCTATCTGCCGGAAACCTGGTGGCATCAACCGAAGGCGCTGCAATGATCCTCGGCGAGCGAGAGCCGCGGCGCGGCGCCAACAGCCTGACCGTCGAGGCGGTATTCCGCAGCCTCGCGCGGCGGCATCCCAAGGCGCTGGCGCTCGCCGATCCGGATAATCGCGAAACTTTCACCGACAGCGCGCCGCGGCGGCTAACTTACGCCGAGGCCGACCGCGCTGTCACGGCGATCGCCGCCCGGCTCCGCCATATGGGGCTGCCGACCGACGCCATCGTCGGCATTCAACTCCCCAACATCGTCGAGAACAGTCTCGCCATGTTCGGCATCTGGCGCGCGGGCATGATCGTCGCGCCGCTGCCGCTGCTCTGGCGGCGCGCCGACGCGGTCGCGGCGCTGGCGCGCATCGGCGCTAAGGCCCTGATCAGTTGCGGCCATGTCGGCGCGTTCTCTCATTGCCAATTCGCCATGAGCGTCGCCGCCGACGTATTCTCCATCCGCTACGTTTGCGGTTTCGGCAAAAACCTGCCCGACGGCGTGGTGCCGCTCGACGATTTGCTGGACGCGGAAAAAGCGGAAAAAATCGGGCCGCTGCCGGCAACCGACGCCGACCGACAGACTGGCGAGCGAGGGAATAATGCCGCGGCGCATCTTGCCGCCGTCACCTTCGACGTCGGCGAACGCGGCGTCGTGCCGGTCGCGCGCAATCATGCCGAGCTGTTCGCCGGCGGGCTTGCCGTGCTCCTGGAAAGCGGGATCGCGGAAGGCTCCACGATCCTGTCGGCGATCGTGCCCTCCTCCTTCGGCGGCATCTGCCTGACGCTCTTGCCCTGGCTGCTCTCTGGCGGCGCGCTCCTGCTTCATCATCCCTTCGATGCCGCCGTTCTCGCCCGGCAGCAGCGCCGCGAGCGCTGCGGTACGTTGGTCCTGCCGGGTCCGGTCGCCTTGCGCCTCGCCGAGACCAGCGCCTTCGTGCTCGAAGGTCCCGCATGCGTGATTGCCGCCTGGCGCGCGCCGGAGCGGCTGACCGACAGCGCGGCCTGGCGCGAGCCGAACACCGTCCTCGTCGATGTCCCGATCTTTGGCGAAGCGGCTCTTGCCGCCGAACGCCGCGGCGCCGACGGCAAGCCCGAGCCGCTGCCGCTCGGCCCGATCGTTGCGCCGCGGGGAAGCCCGGACGCCGTCGTGGTCGCCGAACTGACGCCAACCGCTGCCGGCACATTGGCCATGCGCGGGCCGATGGTGCCGCATCATTCCTTCCCGCCCGGAATCGAACGCTCTGGCCTGCCCTATTTCAAGATCGGCGAGCGCGGACTGGTCGACACCGGCTACGCCTGCCGCGCCGACTCCGTCACCGGGACCATCGTCATCACCGGCGCGCCAACGGGCATCGTCAGCGTCGGCGGCTACCGCTTCCCGCTGCGCAACCTGCAAGACGTGGTCGGCCGCATCGATGCCGGCGCGACGCTCGGCGCGCTGCCCGATCCGCTGACCGGCCAGCGTTTGAGCGGCCAGGCCACCGACCGCCTGACCATGCAGGCGGCGCTCAATGCGGTCGGGGTCAATCCGCTGGTGGTCGCGGCCTTCGGCGATCGAGGGGAACGACTGGCCGCCCCACATGATTAGAGCATGATCCGGAAAAGTGGGTACCGGTTTTCGCAAAAAAGATCATGCTCCACTAATGAATTTCATTGACGGCCTGTTAACAGCACTTTGGCATTGTCGCGGACCGCAGCAAAAACACTTCGCGTTCCGCAATGGCGTTGCAAGGTCCGTTCGTCGTTGTTGCCGACGGCCCGGCGCCGGATATCGTTGAGGCGTTGCGCAAGGCGGGCGCTTTCCCGGTCGTCGAAACGAAATGGCCCGACGCGGCCGACGCAGTCACCTCGGTCGCGCCCGAGGCGGTGGTGATCGCCGAGGTGTGCAGCGATCGCGAACGCGCAGCCGAATACGGCCGCGCGCTCGCCGAGCGGATCGCGGCGCGCGACAGCGCCTTCACGCCGGTCGTCACCCGCACCCGCGAGGATGCAAGCGTGCCGGTTGACGGCGCGCTTTCGCTTTCGGCTTCCGTGCCGGCGGCGCGCATTGCCGAGCGCGTCAGCGCGGTGCAGCGCGTGCGCACCTTGCATGCCACGGTCTTGCGCCGTATGGCGACGCTCACGTCGCACGGCGGGACCGCGCCCGAACTGCCGCAGAGCGATCCGCTCGACGAAGCAACCGTGCTGGTCGCCGGCCGCGGCCGTTCCTATCCCGCGCTCGCGGTCGCGGTCGGCGAGCGCGTCGGCCTCGTCGGCGCGCTCAGCGTCGAGAGCGCGGCGCGCGCGCTCAATGCCCGCGACATCGACGGCATCGTGATCGGCGACGGCTTCGGCCCGCGCATCGTCGAAGCGCTGCTCACCGTGCTCGCCGAGGACGTGCGCTTTCGCGATCTGCCGGTCGCCGCGCTCGGCGGTCATCACGGCGCGGTCGAGGATTTCTACGCGCATCTGCCCAATCTTGACCGCGTCGGCGAAGGGCCCGAACGCCTGGTCGAGCGCTTTCTGCCGTTCGTGCGCCTGCATGCCTTCGCGCAGCGGCTCAAGCGCATGCTCAAATCGCTGGACGCCCAGGGCATGATCGATCCCGATACCGGGCTGCTTGTCCAGCAGGCCTTCTGGCGCGACCTCAACCGCGCCGTCGGCGAGGCGGAAAAGCGCGGCGTCGGCCTGTCCATCGCCCGCTTTTCGTTCGAGCGCGGCGACCGCCGCACGAGCCTCGACGCCGGGCGCCTGGTCGGCCGGCTGATGCGCCAGGTCGATTTTGCCTGCCGCGAGGCGGACAATTCCATCTTCGCCGTGTTCACGGAGACTGATCTGCGCGCCGCCCACGTCATCGCGCGAAGGATCGCGAGCGTGCTCAAGCACACGATGCTCGCGGCCGACCGCAAGCGCGGCGGCATCGAGACCGCGATTACGTTGGCGACGCTGAAACCCTCCGATAACGTGGACTCCCTAATCGCGCGCGTGGTCGGCGAGGTTGCCGCCGGCTGAACGGTGCACCATATATTTTTTATACTGCTCATTCCCGCGCACGCGAGCGGATAGAGCGAGCGGCGCGAATTGCGCTAAACTGAACGCTAGCGATTCCAAGGTCCGGCCATGACCGATGCCTCCGCCGACTTTTCCGTCATGCGTGTCGACGTCATCTCCGATGTCGTCTGCCCGTGGTGCTATATCGGCAAGCACCGGCTGGAAACGGCGTTTATGCTTATTCCCGACATCGCCGTCGACATCAACTGGCGGCCGTATTTCCTCAATCCCTGGATCCCGCGCGAAGGCATCGACCGGCAAACCTATCTGGAGACCAAATTCGGCTCGGCCGAGCGCTATGCCGTGATCGCCGAGCGCGTCGCCGCCGCCGCCACGAGCGAGGGCCTCGTTTACGCTTCCGACAAGATCGGCCGGCAGCCGAACACGCTCGATTGTCATCGCCTCATCCTCTGGTCGCGCGGCGCCACCGATCCCGGCCGCATGAAACAACGCTTGATGGACCTCTACTTTGCCGAGGGCGCCGACCTCACCGATACCGACACACTGGTGCAGGCCGCGATCGATTGCGGCATGGACGGCGAGCTGGTGCGGCGGCTTCTGGCGAGCGACGCCGAAGTCGACCGCATCGAGGGCGAAGCCAACGCCGCCAAGGAAGCCGGCATCGACGGCGTGCCCTGCTTCGTCTTCGGCGGCAGCGTGATCGTCACCGGCGCGCAGTCGCCGGAATATCTCGCGAACGCCATCGAACGCACCGCCGGAAGGCACACGCGGTTGCGGGCATAGCTCATCCTCGTCATTGCGAGCGGAGCGAAGCAATCCAGTCTTGGGCGCTGTTTCTGGATTGCTTCGTCGCGCGGCCCGAAGTGGCCGGCCCGATTGAGAAACGCCGCTTCGTACTGTTCTGAACATGATGCGTTCGCGTCTTACGGGCATTGCCTACTCGACCGATCTAAGCAGGGATCCGCGAAGACATTGATTCACGCCGCCTGTGCCCCCTTCTCCGCGATCCCGACCAGCGTGCGTAAAATGCCGGCAGCGCCTTTGAGGCGGGCAGCGGGCGTGTCCCATTCATCGAAGAACACGACTTTCTGATCGGGCCGCACGCGCGCGCCCTCGGGGTGCTTGCCGATATAGGCGATGAGCCCTTCCGGGTTGGCGAAGATGTTGTCGCGGAAGGCGAGCACCGCGCCCTTCGGCCCGACCTCGATGCGCTCCACATTGGCGCGCCGGCACAGCGATTTGATCGACACGAATTGCAGTAAGTGTTCGACCTCCTGCGGCAGCGGGCCGAAGCGATCGACCAGATCGGCGGCAAACGCCTCGATAGCGCGGTCGTCCTCGATTTCGGACAGCCGCCGGTAAAGCGCGAGCCGCACCGGCAGATCGGCGACATAATCCTCCGGAATGAGGACGGCGGTACCGATGGTGATCTGCGGCGACCATTTGTCGGCGACCGGCGCGCTGATGCCGGCTTTCAAGCTGAGCACCGCCTCTTCCAGCATCTGCTGGTAAAGCTCGAAGCCGACTTCCTTGATGTGGCCGGACTGCTCTTCGCCCAAAAGATTGCCGGCGCCGCGGATGTCGAGATCGTGCGAGGCGAGCTGGAAGCCGGCGCCGAGCGTGTCAAGCGATTGCAGGACTTTCAGTCGCCGCTCGGCCTGCGGCGTGATCCTGCGCCGAGCCGGCAAGGTGAGCAGCGCATAGGCGCGCAGCTTCGAGCGGCCGACGCGCCCGCGCAGCTGATAGATTTGCGCCAGCCCGAACATGTCGGCGCGGTGCACGATCAGCGTGTTGGCGGTCGGAATGTCGAGGCCGGACTCGATGATCGAGGTGGAGAGGAGCACGTCGAACTTGCCGTCGTAGAAGGCGGCCATCACGTCTTCCAGAACGGAAGAAGGCATCTGCCCGTGGGCCACGGCGACGCGCACCTCGGGCACGCTTTTATCGAGGAACGCTTTGGCCTCGGCCAGATCCTCGATGCGCGGGCAGACGAAGAAACATTGCCCGCCGCGATAGCGCTCGCGAAGGAGCGCCTCGCGCACCACGACCGGATCGAACGGCGCGACGAAGGTGCGCACCGCCAGGCGATCGACCGGCGGCGTGGCGATGATCGACATGTCGCGCACGCCGGACAAAGCGAGTTGCAGGGTGCGCGGGATCGGCGTCGCGGTCAGCGTCAGCACATGCACCTCGGCGCGCAGCTGTTTGAGCTTCTCCTTGTGGGCGACGCCGAAATGCTGCTCCTCATCCACCACGATCAACCCGAGGTCCTTGAACTTGACGCTCTTGCCCAAGAGCGCATGCGTGCCGACGACGATGTCGATCCCGCCCTCGGTGAGGCCTTTTCTCACCTTGGCAAGCTCAGCGGCGGAGACGAGGCGCGAGGCCTGCGCGATATGCACCGGATAGCCGCGCAGCCGGTCGCCGAAGGTCTTGAAATGCTGGCGCGCGAGCAACGTCGTCGGCACGACGACCGCGACCTGCTTGCCGTTCATGGCGGCGACGAAGGCCGCGCGCAACGCCACCTCGGTCTTGCCGAAGCCGACGTCGCCGCAAATGAGCCGATCCATCGGCCGCCCGGAAGCAAGGTCAGTGAGCACGGCGGCGATGGCGGCTTGCTGGTCGTCGGTCTCCTCATAGGGAAAGCCGGCGCAGAATTCGTCGTAGAGCCCGGACTCGACGGCAAGCCGCGGCGCGTCGTGCAATTGCCGCGCGGCGGCCACGTTGATCAATTCGCCGGCGATTTCGCGGATGCGGTTCTTCATCCGCGACTTGCGCGCCTGCCAGGCGGACGAGCCGAGCCGGTCGAGCTCGACGCCGGCTTCCTCCGAGCCGTAGCGCGAGAGAAGCTCGATGTTCTCCACCGGCAGAAACAATTTGTCGCCGCCGGCGTAATGGATTTCCAGGCAATCGTGCGGCGCGCCGCCGGCCTCGATGGCGCGCAAGCCGACAAAGCGGCCGATGCCGTGATCGACATGGACGACGACGTCGCCGGCAGCAAGGCTCGTCACCTCGGCGATGAAATTTTCCGCCCGCTTGCCCGGCCGGCGCGCGCGGATGAGGCGCTCGCCGAGAATGTCTTCTTCGGTGATCAGCGCGACATCGGCGGTCTCGAAGCCGGAATCGATGCCGAGCACGGCGAGCGCGACTTCGGGCTTCGTCAGCGCCAACGCCTCCGGCCACGACGCGACCGGCGCCAGATTGAACAGGCGATGCTCGGCCAGCACATGCGCCATCCGTTCACGGGAGCCTTCGCTCCACAGCGCGATGAGGACGCGCTTGCCGGCCGCCTGCAGCACCTCGACGTGACCGCGCACCGCCTCGAAGACGTTGGTGCCGGGCTCGCCGCGCTCGGCTGCGAAGTTGTGGCCGGCGCGCGCGCCGATCTCGATGCCGTCGGGCGCGCTCTCCACCGCAAACGGCGATAATCGCGCCAGCGGCGCGTTGTCGAGGCGTTCGCGCCATTCGTTTTCCGCGAGATAGAGCCCCTTCGGCGGCAGCGGCTTATAGGGCGCGCCGCCGCCGGGCACATCGATCGCTTCCCGGCGCGCCTGATAGTAATCGGCGATCTGAACGAGCCGCTCATGGGCGGCTTCGTCGGCCAGCACCTCTAGCACGATGGGTGTCGGCAGCGCTGCGCGCCCTTGACCACCTCCCCCTGCAGGGGGGAGGTCGCCGGACTTAGCCCGGCGGGAGGGGGTGGCTGCGGCGCCGTTCACCCCACCCCGCTCGCTTCGCTCGCGACCCTCCCCCTCCAGGGGAGGGTGTGAGGCCGATGGGGCCCTGAGATAATCGAACAGCGTCTCCAGATGCTGATGGAACAGCGGCAGCCAGTGCTCGATGCCGGCCGAGCGGCGGCCCTCGCTCACCGCTTCGTAGAGCACGTCGTCGGGGCCGGCGGCGCCGAAGGCCGCGACATAGCCGGTGCGGAACGCGCGGATGGTTTCCGCCGTCAGCTGGAACTCCGCCATGGGCAGGAGGTCGAGCGTGCGCAGGTCCTGCGTCGTGCGCTGGGTTTCCCGATCGAAGGCGCGGATCGATTCCAACGTGTCGCCGAAGAAATCGAGCCGCACCGGCGCGTCCATGCCGGGCGCGAACAGATCGAGGATGCCGCCGCGCAGCGCGTAGTCTCCCGCCTCGCGCACGGTTGAAGCGCGACTAAAGCCGTTGAGCTCGAGCCACTGCACGATGCCCGCCATCGGCAAGAGATTGCCGGCGGCGGCGGAGAGCGATTGCCGGGCGATCGTTTCGCGCGGCGGCACGCGTTGCAGGATAGCGTTGACGGTGGTGAGCAAGACCGAAGGCCGGTCGCGGCCCTTGACGCGGGCGAGCCGCGACAGCGCATGCATGCGCTGCGCCACCACGCCGGCATGCGGCGAGGCGCGGTCGTAGGGCAGGCAATCCCAGGCGGGAAATTCCAGCACCTCGATGTCGGGGGCGAAGAAAGCGAGCGCGCGCGAGAGCGTCGCCATGCGCGCCCCGTCACGGCAAATGACGGCGAGGCTGATCGCGGGCGGCGTTTCCCCCGCAGCGATAACGCGGGCGAGATCGCCGAGCACCAGCCCTTCGGCGCCGTCGGCGATACCGGAAAGAAGCAGCGGCCGGCCGGGCGCAAGCCGCTCCGCCGGCGACCGCGCGGGCGATCGAAGCGGTGCCGTCACGGTCCCTTCCCAGGTCGCGGCTTGCTTGCGCGGCTGTGACTATGAAATGTCCGCAGCTGCGCTAGCACCGCGGTATCGTAATTATCCGGAACGTCCTCGGCGCCGATCACCCAGGCGTAGAGCGCGGCGTTGGGCGCCTCGATCAGGCGTTCGAAATCGTCGAGGCCGGCTTCGTCGAACGTGTCGATATGCGCGTCGGCGAAGCGGCCGACGATCAGGTCCATTTCGCGCACGCCGCGGCGCCAGGCGCGGAACAGAAGCTTGCGCCGCCGCACGTCCAACCCCTCGCTCGACCGCTCGGTCATCGCTCAAATCCAACGCCAAAAGCCCGGACGCGGCCGGGCGCGGTGTATATAGAGGGCGACGCTTAAAATGTCAGCGGGATACGATGCGTCCGCCGGTGCTCAATCCGCTTTTTGCTTCGCTCACCGCGCTGCCCGGCATCGGGCCGAAGCTGGAGAAGGTCTTCGTGCGGCTCCTGGTGCGCGAGGGGGAAAAGCCGCGGCTGGTCGATCTCGTGTTTCACCTGCCGACCGGCTATGTGGACCGGCGCAACCAGCCCAAGCTCTCGGCGGTCGTTCCCGATACCGTCGTCACCGTCGCCGTCACCATCGATCGCCACCGGCCGCCGCCGCCGAACCGCCCCCGCGCGCCCTACAACATCGAGGCGAGCGACGACACCAACACGCTGACCATCACCTACTTCAACGCCCGCAAGGATTACCTGGAAAAGCTCTATCCCGAAGGCGCGCTGCGCTATTTATCCGGCATCGCCACGCTCTACGACGGCCACTTGCAGATGGTGCATCCCGATCGCGTGGTCGATGCGGCGGGCTTCGCGCGGCTGCCGCTGATCGATCCGGTCTATCCGCTGACCGAAGGCATTTATCCCAACCAGTTGCAACGGGCGATCGAGCTCGCGCTCGATCGCGTGCCGGAGCTTCCCGAATGGCAAGACCCGGCATGGGTCAAGCGCAATCATTTTCCGGGCTTTGCCGAGGCCCTTCGCAAGGTGCACCGGCCGGCAAGCCCGGACGATCTGAAGCCGGAAAGCGCGGCGTGGTCGCGGCTTGCTTATGACGAGCTGCTCGCCGGCCAGCTGGCGCTCGCGCTTTTGCGCGGACATATGCGAAAGCGCGCTGGGCGCGGCAGCGCCGCCGAGGGCCGCTTGCGCGCGCGGATCGTCGCCGCTTTGCCCTACGCGCTCACGCAGTCGCAGCAGCGCGCGACGGCCGACATCATCGCCGACCTCGCGCAGCCCAACCGCATGCTGCGGCTCCTGCATGGCGACGTCGGCTCCGGCAAGACGGTGGTCGCGCTTCTCGCGGCGGCGACCGTGATCGAGGCCGGCCGCCAGGCCGCCTTCATGGCGCCGACGGAAATCCTCGCGCGCCAGCATTTCGCCACCATCGCGCCGCTTGCCGCAGCAGCCGGCATCCGGCTCGCCATCCTCACCGGGCGCGAGCGCGGCCGCGAACGCCCCGAGATTCTCTCCGCGCTTGCCGCCGGCGATATCGACCTGATCGTCGGCACGCACGCATTGTTTCAAGAAGACGTGGCGTTCCACGATCTCGCGCTCGCCATCGTCGACGAGCAGCAGCGTTTCGGCGTGCACCAGCGCCTGGCGCTTTCGCGCAAGGGCGAAGCGGTCGATCTCCTGGTGCTCACCGCGACGCCGATCCCGCGTACTCTGGTGCTCACTTATTTCGGCGACATGGACGTGTCAGAGCTGCGCGAAAAGCCCGCGGGCCGTCAGAAGATCGACACCCGCGCGCTGCCGCTGGAGCGGCTTGCCGAGGTGATCGAGGCGGTGAGCCGTGCGCTCGACGACGGTCGCCGTGTCTATTGGGTGTGCCCGCTGGTCGAGGAATCGGAAACCATCGACCTCGCCGCCGCCGAGGATCGCTACCGGTCGCTGAAGAAGCGCTTTGGCGACACGGCCGAGCTCGTCCACGGCCGCATGCGCGGGACCGAGAAGGACGCGGCGATGGCGCGCTTTGCCGAAGGTTCGGCCCGCATCCTGGTCGCCACCACGGTGATCGAAGTCGGTGTCGATGTGCCGGCCGCGAGCGTCATGGTCATCGAGCACGCCGAGCGCTTCGGGCTTGCGCAACTGCACCAGTTGCGCGGCCGCATCGGCCGCGGCGCCGACCGCTCGATCTGTCTCCTGCTCTACCGCGCCCCGCTCGGCGAGACGGCGAAGGCGCGGCTCGCCATCCTGCGCGAGACCGACGACGGCTTCCGCATCGCCGAGGAAGATCTGCGCTTGCGCGGCGAAGGCGACGTGCTCGGCACGCGGCAAAGCGGCATGCCGGGCTTCCGCCTCGCCCGCCTCGAAGTCCACGGCAAGTTGTTGAGCGCGGCGCGTGAGGACGCGGCTCTCGTGCTCAACCGCGATCCGAAGCTCAAATCGGCGCGCGGCGCTGCTTTGCGTCAGCTGCTTTATCTGTTCGCCCGCGACGAGGCGATCAGGCTCCTTGGCGCCGGCTGAGGCGTGCCTACTTCGCCGGGCTCGGCGCTATTTTGCGCGCCGCCTGCGCGGCGCGCGCGGTTTGCGCCAGCGCCGCGAGCCTGCCCTGCGGATCCTCGCCGCCGGGCTGAATGATGCCGGCGGAGATCAGGAGCGACATCGCCTGCTCGACGGTGATGTCGAGATCGATCACATCGCGGCGCGGCACGTAGAAGAAAAACCCGGTAGTCGGGTTGGGCGTGCACGGCAGGAATGCCGAGACATGCTCGGTCTGCGGCAAATGCTTGGCGATGGCGGCGGTCGGCGGTTGGGTGAGGAACACCAGCGACCACATGCCCGGCGCCGGAAACTCCACCAGACCTACGTGGCGAAAGCTCGATTCCGAGGCGGAGAACAGCGTCTGGAAAATCTGCTTGGTGGTGCGGTAGATCGGTCGCACGATCGGCATGCGGTTCAACAGGCTCTCGCCGAAACCGACGAGCCTAGAGCCGACCAGATTGGCGGTGAGGAAGCCGAGCAGCGTCAGCGCCACGAAGACGATGATCAGGCCGAAGCCCGGAATGTTGACCGGTAGATAGGTTTCCGGACGATACGGCACCGGGATGACCGGACGCACCAGATTGTCGACCCAGGTGACGAAATACCAGATCAGCCACAACGTCACCGCCACCGGTCCGGCGACGATCAGGCCGGTCAAAAAGTAATTGCGGATACGGGCGCCGAGTCCGGACGAGGGCCTGACCGGGGCCGCAATCGCTTTCCCGCTTTGCTCCGTATCGCTCATCATCCAGCCCGGTAGCAGCGCTCGCCGGCCTCGCGGCTGCATCTCTATAGGTACGCGATGCGACCGCGCGGCGACACGGAGGGCGGCGCAGCTTCCGCGTCTACTCCACCGTCACCGATTTGGCCAGATTGCGCGGCTGATCCACGTCGGTGCCCAACGCCACGGCCGCGTGATAGGCGATGAGCTGCACCGGCACGGCATAGACCAGCGGTCCCACCGTCGCCGGCATGGTCGGCAGCGTCAGCGTCACCATCGCCTGACCGGCGGCGACCGCCGCGCCCTTGGCGTCGGTGACCAGGATCAACCGGCCGCCGCGCGCGGCGACCTCCTGCATGTTGGAAACGGTCTTCTCGAACACCTGGTCGTAGGGCGCGAGCACTACGACGGGCATGGTTTCGTCGATGAGCGCGATCGGGCCGTGCTTGAGTTCGCCCGCCGCATAGCCCTCGGCGTGGATGTAGGAGATTTCCTTGAGCTTGAGCGCGCCTTCGAGCGCGATCGGGTAGCTGGTGCCGCGGCCGAGATAGAGCACGTCGCGGGATTTCGCTAGATCGCGGGCCAGCTGCTCGATCTGCGGCTCGAGCGCTAGCGCCTCGGTGATGTGCCGCGGCACCTCGATGAGCGCCCGCACCAGGCGTTTCTCGTCGGTGGCGCTGAGCACGCCGCGGGCGCGCCCGGCGGCGATCGCCAAGGTCACCAGCGCCGCCAGCTGGCAGGTGAAGGCCTTGGTCGAGGCGACGCCGATTTCCGGGCCGGCCAACGTGGGCATCACGATGTCGCTTTCGCGGGCGATGGTCGAGTTCGGCACGTTCACGATGGAGAGGACGTGCTGCTTGTGCTCGCGCGCATAGCGCAGCGAAGCGAGCGTATCGGCGGTCTCGCCGGACTGCGAGATGAAGATCGAAAGCGCCCCCGGATCGAGCGGCGACTCGCGGTAGCGGAACTCGGAGGCGATGTCGACCTCGACCGGCAGATGCGCCAAGCGCTCGAACCAGTAGCGCGCCACCATGCCGGCGTAATAAGCGGTGCCGCAGGCGGCGATGGAGATGCGCTTAAGCGCGCGGAAATCGAACGGCAGCGCCATCGGCAGATCGACGCGCTCGGCCACCATGTCGATATAGTGCGCGAGCGTGTGGCCGACAACTTCGGGCTGCTCGTAGATTTCCTTGCCCATGAAATGGCGATGGTTGCCCTTGTCGATGAGCATCACCGACGCTTGCGACTTGAGAACGGCGCGGTGCACGGCATTGCCGTTTGCATCGTGCACGTCCGCGGTCTTGTCACTGATAACCACCCAGTCGCCGTCCTCCAGATAGCTCACGGTGTCGGTGAAGGGCGCGAGCGCGATCGCGTCGGAGCCGATATACATCGCGCCGTCGCCGAAGCCGACCGCGAGCGGCGAGCCCTTGCGCGCGCCGATCAGGAGGTTCTCCTCGCCGGCGAACAGGAAAGCGAGCGCAAAAGCGCCTCGCAGCCGCGGCAGCGACGCCTTCACCGCATCGACCGGCGAGCGGCCGCGCTTGAGTTCCTGGCTGACCAGATGCGCGATGACTTCGGTATCGGTTTCGGTCGCGAACTTGACTCCGCCGCCTTCCAGCTCGCGCCGCAGCTCGGCGAAATTCTCGATGATGCCATTGTGCACGACGGCGAGCCGATCGGTCGCATGCGGATGCGCGTTGTTCTCCGTCGGCCGTCCGTGCGTCGCCCAGCGGGTGTGGCCGATGCCGATCGTTCCCGCAAGCGGCTCGCGCGCGAGCCTTTGCTCCAGATTCTTCAGTTTGCCTTCGGCGCGCCGCCGCGCCAGCACGCCGTGCTCGAGCGTGGCGACGCCCGCCGAGTCATAGCCGCGGTATTCGAGGCGCTTGAGCGCATCGATCAACAGTGGCGCGACCGGCTCGTGGCCGATGATCCCGATGATGCCGCACATCCGTGTGGATGGTCTCCTCAACCGCCCGCCGCGATGGAACCCGCCGATATGTTAACCGTAAGGTCCGATCGTAGCGGATACCAAATAAAAAAACGTTTCGTCCGGTTACAAGGCCGGCGGCACGCGCAACATGCGGAATATGCTCGATTAATCCGAATGCGCTTTCTTCTTGCCGATCGATTTGAGCGAGCGCAAGCGCGCCGCGCTGCCTTCCTTAACGACCTGCCGCCCGCGCGCCAAGGCGAGCGCGCCCGCCGGCACGTTCTTGGTAATCACGGAGCCGGAGCCGATATAGGCGCCGGCGCCGATCGCGACCGGCGCCACCAGCGCCGAGTTGGAGCCGATAAACGCCTTTTTGCCGATCGTCGTGCGGTGCTTCTCGGCGCCGTCGTAATTGCAGGTGATGGTGCCGGCGCCGATATTGGCGTCGGCGCCGACCGAAGCGTCGCCGATATAGCTCAGGTGATTGGCCTTGGCGCCGGCTTCGATCACGGCTTCTTTGACCTCGACGAAATTGCCGATGCGGGCGCCGGCGCCGAGCCGGGTGCCTGGCCGCAGCCGCGCATAGGGTCCGACGGACGCGCCCTTGCCGATATGCGCGCCGACCAGGTGCGAAAACGCGTGGATGATCGCATTGTCTTCCACCGTGACCTTGGTTCCGAACACGACAAAAGGCTCGACCACGACATCCTTGCCGAATTTGGTGTCGGCGGACAGGAACACCGTCTCCGGCGCGACCAATGTTACGCCTCTATCGAGCGCGGCCTTGCGCAGACGCTGCTGCGCAACGGCTTCCGCTTCCGCCAGCTGGCTTTTGGTATTGATGCCGCGCACTTCGTCCTCCTCGACTTCGATGGCTAATGTGTTGAGCTTCATGCCGTTGGCGACCTCGACCGCATCGGTCAAATAAAATTCGCCCTTGCGATTGCGGTCGCCGATGCGTTCCAAGATGGCCAGCGCTTGCGCGCCGGCAAGCGCCATGATTCCGCCGTTGCAGAGGCCGATGGATTTTTCGCTCGCGCTCGCGTCGGCATCCTCGCGAATGGCGACGAGCTTGTTGCCTTCGGTGACGAGCCGGCCATAGCCCGTCGGATCGGACGGCCGGAACGCCAGCACCGCAACGGCGGCGCCGGCGGCCAAAGGCGCGCGCAGGCGCTTGAGGGTATCCGCTCGGATGAGCGGCGTATCGCCATAGATAATCAGAATGTCGTCGGGTCCGCGGCCGATCGCGGATTTTGCCGCCAGCACCGCGTGCGCCGTCCCCCGCCTTGCGCGCTGCACGAAACATTCGGCGCCGGGAATGACTCGTTTTGCCTCCGCGGCTACCGCCTTCTGCCCGGGACCGACGACGACTGCCGTCGCGCCGACTTTGGCGTCGGCGACCGCGGCCAGCACATGAGCGAGAAGTGAGCGGCCCGCGATCGCGTGCAGCACCTTCGGCAACCCCGAGCGCATGCGCGTGCCTTCGCCGGCGGCAAGCACGATGGCAAGGCAACTCCGAGCCTTCATCAAGAAGACCTCCGCAGCGTCCTCATAAAGCATGATGCGGAAAAGTGGAAACAACCGGGCGCGCCGGCATTGCCCGCGCGACACGTCGAAAAACTGGAATCTGCTATTTTTATCACTGATTCGCTGCGCAATGCGCCGGGAGCGGAAGTTTGCTCGATCAAGCAGACGTCATCGACGCGACCTCACCGCGTTTTGCGGCAAACACCGCTTCCCGCACGGCATCGCTTTTACCCCTGGCATTGTGGGCCGCGGCGGCGGCTGTTGCGCTCTTCCTCGTCGTCCTTGCGGGGCGGAGCGATTTCGGCGCGCAAAGAGCAGTGATGTTTGCGTCCATGCTCCATAACAGCTCGCCTCAACCGCCTCTTCCACAGCAAGCAGCGGCGGCGCCATTCGATGCGGAATCGGCAACCCGGCAGCTCGCGCAAGCGGTACGCGGCTTGGCGGAAGACCGCGACCGATTGACCACGCGGATCGCCGACCTCGAGCGCCGTTTGGATGACGTGACCGGATCCATCAGCCGGCAGGCTGAAGCGGCCAAAGCAGCCGAGACTGCCGGCGCCGAGGCTGCCGCGCCGCCGCGTGCTGCTGCCAGCCCTCCTACGCCTTGGCCCGAAGCGCCGCCGGCGGACGCGACGGCCACTACCGCGGCGATCGCGCCGGCAACGAGCGCGGCGATTTCATGGCCGCCGGACGCGGCCGTTTCCGTCGACGCTTTGGCGGGATACGGCGCCGATCTCGGCAGCGCGCTTTCGCTCAAATCGCTACGCGCGGTCTGGACTGGTCTTCGCTCGGCTCATCCGCAACTGTTTCAGGGCTTGCATGCGGGCGTCACCGTCAAGGACAACCCGAGGTCCAACCGGGCCGAGTTGCGGCTGGTGGTCGGTCCGTTTTCCAATCAGGTCGCGGCCGTGCAACTCTGCGCCGCGCTTATCGCTTTGCGGCACCTCTGCCAGCCCGCGATGTTCGACGGCCGCCTCGCGCTGCAATGATCGGCATATTATCGTTGTGTTGTATAAAGTGATCCGACCATGCCCCGCCCGCTTTTCCTGCCGACTGCGCGCCAGACCAACTGGCTCCTGATCGTCGCCTTCCTCGCGCTCGGGGAAGCGATGTATTTGCGCTACATGGCGATCGAGAACCGAACGGTGTCGCTGGCCTGCCAGGCCGGACTCGATACCTGGCTGTGCGGCACGTTGCGGCTGACCGTCGTGCTGTTCGGATATGAAGTCTTTGGCGCGGTGGCGCTCGCGGCGGCCTTGATCAATCTCCTGCGGCCGTCGCTTGTGCTTTTCGCCGTCGCGCTCGCCGCGGCGGCTTTCGGCGTGGTGCTGCACAATGCCGATCTTTCGGCGCTTGCCGCCGGCGTGCTGATCCTCACGCTGGCGCGACCCGCGCCCGCGCCAGCGTGACGGCAAACGCGATCAATCCGGCGCAGAACCAAAGCGACTGCCAATTGGCAAAGCCGTCGTTGAACGCGATGTAGCCGGCAGACACGACGAGCACGGCGCCTGCCAGCGTTTCAGCGGCCGCCCGCGATCCGCCCGGCTGCGGCGTCACGACCATCAGAACGAGAAACGGCCAAACGCCGGCGCTGAGCGGCGCAAACGGTATATCGCGGTAGCGCGGATCGAACACGAGGCCGAGCGCCGCCTGCACGGCGAGCAGCATCAGCACGGCCATTTCGCCGACGAGCGCCCAATCGAGTAAGTCGCGGTGTTCGGATTGGCGTCCGAACAGCGAGGCGAAAGCCGGCGCCGGCCGGCCGGCAGCGCAGGCGGCGGCGCAGACGATGGGGGAGGCGGCCGCGACCGCGGCAAAGGCGAGCGAACGCAGCCAGCTTCCGGCATTGAAGCTTTCGACCGGAACGGTCTCCAGCGTCCAGCCGAACAAAACCGCGGGAAGAAAGGTCAGCGCCGCGAGCCTTCCCCACAAGGACGCGGCGAGCCCCTTGCCACGCCCGACGGCGAATGCGCCGGCGAACGCCAGCGCAGCGACGACGATTCCGGCAAGCGCCTCGATCGGCCAATCCGGGTGATCGGATAAGGCGCCGCCGGCAAGGTTGAATTTCGGCTCGCCGGTCGTGCGGTCGAAAACGCCCCAATATCCGCCGACCGCGCCTTCGAGCGCTCGCTTCCACGGCTGATCGAAGGCCTCGATGATATTGAGCCGGAAATGCTCGCGCCTCGCCAGCGCCGCCGTCTCGATGATGGCGCGCGCCTGGTTCGAGCGCGAGGGCCGGGCGCCCTCGCGCATGCGGCCGGCGCTCGGCCAGCCGAACTCGCCGATGACGATGTCCTTGTTGGGGATGGCGGCGGCGACTTTGCCGCGGATGGCTGCGACGTGGGCGGCCGCGTTCGACGCCGGGATCGGGAAGTCCTCCCAATAGGGCAAGATGTGGATGGTGATAAAATCCACAGCGTTCTGCACGCCGGGATAGCGCAGCCAAAATTCCCAGACGTCAGCGTAGGTCACCGGTATCGGCACTTGCGCCTTGATGTCGCGAATGATGGCGGTGAGGTCCGGCTCGGACATTTCGCCGCGCAGCAGCACTTCGTTGCCGACTACCACTGCGATGATGACGTCAGGAAAGGCTCTTGCGAGCGCAATCGTGGTCGCAACCTGCCGGCAGGTCTTCTCCGCATCGTTGGAGACCCATACGCCGTGCATGACTTTCAATCCGTGGCGCCGGGCGCTTTGCAGGACGTAATCGGCCCCGTCGTCCACCGAATAGGTGCGGACGCAGCCGGTATATTTGGCAAGCTCCGCCAGATCCTCCTCCACCTGTTCGGCGGTGACCTTGGTCCCTTCAATCAGCGGGTTCTGCGCGCCGCGAAACGGGGCATAGGAGACGCAGTCATAGAGCTTTGCATCCGCGGCAAGCGGCGACCGCGGCAACTCGACCGGCGCGCCAAGCCACCACCACACGGCGGCAGTGGCCAAGGTGGTGAGCGCAAAAAAGCCGAGCGCCGGGCCGATTGCGGGGTGGCTTTGCGTGCGGGACACCCTTTGCCATTAACCTTGCGGCCGTCCGATGCCAAGATCGATGCAGGATCAAGCCGCAAAGCGATACGTGCTGCTGGACAAACCGGCGCGGTTGGGGTGTTGTCATGGCCGGCTGCGCCCGGAAGAGGCCGCAATGACAGCCCATCCAGTGGCTCAGGAAACGTCCTCTCTCGGTCGAACGGCCCAACAGCTCAAGCGAACCATGGTCCAGCGATTGTTTAGCGTTTTCGGCGGCGTGTGCGCCGCGCTCATTTTCGTGATGGCCGTAACGGGTCCTTTTGCCCCCGCGGCTCTCGCCCAGAACAACGATGCTAAGCCTGCGGAAAAGGCCGCTCCGCCGGGTGCGGAAGCCGGCAAAGACGCCCAGAAAGTCGATGAGTTCGCCGAAGCGCAACACGCGCTCACTGGACCGGTCGGCAATCCTGAATGCGTCTGGCTAGGCCGCCGCGTCGTCAGCCTGCTCTGGCGCGACGATCTCGATACCGCCTTCCGCCATCTCGATCTCTACGATCGTTTCGGCTGTCCGAGCGCGCATATTCAGGCCTCGTTCCGCTGCCTCATCCTTAACGGCACTGCCATCGACCCGAAAGCCGCCGACAGCCTTAACGCGCGGGTCCAAGCCTGCTGGATCAATCCGTTGGCGCCGCCCCCTAACCCGGCACCGGCCGCGGCAGCCACGAGCCCGACCACCAACCGCTAGCCCGCAAGGGCCAGCGCCTGCCAACAACCGCGGCAGAAAAAATCGCGGAACGAAAGTTGCTTGTCTTGAATTTGCCACCACCGGCGGCTAACTGTGAATTGCCGCTCGTTGGTTGCCTTTGTCCTACTCATCGTCGAGCCTTGGGGACAGGTTCGGCTATTGTTTTCCTCTCCCCGCGTGGTTGAACTTCGATGCGCACCGTCGCTGCCGTGCTCGCGCTCGTAGCGTGCATGCATGCCGGCCTGTGGGCTTCGCTACGGACCAAAGAAACGGCTCCCGACTTCACTGGGCAGCTCGCCAGCGTTTCCTACGCTCCATTCGTCGCCTCCGTGCATCCGGATTGGGGGGAGCGGCCGACCGTCGAACAGATCAGGGCCGAACTCAAAGCCATCGCCCCCTATACCCGCGCCATCCGCACCTATTCCTCGACCGGCGGCGCCGAGCTCGTCCCGCCGATTGCCGCCGAATTCGGCCTCAAAGTCACGGTCGGTGCCTGGATCGACAAGAACCAGGAGCGTAACGAGCGGGAAATCCGCTCCGCGCTCGAGCTTGCCGCCCACAACAGCAACGTCAACGCCATCGTCGTCGGCAACGAGACGATGTTACGCACCGAGACCAATGTTGAGGATCTGATCAAGCTCATCCAGCGTGTGAAGAGATCGAGCCCGGTCCCTGTTACTACAGGTGAAATTTGGTCGGCGTGGATCGATCATCCGGAACTGGCCTCGGCAGTGGATTTCATCGCCGCGCACATATTGCCTTACTGGGCGGGCACGGATGCCTCGCAAGCCGTCGACCAAACGATCGAGACTTACGACAAACTGCGCCGCCTGAATCCCGGCAAGCGCGTCGTGATCGCCGAGTTCGGCTGGCCAAGCGCCGGCTACAACTTCCACGACGCCAATCCGGGCCGCATCAATCAGGCCATGGTGATCCGCGATTTCGTCAAGCGCGCGGAAGCCTACGGCATCGACTACAACGTTATCGAGGCCATCGACCAGCCGTGGAAGACCGCCGAAGGCGGCGTCGGCCCCTATTGGGGCCTACTCGACGCCTCCCGGCAGGCCAAGTTCTCCTGGACTGGACCGATCACCGATCCCGATTACATCAAGCGCGCCGGGCTCGCCGTCCTGTTCGGCCTGCTCCTGTCACTACCGATCCTGGCGCTCAGCGGAGCGACCGCGGCGCAAGCCTTGATGCTCGCGACGGCCGCCAACCTCGCCGGCGCCTGGTTTGCCGCCATCGTCGCCTTCTGGAAGGGCCATTACTTTGTGCCCGGGGCGGCCTTCGCGCTCGGGCTCGGTGTTATTCTTTTGCTACCGCTTGTGGTGATCGCGCTCGCGCGCATCGAGGAGATCGCGGCCATCGCCTTCGGCCGGCCGCCGCGGCGGCTGGCGAATTCTCCGCCGCTCGTGCCGGAGACCTTCGCGCCCAAAGTCTCGATCCACATTCCGGCCTATTGCGAGCAGCCGGACATGCTTAAGACCACACTCGATGCCGTGGCGCGGCTCAACTATCCCAATTTCGAATGCGTGCTGGTGATCAACAATACGCCCGATCCGGCGTTGTGGCGGCCGGTCGAGGAGCATTGCAAGACGCTTGGCGAACGCTTCAAATTCGTCCGGATCGACAATCTGGCGGGCTACAAGGCCGGCGCGCTGCGCGTAGCGCTCGCCAACACCGCCCCCGACGCGGAAATCATCGGCGCCGTCGATTCCGATTACGTCGTCGAAGCCGACTGGCTCAAGGATATGGTGCCGTTATTCGCCGCCGCGCGGGTCGGCTTCGCCCAATCGCCGCAGGACCACCGCGACGGCGACCGCTCTCCGATGCATCGCGCCATGAACGCCGAGTATGCCGGCTTCTTCGACATCGGCATGGTGCAACGTAACGAATTCAACGCCATCGTCATGCACGGCACCATGTGCCTCGTGCGCCGGGCGGCGATCGAAAGCGTCGGCGGCTGGTCCAGCGACACCATCGTCGAGGACACCGATCTCGGGCTTGCCATGCTCGAGCACGGCTGGATCGCCCATTACACCAACCGCCGCTACGGCTACGGGCTCTTGCCCGACACCTTCGAAGCCTACAAACGCCAGCGGCAGCGTTGGGCGTTCGGCGGCTATCAGCTTTTCTCCAAGCACTGGCGCCACCTCCTGCCGTGGACGGAAACGCTGACGCGCGAGCAAAAACGCGAATACGGCCTCGGCTGGCTCAACTGGCTCGGCGCCGAGAGCGTCGGCGTCATCGTCGCGCTGCTCAACATCGTCTGGGTGCCGGTGGTCGCGTTCGCCAATATCGCGGTGCCGGACCGGATTCTCACCGTGCCGATCCTGGCGGCTTTCGTCGTCTCGATCGCACATTTCGCGGCGCTCTATCGGCTGCGCGTGCGCGTGCCGCTCGGTCAGCTCCTGGGCGCGGTCTGCGCCGCCATGTCGATGCAGTGGACGGTGGCGCAAGCGGTCGGCACCGGCCTGTTCAAGGAACGCTTGCCGTTCCTGCGCACCGCCAAGGGCGGCGCCACGCGCAAGGGCGACTTCCCGGCGTTCTGGGAGGCGATCATCGCCGCTTTGCTGCTGATCGGATCGCTGACGCTGGTCGTCACCAATTACAAGCAGGTCCGCGAGATCAATATCTTCGCCGCGGTACTGGTGGCGCAAAGCCTGCCGTTCGTCGCCGCGGTGGCGATCGCCCTCATCGAGGGGACGCGCTTCAACACTTTCGCCTACTGGCGCGGCATCGAGGTGCGGCTGCTCGAACTTCTGCCGCGATCCAAGGCGATCGCCGAAGCGCCCAAGCTTCCCGCCGAGAACCGCGCCGAAGCGGCGCAGTAAGCGGTCAGCCCGCGAGCGCGGTTTCCGCGAGCCGCACCCAATAGGATGTGCCGACCGGGATCGCCTCGTCGTTGAAATCGTAAGCCGGGTGGTGGAGCCCCGCGGTGTCGCCGTTGCCGAGATAGATGAAGGCGCCCGGCCGCTCCTGGAGCATATAGGCGAAATCCTCCGCGCCCATCAGCGGCGGACAATCGGCATTGACCTTATCCTTGCCGGCAATCTCGCCGGCGACGGCGGCGGCGAAGGCCGTGCGGCGCTCCTCGTTCACCAGCACCGGATAGCCGGTCGTATAGGTCAGCTCCGCCTTGGCGCCGTAGAGCCGCGCGGTGCCCTCGACCACTTCGCGTACGCGCTTTTGCAGCAGATCGCGGACCTCGGGAGAGAGGCTGCGCGCCGTTCCGCCGAGGCGAACGCGCTGCGGAATGACGTTCTCGGTCTGACCGCCCTGAAACACGCAGATCGAGATGACGGCGGCCTGCAACGGATCGACATTGCGCGCCACGATCGACTGCAGCTGATTGACGATCTGCGCGCCGACCAGGACGGTATCGACGGCAAGCTGTGGAAACGCCGCGTGTCCGCCGACGCCTTCGAGGTTGACGGCGATCGTGTCGGTGGACGCCATCATCGGCCCGGAGCGAAGCGCGAATTGCCCGACCGGCATGCCGGGGTAATTGTGCATGCCGAACACTTCCTGGATGCCGAAGCGATCGAGCAGGCCGTCGCGGATCATCGCGCGGGCACCGGCGCCGCCCTCCTCCGCCGGCTGGAAGATCACGATGGCCGTGCCGGCGAAATTGCGCGTGTCGGCGAGATATTTGGCGGCGCCGAGCAGCATGGCGGTGTGGCCGTCGTGGCCGCAAGCATGCATCTTGCCCGGCACGGTCGACTTGTAAGGAAGGTTGGTCGCCTCCTCGATCGGCAGCGCATCCATGTCGGCGCGCAAGCCCACCACCTTACCGCCGGCCTTGCGGCCGCGGATGACGCCGACCACGCCGGTGCGGCCGATGCCGGTGACGACTTCGTCGCAGCCGAAGGCTTTGAGCTTGTCGGCGACCGAGGAAGCCGTCCGCTGCACGTCGTAGAGGAGTTCCGGATGGGCGTGGATATCCCGCCGCCACGCCGTGATCTCGGTATGCAGGTCGGCGACGCGGTTGACGATCGGCATCGTAATGGTCCTCGTTCGGCTCGGCCCCCGGCGAACGCTTAAGTCTAGCAAAGCGCGGCCGGCGGCGCGACCGGCTGGCGGACTAGTAAATGCGGGCGCTTTTGCGTATGGAAAGCGCGCATGAGCGCGTAGCTCAGTCGGTAGAGCACGTGACTTTTAATCACGGGGTCGTGGGTTCGATCCCCACCGCGCTCACCATCGGATATATTCGACCCGTGCCGGAGCGGCCATGAGCATTTTCAATGTGAACTATCTCTGCCGCGAGGTGTTGCGCGATCACGCCTTCCGCGCGGCGATGAAGGCCGATCCGGCCAAAGCGCTGGCGGGCCTCGACCTCACCGACGAGGAGCGAAGCGCGCTCCTCGCCGGCGACGTCGGCAAGCTTTACCGCATCGGCATCAACGGTTTCCTTATGGGCTATCTCGCCCGCTTCGAGGTCTGCGGACTCAACGTGCAGAATTACAACGAGCGCATGCGCGCGGTGAAGGTCAACGAAGTCGGCGCGCCGGTCTGAGCCGCCGGATCACGCCAAAGTTTTCAAAAAATCGATCATCGCCGCATTGACCTCGGCCGGCCGCTCCTGCTGGGTCCAGTGGCCGCAGCCAGGCAAGATAATCGTTTCGCGGAGCTTGGGTACGAATTTGGCGAGATTGGGCAAGAGCTGGTCCATCCCCTTAAAATGCATGACCAGATCGCGGTCGCCGATCATATAAAGCGCCGGCACCATGACCCGCAGTCCGGCGAAAGGCGCTAACAATTCCCAGCTCCGATCGATGTTGCGGTACCAATTCAGCCCGCCACGAAATCCGGTGCGCTTGAACTCGCCGACGTAATAATCAACGTCGTTCTGCGTGAGCCACGATGGCAGCGGCGGCGGGCTCGTCAGCCCGCGCAGGAATCCGCTTTTGCGCGGCACCATGCCGATCGCATCGCCGGGCGCGCGCAAGCGCGATCCCTCGCCCGAGGCTCCGTACAGCAAAGAGCGAACGGTCACCTGCGGATCGCGCTCGAGCTCGGCTTCCGCCACGCCGGGCTCCTGGAAGTAAAGCTGATAAAAAAGCGCATCATCGGTCTGCGGCATCACGCTGGTCGGCCGGGCCGCAAGGCGCGGCCGGAACGGCACGCTCAAGCCGATCACGCCGCGAAAACGGTCGGGCCGCAGCAGCGCCGCATGCCAGGCGACCGGCGCGCCCCAATCGTGGCCGGCGATCACCGCAGTCTCGGCCTCCAAGGCGTCGAGCACGCCGACCATGTCGCCGACGAGATGCAGCAGCGTGTATTTCTCGATCTCCGCCGGACGGTCGGTCTGCCCGTAACCGCGCATATCGGGCGCGACCGCCTTGAAGCCGGCCTCGGCCAGCGCGTTGAGCTGATGGCGCCAGGAGTACCAGCATTCCGGAAATCCGTGGCAGAGCAGCACGAGCGGGCCTTCGCCCTGCTCGGTTATGTGCATGCGGATGCCGTTTGTCTCGATTGTGCGATGGGTGATGTCGCTCATTGCGGTCTGCCTGCTGCGGACTTGCCGAGGGTTCTCTCGTCTGACGTTGACGATAGTGGCCGATCGCAGCTCAGCAGCGCGTCCAGCGACCACGCGCCCGCTCCCTCGATCAGCAAATAGAGCGAACCCAGCAGCATGGCGAAATCGTCGCGGGCTTCGTGCGCCATGCTCCAGAAGCCGTAGCGCGCAAGCTTGGGGGCACTGAAGATCCAGAAATCATGCCCGAGCAGGATCGGAATTTTGGTCGAAACGATCGCCACTACCATGATGACGATCAGGGGAATTGCGGCAAGCCGCGTCAGCAAGCCGAGAATGATGAGCACGCCGCAAATGGTCTCGACCACGCCGACGAATGGACCCATCAGTTCGGGATAGGGTATCCCGATGCGGGCAAAGCGTCCCGCGCCGAGAATGCCGGCAAACACGAGCTTCTGAATCCCTTCGGGAAAAAACACAACCAGCCCCACGACAAGGCGGATCAAAATCGACCACCCGGGCGCTCGGGTGCCGAGCAGACTATGACTCAAGTTCATCTCGCCGGCTCCACTCTCGTTGCCTGTCCCCCGCGTCGTCAGCCTCTCAGATAATTCTTCTTGTACCAATCGACGATCTCGCCGCCGGTCGTGATCCACACCTCCTGCCGCGAAGTGACGTAAGCGAGCGCCTTGGCGAAATGCTTGCAGCGATGCGGGTAGCCGACCAGAAACGGGTGGAGGCAGATCGACATCACGCGGCCGGTCTTGGCGCCGTCCTCGTACAGCACGTCGAACTGGTCGCAGATCATCTGCCCGAAGACTTCCGGGCTCTGATGCAGATCGAGCAGCGCCGGGATGTCGTTGATCTCGGTCGAATAGGGCATCGCGATCATCGAGCCCTTCTTCACCCGCATTGGATAGGGCTGGTCGTCGTTCACCCAGTTGCCGACATATTCGATGCCGTTCTCCGCCAAAATGTCGAGGGTGCGCACGGTTTCGCTCAAGGCCGGGCTGAGCCAGCCGCGCGGCGCCTTGCCGACGCTTTTCGTGATGGTGCCGACCACTTCCTTGATCAGCGCCCGTTCCTCGGTTTCCGACTGGCTGTTGATCAGGGTGGAGTTATTGGTGCCGTGCCCCATCCACTCCCAGCCGAGCTTCTTGCCCTCCTCGATGATGCGCGGATAGTGCCTGCACACATCGGAATTAAGCGCGACCGTGCCTTTCACGCCGTATCTCTCCATCACCTCCATCATCCGCCAGATGCCGACGCGCACGCCGTAGTCGCGCCAGGAATAGTTCAGCACGTCCGGAGTGACCGGCAGATTGGTCAGCCGCGTCGACGGCCGGTCGAACAGGAAATGCTCGATGTTCGGAATGACCCACAGCGCGACGCGTGCGCCGTTCGGCCACGACAGGCGCGGTCGGTCGATAATCGCCGAATAGTCGAAACGGCCGTGCTCCGCCGGTATGGCCGGTTGCACGGGCGCATTCGCTCGCGCGACGCGACGCGCCGCCGCGGCGCGGGTTCGGACTGCACGTTTCCTGACGGGCTTGCGCGGCACGTATCCCTCCCGAAGTGCGGTGTTATGCTCTGGCGGCACCGCGCCGCATTGGACTAATGTCGCACAAGAGCCGCACGGAAGTGAATGCAGAGCTGGGAGCTTTAAGAAATGGCCAGTATCGTCGCCGGGTTCGGCGTGCCGCACACCCCGGTCTTTCCGTTCTTCGTCAAGCGCGACGGACCCGATTGCGAAACCGCCAAGCTGTTCGCGGCGCAGAAGGAGCACCTCGCCGCGGTACGTCCCGACGTGATCGTGATGTTCGACACCGATCATCTCAACACCTTCTTCCTCGACAATCTGCCGATTTTCGCCGTCGGCGTGGACAAGGCTTTCAGCGGCCCGAACGACGAGCCGCGCGAGATGCCGGTGTACAAAATTCCCTCTTCGGTCGAGCTGGCGGCGCATATCCGCAGGGCCAGCATCGAAGCCGGCTTCGACGCGGCGCTCACCCAGCATTACTCGGTCGATCATTCGGTCGCCGTGCCGTTGCACTTCCTCACGCCGGACATGCAGGTTCCGGTCATCCCCTTCTTCATCAGCGGCCACTTGCCGCCGCTGCCGTCGGCGCGACGCTGTTATGCGCTCGGCCAGGCGGTCGGCCGCGCCATCGCCTCATGGCCGGCGCCGCTGCGCGTCGCGGTCATGGGCAGCGGCAGCTTCTCGCTCGAAGTCGCCGGCCCGCGCATGGCGCCCGGCCGTACCGACGGCGTGCCCGACCCCGATTGGGCGTGGCGGATCATCAAGCTGATGGAAGAGCAGCAGATCGATACGCTGATCAAGGAAGCGACCGAGCATCTGCTGCTCAAGGCCGGCAACGTCGGCGGCGAAGTGCTCAACTGGATCGCCATGCTCGGCGCCATCGGCCCGCGCAAGCCGAATTACATCGCCCCGCAGATGGCGAACGGCCACGCTTACGGCGTGTGGCGGTGGAACTAGATGCCGTAATGGGCCCTGCTCTGAGCGAGCAGTTGAAGTGGCTGTCCGCCGATAGATGATGAAACGGGGTCACGACGTGAGTCGGCCCCAAGCATCTGGAGACGGAGGACAGCCATGGAACATTATGCCGGAATTGACGTGTCATTGGAACACTCGAGCGTGTGCGTTGTGGACGCGCAGGGAAAAATCGTGAAGGAAGCGAAGGTTGCGGGCGAGCCAGAAGATTTGGTTGCGTTTTTCAAGGGGTTTGGCTTTGCGTGAAGTAGATCGGACTTGAGGCAGGGCCATTATCGCAGTGGCTGCATGCCGGGTTGACGCGAGCGGGCTTTGAAACCGTTCTGCTGGAGACACGGCACGTGAAGGCGGCATTGTCAGCGATGACGGTGAAGACAGATCGCAAGGATGCGCGCGGACTTGCCCAGTTGATGCGGATGGGATGGTTCCGTCCGGTGCATGCCAAATCGATAGGATCGCAGGAGGTCCGAGCTCTGCTGGTTGCGCGCAAGCAGCTACTTGGGCGGCTTATAGACGTGGAATTGAGCATCCGGGGGATTCTGCGCAACTTCGGCCTGAAGGTCGGCCAGGTGACCCGCAAGAATTTTGACGTGCGCATTCGGGAATTGGTGATGGGCCAGGCCACATTGGAGCGTATCGCCGGGGCGATGCTTTCGGCGCGAACAAGTTTAAAAGCGGAATACGAGAAGCTGCACGAGGCTGTGCTGGCGATCGTTCGTGAAGACGCGGTCTGTCGGAGGCTAATGACGGTGCCAAGCGTTGGTCCGCTGGTGGCCATAACCTACAAATCGGCAATGGACGACCCCAATCGCATCGCTAAGTCAAAGGCGGCAGGAGCGCTGTTCGGGCTCACACCAAAGAAGTATCAGTCAGGAGAAAAGGACATCACCGGCGGGATCACGCGGGCTGGCGATGAGATGGTGCGCACGGTGCTTTATGAAGCAGCCAATGTTCTGCTATCCCGCATAACGCGGTTCTCGAAACTCAAACGCTGGGGGATGGACGTCGCCAAGCGGCGAGGCTCAAAACGGGCGAAGGTCGCCCTCGCGCGCAAGATCGCAGTAATCCTGCA
>JARLIY010000131.1 GCA_031291475.1 Xanthobacteraceae bacterium
GACCGACTGTGCCATCACGTGTTTCACTCTCGCAAGCTTGCGGCACGCCGCAAAGCAGCAAGTCATGCTGCCGCTGCTGCGTGTCGGTAGGTGTCCTGTCTGCTCATGATGGCCCAAGCCACGCGAGCCGTCTTGTTGGCCCAAAGCGATCGTACTGCTCGTCGTACCACAGCCTGGAGAGCTTAGGACCGCTTCGCGGCTGCGCGCGTAATGACAGAGACTCGGTTTGCGTTTCAGCATCCCAAGTACGATGCGGAAGAGGGCGGGCTGGAGAGAGCGATGTCGGTCCATTCGACGCGCGAAGCTCCTTGCCAACGAGCCTGCCCAGTTCGTCACCGGGCATACTATCGGGGCGCTCGTGCGTTCGCCGCTGGCAGTCTTTCCAACCAGGCATGAAGATCCTTGGCGAGTATTAGTGTCTTATGGTCGTGCTTTACTGCACGAAGTTCTTTGCTGCCAATCGCGCGATATAGCGTGGTGTTGCCGACGCCGGTTAGTTTGCGAACTTCTTTTACCGAATAGGCCAGTCTGGCGAAATCCGAAGCCGCTGGGGGCGTGATTATCGGTTTGTTTGCGTGGAATGGCATCGGCTGCTGAATTGGTGCGGCTGGTGGATGAGCCAATAATTATTCTAGAGCATTGATCGCTGACCTAACGTGATTGAACAGATCGAGAATACGTGGGTCTTGTTTGCGCATTTGAGCGTGACCTGCTCATCGCAATATCTAAGAAGCGAGATGAGAACGTGCCTCTCGGGGTGTTTTGCCGGTCCAGCGCCTGAATGCGTGCGTAAATGTGCTGACTTCCTGATAGCCAAGCAGCCAGGCGATTTGTGAAATCGAAAGGCCTTCTTCGGACAAATAGCGCTCAGCTAGTTCGGATCTCAGATTTTCCAAGACATTGGAAAAAGTCAGTCCTTCTGATAACAACCGCCGCGCAAAAGTTCGTTGGCTTACTCCGAGCAGGCTGGCGATTTTGCTTACTCGGACTCCACCATGTGGGAGATGCGGTACAATTGCGTTCTCAACACTTGATCGGAATGGGCCGCGGTTCATTGGCCGACGAGAAAGCGCCTCTTCGAAATACTTGATCAGGAGATCATTGAGATACGCGTCCGCACCAACGACGGGCATATCCTTAATGGTTGGCGCAAACGCGACTTCATCAAAGGCCGCGCCAAACTCAATATCGTCACCGAAGAATTCAACAAATTCAGAAGAAGTATTATCTCGCCGATGCATAAAGCTCACGTGAGATGGCACTATGCGATGGCCCGTCAGCTGCCGGCACAACCGAATCAGAGCCGTCATAAAAAACTCGACCTGATGCCGATCCTTGTGTCGACTCACACCGACATAGTGAAAAGCTAAGACAACATCCCTGCCGTCAATATATTTGATGGATACGCCTTCATTACTGATTGAACTGTATCGCGCCACTCGCTGCAAGGCCGCACTCAAAATCTTCGAGGATGCCGAGACATAATAGAGAAACCCAAATTGGCGAAGATCGGGTGACTGGGCAAGGTGAAATCCGAGAAGGTCGTCCTGTAGCGCGTTGGCGGTGAGGTTCAAAAAACTAATTTGATCTCGAACGTTGATGCGAGCGTCTGGGTTTTCGATTTGATAAGGAGCAAGATCCGCGGGCGGAACTGACCCCTAGCTAAGCAGCCAACGCCGAACTTCGGCAAGGCGTTTCTTGTTTGCTGTCCATGAGGCTGCAAACCTAGCGAAAGAATGGGACGGCGCCTGGCATTGGATCAGAAATAATCCTGATCGGCTGGCGTGAGCGTCGTCTTCCAGGGTGCAAAATCGCTTTCGCAATCCAGGCAGTTCGTTTCGACGTTGGCAATGCGATCCAACGGGCGGGCGGACATGACAGCAATTATCTGGGCGTCCAGTTCGCATACGGATGGTAGAACGATGATGCGACAGAAAGCAGGTGCTCAGGTTTCAGGCCAAGCATCGATATACCCACGGGAAGCAATTGCGATCAGCCGAAAATGCAAGCAGGAGCGATAGGCCTACGGCAAACGTACTGTTGGCCACCTAGGTTCCGTAATCCGTCATTATGTGACTCGGTACGTCTTCGCTCATTGCCTCCTTGTGCACGTGTCCATCCCGGAATGATTGCCAAGGACGGCCGTGCGGATTCGTCTCGCGCATTCGTCGGAATGCCACAGAATACAGGGTTTTTTCAAAAACGCCGACTTTTCGACAGTGAAGTTAAGCAATTAGTCCCGCGAAGCGGGGGCTTAGCGTCGCCATTCTTCTTTGGCTTCGTTTTTTGAAATCAACTTTAAGCCCATGATCGCTGCAATGACGGCCGTCAGAGATAGCGCCGCAGCACCACCAGGATCGCGATCGCCGCAAGTACCGGCAGGCAGGCCCACAGCACGATCTCGCGTGCCGGCAGGTCGAGCGTGAGCATGAGGCCGCCCAGTGCCGGCCCGACGATCGAGCCGACGCGGCCGAAGGCCGACGAGCAGCCGACGCCGGTGGTGCGCAGCTCGCTTGGGTACATCGCCACCGCGAGCGCAGCCTGGCCGACCGAGCTTGCCACCATGCCGGCGCCGATCGCGCCGATGGTCAGGAGCAAGAGTTCGTGCGGCAGATGCGCCAAGGCGACGATAGCGATCGCGGCGATGGCGACCAACCCAACGACAACTAGCACGCGTCGCGCGCCAAACTTGGGCGCGAGGAACATCAGGATGACGTTGCCAACGACCCCACCGACGCCGAGTGCCGCAACGCCGATTGGCGCCGCTCCTGGCGCAAAACCGAAGCTCAACAGTAGCGTTGGCACCCAAGATACCAGCGCATAGTTGGTCGTGAAGATCAGGAACGAATAGCCCCACACCAGCAACGTACGCGTCGCCAAGTCGTGGGCCAGCAAGCGCGCAAAACCGTGCCACGGCTTGCGGGAAGCAGACAACTTAGCGAGAGCACTGGCGGCGGGCGCCTCCGGCAGCCACAGCCAAAGCGCCGGCGCCAGCAGGAGCGGCAAGACGCCGCCGACCAGAAAGACCGACTGCCAGCCGAAATTGGAAATGAGCGAAGCGCCGAGAAGACCGCTGAGCATGGCGCCGGCGGCAAGGCCGGTGGTGACCGCAACCGTCATCGCGTCGCGATAACGGATCGGAGCGTAATCGGCGGCATGCGCAATTCCGGTCGGCACCGCTCCTCCGAGCCCGAGCGCGGTGACGAAGCGCAGGATCCACAGCACGGTGACCGAGCCGGCGAGCGCCGTCAGCAAGGTGCAAATGCCGAACCAGATGACGCTGACGATAATTAGCCGCCGCCGCCCGATCCGCTCGGCGAGCGGTCCGCAGGCGAGATAACCGACGACCGCGCCCAAATTGGTGGCGAGGAAGGTCACGGTGAACGTTGCCGGCGAAACGCTCCAGCCGCGCGCCAGTGTCGGCACCACGACTCCGATCGCGGTTGTGTCGATGCCGTCAAACAGGATCGCCAGAAAGCACAACACGACGACCTTGAACTGGAGAGCGCCCATGCGCTCGAACGGCACCGCGGCGGTCGGCGATTGCAGGCTTGCCTCGACCATGCGTGCGCTCCGTTCAGGCGGCGGCCGCGTCGCCGAAGGCGGCGCAGACGTTGTCGAAATGCACGGTGGCGCGGCGGCGAGCGTCCAAGCGCGGCCAATGCGGCAAGGACAGATGATTGGGGTCGCCGTTTCGCGCGAACGCGATCCAGCTTGCCCGCATCACTGCCGAGAGCGCGTCGATGTCGCCGCTGTCGGCGCCGTTGAGCATCGGCGCGTCCGCGAACGCCTTGCGCGTGCCGAAGACAAACGGCAGATCGAGGCAATGGCACGACTGCAACTTGCGATCGGGGGACGGCCAATCGAATTGATAAAGGTATACCCGGCGGCCGGCGTGGGCGGCATTGACTGCCCACTCGACCGAACCGTTGAGAAAGATCTGCTCGCCGCAATAGTCGGAAAAGAGTTGCGTTGCACTCGCCGCCGGCCGCCGCGCCTTCAGTCTCTCGCTGTCGATCGCCGGAATCGGTGGTTTCTCCAGTCCTTGCACCGCCGGATTGTAAGCAAAGAAAACCCCCATTTCTTCGCGCGTGGTTCCGATCATGACGTCGAGGTATTGCGCGGCGTCAGTCATCGCTGCCGCGTAACGTTCGGGAGTCGGTACGACGACGCCATCGCCGACTGGCCAGAACGGCGGCGACGGCAGGCCGCCCCGTTGCGTGTCCTTCGCGACCTGCGCGCCGACGGCGCCTTGCGCCGCAAACAGCGGGTCGAGCGGAACCTGCGACAGCTTTCGCTCGGTCGCTGCCGACGCGTCGAAACCGAGCTCGCGCGCGAACGTTTCGGCCATGGCGACGCCCGCCTCCCGCGGGCGCGGCAGGCTGCCGAACGGCGCGCTCTGCAGGATCACGCGCCGAAACAAGCCGCGCGTTTGCGGCCGCGCGAGCAGAAAGGTGATCGACTGAGCGCCGGCCGACTGGCCCCACAAGGTGACATTGTCGGGTTCGCCGCCGAACGCGGCGATGTTGTCGCGCACCCATTCGAGCGCCGCCTGCTGATCGAGGAGCCCGAGATTTCCGGGCGACCAGTCCGGCCGGTGGAGAAAGCCGAGTGCGCCGACCCGATAGTTGACGCCGACCACGACCAGGTCGCCTTCGCGCGCCAGCGTTTCGCCTGAGTACCAATCGATCGCGCCGGCGCCGCTCATATACGCGCCGCCATGCAGCCAGACGAGGACCGGGCGCCGACCGCTATCGGCCTTCGGCGTCCATACCGTGACGTGCAGGCAGTCCTCGTCTTGCCGCGCGATGAAATCGCCCATGGCGAAGCGCAAACGGCTGGGCGTTTGCGGGCAGACCGGCCCAGGCTCGATGGCGTCGCGCACACCGGCCCATTGCGGCGCCAGACGCGGCGGCTTGAAGCGCTGGCTTCCTATCGGGGCGGCGGCGTAGGGGATGCCGCGAAACGTCTCAATTCCATTTTGCCTACGGCCGCGCAGCTTTCCGCTGCCGGTTTCGATCTCAACACTTGTCGTTTCCACGCCATCGCCTTCCTAGTGTGTCAATGTTTTAAGCTTAAAACATCGAAAGCGAACATGCACCGCCTAATTTGCGATTATACCGAGCGTGGCAGAAGCCATTAGCGGATGGACGCGCGGCGTGGGCTAAGAGCAGACATTGCAAGTGACCGTAGCTGCCGATTGCCATTCCGTAACTCATCATTACGCGCGCAGCCGCGAAGCGGTGCCAAGCTTCCCAGACAGTGGTACGACGAGCAGTACGACATCACACGGTCGTCACTCGTCTAAGGCCCAAAGATTTTAAGCGTTTCTCCCGCACCCGCCACACTCATCAAAACCGGCTCACAGGAAAAGCGACCCCGATTCTAACCGTCCGATCATCGCGCAAGTTCAATCGCTTACAAAAAAATTCCGTTTGCACCGAAATAGGGAATTTTCAAGCCCTATTGCACAGAAAGATTCTTGACGAACAGGGAAATTTCCGCCCACGCAGACAGTGTCCGCTGCAGGTACGTCCGCTCTCGGGACAACAGCAGATATTGCAAATTGACGAGCGCCAGGAGCGCCGGACGCGCCAGAAACGACGACGGGCCGGCGTGAGCCGGCCCGTCTGCTGGTTTTGCTAATTTATGTTTAGTCGTAGCTCTTTTTGCAGGGCGGATTGTCGCGTCCCGGGGGAACGAACTTGTCGAACGCCGCTTTGGAGAAGCCGAGGCGCTCCTGCACGTTGGGGATGGTTTTCACCACCTTGCTGATCAGGTCGCCGTTGTCAGCCTTGACCACTTCGGTGACGAAGTTAGTGCCGATCGCTTGGCGGTTCTCGTCAAGCGTGATCTTCCCGTTGGGCGCGTCGAGCTCAATCTTGTTTAGAGCTTCGCGGAACTTCTTATTGTTGTCGGAAAGATCGCCATTCACCTGCTCGAGCGCCTTAAACACGGCCTCCGCCGAGTTGGTATAGTTGATCGCAAGCAGCGACGGGCTGGCGAAGGCATTCTTAAAATAGCCAGTCTTCGCGTGCGATTGATAGGCCTTCACGTAAGCCTGCCACTTCGGATTCGGATCGTTGTCGGCCATGCCGCTCGCGGCGATGGTGCCGATCATCGCTTCCTTGGCCTTGCCCTTCGACGACAGCACGGTCTGGTCGACCATGATCGAGCCGCCGAGCAGATGGGCGTGGCCGCCGGCCTGCTGGTATTGGTTGAGGAAGTTCACCGCGTCGGCGCCGCCGAGGCCGAGGTAAATGGCGTCAACGTCATCGGGCAGCGACGAAATAACGGAAGCGAAATCCTTGGTGCCGAGCGGCACCCAGAACCGCTTGGTGATCTCGCCGCCGGCCTTGCAGAACTCGACCGTCAGTCCCATCACCTGCGTGTAGACGAAGGAATAGTCTTCGCCGACCGTCGCGATTTTCTTGTAGTGCTTGACGTTGTAGGCGTAGTCGCCGAGACCCGCTTGCCACTGCGCACCGTCCATGTTCGTGCGATATAAAGTCGGCGACGGCGTGACGCCCGCGGACGGATCGCCGTAGGTCGTCTCCAACGCGCCCGACGCGGCGTTCATGACCGTGATTTGCGGCTGAGTTTTCGAATAGTCGCGGATCGCGATGCCTTCCGATCCGGAAAGCGGCGAGATCAAAATATCGACCTTGTCCTGTTCGACGAGCTTCTTGGCGGCGCGTACCGCCGAGTCCGGACTGGCGTCCGTCGAGCCGACGATGGTTTCGATTTCCTTGCCGGCAACTTTGCCGCCGCGCGCCTCGACGGCGAGTTCGTAGCCGCGCATGCCGTCCTCGCCGAGGACGGTATACGTGCCTTCGAGTGTCGCGGTGACGCCTATCTTAAGTTTTTCGGCGGCGTTGACCGAGCCAGTCCCTACGAGCGCGGCAACACTAGCCGCGGTCGCAAATAGTAAGCCCTTGCGCATGAGGTTCCTCCTGTGACCGAGGCGGTGAAATGGCGCCCCTTTTTGCCGGCCGAATACGCTTTTGCGCGTTATAGTCGGGGAATAGCCGTCGCCCCGCCCCAACCGGCACTAAATCGTACCAGCGGTTGGGCTGACACGACAAGCCCACTTTCCGCGAAAGCGGCTCGCGCCGGGTGTCTGCCAGTCTGATTCTCGTGCCGTTCCGGCGCACGATCTCACCCAAGCCGAAGCGACCGTCAACCTGCACCCACTTGTCAATCGTAGGCCGCTGTCGTTTAATCCGGCAAATAAAACAATGACGTGCCTGATGGGAGGCGACGTATGAGTACCGCGTTGGCGGTCTGTCATGGATCGTTTGGGCGGGTTACGGTCTATCGGCTGGACAAGCCGATGCGTACCCACGCCCACCGCGAAGGCCACCTGACTTTTCTGCTGAGTGGGTCGCCGGCGATTGTGACGATTGACGACGTTCCGCATCTAGTCGACCAGACCGCGGGTGTCGCCATCAACCCCTGGCAACCGCATTCTTTTCGGCCTTGTTCGGGCGACCAACCTTCGGTTTATCTGGTCGCCTATATCTGCGATCGCTGGCTTGACCGAGACCGTGAAAGCCGTGGCAACAGCCTGCGCTTTGGGATGAATGCGATCCCTGTCGGAACGACGCTGGTTTCGATTTGCGCCAGTCTCGCCCACGCGCTGGTTACCAACGCCAGCTATAGGATCGTCAATCGCTATCTCAATCAGCTTTTCGACGCGAGTTTCGAGGCATCCTGGAAGAATGGCGGTCGCCGCGGCGCAGCACTGCGGCCGGCGAACGTAATCGATTTCCGCGTGCGCAAGTCGCTGCGCATCCTGGACGATGGCCTTGCCCAAGGCGTGGAACTCGACATGGTGGCCCGCGACGCCGGGCTTTCCCGCCCGCATTTTTTCAAGTTGTTTCGGGAAAGTACGGGGCTGACGCCGGCGCTTTATGCCAACACGATGCGGGTCGAACGGGCGCTCGACCGGCTGATGCACTCGCAGACCTCGATTACCGAAATCGGCTACCAGCTTGGCTTTTCCTCGCAGAGCCATTTCACCCATTTCTTTTCCGCGCACGTTGGGGTGGCGCCCACGCAGTACCGGACCATCGCGCGAGTCGTAAACGAATAGCCGCACAAAATCCGCTCGTTACCCCGTAACCGGCCGTACAAAAATCAGACTATTGAGCATGTGAAGGCGCCTCCGCTCGGGTAGCTTTGGGCAAAAAGCTCCAAGGAAAAAGCTCCAACGGAGGCGCTGAAGGTGGCGACAGCGTTTGGCAACGAGGACACGGTTCATCGTGCCGGTCGCGGTGACGCGTTGACCCGCTGGATTGGCCGCAACCCTTTGGCCGCGCTGGTCATTGCCGTGGGCGTCATCTTTGCGCTCTGGCTCGTATTTGCGCCCTGGCCGGCCGGTTTCGAAGACGTGTTTGGGAAGAAGCGCCTTTTCATCAACGCGCTTTTCAACGGCGTCACGCTCGGCGGTCTGTATTTTCTTGTCGCCACCGGCTTTACGCTGATCTTCGGCCTGATGCGCAACGTCAACCTTGCCCATGGTTCGCTCTATCTCTTCGGCGGTTATATGGGCTACGAGGCGACGCAGTGGACCGAGTCGTGGCTTTTTAGCTACGTGATTGCCTTCATTTGTTGCGCCGCCGTCGGAGCGGCCATGCAGTTTTTCATCTTCAGGCGGATGGAGGGCGAAGACCTGCGCCAGACGCTGGTCACCCTCGGTCTGTCCATCGTCTTCTCGGATTTGATGGTCTGGGTATGGGGCGGCAACGCGATTCAGATCGATACACCGGACTATTTGTCAGGGCCGACCCCGACCCCCATCGTGGTCGCACTAAAATCGAGCGGCGAGGCGGTGTTTCTGCAATATCCACGGGTGCGGCTCGTCATTTTCATCGCCGCGGTCCTTATCGGCGTCGGCATGTGGCTGGCACTGCATCGCACGCGGATCGGCGTCATGATCCGCGCCGGCGTCGACGACCGCGACATGCTCTCGGTCCTCGGCTATCGGGTTCAGCTGCTTTTCATTCTGGTCTTTGCGTTCGGCGCCGGGCTCGCAGGCATGGCCGGTATTGTCGGTGGAACGTTTCAATCGATTTCGCTCGGCGAAGATCAGCATTTCCTGTTGGCGTCGTTGCAGGTGGTTATTGTCGGCGGCATGGGGTCGATCCCCGGAGCGGCTCTCGGGGCCGTTATCATCGGCTGCGCCGAGCAATTCGGCCAAACCTACTTTCAGAACTACGCCACCGTCCTGACCTTTGTGATCATGGTTATCGTGTTGGCTATTCGTCCGCAGGGACTGCTGGGGAGACGCTGAGTGGCGCTCGCGGAGACCACGGACACGGGTCCGATCGACGCGGCGGCTGCGCCTCGCAGCAACGCGCTGTCGCACTGGCTGTCACGGCACGCGGCAATTTCGATCTTCGGCGTTTTGTTGGTGATCCTGCCGGCGGTGGTCAACAACTTCATTCTCGTACAGGTTTTTGGCTGGTCGATGATCCTCGGCATCATTGCGCTGTCGCTGATGTTCCTCGGCGGCTATGGCGGCATGGTCAGCCTGGCGCAGATGACGGTGGCCGGCGTCTCCGGCTACATGATCACCGTGTTCGGAGCGAGTTCGCTGCCGGCGATCAGCCTGTTCTGGCCCTGGTGGGTAGCGGCACCGATCGCGATCGTGATCGCGGTCGCCTTCGGGACGCTGACCGGCGCGCTGTCCGCCCGGACCGAGGGCATCTACACGATTATGATCACGCTCGCGATCGCGGCGGCGTTCTTTTATCTGACATTGCAGAACTGGCCGATCTTTAACGGCTTTGCCGGCTTCACCACGATTCCCGCGCCGGTTGCCTTCGGCATCAACTGGAAGCACCCCGTTCCGCTCTATTACTTGATCCTGTTTTTCGCCGCGCTCAGTTACTTCGCGGTAGCTTATGTTTCCCGCGCGCCGTTCGGCCTCGCTTTGCAGGGCGTGCGCGACAATCCCCGCCGCATGGAGGCCATCGGTTACAACGTCACGGCTCACCGCATCGCCGCGTGGGCATTCGCGGCACTTATTGCCGCGATCGGCGGCATTCTGATGGTGTGGCTCAACAATCAGATTTCGCCCGGCTCAGCCGGTATCGAGGCGTCGATTGATCTCCTTGTCATCGCCGTCGTCGGCGGTCTCGGCCATCCGATCGGCGCGTTTATCGGCGCCTTCATCTATGTCATTTTGCGCACCTTCGCCCTCGACGCGCTGGTTCAGGTCGGTCTCGACGGCCGCCGCTTTCAGACCCTGATCGGCCTCACCTTCCTCGTTATCGTTTTATTCTCGCCCGACGGCGTCATCGGTCTGTGGCGCCGATGGTCGGTGCGCGTGATCTCTCCCGGCGGGAGGGACGGCCGATGAGTTCGATCGCCGATCGGATGGCAGCCGCCGGCACCGGCAATGCGATTGAATTGCGTGGCGTGACCAGGATGTTCGGCGCGCTTGCGGCATTGATCGATATCACGCTCAACGTGCGGCCGGGTGAGCGTCGCGCGGTGCTGGGCTCGAATGGCGCCGGTAAGACGACGCTGTTGAATTGCGTGACAGGAGACTTTCCCCCGAGCGCGGGAACCGTGCGGTTCTTCGGCGAGGACGTCACCGCACTGCCGCCGCATGAGCGCATCCGTCGGGGACTGCGCCGCACCTACCAGATTTCGCTCCTGTTCCAGCGGCTCACTGTGCGCGATAACGTCTACCTCGCCTGCCGAGGTGTTTCGCGCAGCCGCTTTTCCTTCGTGCGCACCCGGGCGAGCGACCCCATCATGCAATCGGTCGCCGATCTCATTTCGCTTGTGCATCTTGAATCGGTCGCCGATCGTCTGGTCGGCGAACTGGCGCACGGCCAGCAGCGCCAGCTTGAAATCGCGCTGGCGCTTGCCGGCGCGCCGCGTTTCATTCTGTTCGACGAGCCGGCGGCGGGCCTCTCGCCGAACGAGCGTGGCGATCTGGTCGCCATCCTCACCGCGCTGCCCACCCATATCGGCTACATCATCATCGAGCACGACATGGACGTCGCGCTCCGTGTCGTCGAGAGCGTCACGATGATGCACAACGGTCGCATCTTCAAAGAGGGCACGCCGCACGAAATCGAAGCCGACACAGAGGTGCAGCAACTCTATTTGGGTGGCGGCCATGACTGAGCGTCGCCCTCCCGACCTACTGGAGATCAGGGGACTCAACGTCTTCTATGGCCGCAGCCACGCGCTTCAGGGCGTGGATCTGACGCTCGAGCACGGCGTGCTGTCGCTCGTCGGCCGCAACGGCATGGGCAAGACGACGCTGTGCAAGGCAATCGTCGGCCTCATTCCGGTCGCGAGCGGTTCGATTCGCTTCATGGGCGAGGAACTCGTCGGCCGTAGCCCGGCGGAAATTGCCCGGCTCGGTCTCGGCTACGTCCCGCAGGGCCGCCGGTTGTGGCCTTCGCTGACGGTCGACGAGCATTTGCTGCTCGCCGCCGGCGGCAACCGGTCGCAGTGGACCATTCCGCGCATCTACGAGGCCTTCCCCCGGCTGGCGGAGCGGCGCACCAATCGCGGCAACCAGCTCTCCGGCGGCGAGCAGCAAATGCTCGCCGTTTCGCGGGCACTCCTGCTCAATCCGCGGCTGCTCATCATGGACGAGCCGACCGAAGGCCTTGCCCCGGTCATCGTCGAACAGGTCGAGGAGATTCTCGTCACGCTCGGCGAGCAAGGCGACATCGGCGTGTTTGTCGTCGAGCAGAATATCGGTGTCGCAACCGCGGTTGCCGAAAAAGTGGCGATCATGATCAACGGCCGCGTCAACCGGGTCATGGAGGCGTCGCTGCTCGCGGCCGACCGCGACCTGCAGCAGCGCCTGCTCGGCGTCGGACAGCATGGCGAGGAAGACCTCACCGAAGAGACCGTTGAGACGCCGGAAGCGCCAGGCGAGCGGCGGCCGCCGAAGGCGCGCGGCCCGGTCCGCGTCTATATCTCCAATCCAACAATGCCCACGCGCTGGTCGCAGCCGGTGCCGGTCGCGCGGATCGAGACCGCCGCGCGGACGCGCACGGTCGCGCCGGAACCCACGGTGGTCGCCACGACGCCTGCGGTCGAGCTGCGGCCGATGCACCGCGGCGGCGTCGCACCCGTCATCGTCGCCGGAACGCTCGACACCAAGGGCGACGAGCTGCGGTTCATCCGCGACCAGATCGCCGCGGCTGGCGTGCGCGTCCTCCTGGTCGACCTTTCGACCTCCGGTAAGCCGTCGCCAGCCGATGTGCCGCCCCATCACGTCGCGGCGTATTTCCGCGGCGGGCCGAATGCCGTCTTCACCGGCGACCGCGGCGCCGCGATCACGGCGATGGCGGCGGCGTTTGAAGCCTGGATCCGGCGCCAGGAACCGGTCGGGGGCATTATCTCGGCGGGCGGATCGGGAGCGAGCTCGCTGGTGGCGCCGGCGATGCGCGCGCTGCCGATCGGCGTGCCCAAAATCCTGATCTCTTCGGTCGCCTCCGGCAACGTCGCGCCTTATGTCGGACCCGCCGATATCATGATGCTTTATTCCGTGACCGACGTTGCCGGGCTTAATTCGGTGACGCGGCAGATTCTGGCCAATGGCGCAGCGGCAATGGTCGGCATGGCGAAGGCGCGCGCCGGTCATGTGGGCCGTGAGTCAGCGGCGCGCGGCAACGCCAAGCCTGCGATCGGCCTCACCATGTTCGGCGTCACGACGCCCTGCGTCGATGCCATCGTCGACGCGCTTGAGGATGATTTCGAGTGCCTTGTTTTCCACGCCACCGGCGTCGGCGGCCAATCCATGGAAAAACTGGTCGATTCCGGAGCGCTGTCCGGCGTTATCGACATCACCACGACCGAGGTATGCGACCTTCTGTTTGGCGGCGTGTTGCCGGCCACCGAAGATCGGTTCGGCGCCATCGCGCGGGCGAGAATCCCTTATATCGGCTCATGCGGCGCGCTCGACATGGTGAATTTCGGACCGACGGAAAGCGTGCCCGAGCGTTATCGCGGCCGCACTCTGCAGGTCCACAATCCGACCGTGACGCTGATGCGCACGACGCCGGAGGAAAACGCGCGTGCCGGACGCTGGATCGGCGAGCGGCTTAATCTGATGGACGGGCCGGTGCGCTTCTTCCTGCCGGAAGGCGGCGTTTCGGCGCTGGATGCGCCGGGCCGGCCGTTTTCGGATCCCAACGCCGACGAAGAATTGTTCAGGGCGCTGGATGCCACGGTTCGGCAAACTTCAACCCGCCGGCTCATCCGCATGCCCGAGCACATCAACGACCCGCGCTTTGCCGCGGAGATCGTCGCCGAATTCCGCCGCCTGTTCGGCGGCCGGCTCGCGCGGCGCCGGGTCAAGGGTTGACCGCATGGCCCGCGTCGCGCGCTCCGAAATCCTCGCCCGCTTCCGCGCCATGAAGGCGCGAGGCGAGCCGATTATCGGCGCGGGCGCCGGCACCGGCATTTCGGCCAAGGGCGAGGAGAAAGGCGGCGCCGACCTGATCGTTATCTACAATTCGGGGCGCTACCGCATGGCCGGTCGCGGATCGCTCGCCGGCATGATGCCGTTCGGCGATGCCAACGCCATCGTTATCGATATGGCGCGCGAGGTGCTGCCCGTCGTCGCGCATACGCCGGTCCTCGCCGGAGTGTGCGGCACCGATCCGTTCCGGCAGATGGATGTCTTCCTGGAAGAAATCGCGCGGATTGGCTTCAGCGGCGTGCAGAATTTCCCGACCGTGGGGCTCATCGACGGCCGCTTCCGCGCTGGGCTCGAGGAAACCGGTATGGGCTACGACCGCGAGGTGGAGCTGATCGCCAAGGCACGGGCGCATGATCTGTTGACCACGCCCTATGTGTTCGATCCGTCGGAAGCCGCGGCGATGGCGCGCGCCGGCGCCGATATTCTGGTCTGTCATTTTGGCCTTACCGTTGGCGGCTCGATCGGGGCCGCCACTGCGACACGACTGGAGGATTGTCCCGGCTTGACCGACGCGATGGCCGAAGCTGCATTCGCGGTGAACCGCGACGTCTATATCCTTGTGCATGGCGGTCCGATCGCCGAGCCGGCCGACGCCGAATACGTGCTGGCGCGAGCCCGACACTGCCACGGTTTCTACGGCGCCTCCTCCATGGAGCGGCTGCCGGTCGAGCGTGCACTTCATGCGCAGGTTGCAAAATTCAAGTCGATCAAGAAAGCTCAGAGTAAGTAACGAACAGGCCCGCGCCGGACCAAGCGGCGGCGGGTCGGGGAGGAAGTAAGATGTCCATCGCCATTCTCGGCAGCCTGATCATCTGGCTGATCGTCGCGGTCATCGTCATCGCGATCGTCGTTTATTTCGTCAACTGGCTCTACCGGCGTTCCTCGAAGGAGGTCTCCTTCGTGCGTACCGGCCTGTTCGGCGAAAAAGTGGTGATCAACAGAGGCGCCTTCGTCCTCCCCTTCATCCACGAAGTCACCCCGGTCAACATGAACGTCTTGCGCATGCAGGTGGTGCGCAACCGCGAAGACGCCCTCATCACCAAAGACCGCATGCGGGTCGACATCGAGTCGGAATTTTACGTGCGGGTACCGCCGACGCGCGAGGCGGTGACAACGGCCGCAGCAACGCTCGGCCGGCGCACGATGAATGTCGGCGAGCTCGACGCGCTGCTCTCGGGCAAGCTAGTTTCCGCGCTGCGTTCGGTGGCCTCCGAGATGACCATGGAGGAGATGCACGAACGACGCGGCGATTACGTCATCCGGGTCAAGGAATCGGCGCTCGAAGGCCTCAAGCAAAACGGACTTGAACTCGAGTCGGTGGCGATCACCGACCTCGATCAGACGGATCTGGAATTTTTCAATCCGTCGAACCGATTCGACGCCGAAGGCTTGACCAAACTCATCGAGGACATCGAGTCGCGGCGCAAATTGCGCAACGACATCGAACAGGAATCGATGATCCTCATCCGCAGCCGCAATCTCGAAGCCGAGAAGCAGGCGCTGGAAATCGATCGCGAAAGCGAAACCGCCCGGCTCAATCAGGAGCGGGACATCGAGGTCAGACGCGCCGTGCAGCGCGCCGAACTCGCTCGCGAGCGCTCGCTGCGCGACACCGAAGCGGAGCAGGCGCAGATCGGCGCCCGCGAGGAAGTCGAGAAAACGCGGATCGCCCACGAGCGGGCGCTGGCGGAAGCGCGCATCGCCTCTGAGCGCGACATCCGCGAACGCGAAATCGAACGCAGCCGGCAGATCGACGAAGCCGAAATTGCCGCGCGCGAGCGGGTCGAACAGGCGCGCATCGCCCAGGAGGGCGTCATCACCGAAGCGCGGATCGCCCGCGAAGAGGGAGATCAGCGGCGCGAGATCGAACGGACGCGCAACGTCGCGCAAGCCGAGATCGTTGCGCGCGAGGAGACTGAGAAAGCACGGATCGCACAGGAACTCGCCGTCAACATGGCGCGGATCGCCCAGGAGGAAGAGAATCGCCGGCTAGAAATCGAACGGACGCGGAACTTGGAACAAGCCGAAATCGCGGCGCGGGAGACCACCGAACGGGCGCGCATCGCGCAGGAACGCGTCGTCACCGATGAGCGCATCGCACTCGAAGAAGAAATCCGCCGTCGCGAGATCGCGCGTAATCGCGCGATTGACGAAGAGGAGATCGCTGCTGCGAAAGCCACCGAAGCGGCCCGCATCGCGCGGGAAAAGGCGCTGGCTGCGGACCGTATCGCTTCCGAGCTAGCTACCCGGACGCTGGAAATCGAACGCACCCGCGCGCTGGAAGAAACCGACATCGCAGCGCGCGAAGTAACGGCCGCCGCGCGCATCCAGCAGGAGGAGCGCACCAAGGCGCTCGACATCGCCCGCAACCGCGCGATCGAAGAAGCTGAGATCGCGGCGCGCGAGGCGATCGAGGCGACCCGTATCGCCCAGGAGAAGAAAATCACCGTCGAACGCATCGCTTCCGAAGAGGAAACCAGAAGCCGCGAGATCGAACGGATCAAGGCCGTCGATGCCGCCGAAATCGCCGCCCGCGAGTCGACGGAAAAGGCGCGCATTGCCGTGGACAAGAAGATCGCCGTGGATCGCATCACGGCCGATCAGGAAACGCGTGGGCGAGAGATCGCCCGCAACGAGGCCCTCGAATCTGCCGAAATCACAGCGCGCCAGATTATCGAGACGATTCGCATCGCCGAGGACCGCAAGCTTGCGGCGGAGAGAATATCGCGCGACGAAGAAGTGCGGACATTGGAGATTGCCCGCAACCGCACGGTCGACACGGCGGAGATCGCGGCGCGCGAGGCGGTTGAGGCAAGCCGCATCGTTCAGGAGAAACGGGTTGCCGCCGAGCGCATCGCCGCCGAGCAGGAGACCAAGTCGCTCGACATCGCACGCGAGGAAGCCATTGAAGACGCCGAGATCAGGCGGCGCGAGGCCATCGAAGCGGCGCGCATCGCCACTGAACTCGCGCTCGAACGTGAGCGGATCGAGTCGTCGAAGACGCGCGACGTGCTCGACGTCGAGCGCCGCAAGGTGATTGAGATCGCCGAACAAGAACGGTCGATCGAGGTTGCGGCCAAGCTCGCCGAGCGCGCCGACGCCGATCGCCGGGTCAAGGAAGCCGACATCGTCGCGGCGCAACAGGTGGGTCGCACCGACGTCGTGCGCGAGCAGACCCTCGATCTAGCCCGGCTCGAACGCCGCCGGGCCGTGGAGCAGTTCGAGGTCGCCCGCGCGCAATCGCTGCAAGAGGCCGAGATCGCCGCCCGTGAGGAAGTAGAGCGGGCGCGCATCGCCTCGGAGCGCGGTATCGACGAGGCACGCATCCTGCGCGACCGCGAGCTGCGTCAGCTCGAAATCGCGCGCGAAACCGCGGTGGAGAATGCGCGCATGGAAAGCGCCATCGAAATCCACCGCAAATCGCGCGAGCAATCCGCGGCACAAGCCGACGCCGAAGCGGCACGCGCTCAGGCCGTGGAAGCCGAGGAGCGGGTCAAGACTGTTCGTGAAAGTGAAGTGGCGCGCCGCCGGCGTGCCGTCGAGGTGCTGATCGCCGAAAAAGAAGCCGAGGAGGTTCGCATCGCCGCGGCTGCCGAACAGGTCCGCGCCGCGGTGGAAGCCGAATCGCAGCGAGCGTTCAACGAGGCGGAAAACGTCCTCTCCGACGCCGCCCGTGCTTCGCTGTTCCGTCGGCGGCTGCTCGAGCGCATCGAGGGCATCGTGCGCGAGAGCGTCAAGCCGATGGAAAAGATCGAAGGCATCCGCATCCTCCAGGTCGATGGATTGGGCGGGAACGGGGGCCGCGGCGGTGGCCGCAGCGCCACCGACGAGGTGATCGATTCGGCGCTGCGCTATCGAGTGCAGGCGCCGATGATCGATCAGATTCTCGCCGAGATCGGCATCGAAGGCGGCAGCTTGTCGCGCATGCCGGGCCTCATCCGCGAGGCGCGCGATATGCAGGGCATTCGCAAGGAGGCGACGCCGAAAAAGCCGCCCGAAGAAGCTGGCGGTGGCAGCGGCGGCGGCGAATCCGGCGGGCCGCCGGGGCCGGGCTGAACGAGGTTCGAGCGGAAGCGAAGGAGGAAGCAAGCGACATGGCCCGCGTCTATGTTTCGAGCGTGATCAATGGCCGCTCCGACCGCGTTTGGGCGCGGGTGCGCGATTTCAACGGCTTGCCATCCTGGCATCCGGGCATCGCCGAAAGCCGCATCGAGTCCGGCGAGCCGCCGGACAAGATCGGCTGCGTGCGCGATTTCCGCCTGCGCAACGGCGACCGCATCCGCGAAAAGCTGCTCGGTCTGTCGGATTTCGAACTATTCTGCACGTATTCGATCCTGGAATCGCCGATGGGCGTCGAGAATTACGTGGCAACGCTCCGGCTTACCCCGATCACTGACGGAGAGCGGACCTTCGCCGAGTGGACGGCGGAATTCGACTGCTCGCCGGAGCGCGAGGCGGAACTCGTGGCCTCGATCGGCGGTGGGGTTTTCCAAGGTGGCTTCGATGCCCTCAAACGCCAGTTTGGAGGGTGAGGCGGTGATCCGCATCGTGCGCTCGACGATTATCGATGCCCCGACCGACCGGGTCTGGGCATTGTTGCGCGATTTCAACGGCCACGACCGCTGGCACCCGGCAGTGGCAAAAAGCGAGATCGAACGCGGCCAAAGCGCCGACAAGCTCGGGTGTGTCCGGCACTTTTATCTGCGCGACGGTTCGGAACTGCGCGAACGGCTGTTGACACTGTCCGACCTCGAACAAAGCTTTAGTTACTGCCTGCTCGATACGCCGGTTCCGCTGTTCAATTATGTCGCTCATGTGCGGCTGGTCCCGGTAACCGACGGCAACCGCACATTCTGGGAATGGCGGTGCTCGTTTTCGACGCGCGCGGGCGCCGACGCGGAAATGACGCGCATGGTCGGCGAGGACATTTACGACGCGGGATTTGCCGCTATTCGTTCGCGGCTCACCGCGTCTTCGTCGACGGAGGGCCGAGCATGACGGTCACGGTAAAGACTTTCGCTCGGCTGGCGGACGCGGCCGGCGCGCTGTCGAACGACCGCAGCGCGCGGTTCCTCGGCGGCGGCACGCTGGTCATGCGCGCGGTCAATGAAGCGGATCCGGCGATTCAGACGATCGTACGTTCGACGGATCCGGGCTTGCTGCATATCGCTCTCTCCTCGGGACGCATCGAGCTTGGCGCCGGCGTGACCATGGCGGCCGTACTCGCCGAGCGCGACCTTGCTTTCCTGCATCCGGTGGCGCGCGCGGTCGGCGGCCCCGCGGTGCGTGAGGCGGCGACCGTTGGCGGCAATCTGTTCGCACCAAGTCCGTACGGCGATTTCGCCACCGCGCTGCTCGCGCTCGACGCGACGGTCACATTCGCCGGCGGCATGGGCCAGCGCGAATTGCCGCTCGACGAATTTCTCGGCCGGCGCGAAAGGGCGTCCTCTTTGGTGTCGGCGTTGGCCTTCAAACGGCCGGCGGCGGCCACGTTCCGCTTCACCAAGGTGACCCGCGTCCACCCCAAGGGCATTTCGGTTCTTTCGATTGCCGCCCAATTGCCGCTCGCGAGCGGACGCGTGACCGGCGCCCGGATCGCCTATGGCGCGATGGGGCAAACGCCGCTGCGCGCCAAGGCGGCGGAGCGCGCGCTCGAAGGCCGCACTCTCGACGTCGCCGGCATTGCACCGGCGCTTGCGGTCGCCGTCGACGGAACTTCACCCGTCGACGATCCGATCGCCAGCGCCTGGTGGCGGCGCGAAATTCTTCCCGTTCATCTGCGCCGGCTGTTGCTCGACGCGGCGCTTGCATGAGGGCCCGATGAAGACACCGATTCAGTTCAAGCTCAACGGTGAGGACGTCGCAGCCTTTTCCGACAGCGGCGCCAATCTGCTTGACACGTTGCGCGAGTCGATCGGCGATTTGACGGTGAAAGGCGGCTGCTGGCAGGGCACCTGCGGAACCTGCACGGTGCTGATCGAGGGCGCCCCGCGCCTGTCCTGCGTGACTTTGGCGGAAAGCTGCGCTGGCAAGTCGATCGAAACCGTCGCCGGATTGCGGCGCGGTGCCGATCTGCACCCTTTGCAAAATGCCTTCATGGAGCATTTCGCCGCCCAGTGCGGTTATTGCACGCCGGGCATGCTCATGGCGGCAAAGGCGCTGCTCGACCGTAATCCGAATCCGACACGCGAAAATGTCGTCGATGCCCTATGCGGGAATATCTGCCGCTGCACCGGCTACGAACCGATCATCCAGGCGGTGCTCGATGCCGCCGGTGGCGACAGTCGTCGCCGCGCTTAAAGGACAACGCAATGCTTGAATTCCGCAAGGACATCTTCGCCGACGAGCGCGACGACAACCTCATTGAGATCGGCCAGCCGACACAGCGCCAGGATATCCTCGGCCACGTCACCGGCACTTCGCCCTATTACGATGATCACCGTTTCGCCAATCTTCTGCATCTGAAGATTCTGCGCAGCCCGCACGCGCATGCGCGTATCCGCTCGATCGATGACTCGGCGGCGGCGCGGGCGCCTGGCGTCAAACGCATCATTCGTGCGGCCGACGTGCCGGTCAATCTCAACACGCTGCTGAGCCTCATCCAGTTCGGCAAGGACGACGAACCGTCGCTGGCGAACGATTTCGTCCGTTACAAGGGCGAGCCGATCCTCGGTATCGTCTCCACCAGCGAGCGCGCGGCGCTGGAAGCGCTGGCTTTGGTACGCGTTTCCTACGACCAATTGCCGGCGGTGTTCGATGTCGAGGAAGCGCTGAAGCCGGGGGCGCCGTCGGTCAACCCTGCCTATCCGAAGAATACGTTCGAATATTACGGCAAATACGATCACCAGAAGCTGCGCTTCGGCGACGTCGAGGCGGCTTTCAAGCAGGCCGACATCGTGGTCGAGGACCGCTATCAGATGTCACCGATCGAGCATGCGCCGACCGAAACCAACGGCTCGATCGCCGTACCCGATACCAACGGCCGCTTGATCGTCTACACCTCGACGCAGGCGTTGTTCTTCTCGCTCGACACCTCCGCCAAGATCAACGCGATACAATCGAACCAATTGCATTTCATCGGCGGCACGGTCGGCGGCGGCTTCGGCGGCAAGGTCGATACGCTCACCGAGCCGCTGGTTATTCTTGCGGCGCGGCTCATTGGCACGCCGGTGCGCTACCGGTTCAGCCGCCACGAGGAGATGCAGTTTGGCTCGCCGCGCGGCGCCGAGCGCATTTACGTCAAGGACGGCGTCATGAAGGACGGCCGTATTATCGCCCGTCAGGTGCGTGCTTACTTCGACAGCGGCGCCTATACGCGGCTTTCGAGCTACGCGGCGGTCAAATGCGCGGCCCATATTCCCGGGCCATACACGATCCCGAACGTGCACGCGGACGTCTACTGCGTCTTCACCAACCGCACACCGGCGACCGCCATGCGCGGTTTCGGCGTGACCGCGCTCGATTTCGCGCTCGAATGCCAGATGGACAAGGGCGCCGTTGCGGTCGGCATGGATCCGCTCGAATTCCGCATGCTGAATATGTATCGCGACGGCGACATGAAGGCGCACCGACGCGAAGCCAAGAACTGCGCGCTGATCGAATGCGCCCAGGTCGCTGCCGAAAAGGCCAACTGGCCGCTCCGCGATGAATTCCGCCGCATGTCGTCGCGGCAAGGCGGCGGCACTGCGCGCACTGGCGGCGGGGCCGACCGTACGCGGGCGCCGACGATCGCGCCGGCCGTTGCGCCACCCACAGCGGTATCACAGCGCGTCGCCTATGAACGACCGGCGGCAGCGGCGGCAGCACCGCCGCCCCCTCCTCAGCAGAGTTTGCCACCGCCTCCGCCCGCCGCGCCATCGTCGGGCTCGACGCACGGGGCGCCGCGTTTTTCTTCCGTCTTCGGCACAAGGAGGCGCTAATCATGGCCAAGCATCGTGGGCGCGGCGTCGCCACCATCAACTATCCGATTGGCATGAATCTCGGCGGCGATCCCAGTCAGGCGCTGGTTCATTCCAACCCCAGCGGCAAATTCACCGTCGCTCTGTCGTCGATCGACCTCGGACAAGGAATGAAATCAGTCACCCGGCAAATTTGCGCCGAAACCTTGGGCGTGCCGGTCGAGGACGTTTACGTCGACACCGCCGACTCGGACACCGGCCCGCATTGCATGGGCTCGTTCGCGTCGCGCGGAACCCATCGCGTCGGCAACGCGGTGATGTCGGCAGCGCGCGAGGCGCGCGCGATCATGATGGAAGCCGCCGCCGAGGAGCTTGAAGTCGATCCGGGCGATCTCGAGACCGACGGCAAAGGTTCGATCCGAGTGAAAGGCGCGCCGCACCGCTCGATCAGTGTGCGCGACGTCGCGATCGCGGCGCAGTTCCGCCAGGGTAAGACGATTTCCGGACGCGGCATCTTCCTCGTGCCGCTGTCGGACGTCGATCCGGAAACCGGCGAGATGTCGCCGGCCACCTGCTACGCGCATGCCTGTCTCATCGCCGAAGTCGAAGTCGACGACGAGACCGGCGATGTGACAGTTCTGAAACTAAACAGCGCCTATGAAGTGGGCCGCGCGATGAACCCGAAGCTGGTCGAGCAGCAGCTTATCGGTGGGGCCTGGATGGGCATGAGCCACGCGCTCTATGAAACGCCGGAGCCGTATTATCCGAACACCCGCGACGGAGCGCGCGATTACAACGAATACCTGATGCCGGGGCCGGGCGATATCTGCCCGCATGACATCGCCGTGCTCGAACGGCCGGCTCCCGACGGCCCTTACGGCGCCAAGGGAATCGGCGAGATGTGCGCCAATCCGGTGCTGCCGGCGGTCGCCAACGCGGTCTTCAACGCAGTCGGCGTGCGCATCAACGATCTGCCGATCACGCCGGAGAAAGTGCTCAGGGCGCTGAAGGCGCGCGGCGGCGCGGCGCCGCACGGGCGCGCACGGTAAGCTATCATGGCGGTTCGCCACAGCATCGTCGGCATCGGCAGCCCGCGCGAGCTCGAAGAGGCTTTGCGCGCCGCCTATTATCTTGCCGACGAAGAGCTTTCGACCGCGGCTTATCTGGCGCTGGCCCTGGGCAAGCCGCTGTTGCTCGAAGGCGCGCCCGGCGTGGGCAAGACCGAGGCCGCCAAGGCGATTGCGGGGGTGCTCGGCCGCGTCCTGCTGCGGCTGCAATGTTTCGAAGGCATCGACGCGGCCGGCGCGCTTTACGAATGGAATTTTCCCCGCCAGATGCTGGCGATGCGCCAGGAGAGCGAAGGCGGCGGTCGTGTCGACATCTATCGCGACGAATTCCTGATCGAGCGGCCCATGCTGGCCTGCCTGCGCCGTCCGGAAGAGACGGTGCTGCTGATCGACGAAATCGACCGCTCCGACCATGAGTTCGAGGCTTTCCTGCTCGAGTTTCTTTCCGATTTCCAGATTTCGATCCCCGAGCGCGGCACCATTCGCGCCCAGGAGCGGCCGGTCGTGATCCTTACCTCCAATCGCACGCGCGAGCTGCACGAAGCCTTGCGCCGCCGCTGCGTCTATCACTGGATCGAATATCCCTCCCCCGAGCGCGAAATGCGCATCATCATGATGCGCGCGTCGGGCGTCGGCGAACGCGCGGCGCGCGCGGTCGTCGCCGCGGTCGGACGATTGCGCCGTGAACCGCTCACCAAGCTTCCCGGCATTGCCGAGGCGGTGGAATGGGCGGAAGCGGCGACGTTACTCAACGAGCAAGGCGCGCGCTGGCCTGACGCCTTCAAGCGCTCGCTCGGCGTCGTGCTCAAGGATGAGGACGATCTCGTTCACGTGGCGCCGAAGATCGACGCCATTCTCGCGGAGGCGCAAGCGTGATCACCGCAACGGATCCGGTTGCGCATTTTGTCGCCTTTGCCGGGCGGCTGCGCCGCGCGGGTTTCGCCGTTGCGCCCGAGCAGACCATGGCCTGGCTCGCCGCGATCGAGCTGCTGGGCCCGACAAGCATCGAGGACATTCGCCGCGCCGCCCGCGCCACGCTGGCGCCACCGCCGGATCGCTTTGCCGACTTCGACGCGCTGTTCGACGCGCATTTTCTCGGGGCGCAAAACTTGGTAACGGAAGCGGAGCCGAGCGAAGACGAACCGATACGCGCCGCCGAGGATTCCGCGGCCGGCCCGGAGCCGATGTTCGGCGACGAGACGCGCGAGTCGGGTGCCCAGGCGACAAGCGCGGAACTTCTCTCCGCGCGCCGCTTCGCTTCCGGCAGCGAAGGCGAAACCTTGCGCCGCTTCGCTCGCGCGCTTCCGGCCCGCGCGCCGATGCGCCAAGGCTACCGCTGGCGATCGGCGCGAGCCGGACGCGGCGCCGACGCGCGACGCATGTTGCGCGACGCCATGCGCAATGCCGGCGAGTTCGTCCGCTTGCGCCACCGCAAGCGACGGCTGCGGCAGCGCCGCATCGTGGTCCTCATCGATGTTTCTGGCTCAATGAAGGAGCGCACCCAATCGCACCTCGCTTTCGCCCATGCGCTGACGCGCGCGGCGGCCTCGGTCGAGGTGTTCACCATGGGGACGCGGCTTACCCGCATCACCCGGCCGCTGCGGCTGCGCAACCGCGAACAAGCGCTCGGCACTGCGTCTTCGCTCGTCGCCGACTGGGACGGCGGCACGCGCATCGGCGACGCGCTCAACGCCTTTCTTGCCGTTCCGCGCTTTGCCGCGCTGGCGCGTGGAGCGGCGCTGGTCGTGCTGTCCGACGGGCTTGAGCGCGGCGATCCGACCGCGATGAGCGACGCGGTCGCGCGGCTTGCCCGCATCGCCTGGCGCATCATCTGGCTCACGCCGCTTGCCGCCGATCCGGGCTTCGAGGCACGCACCGCCGGCCTCGTCGCCGCGCGGCCCTACCTCGACAAGCTCGGCGACGGCGGCTCGATCGACAGCATCTGCACCAACGTGCTCGACATGGCGAGTGAGGCGGCATGACGCCGATTATCGACGCGCATCACCACATTTGGCGGCGGGCGGATCTGCCGTGGCTCGACGGGCCGATGCAGCCGCGCATCTTCGGTCCTTATGAAGCGATCCGCCGCGACTATCCGATCGGCGAATTCCTTGCGGACATCGCCGGAACCGGCGTGACCCAGTCCGTCTACGTGCAGGCCAATTGGGCCAAGGACCGGTTCGAGGATGAAGTCGCTTACGTGCAGCAAGCCACCGATGAAACCGGCTTTCCGCAGGCGATCGTCGGCTACGCCGATTTTCTGGTCCCAGACGTGCGCCCGCAACTCGACCGGGTGACCAAATATCGCGGCATGCGCGGCTTGCGCATGCAATTGCAGTGGCACGAAAACCCGCAATATCGTTTTGCGTCCGGCCCCGATCTCGCCCGCAACCCAACGTTGCAAGCAAACGTCGCGCGGCTTGCCGATTACGGCTGGAGCTTCGATCTTCAGGTCTTTGCCGGACAAATGGCGGGTGCCACCGAGCTCGCTGCCAGCGCGCCCAAGGTGACTTTCATCCTGCAGCACGCGGGCATGCTCGAAGACCTTTCCGACGACGGCAGGGACCGTTGGCGGAGCGCCATGCGCCGCCTCGCCGCCCAGCCGAACGTAATCGCCAAGCTGTCGGCGCTCGGCACCTTCATCCATAAGAACGATCCCGATCATATCGCGACCGTGGTGCGCGAGACGATCGACATATTCGGAGTGGAGCGTTGCCTGTTCGGCTCGAATTTTCCCGTGGAGAAATTGTGGACCGTGTATGCCGACCTGATCGCGGCCTATCGCGGCGCGCTTGAACCGCTTGGAGAAGCGACGGCGCGCGCCGCGCTGCACGACACAGCGGCGAGGGTTTATCGGCTGAATTAAAAAGGGGCATGTGACCCCGATTAAGTTGGAGGGAGAGTATGGCACTCGAAATCAAAATTCTCGACTACGGCGATATCGAATTGGAATCGAGCTTTCTCGTGCTCGGGCGTGATTGCGGCCGCACGCGGCGGGTGCCGACGTCGGGTTTTCTCATCCTCGGCGGCACCTGGCCGATTTTGGTCGATACCGGCTATCGCTCCAACCAGATCATGGAGACGCTCGGGATGCGCGGCATGCAGTCCCACGAAACCATGATCGAGAACCAGCTGAAGAAGCACGGAGTCAAGCTCGGCGACGTGCGCTACGTCCTGCATACGCACCTGCACATCGACCACGCCGGCAAGGACGATCTATTCCCGATGAACACGGCGATCGTCATCAACCGACGCGAACTCGAATATTCCGTGTCCGGACTCATGCATCCGCAATATCCGGCTGTCGACATCAAGCATCTCGTCGATCGCCTGCATACCAAGGGCGCGCTGCGCTTTCTCGATCTCGAAATATCCGGACCGAGCGAGCTGATGCCCGGCGTGATCTGCGAGGCCGCCGGCGGCCATACTGAGGGCTCAATGAATGTGATCGTCAAGACCGCCGAAGGAGTCGCGACCATCTGCGGCGACGTGCTCTACGACATCAACGATCAGCTCGTCGAACCGTTTCGCGAAATCAGCGACATGGAGCCGCGCGTCACTGGCAATCACGGCACCACCAAGCGGCAGGAGAAGGCGGCGATCAAGAAGGTGGTCGCCTCTTCGCGCTTCGTGCTGCCGGTCCACGACCGGCCGGCATTGATCGAGGCGGGACAGGTCGTCGGCCGTCTGCAGGATTCGGTCCCGGGCGCGATCGTCCAATCGTTGCCGCGGCGCAACTGGTTCCCAGCGTGACTAAGGGAGGCGTGCGATGAATCATTCGGCACTGCGTCGCGAGTTTTCCGACTTGATCGAGGTCGACGCGCCGGTCGAGCGGCTGGCGGGCGGCTTCACCTTCACCGAGGGGCCGATCTGGCATCCGCGTGACCAGTATCTGCTTTTTTCCGACATGCCGGCGGATATGCGCCGCCGCTGGGACGAGCGTGGCGGCGTGCGCGAAGTGATGAAGCCGTCGAACAAATGCAACGGCATGACCTACGACGCCAATCTTGGTCTCGTGATCTGCGAGCATGCGACGTCGAGCCTGGTGCGCGAACGTGACGGCCGGCGCGATATTCTTGCTTCACACTTCGAGGGCAAGGAGCTCAACAGCCCGAACGACGTGTGCGTACGCTCCGACGGTTCGATCTATTTCTCCGATCCCTGGTACGGACGCATGCCGGTCTACGGCGTCGAGCGGCCCCGCCAGCTCGGCTTTCAGGGCGTCTATCGCGTACCGCCGAACGACGGCGGGCCGCAGCTTCTGGTCGACCGCAATCTGTTCGAGCAGCCGAACGGCCTCTGCTTTTCGCCAGACGAGCGCATCCTTTATGTCAACGACACGGTGCGCGCACTGATCCGGGCGTTCGACGTCAACGCCGACGGCACGCTCGGCCCGGATCGGATCTTCGCCTCCGGCATCCGCTCCGAGCTCGAGCCCGGCGTGCCCGACGGCATGAAATGCGACAGTGCCGGCAACGTCTGGGTGACGGCGCCGGGCGGCGTGTGGGTCTATTCGCGCTCGGGCGCGCTCCTTGGCAAGGTCAGGGTGCCCGAACTCGTCGCCAATCTGCATTGGGGCAAGTCCGATTGGCGTACATTGTTCATGTGCGCGACGCATTCGCTCTACGCGGTGCGCACGAAAATCGGCCCGCATATCGAGCCGTTCATGCGCGCAAACACGTTGGGCGGCGCATCGTCGTCAGCGCAGGGGTCACAGCCGGAGCGCGCCCGCGCCAAAGACGGCCTGCATCTCGATCCGTCGCGCTGCGCGCTCATCATTCAGGATATGCAGAACGACGTGATGATGGATGGCGGCGCCTTCGCCGAATCCGGCGCGCCGCAACACGCCCGCGAGCAGAACGTGGTCGAGAACATCCGCCGCCTCGCCGAAGTCTGCCGGTCGCGCGGGGTGATGATCATCCACGTCTGGTTTGTGGTCGAACCCGGCGCGCCGGGCGTGACGCTAAATGCGCCGCTGTTCGAGGGGCTCGTCGATTCCAAGGCGATGGTGCGGGGTACCTGGGGTGCGGCGCCGGTCGCCGGCCTTGAGCCGCAGCCCGGCGACCACATCGTGCAGAAAATCCGCATGAGCGCCTTCGAAGGCAGCAACCTTGAAATCGTACTGCGGTCCGGCGGCCGCGACACCATCATCGACACCGGCGCATGGACTAATATGTCGATCGAGCACACTGCGCGCACCGGGGCCGACAAGGGCTATTTCGTCGTCGTGCCGGAAGATTGCTGCTCGACCATGAATGCCGACTGGCACCGCGCGTCGGTGCAATACGCGATGACGAACGTCGCTGCGGTGACGAAGGCGGACGACGTGATTGCGGCTTTGAGCTAGCTCGGCAGCGTCAGTCCTTCGCTGGCAAACGCCCTTTGTACCGCCGGGCGCGCGGCGAGCCGCCGCGCGTGCGCGGTCCAGTGCGGAAAGTCGTTCGTCATGTCGAAGCCGAGCACTGGGCCGCCGCCCCAAATCCAATAAACGATAAGCAGCGGATCGGCGACGCTGTAACGCTCGCCGAGCGCCCAGGGTCCTTCGCCGATTTTCTCATCGACTTTTCGCCAGAGCTCATGGGCATTTTTCTTGCCGGTTGTGGCGACGTCCTCGATTGCGCGCGGGTCGGAGGCGTAACGGGCGGCGCGCCGGACATGGACGAAGGCCGGTTGAATGGTCGACGAAAGCCAGTTGAGCCATTCGGCGCAGCGCGCTTCTTCCTGCGGGTCCCACGGCCAAAGGCCGGCGGCCGGATGTCGTGCGGCGATGTAGCGCAAAATCGCCGGCGCTTCGGTTAAGACCCAGTCGCCGTCGATGAGCGCCGGCACGCGTGCCTTCGGATTGATGCGCAGGTATTCCGGGCTGTTTTGCTGATTGGCCGCGATATCGACCCGCGACAGGTCAAAGCGGTCGCCGGTTTCCTCGAGCACGATATGCGGCGCCAACGAGCATGCCCCCGGAGAATAATAGAGCTTCATCACGCTCATAAAATTCGTCGCCCCCCTGATCGAACCGCGCCGCAGCGCGTATTCGTCTTATACGATCAATTAATACGTGGCCCGACCGCCGGACAAGTCGAAGGCCGCGCCCGTAGTAAAGGAATTTTCCGCGCTAGCCAGCCAACAGATCATCGAGGCCGCTTCTTCCAGTTCGAGCATACGGCCGCGCGGAATCTTCGAGATGATCATCGCCAGGAAATCCGGCGCCTGGCTCAGCGCCAAGGTCGTCTTGGCGACCGCCGGCGTTACGCAATTCACGCCGATATTATAGCCGGCAAGCTCCTTGCCGAGCGACTTGGTGAGCGCGATTACCGCCGCTTTCATCGAGCTATAGGCCGGCGCCTTCGGATTTCCTTCTTTGCCGGCGACCGAGCTCAGATTGACGATGCGGCCGTAATTCGCGGCGATCATGTGCGGCACCACCGAGCGGCAACAATAAAAGGTGCCGAGCAATCCGACATTGACCACCTCGGCGAAGGCTTCCGGCGGATATTCCCAGGTATTCGCATTCGGCCCAACGATTGCGGCGTTGTTGATGAGGATGTCGATCTTGCCGAAATGTCCGGCGACGGCATTGGTGGCCGTTTCCACCGCGGCGAGGTCGGCGATATCGACCGGAAGCCCTTGAACGCGGTCAGGCCCGCCGAGATCCGTCGCGGTTTTCGCAAGCAACGCCTTGTCACGATCCCAAATGCTGACGCGACCGCCGGAGGCGAGGATGCGCTCGGCGACCGCAAGCCCGATGCCCTGCGCCCCGCCGGTGACGATTGCGACCCGCTCTTTCAAATCATAGACATTCATGGGAAGGACCTCTTGAGGAAAGGGCATTAGAGTCGTCTAATCGGCGGCATACTCGCTTTCGCGCCTTTTGACGCGCCGTACCAAAGCGTATGTGCGTCCGACTTTGGTGTCTTCTCTTAGTCATATTGCCGACTGCTCCACGGCCATCTCGTCCGAACCCTCTCCGGAGTGTCACTATGGATCGATCACCTCGCGCACCGCAATAAAGGGCAGGCGCAAATGCCGTGAGGCGACTGCGACAAGGCAAACTACAATGCGCGAAAACGAACCGCGTTGCGAAGGTCGCGCTTAGGGAACGGCCTGCAACAATAGGGCCGTCAGTTCGTCGGGCAATTCCATCTGAACGATGTGCGTGCACGGCAGTGTGTGCACCGTCCAATCCTTCTTATTCTTGAGCTTCTCGTAGAAAGGCGTGAAGGTCGTCGGCTCCGGAACGTTGCAGTAGATGTAGGCCTTCTTCTTAAAGCGATCGATGCCACTGGTTAACTTTATCGCTTGAGTGAAGCACGCTGTCGGGTGCGGCGTAGTGTGGGCATCGACGTATGCTGCCACTTCCGGCTTGGCGCCAAAGACAGCGCCGGGCAAGGGCGCCAACGTATATTCGCTTGCCGCTGCGGGGGGTGGCGCGCCGGGCGGGAGGAGGCCTACGAGCGATTGACCATTCTCCGGCACAAAGGCGTCGAGATAAACCAGGGACGTAATTTTGTCGGGCAGCGCGTCGGCCACACCGGTTATCACCATACCACCATAGGAGTGACCGACCAGAACCACGTCCGACAATTCTTCGTATTTAATGACGTTCACAATATCGACGATATGGGTGTCAAGATTGATGCTTGGACTCATAAGATGGATGCGCTCGCCTAGTCCCGTCATCGTTGGCGTGTAGACCTCATGACCCGCTTTGCGCAGCGCTTGCGCGTTTGCTCGCCAGCAGAATCCGCCGATCCAAGCGCCATGGACCAGGACAAAGTTTGTCATCAATCCCCCCTTCGCCGCACCGGAAATCGAGATGGCGATCACTTTAGCTTTTAGATCACTTTGCGCTGGATCGCTTGGTGATGCAATAACGAAGGAGATGGTTCTCCCCGCCTAGCATGGATGGCCCGCGCTGACTTCGCGCGTGCAGCGGCGGAAATCAGACCCTCATGTCGGTGACGGGTCACAAGCAACCGAGCCGTCTCGCTCAAAAATCCTTCGATGTCGGCTATGCGCCGAAAGCGACGGTCAGCACCGCCCAGGTGCCAGGTCGCGAAGGGCCCAAACAGCGACATCAACTTCCCTACGCCAACAACGGCTCGACGCTCGGCCAGCTCAGTCGACCGAACGTCAAGAGATCGACCGTAAGTTCGGGTGGACACCAGTCAAGGAGCGCTAGCTTAAATGGCCATTCAACGAGAACGGCGGTTATTGCCCGGAATTTTAATTTCAGATCAGGCGCTCGTAATTTGACCGGTCGCAGCTATCATTGCCGCACAGACCAACTAGAGAGCGACTGGCGATGCGATTCACCTGGACTGGCCTGATCCTGGCGCCGTTGCTGGCGCCGGTGATATCCGCTGCGTTGGTGGTCTCCCTCCAGGATCACTGGTCGACGCTGGGGTTTCTGATCCTGCTGATTCCGGGCTGCATCGTGTCCTACGGCACGACGGTATTCGTGTTTCTGCCCTGCCTGTATCTTCTCTCTTTGTGGTGGCCACTGACAAGCTATCGGGTCTGCCTCCTTGGACTGGTGCTGGGCGCGGCGATGTTCGTACCGGTGACATTGATGGAATGGAAGAGCAGCGGACCGGATTCCGGCACGCCGACCGAGAGCTTCTTTAAGTTCTTCGTGCGCTGGGCGGACGATCCACTTACGGTGATATTTCCGGTGGCCGGGCTGATAACGGCGGGGTTGTATTGGTGGCTGGGGACGTGGCGGCTCCGTCGATCGACAGCCGCACAGCAATAGCCACCACGCAATGTCCGCTCGTTTTGCGGGACAGCAAATCTGATCATTCAGAGTCCGAGATGGGTCATGTGTGGACGGCTCCGAGTTGGCAAGGACTTTCTTCACGAGTGCAGCATTGGTCGGTGCAGCCATTTGTTCGGCCTTTGAATGCGGTTCACATGACCGCTGGCCATAATGCCCTCCGCGGATCAGGTCCCGATCAAAAGCGCGCATTCGACAATGCTCTGGCCCAAGTGGGTTGTCCTGATCGCCGGATCGACCGGCTCTGCATTAC
>JARLIY010000132.1 GCA_031291475.1 Xanthobacteraceae bacterium
ATATCGTCGATACGCCGGGCCACGCCGATTTCGGCGGCGAGGTCGAACGCATCCTCGGCATGGTGGACGGCGCGCTGGTGCTGGTCGATGCCGCCGAGGGCCCGCTGCCGCAGACCAAGATCGTCGTCATCAAGGCGCTCAAGGTCGGGCTCAAGCCGATCGTCATCATCAACAAGGTCGATCGGCCGGACGCCCGGCCGAGGGAAGTCGCCAACGAAGTCTTCGACCTGTTCGCCGCGCTCGATGCGACCGAGGCGCAGCTCGATTTCCCGCTGCTCTACGGTTCGGCCAAGCAGGGCTGGATGGCTTCCGACCCTGCGGGACCCAAGGACAAGGGCATGGCGCCGCTGTTTGATCTCGTGCTGCGCCACGTGGCGTCGCCCGTGGTCGAGGAGGGCCCCTTCCGCATGCTGGGAACAATCCTCGAAGCCAATCCCTATCTCGGCCGCATCGTCACCGGACGCATTTCCTCGGGCTCGGTAAAGCCGAACCAGACGATCAAGGTGCTCGACCCCCATGGCAACATCGTCGAGGAGGGGCGCGCGACCAAGGTGCTTGCCTTTCGCGGGCTGGAGCGGATGCCGATCGAGGAGGGATTCGCCGGCGACATCGTCTCCATTGCCGGCCTGCCCGAGGCGACGGTCTCGCATACACTGTGCGCCCCCGAAGTGACCGAGCCGTTGCCGGCGCAGCCGATCGACCCGCCGACATTGGCGATGACGTTCCGCATCAATGATTCGCCGCTCGCCGGCACTGAGGGCGACAAAGTGCAAAGCCGCGTCATCCGCGAGCGGCTGCTGCGCGAGGCGGAGGGCAACGTCGCGCTACGGATTTCCGAGTCTACGGAAAAGGATTCCATGGAGGTTGCCGGCCGCGGCGAATTGCAGCTCGGCATTCTGATCGAGACCATGCGGCGCGAAGGGTTCGAGCTCTCGGTATCGCGGCCTAAGGTCCTGTTTCAGTACGGGCCTTCGGGCGAATTGCTCGAGCCGATCGAGGAAGTCCTGATCGACGTCGACGAACAACACGCCGGCGTGGTGGTGCAGAAACTTGCCGAGCGCAAAGCCGAGCTGGTGGAGATGCGGCCTTCCGGCGGCGGCCGCGTGCGGCTCGTCTTTTACGCGCCGACGCGCGGCCTCATCGGCTATAATGGTGAGCTGGTGACCGATACGCGCGGCACCGCGGTCATGAACCGCATTTTTCACGCTTACGGGGCGCACCGGGGAGATATCGAGGGCCGGCGCAACGGGGTCCTGATCTCGACCGATCAGGGTGAAGCCGTCGCCTACGCCATGTGGAATCTGGAAGACCGCGGTCCGATGATGATCGAGCCGGGCTGGAAGGTCTACCGCGGCATGATCGTCGGCGAGCATACCCGCGGCAACGATCTCGAGGTCAACGTGCTCAAGGGCAAAAAGCTGACCAACATCCGCACCCATTCCAAGGACGAGGCCATCCGCCTGACCCCGCCGATCCGCATGACGCTGGAGAAGGCGCTCGCCTATATCGAGGACGACGAGCTGGTCGAAGTGACGCCGAAATCGATCCGTCTGCGCAAGAAGCTGCTCGATCCCAACGAGCGCAAGAAGGACGAGCGGCGCAAGGAAGCCGAGCGGGTGTAGGCGATCCCCGGCAACGTCATGCCCGGTCGCGCATAACCGCGCGGGAGGAACCGCAGGCGCGGCAGAACTCTCGATACCTGCGGGTGCGCGCAAAATATCAGCCAACCGTGTCGCTCGGGCAACAGCTCCTCAGATTGCGCTCAGGCTTGCGTTTTTTGCCGCCCGATGATGGCGCCGGGGGCACCATTCCGCTAATAATCCACATCGGTATCGGATCGGCAAACGCGGGACTTGAAGGCCGCTGAATCGCTTGCTTTGATTACGCCATGAGCACCGTCCTCATCGAAATCCGTCGCGCCAAGCCGTACGATGCCGGCGCGGTTGCGGATGCTCACGATGAGGCATGGCGGACCGCATATCAGGGCATCATCCCCGGCACCGAATTGGACCGGCTGATCAACCGCCGCGGCCCGGCATGGTGGGACTCAGCCATCCGCAAGGGCAGCCGCATTGCGCTCCTGCAGTTCGGCGACAAGATCGCCGGCTATACCAACTACGGACGCAACCGCGCGCGCAGCCTGCATTACGACGGCGAGATCTACGAGCTATATCTGCGGCCGGAATTCCAGGGAGTGGGTTTCGGCCGCCGGCTGTTTACCGCCGCGCGCCGCGATCTGGCGCAAAGCGGATTGAAATCGCTGATCGTCTGGGCGTTGTCGGAGAACGACACCGCCGTGGAGTTCTACCGCGCGCTCAGCGGCAAGACCGTCGCCCGCTCGTCGGAAAAATTCGGCACGCGCGTCCTCGACAAGGTTGCCTTCGGCTGGAACAGCTGAACCTCAGCCGGTCTTGAGCCATTGTCCCAGCGCCGCGACCAGTGCCGCGGCATCACCCGCAACCCGAATTCGCTTCACGCGCGAGGCCGCCCCGCTTGCAAGCTCCACCTGACGAGGAGCAATGCGCAGCGCCTCGGCAATAAGGCGGCAGAGCGCCGCGTTTGCTTCTCCATCGGAAGGTGCAGCGCGCACCCGCGCCTTGAGCACGGAGCGGCCATCGGCACCGCGCTCGACCCCTTCGATGGCGTCGCGGCCGCCGCGCGGCGTGAGACGCACGTCGATGACGACGCCTTGCGGCACCGCCTTCCACGGCACCTGATGAGGCACGGCTCTCAATAGACGTTTGGCAGGATGTAAAGCGCGATCACGTAACGGATAAAGATGATAATCAGGAACAGCACGACCGGCGACACATCGATGCCGCCCAGATTCGGCAACAGGTTGCGGATCGGGCGCAGTGCAGGCTCGGTAATGCGGTAGAGAAATTCGCCGATCATGGCGACGACCTGGTTGCGCGTATTGACGACGTGGAACGCGATCAGCCAGGAGAAGATTGCCGCCGCAATCACGATCCAGATGTAGAGTTCGAGGGCAAGATCGATGACAAGGAAAAGGGCGCGCATGGGTGGCTTTCGCGAGTGAGGACGAGCGAACCTTGGACTGGTGGAGCCGAGGGGAGTTGAACCCCTGACCTCCTCATTGCGAACGAGGCGCTCTCCCAACTGAGCTACGGCCCCGCCATGACTGCCGCCGGGCCCCTAAGCGCCGGCTTTTGGCGAGTTCGGGCCATTTAGGGCCGGGGACCCGAGGTGTCAATGGCTTCCGCGTTTCCGCAGAAGACCCTGGAATATCCGGCGCCGCCGCCGCATCATATTCGCGACTTAAAGGCGCTGATTTATTGCGGGATCACGAGGAACGACCCGTTATGCGACCGATAACCCTTAAGCTTTGCTTTGCGGCGCTGTGGCTTGGCTTCGCGGCGCCGGCCGTTGCGGCGACGGTGCCCTGCGGCGGCGACTTCGGGGCCTGGCTCGACGGATTCAAGCAGGAAGCGGCGGCGCAAGAGGTCTCGCAGCGCACGATCCAATCCGCGCTCGCCGGCGTGACCTACGACCCGGGAATCATCGCGCGCGACCACGCGCAGGGCGTTTTTCGCCAGAGCTTCGAGCAATTTTCCGGGCGAATGGTGCCGCCGCGGCTCGCGCGCGGCGCACGCCTCCTCCAGCAATCCGGTCCGATCTTCAGCCGGATCGAGCAGCAATTCGGCGTGCCCGGCGCGGTCATTGTCGCCATCTGGGGCCTGGAGACCGACTTCGGCGCCAACTCCGGCAAATTCCCGACCATTCGCTCGCTGGCGTCGCTTGCCTACGATTGCCGCCGCCCGGAGAAGTTTCGCGGCGAGTTGCTCGCAGCGTTGCGCATTGTCGATCGCGGCGACATGAACCCAAGCGACATGCGCGGCGCCTGGGCCGGCGAGATCGGCCAGACGCAATTCCTGCCGTCGTCCTATCTCAAATACGCCGTCGACTATGACGGCAATGGCCACCGCGATCTCATTCACAGCGTGCCCGACGTGCTCGCGTCCACCGCCAATTATCTCAAGGGCTATGGCTGGCAGCGCGGTCAGCCCTGGGGCGAAGGCACCGCCAATTTCCAGGTCCTGCTGCAATGGAACGCATCGCAGGTCTACACCAAGACGGTCGCTTATTTTGCCCAGCAACTCGCCGCCGGCCAGTAATCCAGCGGACCGCCGCACACCTAGCCGGCAATCCAACGTTCAAGAAATACGCTGAGCCAGGCGCGCGCGCTGTAATCGTAGACCGCGCGATCGGCAAAATGTGCGGTGCGCGGCTTGGCGCCGGGCATTTCCAGGCGATCATGCCCCCGCGCCATCCACCGATACATCGTGGCGTGGGTCACGTCCGGGTGAAATTGTAACGCGTAGCTTCGCCCGTGTCGGAAGGCCTGCACCTCGAACATGTCGCCCTCGGCGAGCAGCTCGGAACCGGCCGGCAAATCGAAGCCTTCGCGGTGCCACTCATAGACTTGCTCCGGCCAGGGATCGACGAGCGCCAAGCCGGCCGGGGTGGGCCGGATCGGGTAATACCCGATCTCTGCGTGGCCCGCGGGATGCAAATACACGCGCGCTCCGAGCGCCCGCGCGCACATCTGCGCGCCAAGGCAAATGCCGAGGAACGGCCTGTCCTCCTTCAGCGGTACAGCGATCCAGTCGATCTCCCGGCGGATGAAGTCGTCCTCATCGTTGGCGCTCATCGGGCCGCCAAAAATGACCGCTGCCGAGTGATCGGTTAGCGTCGGCGGCAGCGGATCGCCGAAGCGCGGGCGGCGCACGTCGAGCTGGTAGCCGAGCCGCTCCAACGCGTAGCCGACCCGGCCCGGGGTCGATCGCTCCTGGTGCAGAATGATCAGGATCGGCTGTGACATGGTCGAAGGAATCGAATTCGCTCGCGCATCGTTTGGTATCGCGTTGGGTTGTAAATTCCAAGGCGCGGCAATGCGCCGCCACGAATGGCGCCGTCGATGAGTGTGACCTATGCGCCGCCGGCTTCGCCCGATTCTCTCTCTATGCGTTGCCGCAGCTCGATCCGTTCCCGCGGCGACACGCCGAGCAAGTCGGCTGCGCGCCATAACAGGTTGTCTTCCAGTTCGTCGCGGCGACCGTCGGAATAGACGATCTCCCACATCATCTCGATAACGCGGGCCCGCGCTGCCTCGTCGAGCGTGCGATTGAGCAGGCTGGTAAAGTGGTAAAGGTCGACGGCTTCATGCTCGGCCTGCGTTGCCTTGTCGATCAGCTCATCGGCCAGCACGTCGTCGAGGTTAAAGCGGCGCTTGACGACGGAATGCAATTTATCCCGCTCACGCTGCGACATATCGCCGTCGATGGCGGCGGCGTGCACAAGCAGCGCCACCGCCGCGAGGCGGTAATCGTTCTCCACGAATTGGCTCGGATGTTTCTCGCCGCCCACGAAATCGGAGACGAAACTCCTAAACGATTCAAACATGATCCTTCCTTGCGGGTGGCGTTCATTTCCCACGTTCATATCGCGAGGTAAAGCACGCCGTTCAAGCCTCGCCCGCTTGGCGAAGCCGGCGCAATGGCCGATCGGGGTGCTGGAGACTCGGGAAATCTGGCGCCCGCCCCGCGCCGGCTCACTCCGCGGCGGCGGCCTTGGCCGCCGCCTGCTCTTGGACGAATTTCTGCAGCGTCACCAGATCGGGCTTGCCGGAGCCGAGCAGCGGCAGCTTGTCGACGATGATGACCTCGGACGGGAACATCAGCTCGTGGGCGTGCTGGCTGCGCGCATAAGCTTGAAAATCGGCGCGGGTGGCGCTGTGCTTGTCGGTGACGAGAATGAGGCGCTCGCCCTTGCGCGCGTCGGGAACCGCCAACACCGCCGAGTTATAGTGCGGCCACAGCTCGGCCGCGAGCATCTCGACGGCGGCAAGCGAGATCATCTCGCCGCCGACCTTGGCGAAGCGCTTGGCCCGGCCCTTGATGGCGATGTAGCCTTGATCGTCGATGGCGACGATATCGCCGGTGTCGTACCAGCCCTCCGGCGGCGGCTCCAGCACGCCCGGCTTGTCGGCGCGCAAATAGCCGAGCATCACATTCGGGCCTTTGATGAACAGCCGCCCCGCGCCCTCATCGACGCCTTCGACCTTTTCAATTCTTGCCTGCATGCCAGGAAAGAGGCGACCGACGGTACCGAACTTGTTGAACATCGGCGTGTTGAACGCCACCACCGGCGACGTCTCGGTCACGCCATAGCCTTCCAAAATGCGCAACCCGAACTTTTCCAGATAAATCCGGCGGGTCGATTCCTTGATCGGCTCGCCGCCGGCGACGATGTAGCGCAACGAGCGAAAATCGTACGGGTTGGCCATGCGCGCATAGCCGGCGAGGAAGGTATCCGTGCCGAACAGATAGGTTGCACAGATGCCGTAGACCAATTCCGGCACGGTGCGGTAATGCAGCGGCGATGGATAGAGATAGGTCGGCACGCCGGAAATAAGCGGCAACACAATGCCGCCCATAAAGCCGAACGAATGGAATGCCGGCAGCGCCATGAACAGCCGGTCTTCGCGGCCGAAATCGATGCGGGCTTCTGCCTGTGCCACGTTCGACAGGATGTTGCGGTGGGAGAGAACAACCCCCTTGGGGGTTCCCTCCGTCCCGGAGGTGAACAGGACGACGGCCCAATCGTCGGGTTTGCGCGCGACCAGCGGCCTTTTCGCCCGCAGCGCGCCGCGCAGCTTGTCGGCAAAGCTCACGGTCTTGCGGATGTCTTCCAGATAGATGATGCGAACCTTGTTCTCGATCGCGGCAATGAGTTTCTCAAGTCTCGCCTTTTCCACGAAGGCATGCGCAGTGAGGATGGTGTCAACTTGCGCCGCGCGGCAGGCGCCGAGCACGTTGGCGGCTCCCGCGGTGAAGTTGATCATGGCCGGCACGCGTCCGGCGGACATCAACGCCAGCACGGTCACGGCGCCGCCGTTCGAGGTCGGTAACATGACCCCGATCGGGCGCCCTTCGAGCGCAAGCGGCATCAGCTTGGCGCCGAGAATCCGCGTCGCTTGCAACAGCCGCTTGTAGGTCAGCCGGCCGCTGGTCGGGTCTTCGATCGCCGGCCACTTGCCGCCATGGATTTTCGCCGCCGCGATGACCGCTTCGATCACCGTGCGGTCGGTGCGCGCCGTGCGGAACATCAGATTGGACATGACGTCGTACAGCGCCGCGCCCGCGGCCAGGCGCCGCTTCCGCCCCTTCAGCTCCGGATTGACGTTCATCTTCACCGGTTCGAGGATGGTCACCTTGATCTGCGGGAACCACCGCCGCCGCACCTGCGTGCTCTTCAAGCGGCTGAAGATCGTCCGCTCCGGCCCTTCGATGCGCACCGGCACCACCATGGCGTCGGACTTGTCGGCGATCATCGCCGCGCCGTCGTAGATCTTCATCAGGCTGCCGGTCAGCGTGATGCGCCCTTCGGGAAAGATCACCAGCATGTTGCCGTCTTTCACCGCATTGATGATGGTGCGCATCGCCATCGGTTTGAGCGGATCAAGCGCCATGGTGCGCACGAAAGGCAGGAAAGGCTGAATCCACCATTGCCGCGATATCCCGATGTCGACGGCGAAGACCGGGCGCTTGGGCAGAAGCGACATCGCGATCGGCGCGTCGAGGAAGCTCACGTGGTTCATCGCGATGATGGCGTTGTCGCCGGCCTTGGCGACGTTCTCCAGCCCCGTGACCTCAAGGCGGAAGAAAGCGCGGAAAATGATCGAAAGAAGATCATTCAGCCAGCTCGCCGGCATGGTGCGGGCGATGAGGACGGCGACGACCAAGTTACCGACCCCGATGAGCGCGAACAGGATCGGTATGCCGAGGCCGAGCTTTTGCAGCACGGCAAGGATAATGGCGCCGACGACCATGAAAGCGGCATTGAGCACATTGACGGCGGCGACGACGCGGGCGCGGTGATCGGCGCCGGCCCAGGCCTGTACCGCGCTGAAGGTCGGCACGATGAAAAGTCCGCCCGCGATCGCCAGCCCCGCGAGATCGACGGCGACGTGAATGCTGTGCGGCGACGCAAAGTAGGCGGCAATGCCGAGCGGGCTTGCCGATTGAACGATCGTCGACGCCGTCCAGCCGAGATCGAGCGCGAACACGCCCAGCAGCACGGCGCCGAACAGCGTCGGCAACAGGATGATGCGCCCATGCGCGAGCCATGCCGCGAGGCCGGAGCCGATCGCCACCGCCACCGAGAAGATGGTGAGGAAGATGGTGACGACCCCTTCGTTGCCGCCGATGGTGAACGTCACGAGCGGCGGCAGGAGCGACAAGACGAGCGCGCCGACGAGCCAGAACCAGCTCGTCACCAGCGCGCCCCACCATAGCCGGGGCTCGGCGCGCACATATTTGATCAGCGCACCGGTGGACGCGAAGATATTGCGATTGATGGCGAGGTGAGGCGCTCCCTCGCCGGTCGGCGGAATGAACCGGCTCGCGATCCAGCACGCCACCGAGGACACTAGCATCAGCCAGGCAAAGTGGATCGGATTGCCGCCGTCCCGCGCCGCGATCCCGGCCACGATAGTGCCCAGCAGGATGGCGAGGAACGTGCCGCCCTCGACCAGCGCGTTGCCGGACGGCAATTCCGCGCGGGCGAGATGATCGGGAAGGATGCCGTATTTGATCGGCCCGAACAGCGAGGCGATGGTGCCGTACAGGAACACCGCAACGAACAACAGCGCGATCGAATGGAAAGCAAAGCCCGCGACCGCGAGCGCGGCGACGGCGATCTCGAAAAGCTTGAGCCGCTGCGCCACGAAAGCTTTGTCGTAGCGGTCGGCGAGTTCGCCGCCGAGCCCGGAGAGGAAGAAGAACGGCGCGATCAGCGTGGCGCCGGCAAGCGTGATCAAGGCCCCAGAATTGGCCCCGCCGACCTGGAAAAGGATGAGAAAGACCAGTGCGGTCTTGAGGAAGTTGTCGCCAAAGGCCGAGAAGAATTGGCACCAGAACAGGGGCGCAAAGCGTCGCGTCGTCATCAGGGACGTGGACATGACTCTCCCGCCGTTGGCTTCCCGATCAGCGTTGGCTCCCACGTCAGTTTAGACGGATGCGGGCGGCTTGGCGACGAGGAACCGGGGAAAACGCGGTTGACTGGCACGCCTGAGCAACCACCGCCGCGTCTTGAATTCCCTAGTTAGATCAAAGGGCTTAAGCTAAGGCCGCAGCCGGCCTTGCTCGGCGGATTCACGGGATTTGGGGCTCAAGCCCGAACTGCGCCAGCAACGCTTCGACTTGGTGCACCACGGCGCTCAGGTCATAGGGTTTGAAGACAAACACGTCGGCGCTATCGCGGGCATAGCCTTGCGATTGGTGGCTCGACGTCAGGATCAGCTTGATGCGCGGATAGCGTTCGCGTGCAAGTCTGCTCAGGCCAAGACCGTCCAGCCGGCCGGGCATGCGAATATCCGTGAACAGGACCTGTATAGGCAAGGCTCTCTCGAGAATGGTCAATGCTTCGTCAGCGTTGGATGCCTCGAGGACGTGAATTCCCTGATTGCGCAGCTCGTCGGCAATCGACAATCGGATCAACACCTCGTCCTCGACCACCAGAACCGTCGGCCTTTCGGGCTTAACCCCGATTGGCATAGCCAGCATTGAGTCCCCCGACATGCATCGCACCTGCGATTCGCCTGCCATTTTACCCTAATCTATCACTGCTGGCAGGCTGCGCCCGGCGCGACAACGTTCCTCACCGTGCGGAAGTTCCTTCACCTCGGCTGCGGAGCCGAGATTCGCGGCGGATGACTTCAGAGCGTGGCGAGTCCGCCCGTTATTCGGCGACCATTCGGCCTTTTGCCGTATCCTCGTGATACTCGCCGATGAATTCGTATATTCCGGGATTGAGCGGGCTGATGTGCACGACGCCTTGCGACTTGCCGGCAATCACCTTCTCGACTTTCAGGGCGGCAGAATCGAACTCCTCCGAACGCGGATCGGTGTTTATGACCGTCACCGCGATCCGCCTGCCGGCCGGCACGCGCAATTCGGCCGGATCGAAACGATGATCGCGAATTGTAATCGTCGCCGCATAGGCCTCGTCGGCTCGCGCGGGCGCTCCCGGAGCCGCCAGCACCGCGAATAATAAAAAAATAGCGGCGCGCATCATGGCGTCGTCAGTCAGAAGCTTCCTTGCCCGGGATGTGGAACGTCCAGCTTTCCGAGAATGGCTGCCACCAATCCGGAACGCCGGTCGCTTTGTCGACGTGGCGGACAAAGCCCGCCTTCGACGGCGGTTCAAAGTGGAACGTCAGCCGATAGTCGCCATCACCCATGAGCACAACGTTGTTTGCGTAATGCGGCCCGTCACCCGCGGTCATCGCCAGAAGTTTTCCCGTCTTCTTGAATTTAGTGCCGACCTTTTCGATCGTGTAGGAGATCGTCAAGTACGGAATCCACTCGTCCTCTTTGAAGCCGTGCTTTTCATCCTTGGTGGCGTGCACGTCGACTTCAAGATGAACGGCGTTCGGGCCCATATCCATGCTTTTGCTCATCGGCGCCATTTCGATGCCGAGCAGATAATGCGGAACGATTTGCATGTCGTTCTGCACGACCGGCTCGCCGACATAGAATTCTTTCGCCTTGGCCGGCAGCGTCGCCAGCAAGACCATGGCGGCCGCGACCCAGGTGGCATCCCAAAAGCGTCTCATGATCACTCACCCCCATTGACGGTGGCGCCGGCGAATTCGGCGGGTCGCAGTTTTTCTTTAGAATAAAGAAAAACTGCAATATTTTCAGTATGTTAGACTAACAGAAAAGGAAATCGCCGGTCAACAATCGCAACAGCGATTTAGCGCGGCTTACTTTTTGTTGCGGAAGCGGCGCGGCCCGCTGTCGGTAACGCCAAGGTGGGTTTCCAGAGCCGCGCGGTCGCCCAACAGCGTCGCGCTTGCGGCGGCGTGAACGACAGCGCCGCGCTCGATGATGATGGCGTGATCGGTGACGCCGAGAATTTTTTTCGCGTTCTGCTCGACGAGGATAGCCGACATGCCCTCTTCGCGGATGATCCGGCGCAAGGCGCCCAGCAATTCCTCGACGATGATCGGCGCCAAGCCTTCGAGCGGCTCGTCGAGCAACATGACGCGCGGATTGAGCACCAAAGCGCGTGCGACCGCCAGCATCTGCTGCTCGCCGCCCGAGAGTTGATTGCCGAGATTCTGCCGCCGCTCGTCGAGCCGCGGAAACAATTCATAGACCTTGTGCGTCGTCCAGCGCCCCGGCTGCGCGACCGCGGTCAGATTTTCGTGCACCGTGAGCGATTTGAATATATTGCGCTCCTGCGGCACCCAGCCGACGCCGGCGTGAGCGCGCTGATCGGGACGCAGCCGCGTGATATCGAGCCCGTCGAGCGCGATCGTGCCGGAGAAGTAGCGGGTCACGCCGACGATCGAATTGATGAGCGTGGTCTTGCCCATGCCGTTGCGCCCGAGCAGCGCCAGTGACTGGCCTTCGGCGAGCGACAGCGAAATGCCCGACAGCACTACGGCTTCGCCATAACCCGCCGACAGACGGTCGACGCTCAACAGATCAGGCATCGAGCTCCTCGCCGAGATAAGCCGCCTTGACCCGCGGATCCCGCGCTACGTCTTCGGGCGCGCCGTCGACCAGCAAGCCGCCGTTGACCAGGACCGAGATCCGATCGGCGAAGGAAAAAACCAGATCCATGTCGTGCTCGATCAGCAATACGGTGACCTCTTCGGGCAGCGCCGCGATGGTGGCGAGAAATTCATGGCGCTCCGCCTCGGGCACGCCGGCGGCCGGTTCGTCGAGCAAGAGCACCTGCGGCCGGCAGGCAAAGGCAAGCGCGATCTCAAGCAGACGCTGCTTGCCGTAGGACAGGATCGCGGTGCGCGCATGCATGACATCGGCGAGGCCAAAGCGCTCGAGCACCGCGACGATCTCGCCGGTCACCGCCGGGTTGCTGCCGACAACCCGCCACCAATCGCTGCCCGCGCCGAGACGCTCGGAGACCGCCAACCCGATCGTTTCCAGCGGCGAGAGCTCCAGGAACAGCTGATTTATCTGAAATGTACGTGCCATGCCGAGCCGTACCCGCGCGTGCGGCGGCAGCGCCGTGATGTTTTTGCCGTCGAGCATGATGGTGCCGGCGGTGGGTCGCAGGACCCCGGTCAGCAGGTTGATGATCGTGGTCTTGCCGGCGCCGTTCGGCCCGATCAACGCATGCCGTGCGCCCTTCTCAACCGACAGCGAAACGTCGCGCGTGGCGACGATGCCGCCGAACCTTTTTTCCAGGCCGAAGGTTTCCAAAATCGGCATGGCACTAGTGTCCCGATTCCGAAGTTCGCAAGTGCATGCGGCATTCTCTCATGCGAATTTCGGAATCAAAAAAGGACACTAGTACTTGTATAGCGCTAGGGCGGCTTTTGGATTTGAAGTTCCTATGAGAGGTTGCCGCCATGTGTAGGAACTCCAAATCCGCCGCACTAGTGTCCGTCCGGAGCCGCGCCGCCGACCGCGGCTTGCCGCCGCGTCATCATCCGCCGCCCGATCCGGATGATCGAGGCGCGCAATGCCGCGGTCCGGGCCTCGACGCGCTCGCGGCCGACGAGCACGATGACCACCAGCACGAAGCCGATCCAGAACTGCCAGTATTGCGGCGTCAGGCTGGCGATCCAGTCCTGCAGGAACTTGTAGATCACGGCGCCGATCAGGCCGCCATAGAGATAGCCGGTGCCGCCGATGATGAGCACGAGCAGGAGGTCGGCCGAACGCTCCAGCGAGAAGACGTCGAGCGAGCAGAACGCCGTGGTTTGGGTCAGCAACCCGCCGGCGATGCCGGCGAAGCCGGCGGAGAGTGTGTAGATCGCGACCAGGCGGCGCTTGACCGGAATGCCGACCGCGGACGCGCGCAAGGCGTTGCCTTTCACCGCCCGAAGCGAAAGGCCGAAAGGCGAATAGACGATGTGCCGCGCGGCAAGGAAGCAAAGGAACAGCACGATCAGGCAGTAGGCATAGCCGGTGTGGCCGAACAGATCGAAGCGGAACATGCCGAGGATCGGCGCGATGGTGACACCCTGCAGCCCATCGGCGCCGCCGGTAATGTTGGAATAGCGGTTGGCAATTTCGCCCAATATGAGCGCGACGCCCAGCGTGACCATGAGCCGGGTCAAGTCCGAGCCACGCAACACCAGGAAGCTGGTGACAAAACCGAGCGCGGCGGCGACTAGGCCCGAACAAATAAGTGCGACCACCGGCTCGTTGATGAAGCCGTATTTGGCCACCAGGCCGGAAAAATATCCGGCAAGGCCGAAAAAGGCCGCCTGTCCCAGCGAGATGATGCCGGCATAGCCGAGGATCAGATCGAGCGACAACGCGAATAGCGCCAGAATCGCCGTCTCGGTCAGGATCAGATGCTTGCCCGGAAATAGCCAGATGGTGGCGAAGGCAAAGATCCAGAACGCGATTTCCAGCGGCGACCAGTGGGCTCGACGCGCCAGATAAGCGGCGGCGTCACCGGCAACAGGAGCCAGTATGCTCACCGGGCCGCGCTCCGCGCGAACAAGCCCTGAGGCCGCCAGATCAAGACCGCGATCATAATGGTGTAAATGACGAAGGCGCCGAGCTTGGGTACGTAATATTTGCCTGCGACATCGGCGAAGCCGAGCAGGATCGAGGCGAGGAATGGGCCGGTGATGCTCGACGTGCCGCCGACGGTCACCACGATCAAAAAGTAGATCATGTATTTAAGCGGGAAGGTCGGATCGAGACCAAGAATTTCGGCGCCCAGCGCACCGCCAAGCCCCGCCAGCCCGGAGCCGAAAGCGAACGTAACGCTAAAAACCACGCCGACGTTGATGCCGAGACCGCGCGCCACGCGCTGATCGTCCACCGCCGCACGCAAGCGGCTGCCAAACCGCGTTTTGGCGATCATCAATTGCAACGCGACCGTAAGCAGCCCGCAGATCAGGATGATGAGCAGACGATATTTGCTCATCCCCACCCCGAACACGATGAACTGACCTTGCAACGCCTGAGGGATGAGGACGAATTGCTGCGAGGAGCCCATCACATAATCGACGGCGGCCACCGACATGAAAACAAGCCCGATGGTGAACAACACCTGGTCGAGATCGCTCCGGCCATAGACGTGGACGTAGAGCGTACGCTCCAGTAGCCCGCCGAGCGCCGCCGTCACCAGAAATGCCAGCGGCAGCCCGAGCGCGAACGGCACACCCAGGCGATTGACCAGGATGACGGTGCAATAGCCGCCGGCCATGGCGAAGGAGCCGTGCGCCAGATTGATGAAATTCATCAAACCCAAGGTAACGGACAGCCCGCATGCCAGCACGAAAAGCAGCATGCCGTAGGCAACTCCGTCGAACAGGATGGTCAGCATGATCGGCCGAGCGTTAGCGCGCGCGCTCCCCCTCCCCGCGGGCGGAGAGAAGGTCGGGAAGAGGGGGGCTCGCCGCTTGGCGCAGCTTTACGGTAACGCCCCCTCACCCGCTCGCTCCGCTCGCAATCTCTCCCGGCATGCGGGGAGAGATGTCCTCACTTCTGTTCCGCAGCCTTGACCGGATCCTTGACGGCCGGGAAGGTGGCGAATTCGACGTTGTAGAGCTGGCCGTTCTTCTTTTCGACCTTGCGGATATAGATATTCTGAACGATATCGCGCGTCTGCGGATCGATCGAGATCGGGCCACGCGGGCTTTCCCAGCTCATGCCCTTGATGGCCTCGATGAGAGAGTCGCCGTCAGTCTTGCCGCCGGCCTTCTTCAAGGCCTCGTAGATGAGGTGCATGCCATCATAGCCGCCGACGGCCATGAAGTTCGGCCGCATGCCGTTATTAGCTTTCTCGAATGCGGCGACGAACTCCTTGTTGAGCGGCGAATTGTGATCAGCGGAGTAGATATGCGCGGTGACGGTGCCGATCACCGCATCGCCCATGCCGTTGATCAGGTCGTCATCCATGACGTCGCCCGGGCCGATGATCTTGATGCCGGCCTTGTCGAGACCGCGCTCGACGAATTGCTTGACGAAGGTGCCGCCTTGCCCGGATGGAACGAACACGAAAATCGCATCGGGCTTTTCGTCGGCGGCGCGCTGCAGGAACGGCGCGAAGTCGGGGTTGGCCAGCGGGAAGCGGATTGATTCGATCACGTCGCCTCCCTTTTTCTTGAATTCCGCCGTGAACGACTTTTCGGCGTCGACGCCCGGCGCATAATCGGAGATCATCGTCACGACTTTTTTGATGCCGTTGTCCGCCGCCCAGTCGGCCATCGGCACAGTCGATTGCGCCAGCGTGAAGCTGGTGCGCGCGATATAGGGTGATTTTTCGGTGATGATCGACGTGCCTGCTGCGGTTACGATTTCGGGTGTCTTCGATTCGGACGACAGCGGCGCGACCGAAAGCGCCGCCGGTGTGACGCCGAAGCCGGCAAGGAATGACACCTTGTCGTTGACGATCAGTTCCTGCGCGATGCGCTTGGTGTTGTCGGGGACGGCGGCGTCGTCCCGGATGATGAGTTCGATCTTCTTGCCGGCAACCGTGTCGCCGTGTTGCGCCATGTAGAGCTTGATGCCGGCTGCTTCCTGTTTACCGGTGGACTGCTGCTGCCCGGTCATCGGCAGGATGAAGCCGATCTTGACCGTCTCTTGGGCGAACGCAGCGTCAGTCGCCGCAAGCCCGAGCGCAGCAACAGCTGCGGCAATAAAATAGCTACGGACCATGGTTATCCTCCCGAAATACGCTGATTTTTCACTGCCGGGCATTGGCATAGCCATTCCGGCAGGCCCTTGTCCAGATCGCAGGTTGTCTCAGCGGAGCGAACGTCCCGCTTTTCGGCCTCCCGCTAGGCGATTAACCGGCGGCGGCGCCGCGCGAAGACCAAAAAGAAAGAGGCCCTGACTTACGCCGGGGCCTCTAGACAGACGGCTGCCGGTGTCGGCAACCGTGGTTTCGCAACGTCTATTGGATCGTCTCGCCGTGCAGCGCGAGATCGAGGCCTTCGCGCTCGACGTCCTCGCTCACGCGCAGGCCGATCACCATGTCCACGATTTTGAGGATGATCAGAGTCACCACCACGTCGTAAGCAAAGACGACAGCGACGCCGATGATTTGATTGAGCAATTGGCCGGGATTGCCCTCGAGCAGGCCGGCGGTGCCGCCATAGGCCTCGACGGCGAACACGCCGGTGAGGAGGGCGCCGGTCGCTCCCCCGACAGCATGCACACCGAATGCGTCGAGCGCATCGTCGTAGCCGAAGAAGTGCTTCAGCCCGGTGACGCCCCAGTAGCAAACAATGCCCGCGGCAACACCGATGGCGAATGCCCCCATCGGACCGACGAAGCCGGAAGCCGGCGTAATGGCAACGAGGCCGGCCACTGCTCCCGAGCAAATGCCGATGACCGTCGGTTTGCCGCGCATGATCCACTCGACGATCATCCAGGTGAAACCAGCGGTGGCGGTGGCGATGTGCGTCACCGCCATCGCCATACCGGCCTGCATGCCGGCGCTGACCGCCGAGCCGGCATTAAAGCCGAACCAGCCGACCCACAGCAGCGAGGCACCGATCATGGTCAGCACCATGTTGTGCGGTGGCGCGGTATCCTTGCGCTTGCCGACCATAAGCGCGGCCATCAGGCCGGCGGTGCCCGAGTTAACGTGCACCACCGTGCCGCCGGCGAAATCGAGCACGTGAAGTTTCGCGTCGGGATTGGCGCTGTTGAAAATGCCGTCCGGTCCCCAAACCCAATGCGCAATCGGCGAATAGACGAAGATCGCCCACAGGCCGATGAACCAGAGCATGGCCGAGAATTTCATGCGCTCGGCAAACGATCCCGCGATCAGGGCCGCGGTGATGATCGCGAAGGTCAACTGGAACATCGAATAGACGGTTTCGGGAATCGTCGGCGCCAGCGGGTTGGGATTGCCGATGCCCTTGGTGATGTCGCTGACGATGCCTTGCAAGAACGCGCGATCGAGCCCGCCGATGAACGGTGTTCCCGCTCGGAAAGCGAGGCTATAGGTGAAAAACAGCCAGAGGATGCTGATCAAGCAGGTGATAGCGAAACTGGTCATCACCGTGTCGCCGACGTTCTTCCTGCGCACCATGCCGCCGTAGAACAACGCAAGCCCCGGGATCGTCATCATCAACACGATGGCCATCGATGTGAGCATCCAGGCGGTATCGCCGGAATTGGGCGAGCAATTGGTCAGGGTCTTGGCGTCGCAAGCCGGCGGAGGCGCTTCGGCGGCGGGTGCGGCCGGCGCGGCTGCGGGCGCAGTCGCGTCAGGGGTCTGCGCGTAGGAGACGTGGACTGTCGGCAGGCTCAGCAGCATTGCCAGCGCAATAGCGCCAACGATAGCGAGCAGCCCCGCACGCGAGAATTTTTTTGAGGTCATGATTTCACTCCTGTCCGTATCGATGGAGGTGCGGGTTGCTAAAGAGCGGCCGCGTCGGTCTCGCCGGTGCGGATGCGGACCGCGTGGTCTAGGCCGAACACGAATATCTTGCCGTCCCCGATCTGTCCGGTCTTTGCCGCGGCAGAGATCGTTTCAATGACCTTGTCCACCTGGTTGGACGCGCAGGCGATCTCGAGTTTGATCTTCGGCAGGAAGCTCACGGCATATTCGGCGCCGCGATAGATTTCAGTGTGACCCTTCTGACGGCCGTAGCCTTTCACCTCGGTGACGGTCAGCCCCTGGACGCCGATTTTGGTCAGTGCGTCGCGGACCTCGTCGAGCTTGAAAGGCTTGATGATGGCCATAACGATTTTCATTGGCTCAATCTCCCGTCGTCCCCTTCGGCGCGCACGCAGGGGGGACCAAGCTGACGCTTACCGCGTTGGAATATTGCCCCCCTTCGCGGTTTGACGCTGAACATGCAATCAAGCGGCGTGCCAGTTCCAGCAAAGCCGCCCTAATATCTGCAATCCATGGCCAATCCGCCGCCCGCCCGCCTCTCAGCGCCCTAACATCGGACAGGGTGCATAATAACCTGCATAATAAGTAGGCTGTCAGAGCGCGTCGGCGTCGGTTTCACCGGTGCGGATGCGCATTGCCCCCTCGATCGGGACGACGAAAATCTTGCCGTCGCCGATCTGCCCGGTCTTGGCGGCGGCGCTGATGGCCTCGACGACGCGATCGGCCGTTTCTGCCGCGACGGCGATCTCGACGCGGACTTTGGGCAAAAAGTTCACCGCGTATTCCGAACCGCGGTAGATCTCCATGTGACCCTTTTGCCGGCCGTAGCCCTTGACCTCGGTGACGGTCATGCCGTGAACGCCGATCGCGTTGAGGGCATCACGGACTTCGTCGAGTTTGAAAGGCTTGATGACGGCAACAACGAGCTTCATGGTCGTTTGGCTTTCCGGTCAACCTTCAGGATTTACTGCTCATATTATTGGCATCGGGGTCAAGAATTAAGCTTTGCCGAAACGAAAGGCGGCAATGGATTTCCCCGCATAACAATGGATTTCCCCCGCATGACTATGCCGGCCGCGGACGGCGCTGCCGCAACAGACCCTCCTGCGCGACCGAGGCGACAAGGGTGCCATCGCTGGCATAGATCAGGCCGCGGGCGAAACCGCGGGCGCCCCCGAGATTCGGGCTGTCTTCGGCATAGAGCAACCATTCATCGGCGCGAAACGGCCGATGAAACCACAGCGCATGATCGAGGCTCGCTGCCATGATGTCGTCGTGGAAGACGGTTTGCCCGAGTGGGACGAGCGCCGTATCGAGCAAGGTCATGTCCGAGGCATAGGCCAGGACGCATTGATGGATCGCCGGCTCGTCCGGCAGACGGCCGGTCGCCCGAAGCCAGATGTGGAAGCGGCTGCCCTCGATCTTCTCGCCGAGATAGCGGCGATATTCGACCGGCCGCAGTTCGATCGGCCGCTCGCGCTCGTAATATCGCCGCACCGGATCGGCCATGCGTGACAGCAGGCGATCCCTGACCTCGCCTTCGCTCGGCAGTTCGTCCGGCCGCGGCACGTCCGGCATCGGGAATTGGTGCGTCGGTCCGTCTTCGGCGATGTGAAACGACACTTCCGTGGAAAAAATGGCGCGGCCGTGCTGGATGGCGACGACCCGCCGCGTGGTGAAGCTCCTGCCGTCGCGAATCCGATCGACTTCGTAGATGATGGGTACCTTTGGATCGCCGCCGAGCAGGAAATAAGCGTGCAGCGAATGCGGCGGCCGCTGCGCCACGTCCTCGACCGTGCGGCAGGCGGCAACCAGGGCTTGGCCGATCACCTGTCCGCCGAACACGCGCTGCCAGCGCGATTGCGGCGAGCGGCCGCGAAACAGGTTCACCTCGAGCGGCTCGAGATCGAGAATGGACAGAACGTCCTGGACGGCAGACGGCATGAATGAGGTCCGACCTACCTATATATTGATATTGCGGAAAGTCGGCCTAGGCCGGGCCGGCGGCGAATTCGCATGTACATCAGCCAATGCTATGCTGCGGACAGGTAGCAGTACAGGCTTTGCGTATTCATGACCGGCCGGGACGACCAGATCGACGTGCTGATTGCCGGCGGCGGCTTTGCCGGGTTGACGCTTGCGATCGCGCTACGCCAGAGCCTGGGGCCGTCTTTCTCCGTCACTGTCGCCGACCCGACGCTTGGCAACGGCCATGCCGATGACGAGCGTGCCTCGGCGATTGTCGCGGCGGCGCGCCGACTGTTCGAGGCGCTCGGGATTTGGCAAAGCGTCGTCGAGGAAGCGCAGCCGATCCTCGATATGACCGTCACCGATAGCCGGCTCGGCGACGCGGTGCGTCCGGTCTTCCTCACCTTCGCCGGCGAAATCGAGCCGGGTGAGCCCTTCGCCCATATGATCGAGAATCGCTTCCTGATTGCTGCGCTTGAGGCGAAGGCGCGCCAGGTTGGGGTCGCCTTGCGCGCGACGGCGGTCGCGAACTTTTCTTACCCGCCCCTGCCGCAAGGCACTGCGCACCGCCTCGATGTCGCGTTTGCGGACGGCGGCACGCTTGCGGCGCGCCTCTTGATCGCCGCCGACGGCGCACGTTCCTCGATCCGCGAGCGCGCCGGCATCGCCGTGCATGGCTGGGACTACGATCAGTCGGCTATCGTAACCAATGTCCGCCACGAGCGCGATCATGGCGGCCGCGCGGAGGAACACTTCCTCCCCGCCGGCCCGTTTGCCATCCTGCCGCTGAAGGGGCGGCGCTCGTCGATCGTCTGGACGGAGACGACACCCGAGGCGAACCGGATTGTGGCGCTGCCCGACGCCGCCTTTCGTGACGAGCTCGAACAGCGTTTCAAACTGCATCTCGGCGAAATCACCGCCGTTGGCGCGCGGCGAGTCCACCCGCTCGGCTTCTTCGTCGCCCGCGCATTCATCGCCGAGCGCATCGCATTGGTCGGCGATGCCGCGCACCTCATTCATCCGATCGCCGGACAGGGGCTCAATATGGGGCTCAAGGACGTCGCCGCGCTTGCCGAAGTCATCGTTGACGCGGCGCGGCTCGGTCTCGATCCCGGCGCCCCGAACGTGCTCGAGCGCTACCAGCGCTGGCGGCGGTTCGATACGATGACCATGGGGATCGCAACCGACGGGCTCAATCGTCTGTTTTCCAATCGCTCCAGCGTGCTGCGCGTGGTCCGCGATGTCGGTCTCGGCATGGTCGACCGCGTACCGGGCCTCAAGCGCCTGTTCATCCGCGAAGCGGCGGGGCTGGTCGGCGAAGCGCCGAAATTGTTGCGCGGTAAGTTATTGTAATTACGACTACATCGGGCGAAAAACTGTGGGGCGAAAAAGGGCAAAAGGCGATTATGCTGCGCGGTAAGCCATTGTAAAAGCAAGATTTTTGACCAAAATTGAAGGCAAATTCAGCCGGAAATGTTGCAGCAATGAGATTCAACCGTATCGGGGTCATCGGAGCCGGCGCCTGGGGGACGGCGCTGGCGCTGACCTGCCTGCGCGCCGGACGAAGCGTTACCGTCTGGGAGCCCGACGCCGCCCATTCCGCCCGGCTGAAGAAGACCCGCGAAAGTCCCTTCCTGCCCGGCGTGCGGCTCGATGACCGCATCGCGCTGGCCGGCGGTTTCGCCGACGCCGCGCGGGCCGAGGCGCTCCTCCTTGTCGTGCCCGCACAATCCGTGCGCTCCGTCGCCGGGTCCTTGGCGCCACTGATCGCCGCCGGCACGCCGGTGATCGTCTGCGCCAAGGGCATCGAACGCGGGACAAAAAAATTTATGAGCGAGGTCATCGCCGAGTGCGCGCCGAACGCGGTGCCGGCGATTTTATCCGGACCGAGTTTCGCCGCCGACGTTGCCCGCGGGCTGCCGACGGCGGTCACTTTGGCGGCCGCCGACGACAAGCTCGGCGGCGAGCTGGCGCGGGCGATCGGCTCGACGAATTTTCGTCCCTATCATTCCAGCGACATGCGCGGGGCCGAACTCGGCGGCGCGGCCAAGAACGTGCTTGCCATCGCCGCCGGCATTGTGACCGGCCGCGGCCTTGGCGCCAGCGCTTCGGCGGCGCTGATCACGCGCGGCTTCGCCGAGCTCGTGCGCTTCGGCAGGGCCTATGGCGCAAGGGCGGAGACGATGATGGGGCTGTCGGGGCTTGGCGATTTGCTGCTGACCTGCTCGAGCCCCCAGTCCCGCAACTTCACTTTCGGCGTCAATCTGGGCCGCGGCCAAAAGCCCGAAGCCATCCATGCCGGTCTTGCCGAAGGCGTGTTCACGGCGCCGGTTCTCCTGGAGATGGCGCGCGAGCGGGCCGTCGACATGCCGATCTCATTCGCCGTCGCTGCGATGCTGGATGGGACGATGAGCGTCGATGCGGCGATCGAATCTTTGCTGACGCGACCGTTCAAGGCGGAGGGGTGACATGGCGTATTGGCTATTGAAGACCGAGCCCGAGGAATTCTCCTGGGACGATCAGTTAAAGCGCGGCGCCAAGGGCGAGACCTGGAGCGGCGTGCGCAATTTTACCGCGCGGCGCCATCTGAAAGAAATGAAGAAGGGCGAAAAGTTCTTCTTCTATCATACCGGCGACGAGAAGCAGGTCGTAGGCGTCGGCGAGGTGGTCCGCGAGCACTATCCCGATCCGACCGCCGCGAAAGGCGAACCGTGGATCGCGGTGACGACCGCAGCGGTCGAGCCTTTGCCGAAACCGGTGACACTTGCTGCGATCAAGGCCGAACCGAAGCTCAAAGACATGGCGCTGGTGAAATACTCCCGCCTGTCGGTGCAGCCGGTGACGGTGGATCAATGGAAGATCGTCTGCAAGATGGGGGGCCTGCCGGCGCGCTAGTGGTCGGCTCTGCTACGCCGAGCGCGTGGTCGCGATCATTCCGCCGGCGCGACAATAATGCCAATAACGCCACAGACAGCCGCCTGTCCGCCAAAAGTCGGCTGTCAATAATGCCCGTAAAGGGAGAGAATGGCGCCGGTTGCGTAACCTGGAGGTCGGTATGTCGGACAAGGTTTATGAGGTTCCCGCCGCATGGGTGAAGCGGGCCTTCATCACGGAAGCCGAATACGAAAACATGTACGCGCAATCGCTCGCCGACCCCAACGGCTTCTGGGCGGAGCAGGGCAAACGCATCCATTGGTACCGGCCTTTCACCAAGGTCAAGCACACGTCCTTCGATCCGCACAACGTGTCGATCAAATGGTTCGAGGATGGGGTCACCAACGCCGCCTATAACTGCATCGACCGCCACCTGCACACGCGCGGCGACCAGGTCGCCATCATCTGGGAAGGCGACGACCCCAAGGATTCCAAAAACATCACCTACAAGGAGCTGCACGACCAGGTCTGCCGTTTCGCCAACGTGCTGCGCAACCGCAACGTCAGCAAAGGCGACCGCGTCACCATCTATCTGCCGATGATTCCGGAAGCGGTCTACGCCATCCTCGCCTGTGCGCGGATCGGCGCCATTCATTCCGTCGTCTTCGGCGGCTTCTCGCCGGAATCGCTCGCCGGCCGCATCGAGGACTGCACGTCGAACGTCGTCATCACGGCCGACGAAGGCTTGCGCGGCGGCCGCAAGGTGCCGCTCAAGGCCAATGCCGACACGGCGATCGCCAAAGTCGGCGGCGTCGATCACGTCATCGTGGTCAGGCGCACGGGGGCGAACGTCGATATGCAGCCCGGACGCGACGTCTGGTATCACGAAGCCGCCGATCAAGTGACGGCGGAATGCCCGTGCGAGCACATGAGCGCCGAGGATCCGCTGTTCATCCTCTACACGTCCGGTTCGACGGGAAAGCCGAAAGGCGTTCTGCACACGACCGGCGGATATCTGGTCTATGTCGCCATGACGCACCAATACGTGTTCGATTATCACGACGGCGACATTTATTGGTGCACCGCCGACGTCGGCTGGGTCACCGGCCACAGCTACATCGTCTACGGCCCACTCGCCAACGGCGCCACCACCCTGATGTTCGAAGGCGTGCCGAACTATCCGACCGCGTCACGCTTCTGGGAGGTGATCGACAAGCATAAGGTCAATATCTTCTACACCGCGCCGACGGCGATCCGCGCCTTGATGCAATCGGGCGACGCGCCGGTGACCAAGACTTCGCGCGCGTCGTTGCGGCTTCTCGGCTCGGTCGGCGAGCCGATCAATCCCGAAGCGTGGGAGTGGTATCACCGCGTGGTCGGCGACGGCCGCTGCCCGATCGTCGATACCTGGTGGCAGACCGAGACCGGCGGCATTCTCATCACACCGCTGCCCGGCGCGACTCCACTCAAGCCCGGATCGGCGACGCGGCCGTTCTTCGGCGTCATCCCGCAGATCGTCGACGCCGAAGGCAAAGTGCTGGAAGGCGCGGCGACCGGCAATCTCTGCATCGCCGATTCATGGCCGGGACAGATGCGCACGGTCTATGGCGACCATCAGCGCTTCGTCGAAACTTATTTCCGCGCCTATCCGGGAAAATATTTCACCGGCGACGGCTGCCGGCGCGACACCGACGGCTATTACTGGATCACCGGCCGTGTCGACGACGTGATCAACGTCGCCGGCCACCGCCTCGGCACCGCCGAAGTCGAATCCGCGCTGGTGGCGCACCCGAAAGTGTCGGAAGCCGCCGTCGTCGGTTATCCGCACGACATCAAGGGCCAAGGCATCTACGCCTATGTCACGCTGATGGCCGGCGAGCAGCCGACCGAGGCGCTGCGCAAGGAACTCACCACCTGGGTGCGCAAGGAGATCGGACCGATCGCGTCCCCCGATCTCATCCAGTTTGCGCCAAACCTGCCGAAGACGCGCTCGGGCAAGATCATGCGCCGCATCCTGCGCAAGATCGCCGAGGACGAATTCGGCAATCTCGGCGACACCTCGACGCTCGCCGATCCCGCCGTGGTCGACGACCTCGTAGGCAACCGGCAGAACAAGCGGAGCGCGTAGCTCCCTTCTTACATTGTGTCGTCATTGCCGGACTTGATCCGGCAATCCATCGAGCGGCCCCGCTGCATGGACCGCCGGGCCTTCGCCCGCCGAAGCGGTTCTGAGTCTTTGCCTAGGGAAGGCTACGGACCGCGCAGGCGGGTCAAGCCTGGCGGTGACGAAATGTCGGAAACCTGGTGCACGTAAGACACACCTCGAAAAAATTTGTGAAAACTTCGCCGTGTCGCGCCGCCGGTACTGAGCGAACGCGCGCATTCGATCTAAGATCGCGCGCGGTCACCGACTTTGGCGATGGAATTGTCGGGATTTTTTGCGCGATGAGGGCTTCGACGATGCGAGGGAAAATTCTCCTTGTGGCTGTTGCGGCAACCGCCGCCGGCGCATTTGCTCTGACGCCGCACGGGGCGCAGGCACGCGGCGAAACGGTGACTATGAAAGAGACTTTCATGCCCGGAACAATCGTCGTGCGCACCAATGAGCGGCATCTTTATTACGTGGTCGGCTATGGACAGGCCATCCGCTATCCGGTCGGCGTCGGCCGCGCCGGCAAGCAATGGGCGGGAACGTCCTACATCGACGGCAAATATATCCGGCCCGATTGGGCGCCACCGGCCGCGGTGCGGCACGATCATCCGAACCTGCCGAAGGTGATCAAGGGCGGCTCACCGCGCAATCCGATGGGTGTCGCGGCCATGTCGTTTGCGGGCAGCGAATACGCCATTCACGGCACCAACCAGCCGGGATCGATCGGCCATTTCGTGTCCTACGGTTGCATCCGCATGTTCAATGAGGACGTCAAAGACCTGTACAGCCGGGTCAGCGTCGGCACGCGGGTGGTTGTGCAGTAGACGACTTGCCAAAATCAAACTGAGACACCACCCCGAAAGTCCGGCGTGCTAGAAATCCGAGGTCAGGCCGTCCTTTTCCCAGTCGCCGTAGCGGGTCGGATCGAGCCCGTCGCGACCCTGGATTTCCTTCGGTTGAGCGGCGGCCTTTTGATCGCGCGCGGCGCGGCGCGAAGCCGCCTCGGCCAGCGCGCGCTCCGCCGCCTCGCTTAGCCGGTGCTTCTTGTCCCCGCTATCGGCTGCGGCATCGCTCGCGGGCGGTTTCGTTGGCGTGGGGTCGATTGGCATCGCCCCTGACTTGGCGTAGCCCTGCGCCGGCCGCAAGGAGGAATTTTTGCAGTGAAGAAAAGGCGTGAGCAGCCCGCCCGCCAGGGCAGCGCCGCCGACGCGCCGGGCCTCGCCACGCGGCTTCTTGCCGCCGACATCCTCGACGGCGTGCTGCGCCGCCGCCGCCCGCTCGACGATGAACTCGAAGGCCGCGCGCAAGCCGGACTTGCGAGCCTTGCGGAACGCGATCGCGCGCTGACGCGGGCGCTGGTCGGGACCGTGCTCCGCCGGCTCGGCACCTTGCGCCACCTGATCGGCCTGTTCACCGAGCGCGGGCTGCCGGCAAAGGCGCCGCGCGTTGAGATCGCGCTCCTGCTCGGCGCCGCACAGATTCTTTTCCTCAACGTGCCCGACCACGCCGCCGTCGATCTCGCAGTACAGCTGGCGCGAGCGGACAAGCACGCGGCCCACTTTACCGGCCTGGTCAACGCGGTGCTGCGGCGCATCGCGCGCGAAGGCGCCGGGCGGCTCACCGCCCTCGATACGGCCATGCTCGACACGCCGCCATGGCTGATGGCCCGCTGGATCGCGGCTTACGGTGAGACCGCCGCGCGCGCGATCGCGCTCGCCAATAGCCGCGAGCCGGCGCTCGATCTGACGGTGAAAAACGACCCCGAACAATGGGCCGAGAAGCTTGGCGGGCGCGTGCTGCCGACCGGTTCGGTGCGGCTTGTCGCGCAAGGCGCCGTGACCGCGCTGCCGGGCTTTGGCGAGGGCACGTGGTGGGTGCAGGACGCCGCGGCGGCGCTGCCGGCGCGTCTCCTTGGCCCCATCGCCGGGCTGCGCGTCGCCGATCTTTGCGCCGCGCCCGGCGGCAAGGCCGCGCAGCTTGCGGCCGCCGGCGCCCGCCTCACAGCGGTCGATCGCGCGCCCGCGCGACTTGCCCGCTTGCGCGAAAATCTCAACCGGCTCGGCTTCGCCGCCGAGTTCGTTTGCGCCGATGTCGCGGCGTGGGAGGCCGAGCCGTTCGACGCCGTTTTGCTCGACCCGCCCTGCTCCTCGACCGGCACCATCCGCCGCCATCCGGACGTGCAATGGCTCAAGCAGGAGGCTGACATCACGGCGCTCGCCGCCCTGCAACGCCGATTGATCGCGCGCGCGGTGGCGCTGACCAAAGCCGGCGGCACGATCGTTTATTGCACCTGTTCGCTCGAACCCGAAGAAGGTGAGGCCATCGTCGCCGATCTTCTTGCGCATGAAAACGGCGTGGGCCGGGCGCCGATCGCCGCCGCGGAGGTCTTCGGCCGCGGCGAATTCATCACGCGGGACGGCGACCTGCGGACGCTGCCTTGCCATCTCCCCGACGCCGACTCGCGGCTTTCGGGTCTCGACGGTTTCTATGCCGCACGGCTGGTGAAACGCTAGCGTTTCCGCGGAGCAAAGCCGCCCGTTGGTCGGCGCTCCATCCTTCCGTTATGGTTCCGAATCGGCGGGACCAGTCGCTTCCGCCCAAGGAGGGGCGAGCGCGGCGATGGCGCGCGTTTCAGTCGCGAATCAAGCGAGGCTGTCCTGGCTTTTGCTGCGCAGCGGGCTGCGGCAGCTCGCCGGCCGCATCAACGGCCATCCGGTGCTGCGCTGGCCGCTCCTGCCGCGCAAGGCCGATCGGCTGCTGATCGCCCCGCAGGATCTGCGCACCGCCGACGTCACCCGCGCAACGGAGATCTATTCGGGCCGCTTCGCCTTCGGCGGCAAAGTCGTGATCTGCGACAGCCGGTCGGTCTTCGAAATGGAGCCGCCGTCCGACGAATGGGCGACGGCCTTGCTTGGCTTCGGCTGGCTGCGCCACCTGCGCGCCGCCGATTCCGGCATCACCCGCGCCAATGCGCGCGCGCTGGTCGATGAATGGATTTCCCTGCAAGGCGCCTGGCATCCGCTGGGTTGGCGGCCCGACGTGCTGTCGCGGCGCATCATCTCCTGGCTCAGCCAGGCGCCTCTTCTCCTGCAAGACGCGGATATGCGCTTCTATCGGCGCTTCGTGCGCAGCCTCGTCCGCCAGGTGCGCTATCTGCGCCACACGGCGGGCGACGCCCATCGCGGCGTCTCCCGCACGCAGGCCACGATCGCGCTCACCTACGCCGCGCTCTGCATCGCCGGCCAGGCCCGTCACATCAAATCCACCACCGCCGGGCTCAAGAGCGAGATCGAGCGGCAAATCCTTCCCGACGGCGGCCATGTCAGCCGCGATCCCGGGGCGATCATCGAGATCCTGATCGAGTTCCTGCCGCTGCGCCAGGCGTTCTCCTCGCGCAACATCGCGCCGCCGCCGGCGCTGCTCAACGCCATCGAGCGCATGATGCCGATGCTGCGCTTTTTCCGCCATTCCGAGGGGACGTTCGCGCATTTCAACGGCATGGGCGCGACGCCGGCCGAGCTTCTGCTCACGCTGCTCGCCTACGACGAGTCGCACGGCGCGCCGCTGTCGAACGCGCCCTATTCCGCTTACCAGCGACTCGAAGCCGGCGGCAGCGTGCTAATCATGGATACCGGCCGCGCGCCGCCGATCGAGATGAGCCTGGAGGCGCATGCCGGATGCCTGTCGTTCGAATTCTCTTCCGCCAAGCAAAACCTCATCGTGGTCAATTGCGGGATGCCGGCAAATGCGCGCGACGAGTGGCGGCCGCTGGCGCGGGCGACCGCAGCGCATTCGACGGTGACGTTCAACGAGGTTTCATCGGCGCAATTCGTCGAGGCGCCGCCGTTCCGCCGCGTGCTCGGCGGCTCGCCCATGCTCGGCGGACCGAGTCACGTTTCGGTGTCACGCGAGGAGCGCCCGGACGCGATCGTGCTGCGCACCGGCCACGACGGCTATGCCGCGAGCTACGGCGTAGTGCATGAGCGCATTTTGACGCTTGCCGCCGACGGCACACGACTCGAAGGCGCGGATTTGTTCCTCGCCGCCGACGGCGGGGCGCAGATACGTACCAGTGAGGACCGCTACGCGGTGCGCTTCCATCTGCATCCCCTGGTCAAGGCAACGCGGCTCAGCGACGGCCACGGCGTCCTGCTGCTCATGCCGAACAAAGAAGTGTGGACCTTCAGCGCCGGTGACGATCCCGTGCAAATCGAAGACAGCGTCTATCTCGCCGGGAACGACGGTCCGCGGCGCGCGGCGCAGGTGGTGATTCACGGCCACGCGCGAGAGAAGCCGCGGGTGACCTGGAGCTTCCAGCAGGCCAGCTCGCGTGCCGAAGCGACCGCCGGCGCCGCCCGACGGGCGCGAGACGAAGAGCCGAAGCTGCTGTGAGATTCATTTCCACCCTCCCCCGCCGGCAGGGGACAGAGTAAAGAGAGGCCATGAGCGAACATCTGCGCCGCGTATCGCGCGCCCTCATCTCCGTCTCCGACAAAACCGGGGTCGTGGAATTCGCCCGCGCGCTTTTCGGCTATGACATTGAACTCGTGTCGACCGGCGGGACGCACGCGTTGCTGGCCCAGGCCGGCCTCAAGGTCATTGAGATTTCCGATCTCACCGGATTTCCGGAAATGATGGATGGCCGGGTCAAAACCCTGCATCCGGCGGTGCATGGCGGGTTGCTCGCCATCCGCAACAATCCCGCGCATGCCGAGGCGCTGCGCGCGCACGGCATCCGCCCCATCGATCTCCTGGTGGTCAATCTCTACCCGTTCGAGAAGACCGCGGCGCGCGGCGCGCCTTTCGAGGATTGCATCGAGAATATCGATATCGGCGGCCCGGCAATGATCCGCGCCGCCGCCAAGAACCATGCCGACGTCGCGGTCGTGGTCGAGCCGACCGACTATTCCGCATTGCTCGACGAATTCGCCCAGCACGGCGGGATGACGACGCTCGCGCTGCGCCGCCGGCTCGCCGCCAAGGCTTACGCGCGCACCGCCGCCTACGATGCGGCAATCGCCAACTGGTTCGCCGACAAACTCGGGGTGGTCGCACCCGACTACCGCGCCATCGGCGGCCGGCTGATCGAGGAACTGCGCTACGGGGAGAACCCGCACCAGACGGCGGCGTTCTATCGCACAAGCGATGCGCGCTTCGGCGTCGCCACCGCGCTGCAGGCGCAGGGCAAGCAGCTTTCCTACAATAACCTCAACGACACCGACGCGGCCTATGAATGCGTCGCCGAATTCGATCCGGCGCGCACCGCGGCTTGCGCCATCATCAAGCACGCCAATCCTTGCGGCGTCGCCGAGGGCGAAAACCTCGCCGACGCTTACCGCAAGGCGCTGGCTTGCGATCCGGTTTCGGCGTTCGGCGGCATCGTCGCGCTCAACCGCCGGCTCGATGCTGACGCAGCGCGCACCATCACCGAGATTTTCACCGAAGTCATCATTGCTCCGGATGCGACCGAGGAAGCGATCGCCATCGTCGGCGGCAAGAAGAATCTGCGGCTCCTGATCGCCGGTGGCTTGCCCGATCCGCGTGCCGGCGGGCTCGTGGCAAAGACCGTGGCCGGCGGACTCCTCGTGCAATCGCGCGACAAGGCGGTGGTCGATGACTTGGAATTGAAAACCGTGACCGCGCGCGCGCCGAGCAATACCGAGCTACGCGATTTGCGCTTCGCCTTCCGCGTCGCCAAGCACATCAAGTCGAATACCATCGTCTATGCGAAAGAGTCCGCGACCGTCGGCATCGGCGCCGGGCAAATGAGCCGGGTCGATGCGGCGCGCATCGCCGTGCGCAAAGCCGAGGACGCGGCCAAGGCGGCCGGTCGCAAAGAGCCCGCGACCCGGGGATCGGTGGTGGCGTCGGATGCGTTCTTCCCCTTCGCCGACGGCCTCCTGGTCGTCATCGAGGCCGGCGCCACGGCCGTCATTCAGCCCGGCGGGTCGGTGCGCGACGATGAGGTGATCAAGGCTGCCAACGACCACGGCGTCGCCATGGTCTTTACCGGCGTCCGGCATTTTCGGCATTAGCGTCGTTCCAGGGCGCCTACACCGCGGCGGTGATCCACTGTTCGAGCTTTTGCTTGGGCGCAGCGCCGACCTGGCGGGAAGCGAGTTGACCGCCCTTGAACAGCATGAGCGTCGGGATCGACATGATGCCGTATTTCGTCGTGGTCGCCGGATTCTCGTCGACGTTGAGCTTGACGATCTTGACCTTGCCGTTGAGCGAATTGGAGATTTCCTCAAGCGCCGGACTGATCATCCGGCAGGGACCGCACCATTCCGCCCAGAAATCCACCACGACCGGCCCGCTGGCCTTGAGCACGTCCTGATCGAACGTTGCATCCGTGACTTTGTCGACCATGGCAGACCTCGCTGTTTCGGAAAAAATCGGCAGGGCACGAAACCTATGAATGGCGTTCGCCAGCGTCAAGGGAGCTTCACCGGAGCGTGACCTTCCTGCAGGATTACGGCCAATTCCGCCTCCATCGCCGCGCCGGGAACATCGATGACGTTCGGCCCGGCGGTGAAAAGCAGTGCCGCGCGAATCGTTTTTTCCGGGTAAATGCGCGCAAGCACCGCGCGATAGAGCGCGAGCTGGGCGACATAGGGCCGTACCTCCGCCAGGCGGCGCGGGACCGCACGATCGGTCTTGTAGTCGGCGATCAGGACGGCACCGGCCGTTACCGCCAGCCGATCCACTTGTCCCGACACCGCGATCGCGGGAGCGCCGGGGCGGCCGATGCGGCCGACGATCGGCACCTCGGCGCGGCTTCCCGGCGCGAAAACTTCGGCAAAGACCAAATCGTTGAGGATGGCGAGGATCTGTTGCGCGATCTCCGCCTGCTCGCCGGCGGTGAAATCTGCGGCGGCTTTGAGATAGCGCTCGATAGCGGCTTTGCGCCCGGCTTCCGGGATATCGGGCAAGGACTGCATCAGCCGGTGCACGATGCGGCCGCGTTGGAGCGCTTTGCGGCGCTCGCCGGCGGAGCCCGCATGCGCGAAGGTGCGGCCGATTTCTTCGTCGAATGCCGTGGACGGTGATAGCGGTACAAAGCGTGGTGTTTCCGGCGGGGCAGGTTCACGCAGCCACGACGGCAGGCGGCGTCGCTCGGCATCCGCTTCTGCCGCCAACGGCGCGGGCCCCGGGGCCGCAGCGGCCGCAGCGGCCGCCGTGGCCACCGTGGCCGCTGGCTTGCGATAGCGCCAGACTTTTTCGCCGCCCTCTTCTTCCTCGACCAGAAGCGGCTTCAGCGGCTCATAGATGAGATCGTACCAGCAGCCCTTCGGCCGTCCCTTGACGCCATCGGCGCCGCCGACAATCAGCCTGTCGGCGGCGCGCGTCATGGCGACGTAGAGAAGACGACGATATTCGTTCTCGGCCTCCGTGGCGGCGAGGCTGCGCGCCTCGGCGACCTGGGAGACGTCATCGGCCTTGCGGCCGACCCAGATTGTGGCGCCTTCGGCAAGTTGCAACAGCGGCGGCGGCCGCGGACCGGCGGGCGGCGTCATCGTGTCGGCGAGGAATACGACCGGCGCTTCCAGGCCCTTGGCGCCGTGCACGGTCATGACGCGCACTTCGTCGCGGCGGATTTCCATATCGCGCTTCACCTCGGCGCGCGCGTCGCGCAGCCACGTCAAAAAACCTTGCAACGACGGCGTTTCACGCCGCTCATAGTCGAATGCGACGTTGAGGAACTCGTCGATCGCGTCGTTTGCCTCCGCCCCGAGCCGGGCGAGGAAGCGCCGGCGCGCCCCGCCCTCGCCCAGCAGCAGCGCATAGAATGCGAAAGGCGTTTCACCGCGCGCGCGTTGCGTGAGTTCATCGAGACGCGAAACGGCATCGGCGAAGATCGGATTGTCCGCGGCCTTGCGGACGAGCGCCGCGCGCAACGAGGACCGGCCGCGGTCCCAGGCAATCGCGAACAAATCTTCGTCGCTAAACCCGAACAGCGGGCTCCTTAACACCGTCGCCAGCGCCAGATCGTGTTCCGGCAAAAGGAGCGCGTCGGCGAGCGCCATCAAGTCCATCACCGCGATATGCTCCGTGAGCATGAGGCGGTCCGCGCCGGCGACCTGAACCTCCATTCTCTTGAGCGCGCGGATGATCGCCTCGAACAATTCGCCCCGCTGCCGCACCAGGATCAGAATTTCGCCATAGCGTGCGATGCCCTCGTCCACCAATCTGCGCACATTGCGCGCGATGCGCCGTGCGAGTTTCACCCGCGGGCTGGTCTCGCTCACGGTATCGAACGGCGCGTCCCATCCTTCCTTGTTTTCGTTGCGCTTATCGGGCTTTTCCGGCTCCCAAATCTCGACCAGGCTGGGCGCGGCATTCGGCAATGCGATGTGCGGCGGAAAGCCGTCCAGGTCCGAGGTGACGCTCGGCGCCACGTCCTTGCCTTTGAAAACCTTGTCCACGGCGGCAAGGATGGCTTCCCCCGAGCGGAACGAATGCTCGAACTTGCTGACGACGAATGCCAGCCCGCTCTTCTCGTGCGCGCCCTTGAAATAGCGCAGCATGTCGGCGAATTCCTTGGGCGCGGCGTCCTGGAACGAATAAATGGACTGCTTTTCATCGCCGACCGCGAAAATCGTTCGCGCCACGCTGCGCGCGCCCGCGCCGGCGGTGAACTCGGCGGTGAGCCGTCGCACGATGTCCCACTGTTTGTGGCTGGTATCCTGCGCTTCGTCGACCAGGACGTGATCGATGCCGAGATCGAGCTTGTAATGCACCCAGGCGGCGCTGAAATCGGAAAGCAGCGCCAGCGCCTTGTCGACCAAATCGTCGTAGTCGAGCAGCCCGCGGCGCTCCTTTTCGTCGTGATAACGGGTCAACACCTCATAGGCGACGGTGACGAGCGCGGCGCTGCGATCGCGGCTGGCGACGGCGCGGCGACGCTGCAGAAGCCCGTAGACACGTTTCTGCTCCGCCACCAGCCGCTCGACCAACGCGGCGTCATCGATCGCGCCGCTGACGACCGACACGCGCGGCGTACGTCCGCTACCAACGCTCGTGCAAAATATGTCGAGATAGGTTTCGACGCGATCGCCACTCGAAAGCGCCGGCAAGCTTTCGAAGCGGCGAGCCTGCTCGCGGTCATTCTTGCCGCCCCGAGCGAGGACTTTTGCGATCGCCGGCCATTCCGGCGGTGCGACGATCGCACCAGAGAAATACGTCGCTTCCACCTCATCGATGCTTTCCGACGGCGCGACGCCGAGCGTCTGTTCCAGATTCGCAATCGCGGCCTGGATGCCACCCGTTTTCGCCACCCAGCGGGTAATCGCATCGCGCCTGCCAATGGCCTCGCGCACCACGTCGCGAAAAGTCTGATCGGCCGCTGCCGTCATTGCCGCATTCAGAGCGCGAGCCAGCGCGCTGTCGGGAGCGCGAGCGCCGTCGAGCAGCACGTTGAGCGTCAACCGCTCCAGAAACTGCGACTGCTCGGCCTCGTCAAGCACGCTGAAGCGGGCGGCAACGTTGGCTTCGAACGGGAACTGATGCAGCAATTGCGTGCAGAAAGCATGGATGGTCTGCACCTTCAGCCCACCGGGCGTTTCCAGCGCGCGGGCGAACAGCCGCCGCGCCAGCGACCGCCGCTGCGCGTCCGGCCTCACGGTGGAACTTTCCTGAATGGCCTCATCGAGCCTGGCATCGGTGAACGTCGTCCACTCGGCGAGCGTATCGAACACGCGTTTCGCCATATTGGCGGCCGCCGCCTTGGTAAAAGTGATGCAGAGGATTTTTTCCGGCTCGAAGCCTTGCAGCAGCAGATTGATGACGCGCTGCGCCAGCACATAGGTCTTGCCGGAGCCGGCGTTGGCGGCCACCCACGCCGACACGCCCGGATCGGACGCCTCGCTCTGCCTGCGCCGCACTTCGCTCGGAATCGAACCCGGCGTTCTCATTCGCCGCCCCAAATGTCGTCGATCTCGCCGCCGGTCGCCGACCATTCCTTGACGCGCGCGAGATGATCGTAGTCGCCGTAATGGGTGGTCCACATCGGATGGACCAGCGAGCGATAGGGCTGGTCGTCATCATCGAAGCTGGCGACGAGCGCGGTGAGCTTTGCCAGCGCGCGATCGGCTTGGCTGTCGGCCGTGCCCTCGGTGAAATTGATAAGCTTCGGTTCGCCGGGACGCGCGCCGCCCTTGAGCAGGACGTAGCCGATCTGCGCGACCGAGCCAGCGGGCGCAATCCCGGGAAACCCGCCCCTGCGCAGGATCGCGGCTTCGAGCGTGAGCTGCGGCGCCAGCCCGGTGCGCACTTGTTTCTCGGTGCGCGCCGAGCCGGTCTTGTAATCGAGGATGACGTAGTTGCCGTCGAGATGACGCTCGATGCGATCGGCTCGGCCGACCAGCTTGAAGACGCCTTCCGCCAGAGGAATATCGATCTCGCCGCGGATCTCGGCGACAAGCGTTTCGATCTCCGGACGCCGCTGCGCCTCCCAATCGGCAAACCAGCGGGCAATCCGTTCGAAGCGCGGCCACCAAAACGCGCGCGTCTCCGGAAAATCTTCCAACGCGGCAAAATGCGGCCGGCCGAGGTTGATGAGTTCGCTCGCCGGATCGGGCGGCAAGCCGCTGGCGTGCAGCTGCGTGAACTCGCCCACGGCCGCGTGAATGATTGTGCCGCGCTCGGCGGCTCCGGGCGAGACATCGACCGGATCGAGCGGGGTCAGCCGCAGGATGTATTGGGCGTAGATCGTATAAGGGTCGCGCAGCCAGTTCTCGATATCAGTGACCGACAGGCCCTTCGGCCGCACCGCGCGCGGCGGTCTTGGCGCGGGCTGGGGCGCCGGGATGACCAGCTCGGCCCGGTCAAGGTCGCGCGCCCACGATACATAAATGTTGCCGCGCCGGACCGCCCCCTGCCAACGCGCGCCGGCAATGGCGGCCAAACGTTGGATGAAGCGCGACGGCACCATGGGCGCGCCGGCGATCTTGCTCGCGTGACTGAGGATTACTTCACGCGCGCCGAGCGCTTGCGCGAAATCATGCGCCGAGAGACCGATGCGGCGCTCCGGCAGATCGAGCCCGAGCGCGAGCCGCATCGGCCGGCTCAGCCAGGCGTCGGTACGGCTCTCCGGCGGCCATGTTCCCTCGACTAAGCCGCCAAGCACGACACGATCGCTGTCGGTGAGACGCGCTTCGACGGTGCCGAGGATACGCACGCGCGCATCCGAGCGCGGCTGCGGCCTGACATTCCGGTCCGCAAGCGCGGCTGCGAAAAGCTCGGCATAATCGGAGGTGTCGACCAAAAGTTCGGCAGCGGCTTCGCTGGTGGCGAGTTCCTCGAACGCGTCCGCGAGCTTGGTGCCGTCACGCCCTGCGAATGCGGCTTCATCGCTGCCTTGCCGCGACAAAGCGCCCACCACCTCACGATGGCGCGCAGCAATGTCGCTGAGCCGATGCGTTTGATTGGCGATGCTTTCCAGCGGCGCCAAAGCGCCGGTGAGCCAGGCAACGAGATCGGCAGCATCGGATAGCTCGGATTCGGTCAGAGTCGTCCGTGGATCGGAGCGATGCAGGTCAACCGGCTCCCTGCGCCAAAATTTTTCCAGTTGGGTGCGGAAGGATTTCAGCGCGTGCGCAAGCCCGCCGCTGCCGGGACCGGGGCGCGGTCCGCGCAGAACCGCGCGTTCGAGCGCGGCGGTCGCGCGCTCGCGGCGATTCACGTCAGGCCGCAGGACTGGATGCTTGAGCAGCCCGAGCAAGGTCACCGGCTCGAGCCTTCCCAGCGCGGCTTCAGCGGCGAGCCTAGCGAAGATTCCGGCAGGCGTATCGATCAGCGCATTGCCGCCGGAATTCTCCGCCGCGATGTTCCAGCGCGCCAGCGCCGCGAGCACGCGGCGGCCGAGCGCGCGATCCGGCGTGACCAGCGCCGCCGTCTTGCCGTCCTGCACGGCTTCCCGCAGCGCAACGGCGATTGCCAGCGATTCCTCCTCGGCATTGGCGGCTTCGATAACGCTGATGCTCTCCAGCGCGGCATCCGCATTTGCGCTGAATTGCCGATCGGCTGCGAGTTTCGACCAGGCGTCCGCCGTGGCCGCCGGGCGCAGTACCTCTGAGATGAGGCGCTCGCGGTCGCCCGATGGCGCCAGCGTCTGCACCGCGTCGCGCGCGATGCCGATGCGCGCCAGCAGCGCCTGCATGGCGAATTGCGGATGCCCCGGCGCCGGGGGCTCACCGGAAATCAGTCGCCAGGACTCCTCGTCGAGATCGGTATCGAGTCCCGGCAACACGACCGCGCCATGCGGCAGCCGGGCGATGGTGGCAATGAGTTCGGCGGTCGCCGGGATCGATCCAGTCGAGCCGGCGGCGATCACCGGGCCGTCGGTTTTGCGCGCAAGCCGCGCCGCTTCCGCCTTGATCAACTTGTCGCGCCGCTCGGCAGGCTCGATTAAGCCGCGCTCACGCAGCAATTTCGGCCAGTTGTCGCTGGCGATTTCCAGGAATTTCAGCGTGAGCTGCCAATAAGGATCGAGAAAATCGGGCACGAGGCCGTCGAGCTTTTCCCAGGGGACGCCGCGCGTGGTCATGTCGTCGATCAGCCGCGCCAGATCGTCGGCGAGCGCGCAGGCCGCCGCCGGCGTTTGCGCGACCAAGGGCGCACCGCTCGCGCCGCGAACGTCCGGCGAGCTCGCCCATTTGCGGATCAATTGCGTCAGCAAGAGCCGCCGTTCGAGGCCGCCGAGCGCCGACGGCAAAGCCAGCGCATCGACGGCGATGGCGCCCGAGGCGGCCTCGGCGAACGCAATCTCGTCCTCGTCGATATCGCCGAGCGCGACGATGCGCGGGAGAATCGCGGCGTCGATATTCAGCGAATGCAGAAACGCATCGCGCGCCAGCCGGCAAGCCCGCCGCGTCGGCAGGTAAAGCGCGACGGCGGCCAGCGCCAGCGGATCGTCGGGCAGGCGAAAGCCGAGCTCACCGCCAGTCAGCGCCTTGATCAGCGTCGGCAGAAACGGCGCCGATGGCGGGATGGTGAAGACGCGCGTGGGCATATCGAGGATCAATTCGCATTTTGCCGCCGTCCCGCGAATGCGCGGGCCCTATCAGGCGGCATGACCGAATTGCGTAGCCGATTCTAATGGGTGGCGGCGAGCGCCGCCTCCGCGGCGGCGACCGCTTCCGGCGTACCCACATGCATCCAAACGCCTTCAAGGCGCAAGCCGAACAGGCGGCCCTTGGCGCCGGCGCGGTCGAACAGGCCCGTCAGCGGGAAGGCGCCTGCGGGCGCATCGGCAAACAGCGCCGGGCTAAGGATCGCCGCGCCGGCATAGACGAACGGCACCACCTCGCCTTCGGCGCGCCGCCGCAGCCGGCCGTCGCTCGCCATGGCGAAATCGCCGCGGCCGGCATAGCCGATGCTGTCGGTAGTCGGCGCCAGCAACAAGAGTGCGTCCATCGTTTGCGCCTCGAACGCCTCCGCCAGCCGTGCGAAATTGGGTTTGACGCCGTCGAGCCACACCGTATCCGAATTGACCAGAAAGAACGGCGCGTCGCCCAGTTGCGGCAGCGCCTTGGCGATGCCGCCGCCGGTGCCGAGCAATGCCCCGCGTTCGTCCGAAATCACGATATGCGGGCGCCGGCGCGGAGCGAGATGGCGCTCCACGGCATCGGCGAGATGATGCACGTTGACCACGGCGCGCTCGACCCCGGCATCGGCAAGGCGGTCGAGCGAATAGTCGATCAGCGGCTTGCCGCCGATCTGCACCAGCGGTTTTGGGACGTGTCCGTTATACGGCCGCATCCGCGTGCCGAGGCCGGCAGCCAGTACGATCGCCCGCGTCGGCTTCATATTCCCCGTGCCCTCAACATCCGCCGATTCGGCCTTATCATAAACCATCCCGTGGCAGCACGTGGGCGGCGTACCAGGCGTTCAACAGCACCAACGCCGGATGCGCCAGCGAGCGCCGCAAATAGCCCAATAAGCGGGGGACGTGACGCAGATATTGCGGCTTGCCATCGCGCCGGTCGAGCCGGGCAAATATGCCGAGGATCTTGGTGGCCCGCTGGGCTGCCAAGGTGGCGTAAAGCCTGGTGAAGAAGGCGGCGTCGAATCGCCGGTCGTCGGCACGGCGCGCGGCGACATAGCGGCCGAGCAGCGCGACCTCCACTGATTCCGGGACGTCGACCCGCGCGTCCTGCAACAGCGAAGCGACGTCGTAGGCGGGCGGACCAAGCAAAGCGTCCTGAAAATCGAGCACGCCGATCCGGGCGACGCTTTCGCGATCGGGGAGCCACAACAGATTGGGCGAGTGATAATCGCGCAGCACCCAGGTTGCGGGCGCGCTGATCGCCGGTTCAAGCGCCTCCCGCCACAACGCCACGAACGCTTTGCGCTCCGCCTCGGTGGCGGCCGTGCCGGCGTTCGGCAGATACCAGTCCAGCAGCAACTCGGCTTCGATCAGGAACGCCTCCATGTCGTAAGGCGGCAGGTGGTAGTCGATATGCGGTGCCGCCGGCAGGCTTGCCGGCAATTTGCGCCGATGCAGCGACACCAAGAGATCGACCGCGGCTTCGTAGCGCGCCTCGATCGGCGCCGGAGGCTCGCCCGCGACGATCAGTTCGCGGCCGAGATCCTCCATGATGATCAGCCCGCGCTCGAGATCGGCGTGCATGATGTTCGGCGCCGACAGATTGCGATCGCGCAACCCCGCGGCCACGGCGATGTAGGGAATAACATCCTCGGCGAGATGCGCGATCGCGCTATAGGGCTTGCCGTCGCGCACCGGCGGGCCGTCGGGACGGCGCGGCGCGTTCATCATGATTGCCGTCTGACCGTCGAGCGTGAGTCGCTCGAAGATGCGCGTCGAGGCGTCGCCCACCATGCGCCGGCGCGCCGCTTCGCCGAAACCGTATTCTTCGAGGAATGTGCGCAGCTCCTTCATGCGCTCGGCGCGCGCGCCGAGCGCGCCGTAGCCGATGACGCGCACGTTGCGGACTTCCGGGCCGACGAGCGGCGCCAGCGTGAAGGCGATGTCGAGGCGATCGGCCGGCAGGAAGCCGGCGGCCCGGTCGGGCCACTCCAGCAGCACAACGGTGCGCTCCGGCAGATCGTCGAATCCGAGTTCGGCGAGTTCGGCCGCGCCCGTAAGCCTGTAGAAATCGGCGTGTACCAGGGGAAAGCGCGGCAGCTCGTAGCTTTGGATCAGCGTGAAGGTCGGGCTCGGCACTTCCATCATGTCATCCGCGGCGAGATGGCGGATGAGCATGCGCGCGAAAGCGGTCTTGCCGGCGCCGAGGTCGCCGGAAAGCGTCACCAGATCGCCGGGTTCGAGCGCGGCGGCGATGTCGACAGCAAAACGCGCCATCGCTTGCTCGTCGGGAAGCGTGACGTTGAAGCTTGAACCGCCGGCGGGCGTTGGAAACATCGCGCGCTCAGCCGTGCATGGCGACGACAATGCAGCAAATCGCCCAGAACAGGCAGTATTCTAAACCGCCGATTTGCCACAGCCATTTGCCCTTGCTGTAGCGCCACGACGCCCAGGCCGCGACCAACAGAAATACCGCCTCCAGGAGCGCGACATAGCGGGTGTAGATGGCGAACACCATGCCGACCGCGCAGATGGCTTCGATCAAGCTGCAGGAGAAAACCCACAGCTTCACTGGATACAGCCGGTAATCGTTGTAGATTTTGTAGGTCAATTCGAGATTCGTCACCTTGGCGAAGAAATGCGGCAGCAGGAACAAGCCGCAGGTGAGCCGCAGGATGTTGAACTCGTCGGTCAGATCGAAATGCAGCGCAAGGCTCATGCCGGGCACCTCAAGGACCTCAAGATACGCCTTACGCCGCCGTCAGTTCGACCGCTGCGGCGATGGGGAAGATGCATGTCACCGTGGTGCCCTCGCCGACCACGGAGGAAATTTCGACCGTGCCGCCATGCAGCTCGACGAACGAGCGCACCAGCGACAGGCCGATGCCGGCGCCGCGATGCTGCGAGCCGAGCGAGTGGGTCTCGAACCAGTCAAAAACCCTTTCCAGCATCTCCTGAGGGATGCCCGGGCCGCGGTCGGTGACCGCGAACACCAAAGCGTCGGCGCTACGTTCCGCGCGCAACGTCACGGTCCCGCCGGGAGGCGAGAAGCTCACGGCGTTGGCCAGGAGGTTGAAGAGGACCTGCCGCACGCGCCGCTCGTCGGCGACGAAGGAGCCGATGTCACGGGCGGCCCGCGTGTCGAGCACCAGGCCGGCGCCGACCAGACGGTCCTGCACGCCTTCGGCGGCTGCGGCGATGGTTTGCAGGATGTCGACCGGCCCGAGATTGAGCTGCATGCGGCCGGCGTCGATGGTCGCGAGATCGAGGATGTTGTTGATCAGAGCCAGCAGAGTGTTGGTGGAGACGGTGATGTAATCGAGATATTCGCGCTGCTTTGCCGCCAGCGCCCCGGTGCTCGGGTCGCCGAGCAGGTGAACGAAACCGATGATGTTAGTGAGCGGCGAGCGCAGCTCGTAGGATACGTGGTGGACGAAATCGATCTTGATCTTGTCGGCGTCCTCCAGCGCTTCGTTGCGCTCGCGCAGCGCGCGTTCCACATTCACCGAGTCGGTGACGTCGTGGAACGTCACCAGCGTGGCGCCGGCCGGCAGCGGCACGGTCGTGCAATCGATGACGCTGCCGTCGCGACGCTCAAGCCGCCCGGCAATCGCCTCGCGGCTGTCGATCGCGGTCACCACCTGGCGCAGCGCTTGCCAGGTGGGATCGTCGCCGTGCAGCGGCTGGCACTGGGCCGATATCGTTTCGATATGCGGACGCTCGGCCAGCATTTGCGGCGACAAATTCCAGATGCGGGCGAAGGCGGAATTGTGCAGCCGGACCCGGCCATCGCTGGCGAACACGGCCACGCCTTCGGCGAGGTTGTCGAGCGTTTCGCCCTGGACACGGATTAATTCCTGGAACCGCCGCTCGAGATCGAGCCGCTCGGTCACGTCGTCGAACAGGTAGGTCACGCCGCCGTCGGGATTGGGCGTAGTGACGACGCGCAAGGTGCGGCCGTCGGGCAGATGCCAAGTGTGTTCCGCCGCTTCGACGGCGCGGTAAGCCGCATGAAGCTGCATCTTCCATTGCCGGAAGTCCTGCTCCTCCGGCAGCTTGCGCGAAAGGCGCAGCTCCTCCAGCACGCCTGAATCGGTCGGTTCCCCGTCGAGATAGAACGCATCGAGGTTCCACAGCGCGCGATAGGCGGCGTTGTAGAAGGTCAGCCGCTGATTGGCGTCGAACATGGCGACGCCGGTCGAGAGCCGATCGAGCGTGCGGCGGTGGGCGTCGACCATGCGGGCGAGCGCGCTGCGCATGGTTTCCGCTTCGGTGGCGTCGATGCCGAGCCCGGCGCTGCCGGTTTCGGTCTGGAAGTCGAGCACATCGAAGCTGCGCCGCGCTCCGGCGACGACGGCCGGGAGCCGGCCGGCATAGCCGCCGCCGGCGATGCGCGCGCGCGCAATGGCGTCGCGCGCCGAACGATCGAGCAGCTCGAGATTGCGCTCGACGGCCTCGGCGGCGTCGCGCGCTTCGACCGCTCGGGCATAGGCGGCATTGACGAAGGTGAGCCGCCCGGAAGCGTCGCGCGTCCATACCGGCGATGGCAGCCGTTCGATCAAGGCGCGGAACGAAGCGACCTCGCGCAGCAGCGCCTCGTGCCGGCCGGCGAGATCGAGGAGCTCGCGCTTGACGCCGCTGGCGTCCTTGAGCCGCAGCACGGCGCGGCCGGCGATGGCGCGGCCCTGCGCCTCGATCGGACGGCCGCCCAGCGTGGTGAATGCCGTCGAGAAGGCTTCGCCGCGCGCGCGCAAAGCCTCGACGGCCTTCTCCATGGCGGTTGCCTTCGCGGCATCGAGCCAACTGCCGAAGGCGAGCACGCGATGCGGGGCGGCGACACCGACAACTGCGGGATCGCCGTCGATGATCGGTTCGTCGGATGCCGCCGGCCAGTCCACCATCACTTGCGGCTCGGTCAGCAGCAGCGCATTGGCGCGGTCGAGAGCCGCGCGCAGCGCCGCAATTTCGTCGTGTGCGGAAGCTTCCAATCGCGCCGAGTGGGCGCGCGCGCGCAAAAGCATGATCGCGGTGACGACGGCGAATACCAAGAGCCCGGCGAGCAAAGCGAGCACCGCGATTTCATGGTGGTCGATGCTGCGGGAGGCGCCGAGGACGAATTCGTGCAACGCCAGGCTTGGCGTTTTGGGCGACTCTTCGGCGCGGGCCGAGAGCGGCGCGACAACGCCAACGGCTAGGGGGAATCCGCCGAGCCACGGACGAGCATAGCCCCCGCTCCTCCGGATCGTGTCCGGCATGCCCCTTAGCCTCTGCTGGCTGCCACCGCCATCGCCAGACCCCCTCCCTTCCCTCCCCCGCTTGCGGGGTAGAGAAGGGAGGGGGAAGAGCCCGCGAATCGCCCGACTTTACTCTCAAGCGGAATCGCGCCGAAAGAGTCCAGATCGTGAACGGGGGAACGTGAAACGCGCCGAGGCCGGTTACTGCGAATCCTTATCCCCGTTCAGGCGTTCCGCGCGGCGGGCCATGTCTTCGAGGTTGATGCGGCTGAGCGCCGAGCCGAATTCCATCTCGGCCGGGGTCAGCGGAAACCACCACTTTGGCCACCAGCTCGGAGTCCGATCCATCTTCCAGCCCATCGACCGTGCCTGCCGCACTTGCTGCACGCAGGATGTCGTTCGCCGTCACCTGCGTCCGCTGCCGCGCCAATTCGTAACCGCCGCGCGGCCCGCGGATACCATTGAGGATTCCGTCGCGCACAAGCGATTGCAGCACGGTCTCAAGGTGCCGGGGCGGCAAGCCGTGACGCGCCGCCAGAGTCCTGGCGGAAATCGGCCGCCCTTCCGCTTGCAGTGCCACGTCGATGACAGCTGCAATCGCAAGGAGTCCTTTGCGCGGAAGCAGAGACATGCAAGCAGAGAAAACGTCGCACGGGAGAATTGGTTCGCGCTTGGGAGGTAATTGGTTACTCTTCAAGCAGTTCCCGTGACCGACGTCCTATTCAGTCATGCCCCGTCGAACCCATTCCGCCAGCGGCGCGCGCGGTCGAATCGAGGCTCGCCGCTTCGATAAACTCGATTCGTTGCACCGCCGCGACGATGAGCTGCGCGATGCGCATGCCGCGGCTTATGGCGAAAGGCTCGGAACCGAGATTGACCAGAATGACCTGCACTTCCCCGCGATAATCCGCATCGATGGTGCCGGGAGAATTGAGCACGGTGACCCCGTGACGGACGGCCAGACCCGAGCGCGGCCGAATTTGCGCTTCGTGGCCGGGCGGCAGCGCGATCGCGACGCCGGTCGGGATCATCGCGCGCGCCCCCGGCGCCAGTTCGACCGGCGCGTCGGCCGGCACAGCAGCGAGAAGATCGAGGCCGGCGGCGAGCGCGCTTTGATATTGCGGCAGCGGCAGATCGGCGGCATGCGATAGCCGCACGACGCGGACTTCGACTGGTGCGCCACCGCTCACTTTTTCGTATCCGCAAGCGCCGCGGCGATCCGCGCGATCAGTGCGCGCGCGACCTCGTCCTTCGATTGCGGCGGCCAGGATTCGACACCGTCGGCACTGACCAGGTGAATCGTGTTGCTGTCGCCGCCCATAATGCCGGTCGCGGGCGAAACATCGTTGGCAAGGATCCAGTCGCAGCCTTTCTTCTTGAGCTTGGCCTCGGCGTTGGCGACGACATGATCGGTTTCCGCGGCGAAGCCGATCACCAGACCTGGCCGGCCCGATTTGCGGTGCGCGACCGTGGACAGGATATCCGGGTTCTCCACCAATTCGATTGTCGGCGGCGGGCCGTGCTTCTTGATCTTGCGTTGACTCGTCCGCTGTGGGCGCCAGTCGGCAACGGCGGCGGCAAAGACGGCAGCGTCCACCGGCAGTGCTTTCTCAACCGCCGTCAGCATCTCCTGCGCGGTCTCGACCCGGACGACGCCCACGCCCGGCGGATCGGGCAAATTCACCGGCCCGCTGACCAGCACGACATCGGCGCCGGCGGCCGCCGCCGCCGCGGCGATGGCGTGACCCTGCTTGCCGGACGAGCGGTTGGCGAGCATGCGTACCGGGTCGAGCGGCTCATGTGTCGGTCCGGACGTGACCAGCACGCGCCTGCCGGCAAGCACCCCGCCGCTATGAATGAGCGCCGCCGCGGCGGCGGCGATTTCCAGCGGTTCGGACATACGGCCGGTGCCGGCTTCGCCGCGCTCGGCCATTTCGCCGGCATTCGGCCCGACGACGTGGACGCCGTCGGCCGCAAGTTGCGCGAGATTGCGTCGCGTCGCCTTCGCCGCCCACATGCGCGGGTTCATCGCCGGCGCGATCAGGATCGGCCTGTCGGTTGCAAGGAGGACGGCGGCGGCCAGATCGCCGGCATGTCCTCCCACCATTTTGGCGATGAGGTCGGCGGTGGCAGGCGCAACGACGACGAGGTCGGTGTCGCGCGCCAGCCGGATATGGCCGACATCGAACTCGCTCGCTTGATCGAACAGGTCGGTATAGGCGCGCTCGCCGCACAACGCGCCGGCGGCGAGCGGCGTCACGAAATTCTGCGCCGCGCCGGTCAGGATGCAACGCACATGCGCGCCGCGGTCCTGCAGGCGGCGGATGAGATCGAGCGATTTATAGGCGGCAATGCCGCCGCCGATGATGAGGAGAACGCGCGTCGTAGCGGCGGGCAGCGTTTCGCGCTTGGCGCGAGCGGCATCGTCCCGTGCAGCGGCGCCGGCAAAGCTTTCCTCATCCGCCGCGGCGCTGCGCAGGATGGTGCGCACTTCGTCTTCGACCGAGCGGCCGTTATGGGCAGCGCGCAGCCGCAGGCGCCGCTTGAGCGTGTCGTCGAGCTGCCGGACGGTGAGACTGGCCATCGGCTTCCCCAAGGCAGATCAGCACGTTAGCAGAACTGTGATTGCATTGCAATCAATGCAATCAGCGGATCAGGAGGATGACGATCCATAGCAGCAAGGCGGCGATCACCCACAGCGCGACGATCGACCAGCGGCCGCGGCGGGCTTCGGCCTTGCCGATCTCGCCGACGGTTTGCGGCGAGAGCACGAGGCCGTCGCGGGTGATTTCGTCGAGCTGATCGAGCACGCGCGCGCCGCGCGTCAAGAGGCCCGGCGCGTTGCCGATGAAACGGCCGATTTCGCCGGCGCCCTGCACCGCACCTTCGAGCTTGCCGGCCGGGCCGAGGTGCCGGGTCATCCATTCGCGCACCACCGGTTCCGCGGTCGACCACATATCGAGCTTGGGATCGAGCGAGCGCGCCACGCCTTCGACCACCACCATGGTCTTTTGCAAGAGCAGCAATTCCGGCCGGGTGCGCATGTCGAACAGGCCGGTGACCTCGAACAGCAGCGTCAGCAATCGCGCCATCGAAATATCTTCGGCGGCGCGATTATGGATCGGTTCACCGATGGCGCGAATGGCTTGCGCAAAGCTTTCCACCGAATGGGTGGGCGGCACATAGCCCGCCTCGAAATGCACCTCGGCGGTACGATGGTAATCGCGCGTGATGAAGCCGTGCAGGATTTCCGCGAGAAACAAACGCTCTTTGGCGCCGAGCCGGCCCATGATGCCGAAATCGACGGCAATGAGCCGGCCGTCGTCGTCGACGAACAGATTCCCCGGATGCATGTCGGCATGAAAGAAGCCGTCGCGCAGCGCGTGGCGCAGGAAGGTCTGGATCAGCGCCCGCGCCAGTTGCGGCAGGTCGAAGCCCTTGGCGATGAGGCGCGCGCGATCCGACAGCGGCGTGGCGTCGATCCATTCCAGCGTCAGGACTTCCTTGGTGGTGCGGTCCCAGTCCACTGCGGGGACGCGAAAATCCGGATCGTCCTTGGTGTTGTCGGCCATTTCCGAGAGCGCAGCCGCTTCCAGGCGGAAATCCATCTCGACGGTGACCGAGCGTCGCAAGGTATCGACCACTTCAACGAGGCGGAGCCGGCGCGCCTCCGCGGAAAAATCCTCCGCGTGCCGGGCGACGAAGGTGAAAGCGCGCAAGTCGGCATGGAAACGCCGCTCGATCCCCGGCCGCAGCACCTTGACGGCGACGGCCTTCGGTCCGCTCGCGGTTTCGACCTCAGCGCGATGCACCTGGGCGATCGAGGCGGCGGCGACCGGCGGGCCGAAGCTGAGATAGATTGCGCTGACCGGCCTGCCGAACGAGGCGGCGACGGCGGCTTCCGCTTCCTTCTGCGGGAAGGGCGGCATCTGGTCCTGCAAATGCTCGAGATCGTGGGCAAGCGCCGCGCCAACGACATCGGGGCGCGTCGCCAGAAACTGGCCGAGTTTGACGTAGCTCGGGCCGAGCCGCGTGAGCGCGACCGACAGACGCGTTTCGGCGGCGCCGCTCGACGGACGCTCGATCAGCCGCGCGACGCGGATCAGAGGACGCGCCGCCGGCGGTATGATCGCCGGATCGATGACGCCAAAAACGCCTTCGCGGGCGAAAACCCAGCCGGCGCGGCCGAGCCGCAGAAGATACGCGGGAGCGGAGATCACAAACGCCAGCCGGAATGCAGCGCCACGATGCCGCCGCTCATCGCCCGGAAGGAAACGCGGGCAAAGCCGGCCGCGCGCATCATGGCGGCGAAGTCCTGCGGTTTGGGAAAGCGGCGGATCGATTCCACCAGATAACGGTAGGATTCGGCATCGCCGACCACAACGCGGCCCAGCGCGGGAATGACGTTGAACGAATACAAATCGTAGAGCCTGTCGAGGCCGGGCATAGTCACGACGGAGAATTCGAGGCAGAGAAACCGTCCGCCGATCTTGAGCACGCGAAACGCTTCGGCCAGCGCCGCTTCGATGCGCGGCACGTTGCGGATGCCGAAGGCGATCGTCGCCGCGTCGAAGCTGCGGTCGGGAAACGGCAGCTTTTCGGCATTGCCTTCGATGAAAGCGATCCTTCCCTCGATTCGTTCACCGCGCGCGCGGGAGGTTCTTGAGGCGGCGCGCTCACGGCCGACCGCAAGCATGTCGAGATTGATATCGCAGACCGTAGCGCGGGTCGCCTCGCCGCCGGCCTCGATCACGCGCAATGCGACATCGCCGGTGCCGCCGGCGATGTCGAGGAGCGCGAATGGCCGATTCTTCGGCGGGTCGACCGCCGTCACCAGCGCATCCTTCCAGGCGCGATGCAGCCCGAACGACATCAGGTCGTTCATCAGGTCGTAGCGGCGCGCGACGCTGTGAAACACGTCGTCGACCAGCGCCTGCTTGTCCGCGAGCGGCACTTCCCGCGCGCCGAACTGGGCCGTGTCTGCCATGGCTGCGTTTCCTTCAGCACTCCGGCTAAACCATAGCGCGGCAGCGGAAGCGACGCTATGTCTGGCAAATTAACCATCCTGCTTGCGCCAGCGAAAGCCGATTGAACGATGCCCGAATTGCCTGAAGTCGAAACCGTGCGCCGCGGGCTTGAGCCGGCGATGCAGGGCGCGCGCTTCACCAAGGTCGAGGTGCACCGCGGCGATCTGCGCTGGCCTCTGCCCAAGGATTTCGCCCAGCGCCTTAAAGGCAAGACCGTGACCGGACTCGGTCGCCGGGCGAAATATCTGCTCGCCGACCTCTCCTCCGGCGACGTGCTGCTCATGCATCTCGGCATGTCCGGCTCGTTTCATGTTTTTCGCCGCGCCGGCAACGAGGGACTGGGCCGCACCTATCACGAACGCGCGCAGCACGCGGCCCACGACCACGTGGTCTTTCATATGTCGTCCGGCGCCATCGTGACCTTCAACGATCCGCGCCGCTTCGGCTCGATGAAAATCGTCGCGCGGCAAAAGCTCGAGGCAGAGCCGCTGCTGAAAAAGCTCGGCCCTGAGCCGCTCGGCAACGCCTTCGACGCCGCGATGCTGGCGCGCGCCTGCCGGGGAAAAAAGACGAGCCTCAAAGCAGCGCTGTCGGATCAGCGGGTCGTCGCCGGGCTGGGCAACATCTATGTCTGCGAGGCGTTGCACCGCGCGCGGCTTTCGCCCAAGCGTATGGCCTCGACCATCGCCGATCGGACCGGCGCCCCCAACGAGCGCGCCGAACGTCTGGTCGATGGAATCAGGGCGGTGCTCGCGGAAGCGATCGAGGCCGGCGGCTCGTCGCTGCGCGACCACAAGCGCCCCGACGGCGATCTCGGCGCCTTCCAGCACCACTTCCGCGTCTATGATCGCGAGGGTGAAAAATGCCCGACGCCCGGCTGCCGCGGCACCGTCAAGCGCATCGTGCAGAATGGACGCTCGACGTTTGATTGTCCGGTATGCCAGAAGTGAAATTCAGCTCTCCCCGCCCGGCGGGGAGGGAAATTAAGCCGGGAGCGGCCCCATGAGCTACGAAAACATCATCGTCGAGACCCACGGCAAGGTCGGACTGATCCGCCTCAACCGCCCGCAGGCGCTCAATGCGCTCAACCGCGCGCTTATGGGCGAATTGACCGCAGCCCTCGACGCCTTCGAGGCCGAAGCCGCAATCGGTTGCATCGTCATCACCGGTTCGGACAAGGCATTTGCCGCCGGCGCCGACATCAAGGAGATGGCCGACAAGAGCTTCGCCGACGCTTTCCTCGGCGACTTCGCCGCGACCTGGGACCGCGCCGCCACCATACGCAAGCCGGTCATTGCCGCTGTCGCCGGCTTCGCGCTGGGCGGCGGCTGCGAGCTCGCTTTGCAGTGCGATCTCATCATCGCCGCCGACAATGCGAAATTCGGCCAGCCGGAGATCAAGCTCGGCATCATTCCCGGCATCGGCGGCACGCAGCGCTTCACCCGCGCGGTCGGCAAGGCCAAGGCGATGGATATCATCCTCACCGGCCGCATGATGGACGCGCAGGAGGCCGAACGCGCCGGCCTGGTGGCCCGCATCGTGCCGGCGGCGCAAGTCGTCGACGAGGCGCTGAAGGCCGCCGCGACCATCGCTGCGATGTCGCTGCCCTCGGTGCTCGGCGCCAAGGAGGCGGTCAACCGCGCCTTCGAGACCTCGCTGGCCGAGGGCGTGCGTTTCGAGCGGCGGGTGTTTCATTCCCTGTTCGCCACCGCCGACCAGAAGGAAGGCATGGCGGCTTTTATCGCCAAACGCCCGCCGAAATTCGAGAACATGTGATTTTGGCGTGGACCGGCGCGGTGCTTCGCGGAAGGCGAAGCATGGATTTTACTGCTTTGCCTCGCCGGCGGCTGCCGCGGAATAGCGCGAATAGAAAAGCTCGACCCGCTGCCGCCACATCGTCACGAATGCGGCCGAGGTCATACGCTCGACCGATTTCCAAACATGCTTGATGGTCGGCAGCGTGTTGCCCCACACCGCGCGTTTGCACCACTTTTCGCCTTTTTCGATGCCCTCATCGGTCGCGCACATCGATTTCCAGGCGATCCGCTCCGGATGTTTGACGTGCTCCGCGGCGCCCTGCCAGCCTTGCTGGTGAATCAAATAGAGGTCGCTCAAAGTCGGCTTCTTGTTCGTATCCCATTCGAACAATGTCGCGTCGGTGATGAATTTGTAGGCCGCCGCGATCGCGTTGTCGCGCGCATTGAAAATGTCGCCGGAGCCGTATTTTCGGAACTCATACTTGCTGAGCTGGAATAGACCGATATACGAGCCGGTGCGCTGCGTGGGATCGAAATCGGATTCGATTTTGGCGACCGCTTTCATGAAGCTGAGATTCACGCCGAAAGCTTCGGCTGCGTGTTTGATCTCCTCGACGGGAGTTCCAACCGAGACCTCCTTGAGCGAATCGAGAACGATATCCGCCGGCCTCTCGGGGGGCGGATGCTCGTCGTAAACATAATAAGCGAGATAGGAGAGATCGCGTTTTACCGGCATTCCGGCAGGGGAAGAATCCGCGGGCAATGACGCGTCCTGCTCCAGCCTTGCCTGGTCCTTTTCCGGAGTGCCGATGGCGGCCCCTTCGCGGCGCGAAAGCAAACCCTCTCGCTTTGGCAGCGCACCAGTCGGGTCGGAGAAATCGGCAGAGACCAGCAGCTCCGCATCCCACTCAACTTCGACCAGCGGATTTGGCGGCAGCGCACTCGGCGGTCTGTCGAGAACCAACTGACGCGTCGCGGTGACAGCAATGGCAGCGCCAAGAGCGGCGGCGGCGATCGTAAAAGAAAACCGAAACGCATCGATTTGCCGCCAATCCTTGGCGCGTTGAACGGCCCACGCTGAGAGTTGGCGCCCGAGATTTAGCAAATTGTCTCTTTCGCGGAAAATGACAACGGTCATTTGCGCACGCAAACCACCCGCAGGACCGATTGATCGATCGCCACGTGATCGGCTTCCGCAGCGGCCGACGCCGTGACGGACGCCACCCCCTGCGCCTGCAGGAAGGCGCGGATCGTCGCGGCCGGCAAGAGCGTTGCGCCCGGCGCGACGGCGCCGCCACCGGCGACGATTGCGGGTTTGACATCGACCATGCCGGCCAGCGCGCCGCGGGAATCGACCGCCGCCGCGCCGGAAAAGCCGGGTGTCGGCGCCAGCTCGATGCCCTGCGCGCCGAGGTGGGCGGTGGTGCTGCTGACGCCAGCTTCACCGGCCTGGGCAAGCGGATCGGCAATGCCGACGAGGGTAAGGTCGCCGGTTGGACCGGCATCGCCGCCGATCGGCGCCGGTACAAGGTTGCGCGCGCCATAGAGGCGCAAAAGCGCGAGATCGTTCGCCTTGTCGGCCGCGAGCCGCTCGGCGTGGCCGAGCGGCGGCACCGCGATGACCTGGCATTCGTCGATGAGATGCGCCGGCGCGATGAGAGCACCGTCGCCGGAGACCACGATCGCGGTGCCGTATTCCACCGCGCGCCGCATGCCCGGCAGCGGTCCCGCTTTAGGGTCGGGAAAACCGGCGAACGTGCCGGCCATGACCAGCGCCACGCGGCTCATAATGCCTTCGGTCGCCTGGTCATAGAGGATGGTGATGCCGCGCACCTCGCTGCCATGCGCGTCGGCGCGGACCAGAAAATTCTTCAGACCCTGCACGCCGGTGATCACGAAGGAATCGGGCTTCAATTCACTCGACGCGATCTGCCTGCGCGAGGCTTTCTTCTCCTCCTCGAACAACGCCGGCAACGCCGCCTCGGCGAGGCGAAAGGTTTCGATCTGAATCTGCCCCTGCGCCGACGTCCAGCGGCTGCCGATGCGGGTGGTGGCGGCGCGGGGCACGAGCTTTTCCGGCAGCCCCAGGCGGGCGCCGGTCGCCGGATCCTCGATCACCCGCCAGCCGATCGCTTCCGCCGCGATGCCAGCGGGCGTCGCGGACGACTCGCCTTGCTGCTGCGCGATGAGGCTTGCGGCGTCATCGCCCCTGCCGCGTTTGCGCGACGCCTTGACGGCTTGGCGATGGCGCACAATCGCTGTCGGCTCGGCAACCGGTTCGGCGGGGCTCTGCAAGGCCGCGACGCGGGTGCGCACGGCCTTGCGAATATGCGAATCCTTCGCGAGCGCGGGCGCGCACGCCGCAATCAGGCCGACAATGATGGCCGCCGCCCTCAGGCCCAAAGTCATTCCATGATCCCCACCGACGCCCAAAAGTAGCCGAACGCGGCCCCACCGCCAACCATGGAAGCGACCCGAATCGGTGGTTCCCCACGCCTTTCACGCTTATGTTGACCTTATGCTGAGCGCCGATGAGCTCGAACGTTATGCGCGCCATATCGTGCTTCCCGAGGTGGGCGGACCGGGACAGGTGGCGCTCAGCCGCGCGCGTGTGCTGGTAATCGGTGCCGGCGGCCTCGGCTCGCCGGCGCTCCTCTACCTGGCCGCCGCCGGACTAGGCACGCTCGGCGTGATCGACGACGACGTGGTGACGCTTTCCAATCTGCAACGCCAGGTGATCCATGCCACGCCCGATCTCGGCGTGGCGAAGGTCGAAAGCGCCGCGGCGGCGATTCGCCGGCTCAACCCGCACGTGGCCGTCGAAGCCCACCGCGCCAGGCTCGCAGCGCAAAATGCGCTGAAGCTCATCGGCTCCTACGATTTCATCGTCGACGGTTCCGACAATTTCACCACGCGCTATCTGGTCTCGGACGCCTGCTACTTCGCCAAAAAGCCGCTGGTGACGGCGGCGCTTAGCCCCTTCGACGGCACGCTCACCACAATCCGCGCCCACGAACGCGGCGCCAACGGCAAGCCGAACCCGACCTATCGGTGTCTTTTTCCGGAACCGCCGCCGCCGGGCACCGTGCCGGCCTGCGCCGAGGCCGGGATTCTCGGCGCGCTTGCCGGCGTCATCGGCTCGATGGCGGCGCTGGAAGTGATCCGCGAGATTGTCGACTTCGGCGAGGGCCTGGTCGGACGCCTCCTCATGCTCGATGCGCGCGCGATGCGCTTTGAGACTTTGAGCTACGCGTGGGATCCGAAGAATCCGCTGTCCGGCGAGCACCCGACCATCAAGGATTTGTCGGGGCATTCGTGAGGCTCGTCGTCCTCATCTCGCCTGCCCGTGATAGGCGCTATTCGGCCGCATGTCGGTTGCCGAGGCAACGCGGTTCGACATGTTGAAGAAGCCGGTGACCGCTGCGATGTCCCAGATGTCGCGGCCGGTGAAGCCGACGTGGCGCAACGCCGCGCGATCCTTCTCTTCGATCGTCCACGGTTCGGCGCTGAGCTTGACGGCAAAGTCGAGCATCGCGCGCTCGCGGGCCGACAGCCGCGCCGCGCGATAGTTCATCGCCATCAATTCGCCGAGCGCCGGATCGCCGGAAAGCTGGCGCACCGCCGCGCCATGGGCGACGAGGCAGTAGTAACAGCGATTGTGCGCAGAGACGGCGACCGCGATCATCTCGCGCTCGAGCTTGCTCAAGCCCGACGGCGCCAGCATCAAATCGTTGTACATGGCGACGAACGCCGAGAGCTTTCCCATATCGAAGGCATAGGCTTTGAGCACGTTCGGCACGAAGCCGAGCTTTTCCTTGCATTTGGCGAAATAAGCGGCCATTTCCGGTGAAAGCGGCGCGGGCGAGAGCTTAAGCGCGGTGATAACGGTGTCGTCGCCGGCAACCGCGGATGCGCGCGGCGTCCGCGCACGATGGCCGGAGGCGGTTTTGCTACTGCGCTTGGCCATCTTGGTCCCTTCTGGGCGGTCCCGGTATCCCGCTGTCGGCGGGAGAGGATAAAGTGACGTTACAGATTATAGATCGTTGCGCTAGAATGTGCGTGCTGCACGAGCGATGTCGCGGGGGTGCCGCTCGTGAGCCCGCGAGGGGAAAATTATGGACGTGCCAAGCGTACCCCCCGAGGAAAATGCCGCCAGCCAAACACTCCTCGGTCAAGCCGCGTCGTTGCTCGCCGGCCGCTGGCGCGATCTGTCGCCGGATTTCCTGACCGAACTCTACGGAAACACCGCGCCCGAAGACATCGAACATTACCGTCCGGAGGAGCTTGCCGCGATCGGCGAGCAAGCGTGGTCGTTCCTCCTTGAGCGCGAACCCGGAGCGCCCAAGATCGGCTTCGCGCCCGCGCGGCTGACACCCAGCGTATCGGTGCTCGACATCCTCAACGACGATATGCCTTTCCTCGTCGATTCGGTGCTCGCCGAATTGAGCGAACGCGGCCTCGACATCCGGCTCGTGGTCCACCCGGTCTTCACCATCGAACGCGACGTGGCCGGACGGATGACCGCGTTCAAAGGAACGCGCAAGGGCGAAGGTCACCGCGAAAGCTTCATTCACGTTCACGTCGCCGGCATGGACGCCGCCGAAGATCGGGCGGCGGTCGTCCGCGCGCTTGAAGAGGTGCTCGCCGACGTGCGCGTCTGCGTCCAGGACTGGCGGGCAATGCTGGCGCGCGCCAGTGAGGTCGCGGCGGAATTGAAGGCCAACCCGCCGCCTTTGCCGGCCGAAGAGATCGCCGAAGCGATCCATTTTCTGCAGTGGATCATGGCGGATAATTTCACTTTGCTCGGCGCCCGCGACTACGCATTCACCGACGACGAGCATTTCCTCCAACCGAGGTTCGAAACCGGGCTCGGCCTGTTGCGCTCGCGCGAAATGCGGCTCCTGCGCCGCGGCGACCAGCTTGTCACCATCACTCCCGAAATCGCCGAGTTCTTGAAAGAGCCGAAGCTCCTGATCATGACCAAAGCGGCGGTGCGTTCCCGCGTGCACCGGCGCGTGCATCTGGATTACATCGGGGTCAAACGCTTCGATCGCGACGGCAAGTTGGTCGGCGTGTGCGTGTTCTGCGGATTGCTCACCTCGACGGCCTATACGCGGTCGGTGCGCGCCATTCCCACCCTGCGGCGCAAGGTCGATCATATCATCAGCCGCGCCGGGTTCGATCCGTTGAGCCATTCCGGCAAAGCGCTGGTCAACGTGCTGGAGCACTATCCGCGCGACGAATTGTTCCAGATCGACGAAGAAACGCTCTTTCAGTTCGCGCTCGTCATCCTTCAACTCGACGAACGCCCGCGCGTGCGCGTCCTGCCGCGCCGCGACCGCTTCGACCGCTTCGTGTCGGTTCTCGTCTACGTTCCGCGCGACCGCTACGACAGCCAGATCAGACTGCGGATCGGCGATTATCTCGCCACCGCGTTTAAGGGCCGCATGCGCGCCTTCTATCCGTTCTTCCCGGAAGGGCCGCTGGTGCGGGTCCATTTCATCATCGGCCGCTACGAAGGCGAAACGCCCGTCGTCGACCGCGCCGTTCTCGAGCGTGGGGTCGAAGCCATCGTGCGCAGCTGGACCGACGCGCTCGAGGAGACGCTCGCAGCCGCTCATGCATCGGCGAAAGGTCGCGTGCTGGCGGCGCGCTATCGCGACGCGTTCCCGGTCGATTATCGCGAGGTCTATCCGCCGGAGACGGCCGTCGCCGATATTCAAACGGTCGAGACGCTGACCGCCGAGCATCCGCTCGGCGTCGACTTTTACCGCGATGCCGGCTCGGCGCCGACGAGCGCCGGCCTCAAGGTGTTCAGCCACAGCCGCCCGATTCCGCTCTCCGAGCGGGTGCCGGTCTTGGAGAATATGGGCTTTCGCGTCGTCGACGAGCGCACCTACCACATCGATCCGCAAGACGCGACCGACGTCTGGTTTCACGACATGACGCTCGAAAGCGCGCTCGGCCAGCCGTTCGAACTGGCCGCGCTCAAGAACAAGCTCGACGCGTGCTTCCTCGCAGTGATGGGCGACCGCGCCGAGAACGACGGCTATAACGGGCTCGTGCTGGCAACCGGCCTGGTGTGGCGCGACGTCGCGCTGATCCGCACGCTCTCGCGCTTTTTGCGGCAAGTGCGGGTGGCGTACTCGCAGGACTATATGTGGACGACTTTGCACAAGCATGCCGGCATCGCGGCGCAGATTGTCACCCTGTTCCATACGCGGTTCGACCCGCATCTCGGCGTGCCGCCGGATGAACGCGTCGCGCGCGAGAATTTTATCGCCTCGGCAATCGAAACCGCGTTGCAGACGGTCGACAGCCTCGACGAGGACCGCATCCTTCGCCGCTTCGTCAATGCGGTGGCGGCCGCGATCCGCACGAACGTTTATCAGTTCGACGGCGCCGGTCAGCCGAAAGAGCTGATCGCCGTCAAGTTCGCCAGCCGCAAACTCGACGATATGCCGCTGCCGCGGCCGCTGTACGAGATTTTCGTCTATTCGCCGCGCGTTGAGGGCGTGCATCTGCGGTTCGGCAAAGTGGCGCGCGGCGGCATCCGCTGGTCGGACCGGCCGCAGGATTTCCGCACCGAAATCCTCGGCTTGGTCAAGGCGCAGAACGTGAAGAATGCGGTGATCGTGCCGGTCGGCGCCAAGGGCGGCTTCGTGCCCAAGCGCCTGCCGCGCAGCGGCCCGCGCGAGGCCATCCAGGCCGAGGGAACCGCTACCTACAAGCTCTTCATCTCGACGCTGCTCGACATCACCGACAATATCGGCACCGGCACGACCGGCGTCGTGCCGCCGCCTTACGTCGAACGCCACGACGGCGACGATCCTTATCTCGTCGTTGCCGCCGACAAGGGCACGGCGACATTCTCCGATATCGCCAACGAGATCGCCATCGCGCATAACTTCTGGCTTGGCGACGCCTTCGCCTCCGGCGGCTCGGCGGGCTACGACCACAAGAAAATGGGCATCACCGCCCGCGGCGCCTGGGAATCGGTGAAGCGCCATTTCCGCGAAATGGACGTCGATCTCGGCAGCACGCCGTTCACGACGATCGGCGTCGGCGACATGTCAGGCGACGTGTTCGGCAACGGCATGCTGCGCGAGACGACGACCAAACTCGTTGCCGCCTTCGACCATCGTGATATCTTCATCGATCCCGATCCCGATCCGGAGCGGACTTTCGCCGAGCGCAAAAGACTGTTCGATTTGCCGCGCTCGAGCTGGCAGGATTTCGACAAATCGGTCCTGTCCAAGGGCGGCGGGGTATTTTCACGCGCCGCCAAGGAGATCAAGCTTTCCGCCGAGGCACAAAAGCTGCTCGGCGTCGGCGAGCGGCTCACCCCGGCCGAGCTGATCCGCGCCATCCTCAAGGCGCCGGCCGATTTGCTCTTCTTCGGCGGTATCGGCACCTATATCCGCGCGGCGGACGAAGGCGACGAGGCCGCCGGCGACCGCGCCAACGATCCCGTTCGCGTCACCGGCAAGGATTTGCGCTGCAAGGTGATCGGCGAAGGCGCCAATCTCGGCATGACCCAGCGAGGCCGCATCGAGGCGGCGTTGCACGGCGTGCGGCTCAATACCGACGCTATCGACAATTCCGCCGGCGTGAACACCTCCGACATGGAGGTGAATATCAAGATCGCGGCGGGCATTCCGGTGCGCGACGGACGCCTGACCATGGACGCCCGCAACGTGCTGCTGGCGGAGATGACCGACGACATCGCCGCTCTGGTGCTGCGCAACAATTACCTGCAACCGCTGGCGCTATCGCTTTCCCAGCGGCGCGGCATGGAGGATTTCGGCTTCCTGCAGCGACTGATCCAGACGCTGGAGACGCGCGGCCTGCTCGACCGCGCGGTAGAGTTCCTCGCCGACGACATGCAACTTGCCGAGCGCCGCCGCCGCCTGCAGCCGTTCTCGCGGCCGGAACTGTCGGTGCTGCTCGCTTACGCCAAGCTCACGCTCTATGAAGACCTGCTGGAGTCCGCGGTGCCGGACGATCCGTATCTCGGCCGCGAGCTCGGCCGCTATTTCCCCAAGGCGATCGCCGAACGATTCCCCGACGCGCTCGAACATCACCGGCTGCGCCGCGAGATTATCGCCACCCAGCTCGGCAACTCGATGATCAACCGCGGCGGCCCCTCGCTCATCGTGCGGATCGCCGATCAGACCGGGGCCCCGCCGTCAGCCATCGCCTCGGCCTTCGCCGCCGTGCGCGACAGTTACGGCATGAGCGCGCTCAACAGCGCGATCGACGGCCTCGACAACCGGATCGCGGGCAAGGTGCAGCTCGATCTCTACGCGGCGGTGCAGGACCTGCTGCTCAACCGCATCGTCTGGTTCCTGCGTAATGTCGATCTCTCCAAGGGACTGGCGAACGTGATCGAGCATTATCACGAGGGCATCGCCGCGGTCGCTGACGCCCTCGGCGGCGCGCTGTCGGAGCGCGCATTAAGCGCGCGCGCGGCGCGCCTGAAGGAATTAACCGCCGCAGGGGTGCCCGAGAGCCTGGCGGGCCAGATCGCTAATCTTGCGCCGCTGACCGCGGCTCCCGACATCGTCACGGTTGCCGATCGCACCGGCAAAGCCGTCGGCGAAGTCGCGGCCACATATTTTGCGACCGGCGCGTTTTTCCACCTCGACCAAATCGCCAGCGCTGCCGGCAACATCCCGATATCGGATTATTTCGACCGGCTGGCGCTCGATCGCGTGCGCGATTCCATCGGCGATGCCGAACGCCGATTGACCGCCGCGATGGTCGGTAACGGTGCAGCGGGGGCCGACGCCGTCGGGGCCTGGGTGGCGCCGCGCAAAAGCGAGGTTGAGCGCATCCGCGGGGCGATCCACGAAATCGCCAATTCCGGCCTCACCTTGTCGAAGCTTGCGGTCGCGGCGAGCCTGCTTGGCGATCTGGTGAAGCAATAGCCAAAGATAGCGGCCCGCCACAAAAAAGAACCCCAAGCAGAGTACGCGCTTGGGGTCCGTAAGTCGTTGCCTCAACTTAGGCTTATTTGAACCGAGCGGCAGGGGTGTCGGGGGGGATTGGGAGCCGCTCGGCCCGCCTTATGCGCAAGAAATATGTGCACCGCTTGCCAATGCAATGCGGATCACGCGTTAGTGTCTCCCGCTGCGGCAAAACGCCCGTTTTCAGAAGGCAACGCTTGCAGCCGAAATCACAGGGCGGAAAATACGATGCCCGGCTGCAATGCAGTGCAGCAAACGGCCGTTACATGGCTGTCACGATCACGGGCTGTGAGCGTCAAGCAAGCTTCGTAAATGAACACTTTCATCTAACCTGAGGTTTTGCCTCAGCTTTTACGGCGGAAGCTGAAGCGCGTTTGCTGGGCCCACCGTCCTCGCGCTACCATAATCACATTCGCCGCGGATTGCGGCGAGGTGAGGCCATGACCGCCGTCGCCACGTTTCAGCCGTTGTATACGCTCGCCGGCTTTTCCATCGGCGTGCTGGTGGGCATGACCGGCGTCGGCGGCGGCTCCTTGATGACGCCGCTCCTGATCTTGTTGTTCGGCATTCATCCGGCAGTCGCGGTCGGCACCGACCTTCTGTACGCCGCCGCGACCAAGACCGCCGGCAGCTTCGTGCACGGCTTCAATCGCACGATCGATTGGCGGGTGGTGCGGCGGCTGGCGGCCGGCAGCGTGCCGATGACGATCGTCACGATCATCGCGCTCAGTCATCTCGATATCAATGGCCCGGTGTCGCAGCAGCTGATCGGCGCGGTGCTGGCCTTCGCGTTGTTCCTGACCGCGGCGACGCTGGTGTTTCGCAAGGCCATGGTCGCGCGATACGCCGCAAATATCGGCGCTCTTCCGGAAAACCGTATCGCGCTGCTCACCGTCGCCGTCGGCGGCGCGCTCGGCGTTTTGGTTTCGATTTCATCCGTGGGCGCCGGCGCCATCGGCGTCACCGCTCTGGTTCTGCTCTATCCGAAGCTGCCGACGGCGCGCATTGTCGGTTCGGACATCGCGCATGCCGTTCCGTTGACGCTGGTCGCCGGCGTCGGGCATTGGTTTTTAGGCTCTGTCGACTGGCCGATCTTCGCGGCTTTGATCGTGGGATCGGTGCCGGGAATTCTGATCGGCAGCTATGCCGCCATCCGCGTCCCGGAAACCGCGCTCCGCGTCGTGCTGGCCGTGACGCTTGTCGCGGTAGCGATGAAGCTGACGTTCGGGCTATTGCCGCCGACGGCGAACGTGGTGGCGGTGCAAGCCGCCCCACATTAATCACGCGCCGTAGCGATGCAAATCGCTGCCGTGAACGCCGAGCCATACCTTGGCTCGCTCATGATCCGGGCAGAGGCGTTGGACCAGCCGCCAGAATCTGGCGGAGTGGTTCATCTCGACGAGGTGCGCGACCTCGTGCGCCGCAAGATAATCGAGCACGAAACCCGGCGCGAGGATGAGCCGCCAGGAAAACGACAGCACGCCGGTCGTCGAACAGGACCCCCAACGGCTTGCCTGATCGCGCACGGCAACCCGCCTGACGCCAACACCAAGAACGGCGGCAAAGCGATGGCTGGCCGCTTCGAGCTCGCGCCTGGCTTCGCGCCGCAGGAAATCGCCGATGCGCCGGTCGATGTGCGGAGCTTCGCCGGCGACACAGAGAAGCTGCGCGCCGCCGCTGTCTGCCTCGGTCCAGACCGTGCCGCGCGCGCTGTGGCGATGCGCGATCCGGTGCGGCAACCCCCACAGCGGCACGACGATACCGTGCGCGAAAGGCACCGCCTCCGGCAGCCGATGCAGCCGCGCCGCGATCCAGCCGCCGTGCTTCTGCGCGAAGTCGCGCGCCTCTTTCAGAGTGCCGCGCGGGGGTATGGTGAGAATGACGTCGCGGGTCGCCGCTTGAATGCGCAAGGTATAACGCCGCGCCTGACGATGCCGCCGCAGCCGCACGAGATAGACCGATTTGTCGAACACGATCTCGATCGCCTGAGGCTCACTCGAGCGACGGTAGAGCAGCGCACGGAGCGGCATGGCCGACGTTTCCGAACCCAACCCGATTCGCATCATGCCAGATTCGCCGGCCGGGCGGCAGTGGAGCGGCGGACGGGGATCAGGCCGGCTGCCGGCGGGCCGGGGCGGCGCCTGCCGCCGCCGTCGCGCGCTCGCCGCGAGGAGCCGCGCCGTTGCTTCCTTTGCGCACGGCGACGCCGCTGCGGCGTCCCGTGCTTTGACTCATCGTCAGAACGAAATCGGCGATGCGGGGAGCGATCTCGGCGAGGAAGCGCGAGCCGTTGAACACGCCGTAATGTCCGACGCCCGGCTGTAGCCAGTGCGCCTGCCGATCCGCCGGAATGTTGACGCACAACTGGTGCGCCGCTTCGGTTTGGCCGACGCCCGAGATGTCGTCATGTTCGCCTTCGACGGTGAGCAAGGCGACGCGCCTGATCCGGCTCAGATCGACCGGCCGGTCGCGATGCTTCATCTCGCCTTTCGGCATCGCGTGACGCACGAACACGGTGTCGACCGTTTGCAGATAGTATTCGGCGGCGAGATCCATCACCGCCAGATATTCGTCGTAGAATTCCTTGTGCTTGTGCGCGGAGTCGCCGTCGCCGCGCACCAGGTGCAGGAACAAATCCCGGTGTGCCTCGAGGTGCCGATCGAGATTCATGGTGACGAAGCCGTTGAGCTGCAGGAAGCCCGGATAGACGTCGCGCATGAAGCCGGGATTGGGAAACGGCACTTTGGAGACGACGTTACGGCGGAACCAATCGATGCCGCGCCGCTCGGCGAGCTTGTTGACGCTCGTCGGATTGACCCTGGTGTCGATCGGTCCGCCCATCAATGTCATCGATACCGGCACGTAGGGGTCGTCGTCCGCCTCCATGCGGGCGACCGCGGCCATGACCGGCACCGCCGGCTGACACACCGCCAGCACGTGCATGTCGCCGCCCAGCGCATGCAGGATCGAGATCACGTAATCGATGTAATCGTCGAGATCGAAGCTCCCCTCGGAGACGGGGACGGTGCGCGCATCGCGCCATTCGGTGATGTAGACGTCGTGGTTGGGGAGAAAGGCCTCGACCGTTCCGCGCAGCAATGTCGCGTAATGGCCCGACAACGGAGCAACGATCAAGAGCCGCGGCTGCGGGCGGCGCGGAACGTGCTCGAAGATGCGCTCGAAATGAAGGACGCGGCAGAACGACCGTTCCCAGACGGTGGCGATCTGCACCGGCACGCGCTCGCCGCCGACAAGCGCCGAGGAGATTCGCCAATCCGGCTTGTCATAGCGGCGCGTCGAGCGTTCGAACACTTCGGCGGCGGCGGCGATCGATTTTCCGAAGGTCGTGAAGTAGAGCGGATTGAGCGGGTTCTTGAAGAATAATCGCGTGGCGTCGGCCCAGGCGCGGGCCGGATTGAGCGCGGCGTGGCTCATCTCGTAAAGCCAATAAACCGGCGTCGTCGCCAGTACGCCCGTGCCGCCCGGCACGGCTGGCGCGCCGCCGAATTCGCCGATAGCCATCGATGTTCCTTGCCCGGCCTGCTGCGAGGCAGCAATTTTAGGGCGATATGTCATGGCAACTTCATAAAGGCAATTTTTTCCGCATTTGTTCCCCAGACCGTGATCCAATCAATTTGAATCGGATCATGGTCTAGATTCTTCGTTGGAGCATGATCTTTTCGGAAAACCGGTATCCACTTTTCCGGATCATGCTCTAGGAAAGTCAACACTTTCCCGCCCATTCCGGCGGTCCATTGCGGCTATTCGCCGGTCTGCATCAGCGAGCCCTGGCGGCGGGCGCTCTGCAGCAGCTTGAGGAAGCCGAACACACCGCCGGTGAAGAAGACGGCGTTGAGCGCCAACGCATAGAGCATCAGATCGGGACGGAAGGCGTGCTCGATCAGCAACGCGCGCATCCCCTCGAAGACGTAAGTTGGGGGCAGCGCCCATGCCGCCGGCTGCAACCATACCGGCAACGTCGTGACCGGGTAGTAGACGCAGGTCAGCGGCATGAACAGGAACATGATCGACCAGGCGAAGTTCTCGGCGCCAAGCCCGTTGCGCAGCACCAGGCCGGATACGAAAATCCCCACCGCCCAGCTCGTCAGCATCAGGTTGATGAAGAACGCAACCAGCGCCAGGCCGAGGCCGTAGAGGTTGAAGCCGAAGAAAATGATGGCGAGCACGGTCACCGGGACGGCGCCGATCAACAACCGCACGATGCTCATCACCATGAGCGCGGTGACGAACTCGAACGGCCGCAACGGGCTCATCATCAGATTGCCGATGTTGCGCGACCACATCTCCTCAAGAAACGAGATCGAGAAGCCAAGCTGGCCGCGGAACAGAATGTCCCACAGCAGCACCGCTCCGATAAAGGTGCCGGCGGCGCGGGCAAAAAGACCGGCATTCTGCATGACGTAAAGCTGCAGGAATCCCCAGGTGATCATCTGCACCGTCGGCCAATAGATGAGTTCAACCAGCCGCGGCCAGGATGAGCGCAAGAGATACCAGTAACGCAGCATCATCGCCGCGACGCGACGCGGCGAAAATGTCGCCGTGCTCAGGGGGCGTGCGTTCACAGCGCGGCCTCGCGCTCTTCGTCGCGGCGGCGCGCGACGTCGAGGAACACTTCTTCCAGCGTGCGGCGGCCGTAGCGGGCCAGAAGCCGCGCCGGCGTATCGTCATCCTCGATGCGTCCCTGTTTCATGATGATAACGCGCTCGCACATGCGCTCCACCTCGGCCATGTTGTGCGAGGCAAGAAGCACGGTAGCGTGATGATCTCGGCAGTAACGTTGCAGCCGCGCCCGCACCCAATCGGCGGTGTCGGGATCGAGCGAGGCGGTGGGTTCGTCGAGCAGCAGCAATTCAGGCGAGTTGATCAGCGACTTGGCGAGCGAGACGCGGGTCTTTTGCCCGGCCGAAAGCTTTCCGGTCGGCCGATCGAGCAGGTCGGTCAGATCGAGCGCCGCGCCCAGCTGTTCGATCCGGCCGGCGAGGTCGGGCACGCCATAGAGCATGCCGAACACGGTCAGATTCTGCCGGATGGTCAGCCGCATCGGCATTTCGACATAGGGGCTCTCGAAATTCATCCGATGCAGCACACGGTAGCGCTCGCGCGGCATCTCCGCCCCGAGCACGGTCACGCGGCCCGCGGTCGGGGTGATCAGGCCCATGATTATGGCGATGGTTGTGGTCTTGCCGGCGCCGTTGCCGCCGAGCAGCCCGGTGACGGAGCCCCGCTCGATCGAAAACGAAACGCCGTCGACGGCCGGCAGCTTCTTGTAGATTTTGACGAGGCGCTCGACTTTTATGGCGGATGAGGCAGACATGACCCGCAGATGTGGCGTTTGCCGCCGATGAAGGCAAGGGAAGGAAGGCGCGGCCGACCAACGGCCCCGCCGCAAGGACGGTGATTGATCATGAAAATTGGACTTTTCGACCACGTCGAAGACGCCGGACGGCCGCTCTCAACGATGTTCGACGAGCGGCTGAAATTCGCCGCTGCGGCCGACGAGGCCGGGTTCTATTGCCTGCACGTAGCGGAGCACCACGCCACCCCGCTCAACCTGGTGCCGGTGCCGGGCGTTTATCTCGGCGCTGTCGCGCGCGCGACCAAGCGGCTGCGCTTCGGCCCGCTGGTTTATCTCCTGCCCCTTTATTCACCCCTGCGGCTGATCGAGGAAATCTGCATGCTCGACCATCTGAGCCACGGCCGGCTCGAGGTCGGCGTCGGCCGCGGCGTTTCGCCGTTCGAGCTCAAATTCCACAAAGTCGAGCACGACGATTCGCGCAACATCTTCGAAGATGCGTTCAAATGCGTGAGCGCCGGCTTGACGACGGATACGCTCACTTATGATGGCAAATATTACGCGTACCAGGACGTGCCGATCGCGCTGCGGCCGCTGCAACTACCGCATCCGCCGTTCTGGTACGCCTCGTCGAGCCCGATCGGCTCAACCTGGGCCGGCGAGCAAGGCCTGCATTTCGTGACGCTCGGGCCGACGCCGGCCGCGAAGGCTTGCATCGATGCCTATCGTGCGGCGCTGGGCAAGCGCGGCAAGGCGGCACAGCCGAAGCCGGAATTTCCCGGCGGAGCGGTGATCGGCTGCCAGCGGCACATTTTCGTTGCCGAGACCGATACCGAAGCGCATCGCTTCGCCAAACCCGCGATGGAGATTCATCTGGCGAATCTCAACTGGCTCAAGGTCAGGCTCGGCGACGTTGGTCCGCACGCGCGCGTGATCATTCCGCACGGGGCGACCTACGAGGAAATGCTCGCGCATGGCGGCGTCATTGCCGGCTCGCCGCAGACCGTGCGCGCGGAAATCGAACGGCAGACAGCCGTCCTCGGGATCAATTATCTGCTCAGCTATCCCTTCCTCGGCACCATGACGCTCGACGATGCAATGCGCTCGCTCAAGCTGTTCAGCAGCGAGGTGATGCCGCATCTGGCAACACTGTGATTTCAGTCGTCGCCGCGCTTTTGATCGGCGCGAAGCGCCTCCGGATGCGGCATGGCGATGACGTTGTAGCCGGAATCGACGAAATGGATTTCGCCGGTCACGCCGGTCGAGAGATCGGAGAGGAGATACACGCCGGCACCGCCGAGTTCTTCCAGCGTCACGCCGCGATGCAGCGGCGAGTGCCGCTGCTGGAACGCGAACATATAACGCGCATCGCCGATGCCGGCGCCGGCTAGCGTGCGAATCGGCCCCGACGAGATGGCATTGACGCGGATCGCCTGCGGCCCGAAATCCACGGCGAGATAGCGCACCGAGGCTTCCAGCGCCGCCTTGGCCGGACCCATGGCGTTGTAATTCGGCATCGCGCGCTCGCCGCCGTTATAGGTGAGCGTGAGCATGGCGCCGCCATTCGGCATCAAAGCGGCCGCGCGCTTTGCCGCTTCGGTGAAGGCAAAGCACGAGATCAGCATGGTGCGCAGGAAGTTCTCGCGCGTGGTGTCGGCATAGCGGCCGGTGAGCTGCGTCTTGTCGGAAAAGGCGACGGCGTGGACAAGGAAATCGATTGTTCCCCAGCTGCGCCCAAGTTCGGCGAAGACTGCGTCGACCGAGGCGATATCCTCGACATCGCACGGCAGCACCAGATCGGACCCGACCGAACCGGCAAGCGGCTTGACCCGCTTGCCCAAGGCCTCGCCCTGGAAGGTGAAAGCGAGCTTTGCCCCGTGCGCGGCGAGCGTCTTGGCGATGCCCCAGGCGATCGAGTGGTCGTTGGCGACCCCCATCACCAGGCCGCGCTTGCCCTGCATCAGGTCCGGCATGCGTTACGCATCCAGCCGCTTGAACACGAGGCACGCGTTGGTCCCGCCGAATCCGAAGGAGTTGGACAACACGCAGTTCAGTTTCACATTGTCGCGGCGCTCGCGCAGAATCGGCATGTCGGCAAAAGCCGGGTCGAGGTTCTCGATATTGGCGCTCTCGCAGATGAAGCCGTTATTCATCATCAACAGCGAATAGATCGCCTCGTGCACGCCGGTCGCCCCCTGCGAATGCCCGGTCAGCGACTTGGTGGCGGAGATCGGCGGACATTTGTCGCCTGAGCCGAACACTTCGCGGATCGCCTCGATCTCCTTGAGGTCGCCGATCGGCGTCGAAGTCGCGTGCGGGTTGATGTAGTCCACCGGCACCTTGGTGTCTTTGAGCGCCATGCGCATGCAGCGCGCGGCGCCCTCGCCCGACGGCGCCACCATATCGGCACCGTCGGAGGTCGCGCCATAGCCGGCCATTTCCGCGTAGATTTTGGCGCCGCGCGCCTTGGCGTGATCGAGCTCTTCGAGCACCAGCACGCCGGCGCCGGCGCTGATGACGAAACCGTCGCGATCGACATCGTAGGCGCGCGAGGCCCTGGTCGGCGTGTCGTTGAACTTCGACGATAGCGCGCCCATGGCGTCGAACAGCACCGTCAAGGTCCAGTCGAGTTCCTCGCAGCCGCCGGCGAACATCACGTCCTGCTTGCCGTATTGAATCAGTTCGTAGGCGTTGCCGATGCAGTGGTTCGACGTGGCGCAGGCCGACGAGATCGAATAGCTGGTACCCTTGATCTTGAACCAGGTGGCGAGCGTGGCCGAGGCCGTCGACGACATCGCCTTCGGCACCGCGAATGGACCGACGCGCTTCGGTCCTTTGCTGCGCGCGATATCTGCGCTCTCGACGATGGCGCGCGTGGACGGTCCGCCCGAGCCCATGACGATTCCGGTGCGTTCGTTGGAAATCTCGCTCTCTTGCAGGCCCGCGTCGCGGATCGCCTGCTCCATGGCGACGTGGTTCCAGGCGGCGCCGCCGCCGAGGAAGCGCATGGCGCGGCGATCGACCGCTTCGCTGGCATCGAGCGTGGGCGCGCCGTGCACCTGGCAGCGAAAACCGAGCTCGGCGTATTTGTCGGCGCGCACGATGCCGGATTTCGCTTCGCGCAGCGACGCCAGCACCTCCTGCGTGTTGTTGCCGATGGACGAGACGATGCCCATCCCGGTGACGACCACCCGCCTCATCTACGCCTCGTCAAGTGTTTTCTCGTCCCACGCGGCGGGCTTGCCTTAAGAGGCTCCGCCTTGTTGCGGCGCCGCATCGAGGAACAGCCCGACTTTGAGATCGAGCGCACGATAGATCACCGCGCCGTCGGCGGACAGCCACCCGTCGGCGATGCCGAGCACGAGCTTGGAGCGCATCACGCGCTTGATGTCGATGCCATAGACGACTTTCTTCATGGTCGGCAGCACTTGGCCGGAGAACTTGATCTCGCCCATGCCGAGCGCGCGTCCCTTGCCGGGTGAGCCGAGCCAGCCGAGAAAGAAGCCGAGCAGTTGCCATAGCGCATCGAGGCCGAGACAGCCCGGCATCACCGGGTCGCCTTTGAAATGGCAGGGGAAGAACCAGAGATCGGGCCTGAGCTCGAGCACCGCCCGCACCAGCCCCTTGCCGTATTCGCCGCCGACCTCGGCAATTTCGGAAATTTGGTCGAACATAAGCATCGGCGGCAGGGGAAGTTGCGGGCCTTTGGCGAAAAGCTCGCCCCGCCCGCAGGCCAGCAGGTCCTCGTATTCAAAATTTGAACGACGCTGCTGCATCCTCCGTCTCCGCCCCACCCAAACTCGTTCAATCACTAACATATGGGGGCATAGCGGCAAAGCGCAGTGTCCCGCATTACAAAAAGCGGCGGCCGCCGCTTGCCAGCTTGTTATTCCTTTGGGAGTTGCAGCCGACGCGGGGGGTGGCGTATAATGATTTCACTTGTAACAATCTCGGTCAGCGCCCTTACCGGGCAGTTAGGTGCCGCAATGACCCAGTCGCGTGCGTTCGTTTCCGGGGCCACCGCGTCCGCCGTTCCTGCCGCATCACCGCGCGCAGTGTCCGCCGGCGGCGATCGCACCGGCTGTCCCTGGCATGACGTGAAGGCAAAGCTGCGCGAGGTCGGCTTGCGTCCGACGCGGCAGCGCTTGGCGCTCGGCTGGATCCTGTTCGCCAAGGGCGACCGGCATGTGACGGCGGAAATGCTCTACGAAGAAGCCAATCGCGCCAAGGTGCCGGTATCGCTCGCCACGGTTTACAACACGCTGCATCAGTTCACCGAGGTCGGCCTGCTGCGCCAGGTCGCCGTCGACGGCTCGAAGGCTTACTTCGACACCAACAATTCCGAGCACCACCACTTTTTCATCGAGGACCAGAACGATCTCATGGATATTCCCTCCTCCGACGTGGTGGTCGGCAAGGCGCCGCTGCCGCCGGAGGGCTATGAGATCGCCCGCATCGACGTGGTCGTGCGGCTGCGCCGCAAGCGGAAGTAAAACATTCATCTACCGTCATTGCCGGGCATAGCCGTTCGAAGAAACGGCGTTGCTTCGCTCGCCTATGACCCGGCAATCCATGCGGCCTGCCGGCGCCGATGTGGCGGCGCCTTTGGTTCGGTCTTGTCGATTGCGTTGGCTCAGCATGGATGCGCGGGTCAAGCCCGCGCATGACGAGTGAAGCTACTCGATCTTCTCGTCCGGATAGACGCCCCACAGCCGGTTCTGCTCGATCCATCCGTCGAAACCATCGCCGGAAATTCGGCACCACGCGCCGGTGCAGCGCTTGATCGATCCCAACACCCCGGACTGCAATTCCGCCGTCACCGGACTTTGCGCGTCGGGCGTGGCGTGGATCGCGGCGAGATCGGTCTTTGCTTTCAGCTGCACCGCCGCCATGCGCTTACCCGACAACAGCGAGTGATAGACCCATCCCTCGGATCCGTCGGAGTCGCGGATGCGCCGCCAATTCTCGAACTCGGCCGTGATTTCGACCGGCCAGCCGACCCGCGTATAGATAAAGGTGACGTCGTGGTCCTTGTCCGGCCCGCCGCGCACATTGACCCGGTCGGTCTTGAGGCTGACGAAGCGCGGCACCGGCAAGGCGCCCGCGGCGGTGTCGCCCGCCGCCTGCGCCGCGGTCGCGGCAAGCATCAGCATAACGAAGGCCGCTATTGCGGTCCGTGCCCGGACGATCGAGAGCCCGCCGTGAGGCCGTGCCATGGATACCCGCAACGCTTCAGCGAATCCGATAATGCCGGGGGAACCCGGCGCGCTTTGTGAGAGCACAGCCATCTGCTAGTAGAGACAAAGACCAACCGCCTCCCGGCCTTTCAGTGTCGGCGAGGCAGGTTAAAGAGACCTGAACGCAAAAGGCCGTCCGCGGCCGTCTTCAGGGGCAAAAGGTCGTAACACGGATCGTCTTCAGAGAGACGGCCCGAGGGTTGCGTGAGGGGCAACGAATGGCATCGGGCAAGAAGCCGCTGGTGGTGGTCACCCGCAAGCTGCCGGACACCGTCGAAACACGCATGCGCGAGTTGTTCGACACGCGGCTCAACCTCGACGACAAGCCGATGAGCCAGTCGGACCTCGCCGAGGTCGCCAAAATCGCCGATGTCATCGTGCCGACCGTGACCGATCAGATCGACCGCTCGGTGCTCAGCCATTCGGGCGAACGCCTGAAGCTGATCGCCAATTTCGGCAACGGCGTCGATCATATCGACGTCGCCACCGCACTCCAGCGCGGCATCACCGTGACCAATACGCCCGGCGTCCTCACCGAGGACACCGCCGACATGACCATGGCGCTCATCCTCGCGGTGCCGCGGCGGCTGGCCGAGGGTGCCCAGGTGCTCATCGGCGACAAGGAATGGACCGGCTGGAGCCCGACCTGGATGCTCGGCCATCGCATTTGGGGCAAACGGCTCGGCATTGTCGGCATGGGCCGCATCGGCCAGGCGGTCGCCCGCCGCGCCAAAGCCTTCGGCTTGCAAATCCACTATCACAATCGCCGCCGCGTGGCGCCGCGCATCGAAGAGGAGCTCGATGCGACGTTCTGGGAGAGCCTCGACCAGATGCTCGTGCGCATGGACATCATCTCGATCAATTGCCCGCACACGCCGGCGACCTATCATCTTCTCTCGGCGCGGCGCCTCAAGCTCATCCGCCCCGAGGCCTATATCGTCAACACCGCGCGCGGCGAGGTGATCGACGAGAACGCGCTGGCGCGGCTGATCGAGTCGGGCGAGATCGGTGGCGCCGGCCTCGACGTGTTCGAGCACGAACCGGCCGTCAGCCCCAAGCTGGTCAAGCTCGCCCGCGCCGGCAAGGTCATTTTGCTGCCGCATCTTGGCTCGGCGACGATTGAAGGCCGCGTCGATATGGGCGAGAAGGTCATCGTCAACATCAAGACTTTCATGGATGGCCATCGCCCACCGGATCGCGTCTTGCCGTCGATGCTGTGAGTTGGACTGGTGAGAGGTTCGGACCGTGCAGATTTCGCCAGTTGCAACAACGAAGCTGACCACCGAAGAATTTTTCGTGCCGGCGCGCGATCCCGGCATCGATATCTACGTGCGCAACAAGCGCCCGGCGGAGATGAAATCGTTTCGGCCCGGGCGCACGGTTCTGTTCGTCCACGGCGCCACCTATCCGGCGCACACCGCGTTCGATCTTAAGCTCGACGGTCTTTCGTGGATGGATTACATCGCCGCCCGCGGCTACGACGTTTATCTGCTCGACCTGCGCGGCTACGGCAAATCCACGCGCCCGCCGGAGCTGGCACAGCCGCCCGACGCCAATTCGCCGATCGTGCGCACCGAAACCGCGGTCAGGGACATTTCCGCCGTCGTCGATTTTATCCTCAAGCGGCGCAACATTCCGCGCCTCGTCCTCCTCGGCTGGTCTTGGGGCACGTTTTCATGTCCGACTTATGCGACGCAAAGTCCGAGCAAAGTCGAGCGGCTCGTGCTCTACGCGCCGATCTGGATCGGCATGACCGGCCGGCTTGCTGTGGCACAGCCCGGCGCGCCTCTTACCGCCTACCGCACCGTCACGCGCGAAGCGGCGCTTGCGCGCTGGTATAACGGCGTGCCCGAGGACAAGAAAGCAACGCTCATCCCCGCCGGCTTTTTCGACGCCTGGGCCGATGCGACCTTCGCCACCGATGCGGAGGGCGCGAAGATGAACCCGCCGATCCTCCGCGCGCCCAATGGCGTCATGCAGGACTGCGCCGAATATTGGTGGGTCGGCAAAGCCTATTACGATCCGGCGAAGGTCACGGCGCCGGCGCTCCTTGTCAGCGCGGCCTGGGATTCCGACGTGCCGCCGGCGATGGCGCGGACTTTGTTTCCGCTGCTGACGAACTCGCCCGGCAAGCGCCTGGTCGAACTCGACCGGGGCACACACAACGTCATGATGGAAGCCAATCGTCTCGAATTGTTCGAGGCGGTCCAGAAATTTCTGGATGAGGCGTAGCCCGAGTTGAGCGGTAGCGAAACCCGGGGCCAATCGTGCGACCGTTTCCCGGATTTCGCCGCGCTCATGCAGGCCACATTTCCTCCGTCTAGCGCACCGCCGCGCCCATCGCCTTCGCGATCAATCGGAAATCGCCCGCGCTGATCGGAAAAAGCCCGAAGCGCAATTGGTAGCCCCATTTTGGCTTGCCGGCGGTGAATTCCAATTTATCGAGCAACGGATGAATGGCAGCTTCTTTGCCCTTCGCCCAAGCGACGTCGCGGCGATAAGGCTTAAACCCCTCCCCCATGTCGAACATATAGGGATCGCCGTCCTTCACGGTGCCGATCGCGGTGAAAGCTTGCAGCTTGTCCCTGCCGCCAAGCGTGACGGTCGGCGAATAATAAACGACACGATCGCCGGGTTTGATGCGCTTCAACGGCGCGGCCTTGCCGTGACTGACCTGCATAAAATCTTCACCACGCCCGCGCCGCACATGCTCGGCCGAAGCGACCGCGATCCAATATCCCTTCATCGTGTCATGTCCTGTCAGCAAGCGTAGCCCGGATCGGGCGGCAGCGAAATCCGCGCTCCGCGCGTCCCGCCGTTTGCGTGCGGGTGTCGGGTCTGGCTGGCGTCAAATTTTTAGTGACAACTGGTCTCTATTTCCGTTACAAGCCAAAGAAGGGACCTATATACCAGTTGACAGGTGACAAACCCCGTGTTATAAGCTATTCAATGGCTTCCGGGGGTCGCCACCATGATTAAGCAGTTCAAAACACTAGCGGATTTGAATATCACGTTCAGTGACAATCAGGTCGCCCTAAACCACTTCAAGACGATCCGCTGGCGCAATGGCGAGTTCTGCCCCTATTGCGGTCACGACAAGGTCTACACGCTTAAAGCGAACCGCTATCAATGCGCCCAATGCCGCAACACGTTCTCGATTTTGGTGGGGACGATCTTCGAAAACACGAAACTGCCGCTCAAGGTGTGGTTCGGCGCGATCTGGCTTTTGACCAATCATCCGAAGGGTATTGCCTCCACTACGCTCGCCCGCGATCTCGGCATCACGCAAAAATCCGCATGGTTTGTATTGCACCGCCTTCGCCATGCCGCGCGTACTCAATCGTTCAATGCTCCGCTCTCTGGTACGGTTGAGGTTGACGAAACCTACGTTGGTGGCCGCAGCCAAAATCGGCACAAGCATGAACGGCGTAAGCGCAAAGGTAAGGCGGGCGTTGTCAATAAAACGCCCGTCATAGGTGCTGTGGAACGCGGAGGCGACGTTGTTGCCCGCGTTGCCAAATTCGGTGTTGGTGAAGCCGAGCATTTTATCAAACAGGTGGTTTCGCCGTCAGCCGATCTTATCGTGACAGACGCGCATCCTGCCTATGCCGCTATGCAGGGTTTGCCTCAGCACGAAATGATCAATCATCACATCGGCGAGTATGTCGGTGGTGCCGCGCATACAAACACCATTGAGTCCGTATGGGCACTCTTAAAGCGCCAAATCATCGGTACGCATCATTGGGTTTCGCCAAAGCACCTTGATCAGTACGTTTCCGAAATGACGTGGCGCATGAACCGGCGCGGATTGTCACCGCAAGACCGCATCAACGAATTATTTGCGGCTGTCGAAGGGCGGCTCACCTATAAGACGCTCATTGGTGAGGCGGTTATAAAATGACCGCCTACTCGACAACGGATGCTAATATGCTTTTCACCTTATTGGGTGAGGAGCGGGGAATGGCTAACGCCGATAGTGCCGCTAATACAGCGGCTGCATTTTCCAGGTTGCGCTTGAGGGTCATTTTGGGCCTCTTGGCGATTGCTGGAATCCTTTTCAATGCCTTTTCGCATTATGCGGGCCTTTATGTTGGTCTTTGGCTTGAGCCAATCGTAAGAGAATTTGGTTCAGCTCTAATTGTTGCCGCCGTGATCGGAGGTACGGTCGATTTGTTTTTTAAAGATGAATTTGCGCGCGACGCATTTGTGGCCGCGTTCCGTTACGTTTTGCCTGCCGAACTTAAGGAAGAAGCACTTCGGATCATAAGCTATAAATTTCTATCCACTGAAAGTCGGATGGTCGTCAGACTGGAGCCGATTCCAGCGACAGATTTGGTGCGTGTTCATATCAGCCTAGAACGAACCGTTAAAAACATCAGCCGCGAAACCGAAAAGATTTGGATTGGATTCGCAGTTGATGATTGGGGTTTTGCCGGACAGAAATCAAAGATCGAAGAATGTAGTTTTAATACTGGAGGCGGCTGGGTGCATTGTGCTGATGAAAAACACGACGATCCAGTGGTCGGCAAGAAACAAGATGACGTAGAGATAAAATCAGGCGAGACGTACAAAGTGGTAATGAAAGGCTTCGAAATTCACCGGGATAATGACGCGCTGCGGATGTTCCATGCTAATCCCGCAATTAATCCGATAGTTGAATTACATGCGCCCGCAGATTTTAAGTATGGATGTTCCTTCGGAGTCCCGAGTGAAAAAATAAATCCGTCGAAAATCGACGCCTACTATCGTCTAGAGGGCACCCAATTTCCGGGGCAATGCACATACATTCGATGGCGGCACGAAAAGTACCAGCGGGTTGCGCAATGACGAAACGCGCTAAACCAACTTCCCCGTTTCGTCTGGATATGGACCCCGACGAGTTTTTGGAGCGGGCCATCCGCACTAAACTTAGTGAGGTTGAAGCCCTGATTAAACGGGGCAAGAAGGGAAAGCCGCCGGGCACCAAACGCAAGCGGAAGGCGTCCGGCGGTAGCTCTCAATCCGTGGTCAGCCTACGCGACCGAAGGATGGCGAAACGGAACAAGGGCACCTGACCGCCGTTGGGGCCAGCGCCGCCAATGACCGCGTACATGAACAATCTTGCCGTTGCAGCTAATGCGGTAGTGTGGGGAAACCCAAACAAACACGAGTGATCTCCTTTCGGAGCGTTCTCGCGGTTGGGAAATTGAATCCGAGTCCTAGGGGTAGGGTGCGGATTCAACTTCCACCGCGAAATCGCGGTTAAAGTTGCACCGTCGGCCCATCTGAGCGCACCCACCCGTGTCCCGCAGTCCACCCGCTTATGCGGACCTCTTCAACCTGCGGCTGCGGCCAATATAAACGCCGATTCTGTCTTGCGTCAACTGGTATATAGGTCCCCCAAAGAATCTCGCTCATCGAGGGGCGCCTTTCGCGAGGGCACTTTCGGGAAGCGGAGCGAGAGCGGACCCCGCGCGCGGGCTTATGCGGCCTGCTCCCGGGCGGCTCCGGGGCACCATCGTCCTGCACTACGACCGGACTGCGAAGACCTCACTGGACTGGGACAGGCCGAAGGCGGGCAAAACACCCGCCAAATCCGCGTCCCAGGAAACAAGGGTCTGGAGCTGAGCCATCGGGGTGACAGCCGGTGGCGAGTGCCGCGGTGTGAGCGCCGAAAGGCGAGCGGTCCCCGCTGGGATCGCTTCCGCGCCCGCGCACATTCAGGCGGCAACGTCTGCTTGTCTGGCGCGGACCAAAGAACTTTGCGCCTCTCGGCGCTCCGCCTCCCCTCGGCTTATTCGAGGATGGCGAATCTCTTTTGTGGCTTCGTGGGGATGGCTTGGCAAAGCTCGGGTGCTTCGGCGTCGCGAGGACGAATTTTCTTTTTCCCTCTCCCGCTGTGCAACGAGAGGTCGAGCGGAGGGGAAAGGAGGCTTCGCATTGACCCGCCGCGCCCTTTCGTGTCACGTCCCCGACCTTAAATAAGACCCGGAAACGGCTGCGATTCTCGATGCCTATCGACCGCTACAACGCCGCCGAGGCGGAGGCCCGCTGGCAGAAAGTCTGGGACGAGCGCGGCATCTTCGCCACGCCGAACGACGACCTGCGCGAAAAATACTACGTGCTGGAGATGTTCCCCTATCCGTCGGGGCGCATCCATATGGGCCACGTGCGCAACTACACCATGGGCGACGTGGTGGCGCGGGTGAAGCGGGCGATGGGCTTCTCCGTCCTGCACCCGATGGGCTGGGACGCCTTCGGCATGCCGGCGGAGAACGCCGCCATCGAGCGCAAGGTCCACCCCAAAGCGTGGACCTACGAGAACATCGCGGTAATGAAGGCGCAGCTAAAATCCATGGGGCTGTCGCTCGATTGGAGCCGCGAGATCGCCACCTGCGATCCGGCCTATTACAAGCACCAGCAGAAAATGTTCCTCGATTTCATGCGCGCCGGCCTGGTCGAGCGCCGAAAATCGAAAGTGAACTGGGACCCGGTCGACCAGACCGTGCTCGCCAACGAGCAGGTGATCGACGGCCGCGGCTGGCGCTCCGGCGCGATCGTCGAACAGCGCGAGCTGACGCAATGGTTCTTCAAGATCACGGCGTTCGCGCAACCGCTCCTCGACGCCCTCGACACCCTCGACCGCTGGCCGGAGAAAGTCCGGCTGATGCAGAAAAACTGGATCGGTCGGAGTGAGGGTCTGCTGATCCGCTTCGCGCTCGATCGCGCGACGACGCCGAGCGGCGAAAGCGAACTCGAAGTCTTCACCACGCGGCCCGATACTTTGTTCGGCGCGAAATTCATGGCGCTGGCGCCGGATCATCCGCTGGCCGCGGCTGCGGCGAAGAAAAATCCGGCGCTTGCCGAATTCATCGAGGAGTGCGGGCGGCGCGGCACCGCTCAGGCCGAGATCGACACCGCCGAGAAAATGGGTTTCGACACCGGCATGCGCGCCGTGCATCCGTTCGATTCGGCGTGGAAGCTGCCGGTCTATGTGGCCAACTTCATTCTCATGGAATACGGCACCGGCGCCATCTTCGGCTGCCCGGCGCACGATCAGCGCGACCTCGATTTCGTCAACAAATACGGGCTAGGCAACACACCCGTGGTCTGCCCGCCGGGCCAGGACCCGAAATCCTTTGTCATCACCGACACCGCCTATGACGGTGAGGGCCGCATGATCAATTCGCGCTTCCTCGACGGCATGACCATCGCCGAAGCGAAAGAGCAGGTGGCGCGCAGGCTGGAAAGAGAAACGCGCCCCCTCCCTAATCCTCCCCCGCTTGCGGGGGATGGAAGGGTGGGTGCGGTCGCCCTGCGCCAGGTGAATTTCCGCCTGCGCGATTGGGGCATTTCGCGACAGCGTTACTGGGGCTGCCCGATCCCAGTGATCCATTGCCAAGCCTGCGGCGTCGTGCCGGTGCCGGAAATGGACCTGCCAGTGACGCTGCCAGAGGACGTCACCTTCGACCGGCCCGGCAATCCGCTCGACCGCCATCCGACCTGGAAGCACGTCAAATGCCCGCGCTGCGGCAAGGAAGCGGTGCGCGAGACCGACACGATGGACACCTTCGTCGACTCGTCCTGGTATTTCGAGCGCTTCACCGATCCGTGGATCGAGACCGCGCCGACCGATCGGCCGATGGTCGATGCCTGGATGCCGGTCGATCAATATATCGGCGGCATCGAGCACGCGATCCTGCATCTGCTTTACAGCCGCTTTTTCACCCGCGCGATGAAGGCGACCGGCCATGTCGGCCTCGACGAGCCGTTTGCCGGCCTGTTCACCCAAGGCATGGTCGTGCACGAAACCTATCGCCGCGCCAACGGCGAATGGGCGGCGCCGGCGGAGGTCAAGGTCGAGGCCGACGGGGGCGCGCGGCGCGCCACGCTCGTCACCACCAGCGAGGCGGTCGAGATCGGCCCGATCGAGAAAATGTCGAAGTCGAAACGAAACACGGTCGATCCCGACGACATCATCGGCGGGTACGGCGCCGATGTCGCGCGCTGGTTCATGCTGTCCGACTCGCCGCCCGAGCGCGACGTCAACTGGACGGAAAAGGGCGTGCAGGGCGCCTGGCGTTTCGTGCAGCGGCTGTGGCGGCTGGTCGGCGAAGCGGCGGAGGTCGCCGGCAAGGCGCCCGCCGAGCGGCCGCGCAGCTTCTCGCCAGCGGCGGCGGCATTGCGTAAAGCAGCGCATCAAGCCTTGGCCAAGGTCACCGATGACATCGAAAAGCTACACTTCAATGTTTGCGTGGCGCATATTTACGAATTCGCCAATGCGCTCGGCTCGGCGATCGGCGACATCGGATCAGACGACGGGGCAGACGGCGGGAGCGGCCCTACCCTCACCCCAGATCTCCGTTGGGCCATGAACGAAGCGGTTAACATTCTCGTGCAATTATTCGCTCCGATGATGCCGCATCTCGCCGAGGAATGCTGGGCCGCGCTTGGCCATGACACGCTGGTTGCGCAAGCGCCCTGGCCGCAGGTCGAGCGCGATCTCTTGATCGAGGAGACGCTGACCCTGCCGGTGCAGATCAACGGCAAGAAGCGCGCCGATGTCACCGTGGCGCGCAACGCGGGGAACGCCGAAATCGAGACTGCCGTGCTGGCGCTCGATGCGGTAAAAAGAGTGCTCGACGGCAAGCCGCCGAAGAAGGTGATCATCGTGCCGCAACGGATCGTCAATGTGGTGGCGTGAACCTCAGCGCCCGCGCCGGCTCGCCCGGCTCGCGTTGGTGCTCGCAGCCGCCGGACTGACCGCCGGCTGCTGGGAGCCGCTCTACGGCACGCGTCCGGGGGTCAACGCCGAAAGCGTGCAGGACAAATTTGCCGCGGTCGACATCCCGCCGATCGATGCGCCCAGGGGCACTCTCACCGAGCGCGTCGCGCTGGGCATGCGCAATGCGCTGCAGTACGACCTGCACAACGGCGCCAACGCGCTCGCGCCGACCTATGCGCTCAAGATCATAATCAAGACCCAGCAATTCACCGCCGAGCTCGATCCGACCACCGGTCGGCCGAATACGCAGGTCGAGACGATCAGCGCGAAGTACGACTTGATCGAGCTCGCCACCGGCAAGGTCGTCGTGACCGACAATTGTTTCGCGCAGGTCGATTACGATAATCCCGGTTCGCAGCAGCGCTTTGCCGGGCAACGCGGGCGGCGCGATGCCGAGGACCGCGCGATCCAAGTCGCCGCGCAGACGATCAGGAACCGGCTGGCTTCATATTTCGTCGCCGGCACCTGACATGGTCGCCGTAAAAGCCCGGGACGTCGATTCCTTCCTCGCCCGCCCCGATCCGGCGCGGCCGGTCGTCCTCGTCTTCGGTCCGGATGCCGGGCTGGTCAGTGAGCGCGTCAACGCTTTGATCAAGGCGTCGGTCGACGACCCGAACGATCCGTTCTCGCTGGTGCGGCTCGAAGGCGAGGAGCTTTCCGCCGAACCGGCGCGGCTTGCGGAAGAAGCGCAGACCATTCCGCTGTTCGGCGGACGCCGCGCGGTCTGGGTCAAGGCCGGGAGCCGAAACATCGCGCCGGCGGTCGAGGCGGTGCTTGCGCTGCCGGGGAGCGAGTGCCGCATCGTGATCGAGGCGGGCGACCTGCGCCGCAATTCGCCGCTGCGCAGCCTGTGCGAGCGGGCCAAGAACGCGGCGGCTTTGCCCTGCTACCCCGATACCGAGAAGGATCTGGCGCGACTGATCGACAGCGAGTTGCGCGCCGCCGGCCTTGCCGTCAAGCCCGAGGCGCGCGCCATGCTCGTCCCGCTCCTTGGCGGCGACCGCGTGGCCTCGCGCAACGAATTGCGCAAGCTCGCGCTCTATGCGCTCGGCCGCGGCGAAGTCGATGTCGACGACATCACCGCCGTGGTTTCCGACGCCTCGACGCTGGCGCTCGATGAGCTTGTCGATACGGCGTTCGCCGGCCGTCCCGCCGACCTCGAAGCACAGCTGGCCAAAGTGCGCGCCGCCGGCAGCCCGGTCGGGTCGATTTTTTTCGCCGCGCAGCGCCAGCTCGCGCAGTTGCATAAATGGCGGACAACGATCGAATCCGGCGCGTCATTTTCGCTCGACGGCGTGCAGCCACCACTGCACTTCCGCCGTAAGGACCTCGTGGAAACCGCGCTCAAGCAGTGGAACGCCGCCCGGCTCGCTTCCGCCATGGCGGAACTGGCCGACGCGGTCCTGGCTTCGCGCCGCACTTCGGCGCTGGCCGGGACGATCGCCGAGCGCGCATTACTCTCGATCGCGGTGAAGGCGCGACGCAGCGTCGCCTGACAGGTTACGTCGGATTCTCCAGACTGAAAGTCTGCGAATCGTCGTCATAGGCGAAGACTTCGGCGTAGCGCGCCCAGGCGGTGACCGACCGCAAGGTCTGCTCAACATCGTCGTGGCCCATGTGGTCTTCCAGCTCGTCGAAGAAGCGGCTCTTCGGCGCCACGTGGTTGGCGCGCTCCTGCAGGACTCGGCGGATGTGGGCGGCGAGCGGCACGTAGGAGAGCAGCTGACGTTGGAAGATTTTCTTGCGATCGTCCGTGCCGGCTTCGACGAATTGCTTGCCGGTCTCGGTAATCTTGATGTCGCCGCCTTCGACCTCCACGAGATTTAGCATCTGTAGCGCATCCGAGACCGGAAAGAGGTCGTCCGCCTCCATGTGCAGGAGTTCGGCGATGACGGGAAGGTCGGCTTTGCCGCTGTAGGGCTCGGCGGCCAACGTTTCGATAAATCCGGAAAGCAGATTGGCGGAAACGCGCGGCAGGATGGTGTCGATGCTCGTCGCCACCGCCCCGACCCGGGGCGGGGTCGCGGTGCGCGCGGTCATCGCCACGTAGATTTTCTCGACCAGGTCGCGGAAGTGCGGATCGAGGCGGTTGCGCGGCTGTTTGAGTTCGACCGCGATCTCGCGAATGATCCGGCCCGGGTTGGACGAGAACAACAGGATGCGGTCGCACATCAGCACCGCTTCCTCGATGTTGTGAGTCACCAGGAGGACGCCCTTGATCGGCAGCTTGCCGTCGCTCCAAAGTTCGAGGAAATCCGTGCGCAGGGTTTCCGCCGTCAGCACGTCGAGCGCGGAGAACGGTTCGTCCATCAAGAGGATGTTCGGATGGACCACAAGCGCGCGGGCAAAGCCGACGCGCTGGCGCATGCCGCCGGATAGTTCGCGCGGATACGCGGATTCGTAGCCGTCGAGGCCGATGAGATCGATCGCCGCGAGCGCGCGCTGGCGGATCTCGGTTTCGGGAAGGCCGAGCGCCTCGAGCCCGAGCTGGACGTTTTCCAGGACCGTCAGCCAGGGGAAGAGCGCAAAGCCCTGGAACACCATGGCGATACCGGGCGCCGGCGCGAGCACCGGCTGGCCGAGATAGGTGATGGTGCCGCCCGACGGCCGCATCAGGCCGGCGATGGCGCGCAGCAGCGTCGACTTGCCGGATCCGGTACGGCCAAGAAGCCCGACGATCTGGCCCTGCACCAGTTGCAGCTCGATGCCGTCGAGCACGAGAAGCTCGCCGCCGTCGGCTTTCGGAAAAGTCTGACGCAGCGCATGGATGTCGAGAAGGGCTGTGCTCATGAGCGTGCCTCAACCAAGCCGGAACTTGCGTTCGGCGTAAAGATAGAGCGGACGCCAGAACGTGCGATTGATCAGAACGACGTAAAAGCTCATCACCGCGATACCGAGCACGATGCGATGGAAATCGCCGGCCTCGGTCTGCCGGGCAATATAGGCCCCGAGTCCGTAGGCCTGCAGCCGCTCGTCGCCCCAGCTTGCGACCTCGGCGACGATGCTGGCGTTCCACGAGCCGCCGGAAGCGGTGATGGCGCCGGTGACATAATAGGGCAACACCGCGGGAAGCGCGATCCGCCGCCACCACAACCAGCCGCGGACGCGGAAGTTGACGCCGGCTGCGCGCAGCTCGGCGGGAATCGCCGAGGCCCCGGCAACGACGTTGAAGAGGATGTACCATTGCGTGCCGAGGATCATCAGCGGGCTTAGCCAGATATTGGGATCGAGCCTCCACACGACGATCGCCGAGACGGCGATGGGGAACAGAAGATTGGCCGGAAAGGCGGCGAGGAACTGCGCCACCGGCTGAACCTTTTCGGCGACGTGCGGGCGTGTGCCGACCCATACGCCGATCGGCACCCAGATAATGGTCGCGAGCGCAATCAACACGACGATACGGCTCAATGTAGCGAGCCCCAGAAGCAACGCGATCGCCACGTCGGAGAGGCTAATGTACTCGGTGACGAAACGCGCAACCTGCCATAGCGCCACCGCGGCGAGCGCGCAGACGATGGCGGCCCATTGGAAGGTGACCCAACCGTGCTGGCGGTCCGGTTCGCGGACGACCGGCTCGGCGCGCTTGGACCAGCGCGCCAGCAGCAGACGCCGCCAAAACGAGGCGAACGGCCGGACGAGCCGGTCGACCAGCCGCGAGCGGCGCAGGACATTAAGCACCCAGGAATGCGGCGCCAGAACGCCCGGCTCCTGCTCGAAGCGGAAGCGATCCGCCCACGCCACCAACGGCCGGAACAAGAGCTGGTCGTAGATCAGAATCACGATGAGCATGGTGACGATCGCATAGCCGACCGCCGCAAGATCGCGATGCTCGATGGCAAGCGCGATGTAGGAGCCGACACCGGGAAGCGTGATGGTCGTGTTGCCGACGCTGATCGCTTCGGAGGCGACCACGAAAAACCAGCTACCCGACATGGACATCATCATGTTCCAGATCAGCTGCGGCATCGCGAACGGCACATCCACGCGCCAAAAGCTCATCCACGGACTCAGCCGGAAGTTTCGCGACGCCTCGACCAGTTCGGTCGGCACCGTGCGCAGCGACTGATAGAAGCTGAACGCCATGTTCCAGGCCTGGCTGGTGAAAATCGCGAAAATCGCAGCAAATTCGGCGCCCAAGACGCGTCCCGGGGCGAGCGCCATGAAGAAGACGACGGTGATCGAGATGAAGCCGAGGATCGGCACCGACTGCAGGATATCGAGCAGCGGCACCAGCAACCGCTCGGCGCGATGGCTCTTGGCCGCCAGCGTCGCATAAGTGAACGTAAAAAGCAGCGACAGCGCCATGGCGATCAGCATGCGCAGGGTGGTGCGCGCGGCGTATTCGGGCAGATTGGCGGGATTGAGCGAAACTGGCTGGCGCTGCAATTCCGCCAAAGGCTGAAGGAGATGCCGGCTCGCTTCGGAAAGGAATACCAGAAGCCCGAGGATCAATAGCACCGCCAGCACGTCCCAGCGGGTGAAGAAACGGCCCCAGCCGACGGAAATTGGCACGTTGAGCCGCATGTCCGCGATACCCGATCCAGGTTGAAGGTGTCACACGGCAGTCATGAAAATCGCGGCCTCGATCCCCCATCAGCGGCCGCGAGCTTGACGCGATCACATAACATCGGCGTGGCGTCATTCAAAGATTATTACGCGCGATATCCGGCCGCCGCGCGCCGCTCAAGGCGGGGCGCCTTTACGGCAGGTAAGGAGTGTCCTATTTCCCCGCGGGACCGCGCCGAGCGTCAGGAACTTCGGTGGAGAGCGAGTTCGCCTTGGTGCAAACGCTGAACGAACAGACCATCACCCTGCCGCCCGCACTCATGCGCGAGGTCGCCAAGGCGCAGGAAACTTGGCATTCAAAGGAAAACACGCGCCGCCTTTGGGAGGCGGATGCGACGCTGTGGACCGGCCGCGACGAAGGCGCGTGGCTCGGCTGGCTCGATATCGTCGGCAAGGAACTGCGCGAGGCCGGTGCGCTTCAGGAATTTGGCCGGCAGCTCCGGGCCGAAAATTTCACCGACGTGCTGCTCCTGGGCATGGGCGGCTCGAGCCTTGGCCCGGAAGTGCTGGCAACGAGCCTCGGGTCGGCACCGGGTTATCCCAAATGGCACATGCTCGATTCCACCGATCCGCAGCAGGTGGGCCGCTTCGAGCGCGGCATCGACGCCGCACGCACGCTCTACATCGTGTCCAGCAAGTCGGGAACGACGCTCGAACCCAACGTGCTGATGGATTATTTTCTGGCCAAGGCGCCGGCGAGCGCGGGCAACGCGGCCACGTGCCAGTTCGTCGCCATCACCGATCCCGGATCGCAGCTGCAAAAAACCGCCGAGGCGAAGGGCTTCCGCCGCGTATTCCACGGCGTCCCCAATATCGGCGGGCGCTATTCCGTGCTCTCGCATTTCGGCATGGTGCCGCTGGCCGCCATCGGCCATGATCCGCGCGCTTTTCTTGAAGCGGCCGGCGCGATGGCGCAAGCCTGCGGTCCCAATTTACCGCCCGCGCAAAATCCCGGCGTCGCACTGGGCCTTGCCATCGGCGTTCTTGCCGCTGCCGGATGCAACAAGCTCACCATCTTCGCCTCACCCTCGATCGGCGCTTTTGGTCTTTGGGCCGAGCAATTGTTGGCCGAATCGACCGGCAAAAACGGCAAAGGCGTGATCCCCGTCGCCGGTGAGCCGCTCAGCGAGCCTTCCGCCTACGGCGAGGATCGGCTGTTCGTTTATCTGCGCGACCCGGCGCGTGCGGATCCGGCGCAAGACCGATTGATCGATGCGCTGGCGCGTGGCGGGCATCCCGTGGTGCGCATCACCGTCGGTTCGCCGATACTTTTGGCGCAGGAATTCTTCCGCTTCGAGATCGCGACTGCCGTTGCCGGAGCGGTGCTCGGCATCAATCCGTTCGACCAGCCGGACGTCGAGGCGAGCAAGGTCGCGGCCCGCAAAATAACGCAAGCTTTCGAGAAAACCGGCGCGCTGCCGGTCGAGCCGCCGGTGTTCGAGGCGAGCGGCATTACGCTCTACACCGACACGCGCAACGCCGAATCGCTGCGGAAATTAGGGGCAAACGCCACGCTCGGGAGTTGGCTGAAGGCGCTTTTTGCGACGCTCGAAGGCGGAGACTATTTTGCGCTGCTCGCTTACGTCGATGCCACCGAGGCACGGCTCCAGGCGCTGCAAGGCTTGCGCGCCGCTTTACGCGACCGCAAGCGCGTCGCGACCTGCCTGCAATTTGGACCACGTTTCCTGCATTCGACCGGACAGGCGTACAAAGGCGGACCCAACTCCGGCGTATTTCTCCAGATTACCGCGCGGCCGGCGCCCGACCTCGCAATCCCGGAACGCAAGGCAAGCTTCGGGGTGATCGAAGCAGCGCAGGCGCGCGGCGACTTCCGGATCCTAGCCGAACGTGGGCGTCGGGTCCTGCACGCGCACATCGATCACGACGTGGACGCGGGCCTTGCCGCAATCGGCAAGGCAGCGCGGCTGGCGTTGGCTTAACCCGCGCTAGAGCGAAACGATTTGCCGAAGCCGGGCATAAAAGCCGGCCGCGGATCGCGCGGCAGAGTCGGCCGCGGGCACCTCGCGCGGCGGCGCCGCGATCAGACGCACGCCGAAAGGAATGCGCTGAGCGGCCAGCACCGTTATCCAGCTCAGTACGAGCGTGGCGCCGAAAACGATCGCTCCCTTGATGACCGCGAACAACGTGGAACCGAGCAGCGCGTATTGCAGCCAAACCACAAAGTCATAGTGCACGAGGTAAAGGCTGTAGGCGTTGGCGGAAAGACTGGCGAGGACCGATGAACGCTTTGCCGCGAAGCGCAAGCTCGCCGCGATAAGGAAGAAGCAGCCGCCGGCGCAGGCGACGACGAAACAAAAATCGGCGGCAATGTCGATGGCGATGGGCGCCGGACCGTTCATGGTCAGCGAGGTCATGCCCATCCAGACCACGAACGACACGATTGCCACGGCGAGCCATAGCGCCCAGCGCCGGGCCAAGGCGCCATCCGCCGCGACCAAGCCGGCGTCGATGCCGGCAGTGCCGATGCCCATTCCGGCGAAGAAGTAGACGCCGTAAAGCAGCGGCCGGCACCATTGCACGGCGAGGAAACCGGAATCGGACCACGCCCACGGCGTGAAGACGAGCGCCAGGGGGACGTAGGCCACAGCGGAAGCGGCGACGAGCGCGGCGAAGTAGAGGCTGGGACGTCGTCCCGCCGCGGCCGACCGGCGGCCCAAGCCGCGCAGCGCGTCGGGGGCGATCCGGTGCAGTAAGGCGGCCACGAAATTGAGCGCCAGAAGCTGCCAGAGGAACCATAACTGCCCATTGGGCAAGAACGGCAAAGCAAAATAGCGTTGCAGGTAATCGGAGACGCTCGGGTCTGAAGTCGAGGCCAGATACGCCGGATAGATCGCCACCGGAATAAGAACGACGACGCCGAACACATAGGGAATGCCCAGCCTTGAGAGCCGATCGCGCACGAAACCCAGGCTTTGCTTGCGCTCGAGGCTCGGCCAGACGAACAGGCCGGAGAGCAAGAACATAAGCGACATCAGATAGACGTCTTGCCAGGCGCAAAACAGGTCGAAGCCAAACCAGCGGTGGCTGTCGACGATCGGAAAGGCACGCCATCCATAGGGCGGATCGTCGAAGCCGGACGTTCGCAATGGAACCCATTGGACGTAAGCGAGCGCCGAATGGAAGGCGAGCACGATGAGGATCACGCCGGCGCGCAGATTGTCGAGAGCCAAGCTGGAGCGCGACATGGATGGTGGACGTTTGGACATTTGACGTGACATCGATTTCAAATCCCGGGCCCAGCAACGCTAAATGCCGGCCAGCCGATTTTAATCCACTGGCTGGGACAATCATTGGAACCCGCCACTGCCAATGCAAGCGGGAAAATGCGCCTCGGTGGGCAACCCTTCACCCCTTTTTTAGGGGCGGTGGCGTAATCTGCGTCGTTAAATCACCGCATTGTGGAAGGAATACTCTCGCGCCATCAATGGTGATTCGCCGAAACCGCCGGTTGCGAAAGATTGGAGAAGCCCTTGGTAGTGCAATGGACAAGGCCGCGTACAGTCGGGCTCTTGGCGGGGCTCTTAATGGGGTTCTTGGCGCTGTTCGCGGCCGTTTCGCCGCTCGCCGCGGCGGAACAATCAGTGGCCGGGTTGTGGCAGAAGATCGACGCCACGACGGGCAAGTCGGTCGTGTGGTTCCTGTTCGTCGAAAATGCCGGGGTTTATGAGGGCGTTGCCGCGAAACTGTTCCCGCGGCCGAACGATGACCCGCGTGATTCCTTTTGTGCGCGCTGCCGCGACGACCGCAAAGATGCGCCCATGCTCGGACTGCCGATCATCCGCGACATGAGGCGGGCCGGCTTGAAATACGAGAACGGCACGATTCTCGATCCTCGGGACGGCAACATCTATAACGCGACGATGACGCTGAGCCCCGACGGTCAGACACTGACCGTTCGCGGATATTTGGGTTTCGAGTTTCTCGGACGTAACGAGATCTGGTATCGCCTGCCGGACGAGGCGGTCAAAGAGCTCGATCCGACGTTAGTCACCAAATACCTGCCAGGGCAAGTTGTGACGACGTCGGCAATGCGGCGGCCGGGAAAATCGACCAATCAGGTCCGCTGAAGTCCACTAAAGAGGGACGCGGTCCGCAGCGCGGTCCGCGTCACCCGTTATTCCGCGCCGAGACCGAATTCGCAGCCGGGCGCAGAATAGTGATAGCGCGCGACGCCGAAGGTATCGCGCTCGGCAACCGGGTGGCACCGCGCCACCCACTTGCGATCGCGTGCCGCGATTTGCGCCTTTTGCGCCTCACCAAGAGCCTCGGGCACGGCGCGAATATACGGATCGCCGGCGGTGGCTACCTGCGCCACGCAATTGAAGCTCCTACCTCCGCCGACGCAGCTCAGATTGATAACGCTGCCGGCATACGCCGACGTCAAGGTGACGACCGACAGGATCATCGCCGCGCCGATGCGCGCGAGCGACCATGAAGCCGAAGACCGTTCGGCAGGTCGATTGGTTAACACCGCTCTCTCCCTGCGAAAGCGTGCCGATTGGATTCAACCGGGCTCCGCTCTCGTTTTCGACGTGGCGCATCGTTTTCGGCCGCGGATTCCCGCTTCCGGAACAGGCGCCAAGCGCCGATCGTGAGTGAGCAAGGCCGGGGCCACAGATTCTGCCCTGTTTTGGCACAGGCAGAACCGCCGAAACGTCAGGCCGTTAACGTTTGAGGGTGACGGACGAAGGCACGCGCCGCTCTTCCCAACCCATCTGCTCCAGTTCGGGCACGGTGTCGTCGAGCAGCGGATAACCGAGACAGAAGTAGCCGATGAACTTCCACTCCGCGGGCACACGGAGCAACTCCGCGACCTTTGTTGGATCGAGGATGGAGACCCAGCCCACGCCGATGCCCTGAGCGCGCGCCGCCAGCCAGACTGTATGGACGGCGGTCACGGCGGAGTATTCGATCATCTCCGGCATCGTGTGGCGGCCGAGGCCGTGACCTTGAGCGGTCGAGCGGTCGGCAAAGACGGCGAGGTGCGCCGGCGCCTCCTCCAATCCGGCGAGCTTGAGCCGGGCATAGAGTCCCGCCCGCTCGCTGTCCTGTGCGGCAAGCGCCTGCGCATTGCAGGCGGCGAAATTCCCCCGGATCGCGGCGCGGATGGCTTCGTCGTCCACGACGACGAAACGCCAAGGCTGGCTCAGGCCCACCGAGGGTGCGAGACACGCGAGCTCGATAAGGCCATCAACGACACCTGCCGGCAACGGATCGCGCCTGAATCGCCGGACGTCGCGGCGCCAGACCAACAGGTCGCGCAGCCGCGTGCGGAAAGCCTCATCGAAGGTGATCGATGCTGGTGCCACGATTTTCGCCTTTCCCATCATCCCCGGAAGGAGGCCATGGCGCCTTCGAGACGTCGCCAAGATGCCTTATTCGCCGGAAGACCGAAGCGCAGCCAGTCCGCACGATCCGGGAAAGCGCGCACCCAAATACCAGCGCGCCCCAGATGATTGAACAGCGACTGCGCAGGCTCGGTTCGCGAAGATGATTGAACAGCGACTGCGCAGGCTCGGTTCGCGAAGATGATTGAACAGCGACTGCGCAGGCTCGGTTCGCGCTAGCCGGAACAGGCTCGTGCCGCCGACAACGTCGAGGCCCGAGTCGACAAGTATCGCGTCGAGCCGGCTTGCGTCTTTCTCCAATCGCCTTCGCGTTCGTTCGATCCAGGTCGAATCCGCCAGCGCCTTTACGCCGACGGCAAGCGCCGGTCCCGACACAGCCCACGGGCCGAGCGCCGCGCGAAGTCGCGTGGCCAGCACCGGCGCCGCGATCGCAAAGCCCAATCGCGTACCGGCCAGTCCAAAAAATTTGCCGAAGGAGCGCAGCACGACGATATTGCTGGCCGCCACATCGGCGGTGAGGCTGGCACCGGGCGGCCCGACATCCATGAACGCCTCGTCGACCACAAGCATGCCGCCGCGACGGCACAAATCCTTGGCCAGCGCGAGCAAGGCGGTCCGGGTAAAGACCCTGCCGTCGGGATTGTTCGGGTTGGCATCAATGACGAGCCCAGCACCGCCGCAATCGCCGATCTCGCGCACCGGATGGACGCTGTGCCCGGCCAGTGCCGCGGCGCGAGCATGCTCGGGATAGCTGGGCGTGAGAATGGCGGCGCGACCGTTGCGTACCAGTCCCGCGACGAGCGGCAGCAGAATCTGCGTTCCCGGAGCCGCTACGACATGCGCCGCCGATGGCGCGCCGTAGGCGCGCGCGGCAGCGGCCGAAAGCGCGTCAAGGGCGTCGGGATCAGGCAAGCGGGCATAAAGAGCGGGCGAAAAACGCGGCAGCGGATAGGGATTGGGATTGATCCCGGTCGAGAGGTCGATGAAAGGTTCGACTGCGCCCGGGAATAGGCGCCGGGCGGCGCCAAGGTCGCCGCCATGCACAAGCGGTTCATCTGCGCCGCCGGTAAGGATCATGTCTGTCGCGCTTGCACTCGTCGCCATGCTGAATCCCGCGCGCCGCGGCCGTCACCACGGGAGCACGCCGTGACGGCCTCGGATACGTTATCCGCGCAACGCACCGGCGTTCCGGTCCTGGCGCCGGGCCATGTCTGGCTTGCGGGCGCGGGACCGGGCGATCCTGGTTTGCTGACGCTCGACGCACTCGCCGGCCTCCAGCAAGCCGATGTAGTGGTTCACGACGCGCTGGTCGATCAAGGCGTGCTGGCGCTTGCCGGCAAGCAAGCGCGCCTCGAATTTGCCGGCAAACGCGGCGGCAAGCCGTCGGCAACGCAGGTCGATATCAGCCAGCGGCTGGTGGCACTGGCGCGCGCCGGACAACGCGTGCTGCGGCTCAAGGGCGGCGATCCCTTCGTCTTCGGCCGCGGCGGCGAAGAGGCGATGACGCTCGCGGCCGCGGGCATTCCCTTCCGCGTGATTCCCGGCGTCACCGCCGGATTGGCGGCATTGGCGGCGGCATCGATCCCGGCGACTTTGCGCGGCGTCAACCGCGCCGTCATCTTCGCCGCCGGCCATGGCGCCGAGGAGAACTTCGATTGGGCGCCGCTCGCCCGCGCCGGGCAGCCGATCGTGCTCTACATGGTGATGCACAATCTCGAACGGATCGCCGCCGACTTGATGGCGGGCGGGCTCGCGCCGCGAACTCCCGCCGCCATTATCGCCGCGGCGGCAACGCCGAAAGAGCGCGTACTCGTCACCACGCTAGAAAAACTTTTTGCCGACGCGCAGGAGCAGAAATTCGAGCCGCCGGCGATCGTGGCGATCGGCGAGATCGTGGATTTTCGCTCTCGCCTGCGCGGAAAGAACGTCACGGCGGGAAAACCCCGCAAGGAGCACAAGTGACCACGCGCGGGCTGATCATCGCCGCGCCGCATTCCGGGGCCGGCAAGACGACGGTGACGCTCGCGCTTCTTGCCGCCCTGGCGCGGCGCGGCGATGTGGTGCGCGCGGCGAAGACCGGGCCGGATTACATCGATCCCGCCTTCCATTCCGCGGTTACCGGTTCGACCGGAGTGAATCTCGATTCCTGGGCCATGCCGGGGACGCTTCTTGATGCGCTCGCTTCGCAAGCGGCTCGCGGCGCCGATGTCCTCGTCATCGAAGGGGTCGTGGGCTTATTCGACGGCGCACCGGGAATTTCGGGCCGGCGCGGCGCGACCGCCGACCTCTTCGACTTGCCGGTCGTGCTTGTCATCGATGTCGCTCGCTAGGCGCAATCCGCCGCCGCTTTGCTGCGCGGCTTTGCGGCGCACGATCCCGCTGTCCGCATTGCCGGCGTCATCCTCAATCGCGTCGGCAGCGAACGGCACCGCGCGCTTGTGGCCGGCGCTATCGCCGCACTCGCCATGCCGGTCCTCGGCGCGCTTCCGCGCGACGCGGCGCTCACGCTGCCGGAGCGGCATCTCGGCCTCGTCCAGGCAAGCGAGCATCCCGACCTCGCCGCGCTGGTCGCGCGCCTCGCCGATATGGCAGAGCGTTATTTCGATCTCGACGCCATCGCCGCCACCGCCGCGCCGATCAGGCTCGCGGCAACGTCTTCCGCCGCTTTGCCGTTGCCGCCGCCGGGCCAGCGCGTCGCGCTGGCGAGCGACCGCGCTTTCACCTTCGTCTATCCGCACCTGATCGACGCATGGCGCAACGCCGGCGCCGAAATCCTGCCATTCTCGCCGCTCGCCGACGAGCCGCCGCCGGAACGCGCTGACAGCTGCTGGCTCCCGGGCGGTTATCCCGAACTGCATGCGGAAGGGCTCGCCAACGCCCGAGAATTTTGCGCTGGCTTGCGGCGCTTTGCGCAACCGCGGCCGGTCCACGGCGAGTGTGGCGGCTACATGCTTTTGGGCGAGAGACTCGAAGACGCGGCCGGCGGGCGCCATCCCATGACCGGATTGCTCGGGCACACAACGAGCTTCTTAAAGCGCAAGCTGCATCTCGGCTACCGTACCGCGCGGCTTCTTGCCGACGGCGCGCTTGGCCGTGGCGGAGTGACCGTGCGCGGCCACGAATTCCATTACGCGTCGCTAACTTCGGCCGGGTCCGACGAGCCCTTCGCGGACGTCACCGACAGCGAGGGCCGTGCCGTGGAAAAGACCGGCGGACGACGCGGCCGCGTCACCGGCACTTTTTTCCACGCCATCGCTGCGGCGGATGTGCCGTAACTGGTAATCTATTTGGCGCGGACGATTTCCTCCTCGAAATCGGGCAGCCGGTCCTTGCCGAAGAAAATCTCGCTGCCGACGAAGAAGGTAGGACTGCCGAACGTGCCGCGCGCGACACTGGCTTCTGTGTTCTGCAGCAGCCGGTCTTTGACCACCTGTTCCTGGGTGCGGGTGAGCAGAGCGTCAGCGTCAAAGCCCGATTCCTCGAGAGCCGCGCGCACCACCTCGGGATCGTCCATGTCTTTCGGTTCGGCCCACATGTGGCGGAACACTTCGTCGACATAACGTGGAAATACGCCGGCCAGCTGCGCCACGATCGCGCCGCGCATCACCAACAGCGTGTTGACCGGGAAAAACGGATTCCACGTGAACTGCTTGATTCCGTGGCGGCGGATGAAACGCTGCATCTCCAGTTGCTCGTATTGCAGGCGGTTCTTGATGCCGGCCATCTTCTCCGCCGGCGAACGGTTGTTGGTCATTTTGAAAACACCGCCGAGCAGGATCGGCACATACTCGAATTTGGCGCCGGTACGCCGCTCGATTTGCGGAACGACCAGATGCGCCAGATAGGCGTTGGGGCTGCCGAAATCGAAATGAAATTCCACTTTAGCCATCACCAGGCCTCCCGGTACGGTCGCATGTCGAGCTCGAAGGTCCAGGCGTCGCGCGGCTGCCGATAGAGTTGCCAATAGGCTTCGGCGACTGACGCCGGATGCATGAGCTGATCCGGATCGAGGCGCTCGACCTCTTCCGCGCCGGCTTGCTGGCGAATGCGCTCGCGCACGAAGGCGGTGTCGACGCCGGCATCGATGATCAGATGCGCGACATGGATGTTTTTGGGCCCGAGTTCCCGCGCCATGCTCTGCGCCACCGCGCGCAGCCCGGACTTGGCGCCGGCGAATGCCGCATAGCCGATGCCGCCGCGGACGCTGGCGGTAGCGCCGGTGAAGAAAATGCAGCCTTTGCCGTGCGGCAGCATCACGCGCGCGGCTTCGCGGCCGGTCAAAAACCCGGCGTAGCAGGCCAGTTCCCAGACCTTACGGAACACCCGCTCGGTCGTCTCCAGCAACGGGAAATTGACGTTGCCGCCGACGTTGAAGATGCAGACTTCGAGCGGCGCGTGCGCGTCGGCTGCGCGCAGAAAGCCGGTAATGTCGTCTTCCTTGCGCGCATCGAGGCCGCGCGCGACGATTTCGCCGCCGGCGGCTTCGATGTCGGCGACCAGCGGCCCAAGTTTGTCGGCGTTGCGCCGGCCAGCGAAGATCGTAAATCCCTCGGCGGCGAATTTTTTGGCGATGGCGGCGCCGATGAAATCGCCCGCGCCAACCACCGCCGCCGTGGCATGTCGCTTTGCCAAGTCGTTTCCTCCCTCAGTCCGCGCATTAAGACCGACGGCGCATGGCCGTGCCGGCGCGCATTATGCGCCGGCCGTTCGTTCGGCGAAACAGGGCGGGGCCGGCGAAGAACGCGAAGATGGGCCAACTTGCCAACGGTTCAGCTTGCCCCCACGATGGCATCAAGCGCGCGAAGCGGCGCGCAAAAACGTCAGACAATTCCAGGAAGGAAATGCACCATGGCGGTCAGGATCGAGAAGAATGGCGCGGTGTGGACGGTAATCCACGATCGGCCCGAGGCCCGCAATGCGATGGACCCGGCGAGCGCGGAAGCGCTGAACGCGGCGTTTCTCGAGTTCGACGTCAACGAGAGCGCGTCAGTAGCGGTTTTCTACGGCGCCGGCGGCGCGTTCTGCGCCGGCTGGGATCTCAAATACGTCTCGACGCTCGATGCCGCCCATCCGCTCGGCGAGCTCGACATTCCGACCGCCGGCCCTCGCATAAACGGCGGCGAGATTCCGCGCGGACCGATGGGGCCGTCGCGGCTCGAGTTGGACAAGCCGGTGATCGCCGCGATCGAAGGGCCCGCCGTCGCCGGCGGCATGGAATTGGGACTGTGGTGCGATTTCCGCGTCATGGCGCAGGACTCCTATTTCGGCGTCTATTGCCGCCGTTGGGGCGTGCCGCTGATCGACGGCGGCACCGTCCGCCTGCCGCGCATCGTCGGCCAGGGCCGCGCTCTGGAGATCATTCTCACCGGGCGCAAAATTCCGGCGGAGGAATGCCTGAGCATCGGCTTGTGCGAGTACGTCACGCCGAAAGGCGGCGCTCGCCAGAAGGCCGAGGAGCTCGCCGGTGAAATCGCGCGCTTCCCGCAAGTCTGTGCGCGCGCCGACCGCCGCTCCGCCATCAGAAGTCACGGCCGCGGCATACGCGAGGCGCTGATCCAGGAATGGTACAACGGCCGCAAGGCGCTGATCGAAGACGGCGTCGCCGGCGCGACCCGCTTCAAGGACGGCCTCGGCCGGCACGGCGATTTCCAAAAAATCCGCTAGTCGTGCGGGCCGCGCCAACTTTGCTCGCCCCGCGAGCCGCCCGACGAGACTACCTCCGCCGCGAGTGGGAACCGCGGCCGCATGGATAATCATGTGCTAACGGCGCTGCGCAAATTTCCTTAATACGCTGACACTAAACGCAAAGAAGCCGTTCACATTTACTTGGTGGAGATACCTTTAGACCATACTCGCACACGATTTCAGACCCAGGATTGCTGGCGGTACATGTTATGAGTTCGGCGCGCCGAACTGGCCAAAACCGACCCGAAGCGCTTCCGCCAGAAATCTACCTGCCTCTGGTCGATTCGCTTTACAAGGACGGCCGCACTCTTCTGACCGGCACCGTATTTGTCACCGGGTCTGTTTTCATCACCTATTGGAAGACCGGCCAAGTCCTTCTTCTGTACTGTGCGCTGGCGATCGTATTGGTCGCCTGCGCGCGCGGCCTCCTGATGTTGGCATATTTCCGCGCGCGACCGACGGTCACGAGCCCGGAAATCGCCAGACGTTGGGAGCATCGCTACGGCATTGCGGCCGCCGCGTCCATCGCGTTGCTCGGAATCTGGTGCTACATCGCTTTGTTGTGGACGTCCGATGCGTTTGCTCCTCTCGTCAGTTATTCCATGACCGGAGCTTATGTCGCGGGCATTTTCGGAAGAAACTTCGCGAATGCTCGCTTTGTAGTCATCCAAATTTTATGCGCCTGGGTGCCGATGACGGCAGCGCTGCTGCTTTCCGGCAATCCTTATCATTGGATTTTTGCCGGTCTTCTGGTTCCATCCTTTCTCGGCATCAAGTTCATCGCGGACAGATGGCGCTATACCCTGCTCGATGCGGTCATCACCTCGCGCAACATGTCGCTGCTGGCGAAGCGGTTCGATACCGCGCTTAACAATATGCCGCACGGGCTGTGCATGTTCGATGCCGAACGTCACATCGTCGTCACCAACCAAAAGCTCGGCGGGCAGCTGGGGTTGCCGGCCGACTTCGATCTGAAAGGTTGCACGTCGCGTGACTTGGTCGAGAGCGTCGTCAAGGCCGGCGTACTTTCCGGCGCCAACGCCGAAACTCTCATTGTGCGCCTCGATGCCCGGCTCTCGGGCAGCGAGGATGCCGCTTTCTCGATGGACATGCTCAACGAGCGGACGCTCGAGTTCACCGTCCAGCCCATGGAAAAAGGCGGCATGGTGGTGCTGCTTGAAGACATCACCGAACGCAAGATCGCCGAAGCCAAGATCAACCATCTGGCGCGATTCGACGCGCTGACCGGGTTGCCCAATCGCACGGTCCTGCGCGACCGCATGGAGCGGGCACTGGGCGAATGGCGGCCCGATAATCTGTGCGCCATTCATTTCATCGATCTCGATCAATTCAAGCAGATCAACGATACGCTCGGCCACACCCGGGGTGATCTGCTGTTGGAAGCCGTTGCCGAACGGCTGAAAGACTCTATTCGCGACGCCGATGTCATCTCGCGTTTCGGCGGCGACGAGTTCGTCGTCCTTCAGGCTCCGATCAAATCCCTCGAGGAAAGCGAAGCGCTAGCGACGCGCATATTGAACGTCCTCGGCGGCACCTACGATCTCGACGGACACAAGGTCGAGGTGACCGCGAGCATCGGCATAGCCGTCGCCAAAAACCGGATCGACCCCGACCAATTCCTGCGCAATGCGGACTTGGCCCTCTACCAGGCCAAAGCCGACGGGCGCGGCACCTGGCGCTGGTTCGAAACCAAAATGGAGGCCAACGCCCAGGCGCGCCGCACGCTGGAATTCGATTTGCGCACGGCGATAAAGAGCGAAGCGTTCGAGCTGTACTATCAGCCGCTGTTCAATCTTAAGACCAGGCGCATCGAGGCCTGCGAAGCGCTGCTGCGCTGGCCCCATCACGAGCGCGGAATGGTCTCGCCGGCGGAGTTCATTCCGGTCGCCGAAGAGATGGGCCTCATCGTCGAAATCGGCAATCAGGTCCTTTACAACGCTTGCCTGGAATGCCGGCGCTGGCCGGGCGATACCGCCGTGACGGTGAATCTCTCATCGATCCAATTCGATCGCTCCAATATTCCCGCGCTTGTGCGCGAGACACTCGCCGCCACCAACCTGCCCGCTCACCGCCTCGAACTTGAAATCACGGAATCGACGCTGTTGCAGAACACCAAGCGGATCCGCGCGGATCTCCAGCAACTCGCGGAAAGCGGCGTGAGAATTTCGTTGGACGATTTCGGCACCGCGTATTCGAGCCTCAGCTATCTGCACAGCTTTCCCCTACACAAGGTGAAGATCGACCAGTCGTTCCTGCAAGGTCTCGGCGACGACGAGCGCCGGGTGACGTTGCTACGCGGTATTACCCGCTTGAGCGCGCAACTGGGCTTGCGCGTCGTGGTCGAAGGCGTCGAGACCGAAGAGCAGCTCGAACTGCTCGCCGGCGAGGACAGCATCGACGAGGTGCAGGGTTACCTGCTGTGCCGGCCGATGCCGGCTGCGGATTTGCGCAAGCTGCTCTACGCGTCCTACGTCGCGCCCGATCAGGGTTCTTTGCTGCCCGCGATGCTGCAAAGCGACGCCGCGTAGCGGTATTGTTTTCCCGTCACTTGTTTGTCACACGCTCGCTGCCGCGGCCGCTCGCAGCAGCGGCGCGGAGTTAACCCTAATACGTGGTCAAAATTGTAAACGCATTAACGAACTGTTAACCTCTCGCTTGCTGGCGCAAGGCGTTCGTCGGCAAGGAAGTAGCTATGGTTCCGGTAGCGTTGTCGTTGTCGCCTCCCTCGCGCTCGGTTGCTTCCAAACGTGAAGGCAAACCAAGCGGCTTCGCCGATGGCGTCGCGAGGTTGCTCGACCGGATCGATTGCCGGCGCGCGGAGACGAGTGCGGACCGCGAGGCCATCTTTCGACTTCGCTATCAAGCGTATCTGCGCGAAGGCGCGATTTCCGCAAATCCTTCCGAGACGTTTTCCGACTCTTTTGACGAAACCGGAAACGTCTACCTCTTCGGATTGCATATCGGCGGCGAGTTGGCCAGCTCGATACGCATTCACGTGGGCTGCAAGGAATACCCTCATTTTCCTTCGCTCGAAGTCTTTGCCGACGTTTTGCAGCCCGAGCTTGACGCCGGCAAAGTCATCGTCGATCCGACGCGCTTTGTCGCCGACGAGCGCCTTTCCCGGCTGCATCGCGGATTGCCCTACGCTACGCTGCGGCTTTCCATGGTGGCGGGCGAGCATTTCCACGCGGACTATGTTCTCGCGGCAGTAAGGGCGGAGCACCAGGCATTTTATCGGCGCGCCTTCAACCAGCGGGTCATTCGCGAACCGCGACCCTACCCGCAGCTGGCGAAGCCCATCAGCCTGATGGCGGTCCATTATCCGAGCGTCGTCGACGACCTGTGGCGGCAATATCCCTTTATTCCTTCAACCCCGGCCGAGCGCCGCAGGCTGTTCGAGCGCTCGCCCGCCCCCCCGGAACCCTACGGGGCGTTGAAGAAAAATCAGCCCTTGTCCTAAGCGCCAGTGCATAACCGGCGCTCGACCTTTGCCTTCCATCAGCCGGTATGAGACGGTTAGCTGAAATTCAAACAGCTCCATAAAATTCGACGCATCGGCTTCAGGCACTATTGCAACGCATCGGATATAAACGCCGCGGTCGGCTCACATGCGGGCCGGATGCGGCGAGACGTCGTCAGCCATGAGCAGCGAGACAGCGATTATAGCGGCGGAGGCGGAATTCATCGCCTGTCCGCATTGCCGCGCGCAATTGACGTTTTGTAGAAGCCGCAATCCCTTCATCGACGCCTGCGGATTCGAAAGCTATCACCTCCACTGTCATGCGTGCGGCACCCCGCTTGGCGGCGTCATCGATCCCGCCGACGACGCGTTACTGGTCTCGCCGCTGGCCGCCTGAACGAACGCGCGTGCATTGCGGCGCCGCCCGCAGCGGCCTTTCCCGCGGATTCCATAAATTGTGACGCGGCCGCTTTGCGTTCTTCCACCGAATGGGTAGTCATTGTGCCGATCGGCACGATGAGGAGGAACGCCATGTCGAACAGCCTCGATGGCTACGCCGTTTTGATCACCGGGGGCAGCAGCGGACTGGGCCTATCGCACGCGCGGGTTATGGGCGACCGCGGAGCGAGGGTGGCGATCACCGATTTCAAGCAGGAGAACCTCGACCGCGCGCGCGCGGAGTTGCAGCAGAGCGGCGTCGAAGCGCTTTGCCTCCTGGCCGATAATCGGATCGTCGCCGATATCCAGAACGCCGTGGCAGCCGCGGAAGCCGAGTTCGGCAAGCTCGACGTGGTCGTCAACAATGCCGGCATAACAGGCATGATGAAGCCGATCGAAGATATCGACGAGACATTCTTCGACAGTCTGTTCGATACGCACGTCAAGGGCGCGTTCTTTGCCGTCCAGGCGGCAGTGCCGGGAATGAAAAAGCGCAAGTTCGGACGCATCATCAATACCGGCTCGCCATTCGCCATGACCGGAGCGCCGGCGATGAGCCATTACAGCGGCGCCAAGGGCGCGCTTGCCGCGCTGACCCGCGCCTGGGCGCGCGAATTCGCTCCCTTCGGGATTACCGTCAACACGGTCGTCCCGGGCTTTGCCGACACGCCGATGACCCGCAGCGATGTCACGCCCGAAATATTCAAGCAAATTATCGAGGGCATGCCGCTGAAACGGCAGGTGTTGCCCGAGGAGGTTTCCTACGCCGTCGCCTGGATTGCCAGCCGCGAAACCGACGCGATGACCGGGCAGAACATCAGCCCCAATGGCGGTCAGGCGATCGTCGGAATGTGACCGGGCGGTGCCGGAGCTTAATGGCCGGCGAGCATGTCATTGACGCGCTTCTTGACGAGTTTATGCCGCGCATAAAGCGACATCTCCTCGAAGTGCGCCTGCTCCTTGACCTGCGCCCGGCATTTGGCGGTGGCGTCCTTCGTCGCGTCCGACGCCGGCGCGGCCGCGGCCGGCGTGACCACGAATGCAGTGCCGCTCATCAGAACCACGGCGAGAATGCCGGCGGATAACGCGGTGACCAATCGAGACATAATGCGAGCTCTTTATGTTCGCGATGTTCGCGGATTGCGAAGACTGACGTTTGCCGGTCAGCTTCCGGCGCGAAATATCCAAATATGTTTCTTGTTCGTCAAGCTGGCTGGCTTCGTGCGCCGGTCATTCATATTTGAAATGCAGAAATTCATTCACAAAACTGTCGCAAATCGCCCGCGGTCATGCGGCGCTGAAAAATTCAATTGCGGCCCGAGCGGCACGATTCGCGTCGGATTGATTGCGGTCATGCTCATGTAATAGTGCCGCTTGATGTGATCCAAATTCACCGTGTCGGCGATGCCGGGCACCTGGTAAAGCTCGCGCAGGTAATTCCACAAATTCGGATAATCGACGATCCGCCGCACATTGCACTTGAAGTGGCCGTAGTAGACCGCGTCAAAGCGCACGAGCGTCGTGAACAGCCGCCAATCGCCTTCGGTCAAACGCGCACCGGCGAGATAGCGCTGGTGCGAGAGAATGTCATCAATCCAGTCGAGCGCCGCAAATACCGCGTGGCAGCCCTCTTCGTAGGCGGCTTGCGTGGTGGCGAAGCCGGCGCGATAGACGCCGATATTCACGTCGTTATAGACCCGCGCGTTGATGCGATCGATTTCGGCGCGCAGATCGTCCGGATAATAATCGGCGCGATCGTTGGTCAGCGTGGCGAAAGCCGAATTGAGCATGCGGATGATTTCCGGCGACTCGTTATTGACGATGGTGCGCCGCTTTTTATCCCAGAGCAACGGCACGGAAACGCGGCCGGTGTAACGCGCATCGGCCAAGAGATAGATCTCGCCGAGCCGGCGCTTGCCGTTGACCGTGTCGGCGGTGGTGCCGGGCCCGCTGCCGAACTGCCAACCCTGCTCGCCCATGACCGGGTCGAGGACCGAGATCGAGATCACACTTTCGAGTTCCTTGAGCTTGCGGAAGATCACCGTGCGGTGCGCGTAGGGACAAGCGAGCGAGACGTAGAGGTGATAGCGATCGCGCTCGGCGGCAAAGCCGCCCTCGCCGGAGGGTCCGGGGCTGCCGTCCGGTGTGACCCAATTGCGGAAAACGGGCGCGGTGGGCACGAAGCGCCCGTCGGTCGCGGAGGTGTCGTACCACTCGCTGTGCCAAACGCCGTCGACGAAAAGCCCGTGCGCCATGGTGAACCACCCCGACAATCCAGCGTAGCCCAGATTGAGCCGCATATGTAGGATGTTGCCGGGATGAAGCGAACGCCAAGAAAGCGATGAAAGCAATCTTTATTGAAAAATTCGGCGGCCCGGAGGTCCTGCGCTACGGCGACCTGCCGGACCCGGTCGCGGCGCCGGGCGAGGTCGTCGTCGACGTGGTGGCGGCAAGCATCAACGCGGCCGATTGGAAGGTGCGCGCTGGCGAATATTCGCAAGCGAAATTCCCGCTGATCCTCGGTCGGGATTTTTCCGGCCTCGTCGCCGCGGCTGGCGCCGGCGTCGACGATCTGAAAATCGGCGACGCCGTGTTCGGCGTCGTTGACGCCGGCCGCGAGGGCGCCTACGCCGAAAAACTCGCCATCAAGGCCGCGATCATCGCCAGGAAGCCCGATACGCTGCCGCACGTCGAGGCCGCCGCTTTGGCGCTGACCGGCCTCACGGCGATCAGAACCATCGAGGACACATTGAAGCTTCGACGCGGCGAGACGATCCTCATTCAAGGCGGCGCCGGCGGGGTCGGGGGATTCGCCATTCAGCTTGCTAAGCACATCGGCGCCCGCGTCATCACCACCACCAGCGTGGCGAATCTGTCCTATGTGCTTGGCCTCGGCGCCGACGAAGTCATCGATTACAACGCCCAGGATTTTACCCGCGTGGTGAGCGGCTGCGACGCCGTGTTCGATACGGTCGGAGGCGACGTGGCGCAAAAATCCTTTGCCGTGCTCAAACCTGGCGGCCGTGCCGCCTTCATCGCCTCCGGCGCGCAGGCGCCAAAGCCCGAGCGCAGCGACGTGACGGCGTTGCGGCCGGCCGTAGGCCGCGCCCGCGCGCCGCTCGAACGTATCGTCCATCTGGTAACCAGCGGCGTCGTGCGCCCGCCCGAGATCAAGCTCTATCGCCTATCCGGGGCCGCCGAGGCCCATCGCGTCAGCGAAGGGCGGCATTTCCGTGGCAAGCTGGTCTTTAAGGTGCGGTGAGACGCGATACGGGCGAAAATTCAAGCTCGAAAGTCGAGCAAGCCAAACTGCGTCCGTGCTATCCTTTCGCACTATGAGACGTGAGACTTTCGCGGTTGCCGATATTTACGTGCCGATCAAACGGCGCGCCACGCTCGAGCAAAGGCGCGTGGACGAAATTGCCGCCAGCATGCTCGATAGCGGGCAGCTAACGCCGATCTTGGTGCGGCCGGACGGTGCACGTTTCGTGCTGGTTGAGGGCCTGCACCGGCTGGAGGCCGCCAAGGCGCTCGGCGAGAAAACCATCGTCGGGTTCCGCGTTAACGCGCGTAAGCACTGAGATCACGTGCGGAAACTGCTGGCGGTTGACGCCGGAAACGCCTACATAAGAGCTTCCCCCACAAAGGAGCAACGAATGGCCCCGCGCCAAATCAAATTGCCTGCGAAGGACGATTCCGAAAAAGACGTCGAGGAGGTGTTCTCGCAGCGTAAGCGGCCGGAGAGCGGCCGGTATCTGCTTCAGGTCGACCGGCAGACCAAGGGTTCCTACAAGACCTCGGAAGCCGCTCAATCGGCGGCACTCGAAATAAAGACCGCCTTTCCGGTCGTCCAGGTGTCGGTCTACGACAGCGTCGACAACACCAACACCGTGGTGGAGCCGCCCGCGGCTTCGTGACGAAATGCCGCCGCGCGATCTCGGCGACGCCGCACGAGATGCGGTCGAAAGGACCTAAAGTTCCATGACCACCCATCACTTTCATGCGGTCATCTGGATCGATCACCGGGAGGCTCGCGTGTTTCATTTCAGCCCGACGGACGTCGAACGGCTGGTGTTGCACCCCGACCATCCGACGCGGCACATCCATCATAAGGCCAACTCCATCGGCAGCGGGCATGCCGCGGACGATCACAACTTCTTTCAGGCGATCGCCGGCGCGGTAGCCGACGCCGGCGCGGTTCTCGTTACCGGCCCCGGCAACGCAAAGAACGCGCTGGTCAAGCACATCGACCAGCACGATCCGAAGCTGATGAAGACCATCGCCGGTGTCGAAACCGTCGATCATCCGAGCGACGCCCAGCTCGTCGCCTTCGCCCGGCATTACTTCAAGGCCGAGGACCGGATGCTGCCGCAGCGGCAATAGGCCATTTTATTTTCAAATAACCGCCGTTTCGGGCCCATCTGTCGATTATCTGTGATAACGTTTTTGCCATGATCGAGCACTCCGATTTTTCCGTGGTCGTCAAGCATCGGGCGCCGCCGCCGAAATGCTGGCGATGGGAGATTTATCGCGCCGGCAGAACGAGCCCGATTGAGCACTCCGAGATTCTTTTCGAATCCATGACGGAAGCCAACCGTGCCGGAAAAGTCGCGCTGCGGCTATTGTTGAGCGAGTGCCCCGACTGACGGCGTCACCGTCCTCCTCAACCCTTGCATAGCGCGGACTAGCCCTTTGGGCCCTTTGAACTGAGATTTTCGGTCTCGTCTTTCCACGGCAGCTGATCGAAGGGCGGTTGGTAGCCGCGGGCGCGATAGCGGTCTTCCGGCAAATCGATCTCTTGATGCTCGTCGTATTTGACGCGGGCGCTATGCTGATCGCCCCAGCCGTTTTGCTCCCGGTAAATGCCTCGTGGTTCCATCAGCCCAGCCTATAGAGCCGCACGCTTCGGCGCCACCGCTTGGGCACGGTCCTGACGGCGGGGCCGGATTCCGCTAGTCTGCCAAGCCGTGCCCAAGAGAAACGGCAAATAAAGGGAGGATCTCATGTCATCGGCCGAGCTTCGTCTCGCCACCATCGCTGCCGCTTCAGCCTGCGTCTTCGCCTGGGCCGCGCCCGCGGATGCGCAACTGCTCGACCATAAGGACCTGACCGCTTCCATCGCCATGACCATCGCGCAGACCGCGATCGAGACCTGCAAGGCCAACGGCTATGCCGTGTCGGCGACCGTGGTCGGAAGGAACGGCGAGATCATCGTCCAGGTGCGCGGCGACAACACCCCGCCGCACACCATGGAGAACAGCTTCCGCAAAGCTTACACCGCGCGCACCTTGCGCAGCCCCTCCGGCACACTGGCCGAGCGGGTAAAAGCCGATCCGACGCTTCCCTTCATCCACCTCTCCAACATCATCGCCTTCCAGGGGGCGTTGCCGATCAAGGTCGGCGACGAGACGATCGGCGCGGCCGGCGCTTCGGGCGCGCCCGGCGGCGAGAAAGACGAGGCCTGCATCAAGGCCGGGCTCGACAAGGTTGCCGAGCAGCTGAAGTAGCGCCGTGTCGCGAAGAGGCCGCTCGGCATTCAACGCGAGGCGCCGCGTTGGGACGCGGGATGCACGCGGCGCGGCTTGCCAGCCGCCGCGCGCCGCGGCGCGCCGGGAGGCATCGAAGCCGCGGCCTGCCAGCGCAGGATGCTGCCGCTGCGCAGAAGCGGCAGAATGTCTTCTGCCGGCATCGGCGGCGCAAAGTAGTATCCTTGCGCCTGCCGGCATCCCCACGCGTGCAGCAATCGCAACTGGTCCGCCGTTTCCACCCCTTCGGCCATAACGCCGATGCCAAGCTCGCGCGCCAGGCCGATCGCTGCCTTGACGATCGCCGTGTCGTTGGGCTCGATGCCGATATCCTTGACGAATTCCTGCGCGATTTTGATCCGATCGACCGGAAAGCGCCGAAGATAGAGCAGCGAGGAATAGCCCGTGCCGAAATCGTCGATCGCGATTCTCAACCCGCGGGCGCGGAGCCGCTCGATAACGTTGTCGGGTCCGCTTGAAGTCCCGATCAGTGCGGTTTCCGTCATCTCGATTTCGAGCGCTCCGGGCGGGAGCCCGGTCTCCGCCAGCGCCGCCTCGATTTTGCTTTCCAGCTCGCGAGGCGCCTTGAACTGAAGCGCCGAAACATTGATCGCAAGCGGAGGCAGCGCGACGCCGCTTTCCAGCCATTGCCGCGCCTGCCGGCAAGCCGCGAGCAAAACCCAGTTTCCCAGTGTGACGATGAGGCCGCTGCGCTCCGCCGCCGGCAGGAACTGGCTGGGCGAGAGCACACCCCGGGCCGGATGATTCCAGCGCACCAGCGCCTCCAGTCCGACCAGCCGGCTGGTCTCCATATCCACTTGCGGCTGGTACACCAGGAACAGCTGGCCCGCCGCGATGCCGGCCTGCAGTTCGGACGTCAGGGCAACCCGTTTGCGCACTTCCGCGTCCATGGCGTCGGTGAAGAACCGATAGGTGTGCCGGCCTTCCGATTTGGCCCGATAAAGCGCGACATCGGCGTGCGCGAGCAGCGCCTCGGCATTCGGATCGTCCGGCTCGTAGGGCGCGATGCCGATGCTGACCCCGGAATGGATCTGGTTGCCGTCGAGCAGGAACGGCTCGTTCATGATCTGCAGAATCTTGTCCGCCAGGACTCCGGCATCTGTCGGATCTCCGGCGTCCGACATCAGCAACGCGAATTCGTCTCCGCCAAAGCGGGCGAGCGTGTCGATCGCTCGCACGTTCGCCCGCAGCCGTTCGGCGACGGACTGTAGCAACCGATCTCCGATCGGGTGTCCCAATGTGTCGTTGACGTCCTTGAAATGATCGAGGTCGAGATAAAGAACAGCGAATCCGTGCTCGCCTCGCTGCACGCGCTCGATCGCCCGGGCTACCTCCGCGACGAATACGCCGCGATTGGCCAAGCCGGTAAGGAGATCGAACTGCGCCATCCGCTTGAGCTGATCTTCCGCCTCCTTGCGCTGCGAAATTTCGCGGGCGGCCGAGAGCAGGAATTCCCGTCCGCCAAAGGTTGCCCGGCGAAGCGAGATTTCGAGCCAAAACAGGCGACCATCCTTGGTCTTGGCACGCCAGTCGAACGTTTGCGGCGTCCCGGATCGCGCCTTTTGCATCTTGGAGAACAAGTTCTCGGTGAGGTATGGCGGTTGGTTCTCGGAGTGATCGCCGATTTTGAGCTTGAGCATCTCGTCGCGGGTATAGCCGAGCATCTCGCAAGCCCGCTGATTGACCTCGACGACCGCGCCCGTGTCGAAATCATGCACGAATATGAGGTCATTGACGGAGTCGAATATGGTGCGGAAGCGCTCCTCGCTCTCCCGCAATGCCGACTGCGCCTGTTTGAGATCGGTGACGTCCAGCACCGAATCGAGCAGGCCGATCATTTCACCGGACTCCGAGCGGTAGGGAAAACAATTCACGAGCCAATGCCGCTCGCCATAGGGAGGCTTGGGCGACTTGCCTGTCATTTCGGCATTCATGACCGGCTCACCACGTTCCAAAATCGGTTGGTGCATTGCAATGATGCCGTCGGCCAAACGAGGAATGACTTCGCGCAACGTGCGGCCTATCGCCGCCTCCACGGTCACCCCACTCATCTCAGCCAGGTGCTCGTTGATCCGAATGAAGCGAAAGTCATTGTCCAGGAGAGAAAGACCGACCGGTGAATTTCGATAAATCTGTTCGATTTCGCCAAGCAGGGCTTTGCTCTTTGTTACGGCGGCTTGCAACTCACTATTGGCGGCGGTCTGGTCGAGCCTCAGCAGCAAATTCTCCACGATCCAGCGGTTGATGTAACGGCCCATCAAGGCGACGACCGCGACATAGGCCGCCAGCATCAGGCTCATCGCGATCGAGACGCGATCGCCCTTTGCGAAATAACAAACAACTTGTGGAATCGTGGCGGGCAGCGCGAAGGCGTAAAAGGCCGGCAAATACGCCGATTGCTGGAAGACCGCGCCGACCGTCATCCCACCGAGAACGAATGTGACGACGACGTTGGCGACCGGATCGGGCGATATGAAGACGGCTGATGCGCAGAGGCCCCATAGGCAACCCGTCACCGCGGCGCCGACGGTAAAACGCCTGGCCCAATCGTCCTCGTCGTGCCCGCTGTCGTGCGGTTGCCGCAGATAGCGTGCCCGATCGGCGAAACGCACGCTCACGACGACGCAGAACAACCCGATCCAGAGCAGGAGTATCCACGCCGGATAAGCTTGCCAGAGTACCACGGCAAGGATCGATGCGTTGATCGGGTTGACCAGCATGATCGCAGGCGCGTGATAGAGCGCCTTGATCTGCTCGGCGCGCACCGCCGCCTGGAACTCCGGTTGGTTCGGGGCAGTCGGGCCGCGCTCGATGGGGACGTCGTTGCGCATAAGATCCACGCAGGCTCGGCGTGCGCCATCCGACAATTCGTCATGGCAGACGACGCGAGCGCCAAATGAGTAGACCGGCGCAGTTAATTATCGCGCAAATAGCAGTTAGGTAATTTACCCGACTGCCGTCTTATAGTTTACAAAAGCTCTTACGAAACAAACAATTCCGGTTACTGATCGCGCCGTCCTTTCCGCGCCGGGTGCATGGCGCGGCGGCGACGGCTAGAGCGGCGGGTCGAGCACGCTGTCGCGCCTGAACGCGAGGCTTTCCTCCTCCAGATCGAGCTCGCGTTCGATGCGCCGGCGCGCTTCGTCGGTGATCTGGCCCTGCTGCAGCAGCCGGTAGATATATTCACGCTCGGCAGCGATCAGCTCCGCCCGCAGCTCCGCCGCCGCCGCGGCGGCCCTGAGCCCGTCCTTGGAATTGCGCGGTAGCTGCCCGGCATGATGCGCGTGGCGCGCGCGCAGGATCGCCAGCACCTCTTCGGGCACTTTGCCGTCGGCCGAAAGCCGCTTGACGCGGTCTTGCGCCATGTTGAGCGCCTCCAGCCGCGCGGTGATCTCGGCATCCTGTTCCCGCCGGCGCTCGTCCTCGGCGTCGTGCGGCAAAGCGAGCCAGCGCACGATGCCGGGCAGCATCAGGCCCTGGCCGATCAGCGTGACGACGATGACGCCGAAGGTGATGAACAGAATGAGATCGCGGTCCGGGAAGGTCGCGGCGCTCAGCGTCGTGAACGGAACGGCCAGCGCCGCGGCAAGCGAAACGACACCGCGCACGCCCACAAAGCCGAGCAGGAAACTCCATTGCCAGGGCGGCAGCGGATCGCGGCGGCGCAGCGACGGGCTCAGCCAACGCGGCAGATAGACCGACGGATAGACCCAGACAAACCGCGCCACGACGATCACGGCGACGGTGACCAGCACGGCGACGCCAAGATCACGTAGCGAAACCGCATTCGAGCGATCGAGCAGCGCGCGCGTCTCCATGCCGGTCACGAGGAAGATGAAGCCTTCGAGGTAATAGACGATCAGGTCCCAGAAGAAGATTCCCTGCAGCCGGGTCGCCGCCGGGATGAGCAGCGGTCCGTTCCAGCTCACGAACAGGCCGGCGGCCATGGTCGCCAGCACGCCCGAGCCGCCGAGATGCTGCGGCACCAGAAACGCCGCGTAAGGCGTCATCAGCGACAGCGTGATCTCGACGCGGGCATTACGCGCCCAGCGGCGCAGGCGCAGGCTGACCCAGCCGACGCCGATGCCGTAGGCGATTTCGCCGACGACGATGAGGGCGAATTCTCCGGCGGCCTGCGTGAAGGAGAACAGGCCGGTGACGACCGTGGCGACGGCGAAACGGTAAAGGATCAAAGCGGTGGCGTCATTGGCGAGGCCCTCGCCGTCGAGCACGAGGATGAGCCGGCGCGGTAGGCCGAGACGGCGGACGATGGCGAGCGGGGCGACCGCGTCGGTCGGCGCCACGATGGCGCCGAGCACGAAGCCGACGGCGAGCGGCATCCCGAGCGCGACATGCGCGACCACCGCCACCGCGCAAGTGGTGAAGACGACGCAACCGAAGGCGAGCAGCGTGATCGGCCGCAGGTTGAAACGGAACTCGCGCCAGCTCATGGCGACGCCGGCCGAATAGATCAACGGCGGCAGGATGCCGAGCAGCACCAGTTCCGGCGCCAGTTCGATGCGCGGCAGGCCGGGAATAAGGGCAACCGCGATGCCGGCGACGACGAGAAGAATGGACGGCGCGGTGTTGAGCCGCCGCGCCACGACGGCGACCACAACCAGCACCGCGAGCAGAAACAGGATGACTTCGATCGTCGCCGTCATGGCTCACATCGCCGAGGCTCGCAATGGGGTCACACGATGCCGGATATGTGCGAGCGGTCAAGCCAAAGCTTTGCGGATATGTTCGAGCACGCGCTGATGGAATTCCGGCGGTTTCGTCCGGAATGGAACTTCGAAACGCGATGTGGCGCTTTCGCTGAGCATGAGATTGTAGGGCGCGCCTTTGGTGTCGCCGGAGATGCGGAAATCGGTGCGGTAGCAGACGATCGGCTTGCCCTTGGCATAGGCATAGCCGCATTCCCAAGCGGTGCCGCTGTCGGGATCGGGGCCGTCCATGCAGGCGACCACCATATCGGCGCGGTCGAGCGCTTCGACGTCCATATCGAAAATCGCCTTCGCGTTGTTATTGCGCGACTCGTGCTCTTGCGGCAGCCAGACCTCGAAGCCCTCGCTTTCGAGAAATCGCGCGAGCGCGGCGTTGAAGCTCTGCTCGGCAATCGTAAACAACGGACCGGCCAGATAAAGTTTCGTCATGATCGTCTCCGCAGTGTCTCTCTCCTCGTCACCACCGGGCATAGCCGTTCGAAGAACGGCGTCGCTTCGCTCGCCTGCGACCCGGTGGTCTATACTGAAGTGCGACCTTCAGCATGGATTGCAGGATCAAGTCCGGCAATAACGAGCGAAGTGTAGCCCGGGTTGAGCCAACGGGTCCGGCCCGAAGTGGCCGGCCCGATGACAAGCTCAGCGAAATCCGGGCTACGGCCTCACGAATGGTCCCCGGATTTCGCTGCCGCTCAATCCGGGCTACGTTTGCTGCAAAAGGTGCCCGCTTGGACCCCGAATTCATCCGCGAGCTGTTCGCGCCATTTGGCCCGGTATCGGTCAAACGCATGTTCGGCGGCGCCGGCATCTGGTCGGAAGGCTTGATGTTCGGGCTCGTTTTCGACGGCGCGATCTTCCTCAAGGTCGACGAGACCAGCATCCCGGATTTCGAGCGCGAAGGCAGCCGGCCGTTCGTTTATACCCGCGCCAAAAGTCGCGGCCGTGTCGGCCGCGCCTCGCTGTCCTACTGGCGGTTGCCCGAGCGGCTTTATGACGATCCCGATGAGCTTGCGCGTTGGGCCGCCCGCGCCTTCTCCATAGCGGAGCGCAGGAAATTCGCGCCACGCAAGCGGAGCAAAAAAAGCGGGGTCACCCTCACAAAAAGCTCTGCGGGTCGACGTCGATGTCGAGCTTGAGCGAACCCTTCGGTTTCGGTGCCGCGGCAAGCCAGTCGCGCAAATAGGCCGAGAGATCGAAAGCGCGCGGCGCCTTGACCAACAAGCGTAAACGATGGCGGCCGCGCACCAGCGACAAAGGCGCATCGGCGGGACCGAGCACGCGCACGCCGTCGTCGGCTGGCGCCGCCCGCGCCAACGCCCGCGCGAACGATTGCGTGTCGTGCTTGTCTTCCCCTGAAATCACCAGGCTCGCGAGCCTGCCGAACGGCGGATAACCGGCCTGCTCGCGCGCGACGATCTCCGCGCTGTAGAACGCTTCCCGGTCCTGCGCGATCAAGGCGCGCATCACCGGATGCTCGGGCTGGTGCGTCTGCAAATAACCGTGGCCGATGCCGGCATCGCGGCCGGCGCGGCCGACCACCTGATGCAGCAGCTGGAAGGTGCGCTCGGCGGCGCGCGGGTCGCCGTTATTGAGGCCGAGATCGGCATCGACGATGCCGACGAGGTTGAGCTTGGGGAAATGGTGCCCCTTGGCCACAAGCTGCGTGCCGATGACGATATCGAAGCGGCCGGCAGCGACATCGTCGAGCTCGGCGCGCAGGCGATCGACCGTGACGACGAGATCGGAGGACAGCACCAGCACGCGCGCCTGCGGAAACAATTCGCGCACTTCTTCCTCCAGGCGCTCGACGCCCGGGCCGATGGCGGCGAAGGAATTCATCGCCTGACAGTTCGGACAAGCGGCCGGATGCGGCATGGCGAAGCCGCAATGGTGGCAGACGAGCTGGCGGCGGAAGCGGTGATCGACCAGCCAGGCGTCGCAGTTCGGGCAGGAGAAGCGGAAGCCGCAGGCGCGGCACAAGGTCAGCGGCGCGTAGCCGCGGCGGTTGAGGAAGAACAGCGCCTGCTCGCCGCGTTCGAGCGCCGTCTGCACCGCGCCGGCAAGCGACGGCGCGATGAAACGGCCGGGCGGCGGGCGCTCGCGGCGCAGATCGATCGCCTCGACCGACGGCATGCTTTGCCCGCCGAAGCGCTCGGGCAGATGCAGGCGCTTGTAGCGACCACGCCGCGCATTGACCTCGGTTTCGAGCGAGGGCGTCGCCGACGACAGCACGACCGGAATGTGGGCGACATGGCCGCGCACCACCGCCATGTCGCGGGCGTGATAGCGCACGCCGTCTTCCTGTTTGTAGGCCTGGTCGTGCTCTTCATCGACCACGATCAGTCCGAGATCGGCATAGGGCAGGAACAACGCTGAGCGCGCGCCGACCACGACCGAAACTTCGCCGTCGGCAACGGCCCGCCAGGTGCGCGCGCGCTTTCTTGGCGAGAGTTCCGAATGCCACTCCGCCGGCCGCACGCCGAAGCGCGCGGCAAAGCGGTCGAGGAATTGGGCGGTGAGCGCGATCTCCGGCATCAGGATCAGGCTTTGCCGCCCGCGGCGAATCGTGTCCGCCACGGCCTCGAAATACACCTCCGTCTTGCCCGAGCCGGTGACGCCGTCGAGCAACGTCACCGCATAACCGCCCTTGGCAACGGTCGCTTTCAGCTCGGCGGCGGCGGCGCTCTGGTCGGGCGTGAAATCCGTGATCGCGAAATCGGGATCGGGCTTTTCCGCGACCGGCTCCGGCGGCAATACGAGGGTCTCCAGTGTGCCTTCGTCGATCAGGCCCTCGATCACGCCTAAGCTGACGCCGGCTTCGCGCGCCGCGTCGCTTTTGCCGCGCACCATGCCGTCGGCCATCAGGCGCAGTACGCGCTCGCGCGCCGTGGTCATCCGCGCCGGCGCCGCCCCGGCAAGCCGCACGCCGACGCGCTCGCGCGCATCGCCCAGATGCTCGCCCATGCGCAGGCACATGCGCAACACCATGCCGCGGGAGGAGAGCGTATAGTTGGCGACCCAGTCGACGAAGGCGCGCAGCTCGTCCTTGAGCGGCGGCAGTTCGAGTTTTTCCTCGACGTCCTTGAGCCGGTTGTCGAGCCGGGGGTTGGGCTTGACGTTCTCCGCCCATACCACGCCGGTCGCCTCGCGGGCGCCGAGCGGCACGCCGACGATGTCGCCCGGCGCCAGCTCCAGCGCCTCGGGCACCCGGTAGGAATAGGCCCGGTCGAGCGCGACCGGGACGAGGACATCGACCACGCGTTTGGCCATGACCGCAACTTTGGGCCGATTCCGCCCAGTTTAGGAAGGATAAAGAGGCGCCGCGTTAAAGGTCCCGGGAGGCGAACCCCTCCCACCCCCCCACAAGGGGGAGGGGAAAATGGTAGGTGTGTCGCAAAGTTGAGAATCATCTCCTCAAACGCTGATCTGGATGTCTGAAGAGAAACACCCGCCCGATTATGTCGCCCCGAAAGTCGCGGCCGAGCTGGAAAGCTGGCTCGCGCATCTCGGCGACGAGCGGCATTTTTCGCCGAAGACGATCGAAGCCTACCGGCGCGACGTGCTCCAGTTCCTCGCTTTCCTCGCCGGCCATTTCGGCGGCGCGGTCTCGCTTAGGGAGCTTGCCGCGTTGACGCCCGCGGATGTGCGCGCCTTCATGGCGGCGCGGCGCGCGCAGGGTATCGGCAGCCGCTCGCTGATGCGCATGCTCGCTGGCATACGCGGCTTCGCGCGGTTTCTCGAACGGAGCGGCAAGGGCAAGGTCGGCGCGCTCGCCGCAGTGCGGGCGCCGAAGCTCGGCAAGACGCTGCCGCGGCCGCTGCCGGTGGCCGCCGCCACGCGCTTTGCTGAACCGGAGCTTGCCGCCGGCGACCGGCGCGCGCCTTGGGTCCACGCGCGCGATGCAGCCGTGCTGGCATTGCTCTACGGCTCGGGTCTGCGCATTTCCGAAGCGCTCGGGCTAAAGCGCGGCGATTTCGGCGACGGCGACGCCATGACGGTTATGGGGAAAGGCCGCAAGCAACGCATGGTGCCGGTGCTGCCACAGGTGCATAAACTCGTCGGCGATTATCTCGCGCTTTGCCCGCACGATCTGCTCGCGGACGGGCCGCTGTTCGTCGGCTTAAAGGGCGGCCCCTTGTCCGCGCGCGTCATCCAGCTGGCGATGGCGCGGCTGCGCGGGGCGCTCGGGCTACCGGACACGGCCACGCCGCATGCGTTGCGCCACTCCTTCGCCACGCATCTGTTGGCGCGCGGTGGCGATTTGCGCGCGATCCAGGAACTCCTCGGCCACGCTTCGCTGGCGACGACGCAGATCTACACCGAAGTCGATGCCGAGCGGCTGATCGAGGCCTATCGCAGCGCCCATCCGCGCGCTTAAGAAGGATTTATGCTATCCACAGGTTTCCGCTCATTCCCACGGTTTATGAGGGCGAAAAATCATGTCGGACGCGCACGAAGAAATGGAGCAGGCCGAGACCGCGAAAGAAGTTTCGCGCGAGAACAGAAAGATCGCGCTGGTAATCGCCATCCTGGCGCTGTTTCTGTCCTTCTCCGAGACGCTCGGCAAAGGCGCGCAGACCGAAGCGATCAGCGCCGACGTCGAGTCGGCGAATTTGTGGGCGTTCTTCCAGGCGAAGAGCATCCGCGCGACGGTCGTGCGCGTCGCCGCCGAGGCGCTCAAGCTCGAGGCAACGGCGGCGGCCGACCCGGCGGTGAAGGACGCGATGGACAAGCAGATCGCCGCCTGGGAGACGACCGCCGCGCGCTACGATTCCGAGCCGGAGACGCATGAAGGCCGCAAGGAGCTGGCCGATCGCGCCAAGGAGGAGCAGGACGAACGCGACTTGTCGCTGGCGAAGTATCACCACTACGAGCTCGCATCGGCGGCGTTTCAGATCGGCATCGTGCTCGCTTCGGCGGCGGTGATCACCGGCATGATCCTGCTCGCCTGGTGCGCGGGCTTGCTCGGCGTCCTCGGGCTGGGCGTCCTTTCGCTTGGCCTGTTCGCGCCACACCTCATCCATCTGCCGTAGGACCGGCAGCAGCGATGAACTCACGCGGCAAGATTTCACGCGGTAAGGCGGAAAGAAAGGCGGCGCGCAATGCGCGGCTGTCGGCGGCCTTGCGCGAAAACCTCAAGCGCCGCAAGGCGCAGGCACGCGGCCGCGCCGAGCAAAAGAGCGAGGACGAGACCGCGCCGGCAAATACCGCCGCCGAAACGCAAACTCCCGACTTTCGCCGCAATCGGGGCCGCGATTAGACACGGAAGGTCCCGAACGGGGCTTGGGGGAAATCGATAATGGATCGCATTCGTATCGTCGGCGGCCGGCGCCTGACCGGCACCATTCCGATCTCGGGGGCGAAGAACGCCACGCTTCCCCTGATGATCGCGAGCCTGCTGACCGATCAGACCTTGATCCTCGACAATGTGCCCCGGCTCGCCGACGTCGCGCTTCTGGAGCGCATCCTCGGCAATCACGGCGTCGACATCATGGTAAGCGGCAAGCGCTCGGGCGAGACCGCCGATCATGGCCAGACCTTGCACATTTCGGCGGCTCACATCGTCGATACTACCGCACCCTATGAACTCGTCTCCAGGATGCGGGCGAGCTTCTGGGTGCTGGCGCCGCTGGTGGCGCGCATGGGCCAGGCGCGGGTGTCGCTGCCCGGCGGCTGCGCCATCGGCACGCGGCCGGTCGACCTCCTCATCATGGCGATGGAGCGGCTCGGCGCCCAAATCGAAATCGACCGCGGCTATGCGGTGGCGCGGGCGCCGCGCGGTCTCAGAGGCGCCGAGATCGTCTTTCCCAAAGTCACGGTCGGCGGCACGCATACCGCAATCATGGCGGCAACGCTTGCCGCCGGCACAACCGTCATCGAGAACGCCGCGCGCGAGCCGGAAATTGCCGACGTCGCCGATTGCCTCAACAAAATGGGCGCGCGGATTTCCGGCGCCGGCACGCAACGGATCGTCGTCGAGGGCGTCGCCAGGCTCGGCGGCGCGCGGCACGCGGTGCTGCCGGATCGCATCGAGACCGGCACTTACGCCATGGCTGTCGCCATGGCCGGCGGCGATATCCTCCTGCAGAATGCCCGCCCGGAATTGCTGCAAGCAGCCCTCGACGTGCTGCAACAGGCCGGCGCCATGGTCACGGCGACCAATCAGGGCATCCGTGTCGCGCGCAACGGCGGCGCGCTGGCGCCGGTCGAGGTCACCACGGCGCCGTTCCCCGCTTTCCCGACCGATCTGCAAGCCCAGCTGATGGCTTTGATGACGCGCGCGCGCGGCACCTCGCACATTGTCGAGACGGTGTTCGAGAACCGCTTCATGCACGTGCAGGAATTGGTGCGGCTCGGCGCGCGCATTCATCTGCAAGGTGAACGCGCGACCATCGAAGGCGTCGAGCGGCTTAAGGGCGCGCCGGTGATGGCGACCGATTTGCGCGCCTCGGTCTCGCTGGTCATCGCCGCGCTCGCCGCCGAGGGCGAGACCATCGTCAACCGCGTCTATCACCTCGATCGCGGTTTCGAGCGTCTGGAAGACAAGCTCGGGCGTTGCGGAGCCGAGATCGAGCGGCTGTCGGGATAGGCAAGATCGAGCCACGCTGCCGTCATGGCCGGGCTCGTCCCGGCCATCCACGTCTTGGCGGTACTCGCGTCCTAAAGATGTGGATGCCCGGCTCAAGGCCGGGCATGACGAGGTAAGAGAAAATGAAACGGCCCCGCCGGCGTATGGAGCGCGGGATTACGCCGTGCGGGGACGTTCACGACAGTCCAACGCGTACCTTGCGGCGGAGACATTACGGGGCGAGTGTTGCGCAGGTGCTAACGGCCCGGTACGTAGAAATACCGCATGGCAAGGCTTATCTCTGAGCCAAGGAAAAAGACCACCAAAGGAAACGCCGGAGTCTCGTATGGCCTCTGCCCCCGCCGCCGCCCCCATCTCGCTGATCGATCGCGCCGGCCTCGACCGGCCGCGCCTTGCCAAGATCATCTCCCGCGGCCTCGAGGGCGCCGACGACGGTGAATTGTTCCTCGAATATCGCCAGGCCGAAATGCTCGTCTTCGACAACGGCCGGTTGAAGCAGGCGGCCTACGACACCTCGCAAGGATTCGGACTACGCGCGGTGAAAGACGACGCCGTCGGCTACGCGCATGCTTCCGACGTATCGGAAGCGGCGATCGCGCGTGCCGCCGATACCGTGCGCGCGGTCAGGGGCGGGTATTCCGGCCACTATGCCGGCGCGCCGCCGCGCACCAACGCCAAGCTCTACGGCGAGGAAAGCCCGCTCGGCAGCCCGGCTTTCGAGGCCAAGGTGCGTTTGCTCGAAGCCATCGACGCCTATGCGCGCGCCAGGGATCCGCGGGTGCGGCAGGTTTCCGTCAGCCTCGGCGCCACCTGGCAGATGGCGGAGATCGTCCGCGCCAATGGCGAGACCTATCGCGACGTGCGCCCGCTGGTGCGCGTCAATGTCTCGGTCGTGGTCGGCGACGGCGACCGGCAGGAAACCGGCAGCGCCGGTTACGGCGGCCGCGAAGACTACGAGCGCTTCATCGTCACCGACACCTGGCACAATGCCGTCGATGGCGCGGTGCGCCAGGCGCTCACCAATCTCGAAGCGGCGCCGGCGCCGGCCGGCGAGATGAACGTCGTGCTCGGCCCGGGCTGGCCCGGTGTCATGCTGCACGAGGCGGTCGGCCACGGGCTCGAAGGCGACTTCAACCGCAAGAAGACCTCGGCGTTCGCCGGGCTGATGGGGCAGCGCGTCGCCGCCAAGGGCATCACCGTCGTCGACGACGGCACCATCGCGCTGCGCCGCGGCTCGCTCTCGATCGACGACGAAGGCACGCCGACCAACCGCACGGTGCTGATCGAAGACGGCATCCTTGTCGGCTACATGCAGGATCGCCAGAACGCCCGGCTGATGGGCATGAAACCGACCGGCAACGGGCGGCGCGAGAGTTTCGCCCACGTGCCGATGCCGCGCATGACCAACACCTACATGCTCGCTGGAACCCGCGAGCCCGAGGAGATCATGGCGTCGGTGAAGAATGGCATCTACGCTGTGCATTTCGGCGGCGGGCAGGTCGACATCACGTCGGGCAAATACGTGTTCGAATGCACCGAGGCTTATCTGATTGAAAACGGCAAACGCGGCGCGCCGATCAAGGGCGCCATGCTCATCGGCAACGGGCCGACCGACCTCAGCCGCATCTCCATGGTCGGCAACGACCTCAAGCTCGACGACGGCATCGGCACCTGCGGCAAGAACGGCCAGGGCGTGCCGGTCGGCGTCGGCCAGCCGACTTTGCGCATCGACGGAATTACCGTCGGCGGCACGGGGTAACCTCTCGGCGTCATTACCGGGCTTGACCCGGTGATCCATATTCACTCGACGGGATTTAAGTTGGATTGCCGGGACATAGGCGAGCGAAGCGACGCCGTTCTTCGAACGGCTATGCCCGGCAATGACCAGTCGAGGTGGATTAGCGCACCACGCCGGAAATACAACATGGCTTGCGGTGCGGCGGCTTCATCGCGTCCTTGAGGTAGCAGCGTGGCGCGGCGGTGCCGTAGCCGGGGCGGCGATAGGTCCACGCCCGGCAACGGGATTCGGCCTGGCAGGCGGCGGCGCAGGAATTGCCGCGCGGGTCGGCGGCGGTTTCGAAGGACCGGTAGTCGCCGCCCACCCGGTCCATGGAAAATTCGAGTTCGCCCGGACGCGGCTCGACGACGCCGGCGCCGCGCACGCCCGACACGCAGCAACTCGACCTGACCGCCGGCGCCACCACGCGCTTGAGCCAGCACATGGCGGGCTCCCCCGAGGCGGACGGATAGGCAAAGCTCCAGGACCGGCAGCCTTTGTCGCGCTCGCAGCGCGCCGCACACACGGCCGGGTCGCCGCCCGGCACCGGGGCGCTGGCATAGTCGCCGCCCGGACGATCGTAGCCGGATTGCGCCAAGGCCGGATGGCTGCCCGTTACAATCCCGACCGCCGCGAAAACGAGGGCGGCAAAGCCCATGGTCGATGCGCGCATGCGCAAGCCTCGCGTGCTTCGCGATCCGCCCCCGACGCACAGAAGACCGCCCTTCCCGGCGGAATACCACCAGAATCTTGCGCGCATTGCCTCATGGCCGCCGGTGTCGTACCAGCGCGACACCGCCAGGGTTCGCCGATGCCTGCCAGCCTATGCTCGCCATCCCATGCCTGCCTTGACGCGTAACATTGCGCCGATCGCTTCCCAACTCGCCGCCATGCTGGTGCTCCTGCTGCCGGCGATTTGGAACCGGTTTCCGCTCCTGGAATACGACACCGGCGGCTACCTCGCGCGCTGGTTCGAAGGCACGCTCGTCCCTAGCCGCTCGACCACGTACGGCCTGTTTCTCGCCCCCGGATCGCCGTTCGATTTCTGGCCGGTCGTCATTCTGCAAGCCGCCGCCGCGGTCTGGATCGTCGGCGTGATGCTCAAGATTTACCGGCTCGATTTTCGTCCGGCCGGATTATTGGCAATCGTCTCTCTGCTTTCGGCGACAACGGCGCTGCCGTTTCTCGCCAGCGAACTCCTGACCGACATTTTCGCGGGCCTTGCGTTGCTCGCGCTGCATGCGCTGGTCTGGCACGGCGAGCGCATCGAGCCGCGCCGGTGCGCCGCTTTGGTGGTGTTCATCGCCTTTGCCGCGTCGACCCACAGCGCCACCTATGCGGTGCTACTCGTGCTTGGCGTCGCGGCGCTTCTCTGCTGGCTTTTCAAGCGCCCGCTCCTGCCCGGCGCGGCGGTCGCCCATGCCGCCATCGCCATGCTCCTTGGCGCGATGATGCTGCTCGCCGGAAATTACATCGTCGCCAGACAGATCGCCTGGACGCCGGGCGGCTATGGCATCGCGTTCGGCCGCATGCTGCAGGACGGCATCGTCACGCGCTATCTCCACGACCATTGTCCGGATCCGCGGCTCAAGCTCTGCCCCTACCGCAGCGAACTGCCGCAAGACGCCGACGACTTCCTGTGGGGCGGCAACGTGTTCGACCGACTCGGACGCTTCGACGGGCTCGGCGATGAAATGCGCACCATCGTCCTCGAAAGCCTGCGCGACTATCCGGCGCCGCAGCTCAAGGCTGCGCTGATCGCGACGGCAAGGCAGCTCGTCGCCGTCGGCACCGGCGAGGGAATCGTCACGACGATCTGGCACACTTACGGCATGATCGAGGAGCATGTGCCCGCGGCTGTGCCGGCCATGCACGCGGCGCGCCAGCAGAACGGCGGGATCGGCTTTACGGCGATCAACGCCATCCATGTGCCCGTGGCGCTGGCGGCCATGGCGTTGCTGCCCCTGCTGATCGGCCTCGGATTATGGAGCGCCGATTTCGCCGATCTCGGCGCTCTCGCCGCCAGCATCATAGTGGGGCTTCTCGCCAACGCGGCCTTCTGCGGGGTGATCTCCAATCCGCACGACCGCTACGGCTCGCGCATGGTCTGGATCGCGGCTTTCGCCGTGGCGCTCGCGGCCTGGCGCGCCTTCGCGCTGGCGCGGATGCGAACCGCTCGCTCAACCGCGAAAGTGCTTGGATAATTTCAGTCCCTGCGCCTGGTAGTTCGAGCCGATGCCTGAGCCGTAAAGCTGATCGGGACGCGCCAGCATCTTCTCATAGACCAGCCGGCCGACGATCTGGCCGTGTTCGAGGATGAAAGGCACCTCGCGCGAACGCACTTCCAGCACGGCGCGGGCGCCGAGGCCGCCGGCGCCGGCGTAGCCGAATCCCGGATCGAAGAAGCCGGCATAATGCACGCGGAATTCGCCGACCAATGGGTCGAACGGCACCATCTCGGCTGCATAATCGGGTGGCACCTGCACCGCCTCGGTCGAAGCGAGGATGTAAAATTCGTCGGGATCGAGGATCAGGCTGCGGTCGGCCCGCGCGGTGATCGGCTCCCAGAAATCGGCGACGTCGTAGGCGGCGCGGCGCTCGACCTCGATGACGGCGGTGTGGCGCTTGGCGCGATAACCGACAATGCCGCCGCCATTGCGCGCTCCGCTGCCGAAGAGGTCGACACTCACCGCGACACCGTCCCCCATCACCGCCTCGGCGCGATCGACCAGCCCCTCGCGCACGTGCAGCGCGCGCAACGCCTCGCTGTCGAGCGCGCCGTCGCCGTGGCGAAAACGAATTTGCGACAGCCGCGAGCCCTGGCGCACCAGCACCGGGAAGGTCTTTGGGCTGATCTCGGCGTAGAGCGGCCCGTGATAGCCCCCGGCGACGCGATCGAAGCCGCGCGTCTCGTCGGCGATCACGCGGGTGAAAACGTCAAGGCGTCCGGTCGAGCTCTTTGGGTTAGTGGCCGCCGCCACGTCGTCTGGCAACGCCAACCGCTCGATGAGCGGCACGATGTAGACGCAGCCGGTTTCCAGCACCGCGCCGTCGGTCAGCGCGAATTCGTGCAGCTTCAGTTCGGCGATACGGCGCGCAACGGCGGTGCCCGGTCCGGGCAGAAAGCTCGCGCGCACGCGGTAGGCGACCGCGCCCAGGCGCAGGTCGAGGCTCGCCGGCTGGATCTGATCCGGAGCGAAGGGCTGGGCGGCCTCAATGCCGCGCGCCTGCGCCAATGCCGCTATCATGCGGTCGGGCAGGATTCCCTTCTCAGAAGGCGCAAAGGAAAGCGGCACGCGATCACCAATTCGGGCCCGCCGCGAGCGGCTGCGGAATATGGGCAACCGCGATCTAACCCGATGCCCGGCTTGACGGAAAGGCGCCCTGGGCGTATGAGCCATCTTATCCCGTGGTCATTTGAGCCGGCCGGCTTGCAGCCACGTAAAACAAGTTGCTAAAAGGCCGGGGACGCTTGAGCCCGGCCAGAGGATTATGCCTCTCGGCCGGGTTTTGTTTTGTCTGGCCAAGGGAGGGCCACATGACCGCGTCCGCGCCTGATCGCTACCGCCCCGAGACCCGCCTGGTGCATGCCGGGACTTTGCGCTCGCAATTCGGCGAGACGTCCGAGGCGCTGTTTCTCACCCAGGGTTACGTCTACGACAACGCCGCCCAGGCCGAGCGGCGCTTCAAGAACGAAGAGCCGGGCTTCCAATACTCGCGCTTCGCCAATCCGACCGTGGCGATGTTCGAGCAGCGCATGGCGGCGTTCGAGGGCGCGGAAGCCGCGCGCGCGACCGCGACCGGCATGGCGGCGGTGACTTTGTCGCTCACTGGCCAGCTCAAGGCCGGCGACCACGTGGTGGCGCCGAAAGCATTGTTCGGCTCCTGCCGCTACATCATTGAGGATTATCTGCCGCGTTACGGTGTCGCCTCCACGCTGATCGATGGCACCGACCTCAAGCAGTGGCGCAACGCGGTGCGGCCGAATACCAAGACATTCTTCATCGAGACGCCGACCAATCCGACGCTGGAGATCATCGACATCGCCGCGGTCGCCGAGATCGCGCATCAGGCCGGCGCAACGCTCATCGTCGACAACGTGTTCGCCACGCCGATCTTCCAGTCGCCGCTCGCGCTCGGCGCCGATTGCGTCGTTTATTCGGCGACCAAGCATATCGACGGCCAGGGCCGCTGCCTCGGCGGCATTATTTTGGGTTCGCAGGAATTCATCGACAAGCACATTCACGTTCTGCTGCGGCAGACCGGGCCATCGCTGTCGCCGTTCAACGCCTGGGTCATGCTCAAGGGGCTGGAGACTTTGCCGGTGCGCGTGCGCCAGCAGACCGACAGCGCCGCGACGCTGGCGGTCGCAATCGCCGAGCACCCGAAGATCGCGCGGCTGATCTATCCCGGCCGGCCCGATCATCCGCAGGCCAAAGTGGCGCAGAAACAGATGCGCGGCGGCTCGACTTTGGTCGCCTTCGACATCAAGGGCGGCAAAAAGGCCGCGTTCCGCTTCCAGGATGCGCTCAAGCTCATCCGCATCAGCAACAATCTCGGCGATGCCAAAAGCCTGATCACCCACCCGGCGACAACGACGCATCAACGGCTCACACAGGCGCAACGGGACGAGCTTGGCATCACCGACGGGCTGGTGCGGGTGTCCGTGGGTCTCGAGCATCCCGACGATATCGTGGAGGATGTGCTCGCCGCCCTGGAAGCGGTATAAACTTCCCGTCATGAGCCCAGAAACGGACCGGCTGGTCACTCGCGGTGTTGCCGTGCGCGCGCGGCGCGGCGGGTCCGGCGCACCGGTGCTTTTTCTGCACGGCGCCGGCGGCTGGCCCGTTTGGCTGCCGTTCTTCGAGCGCCTGGCGCAAAAGCACGCGCTCCTGGTTCCCGAGCATCCCTGTTTCGGTCTATCCGACGATCCGCAATGGCTGCGCGATGTGCCGGACCTCGCTATGTATTACCTCGACTTCCTCGATCAGGTTTATGGGGCGCCGGTCCATGTCATCGGCCATTCGCTCGGCGGCTGGATCGCCGCCGAAGCGGCCGTGCGCAACATCCATCGCTTCGCCAGCCTGACGCTGATCGCGCCGGCGGGTATTCGCGTCAAAGGCATTCCGCCCGCCGACGTTTTCATCTGGTCGCCCGAGGAATTCGCACGCAACCGCGTTTACGACCAAGAGCTCGCCGGGCAGCAGGTCCAGGCGCCGCCGCCAACCGAGCAGCAACTCGATATCGATCTGCAGAACAGGCTGGCCGGCGTGAAATTCGGTTGGCAGCCGCGCTTGTTCAATCCCGACCTGGAAAAATGGCTGCACCGCATGACGGTCCCGACCCACATCGTTTGGGGCGTGCAGGACAGCATCCTTCCCAGCGCTTACGCACAAGCCTGGGGCGAACGCGTGCCGGGCGCGCAAGTGTCGCCGATCGAAGCGTGCGGCCATGTCCCGCAGGTGGAGAAGTGCGATCTCGTCGCCGACAAAGTCACCGCCTTTTTCGATCGTGTGCGCGCATGAAATTCGTTTGCTTCCACCTGATGCCCTACCGGCCGCTCGATCTCGACGCGGCGAACGACCATCGCTCGGCCTGGGTGGTGTTGCCGAACAGCCTTTACGATCCGAAGAAAGGCGCTGCCGAGTACGATTCCTATCTCGATCAGCTGGCTTATGCCGAGCCGCTGGGCTTCGATGCCATCGGCGTCAACGAACATCATCAGACCGCCTACGGCATGATGCCGGCGCCGAACCTGATCGCCAGCGCGCTCATTCAGCGGACCAAAAAAGTGCAGATCGCCATTCTCGGCCGCGCTTTGCCGCTGGTCAGCAACCCTATCAACATCGCCGAGGAATTCGCGATGCTCGACGTGCTGTCGAAAGGCCGCATCATCACCGGCTTTGTCCGCGGCATCGGCGCCGAATACCACTCGACCGGCGTCAATCCGGCATTCTCCCACGAGCGCTTTCACGAGGCGCACGATCTGATCATCAAGGCGTGGACGACGCCCGGCCCGTTCGAGTTCGAGGGCGAGCACTTCCGCTTTCGCTACGTCAACTTGTGGCCGAAGCCCTACCAGACGCCGCATCCTCCGGTCTGGATTCCCTCGATGGGCTCGCGCGAGACGGTGGTGTGGGCCTCGGCGCCGGAGCGCAAATATCCATTCATGGTCACGTTCAGTCCCGAGACGGCGGTCGTGCGTTACCACAACATGTACCGCGAGGCTGCGTTAGCTCACGGTTACACCGCCGCCGGCGGCCAGCTCGGCTGGGCGGTGCCGATCTATGTCGCGGCAACCGACGAGCGCGCCCGTGACGAGGCGAGAGAGGGGATCGAAACGCTGTTCAACAACTTCCTGCGCATGCCGCCGGAGATGCTGCTGCCGCCGGGCTATACGTCGATCTCCTCGCTGAAGGTGACGATGAAGATGCGCCCGGCGCTCGGCGCGCAGCCGCACAAACAAACCGTTGAGGACCTGATTGCCAGCGGCACCGCCGTGATCGGCAGCCCGGCGACGGTGCGCGAAAGGATCGAGCGGGTCCGCGATCAAACCGGCTTCGACATTCTCATAACCTTGCTGCAATTCGGCGTCATGTCCGACGAGCTTGCGCTGCGCAACATGGAGCTGTTCGCCGGCGAAGTGATGCCGAAGCTGCGTTGAAGCGATTGCGCTCTAGCGCGCAGAGTGCACCGCCGCCGACGCGATCGGGCGCGTCGCCGCTTCGGCGATCGCGGCGCCGAGGAGCTTCGCCACGCAGGCATAGCTCCAGTCGTTCATGTGCAGCCCGTCCGGCGAGACGAATGCGTCGAACGGCATGTGCCGGATTTCGTGCCAGTTGCGCATCAGCGCGAAGCGGTTGAACAGATCGACATTGGCCTCCTTCGCGGCGAGCGCAATCTGATCTTCCATGCCCGGGGTCTCCGGCTTCTCCAGCACCCGCGGCGCGAACTGCATGTCCATCAGCACCACGTCGGCGCCGGCGTCCCGCAGTTCCGCGATGCCCTCGCGCAACAGGGCCCAGTGCGGCTTGAGCGGATGGTCGCGCAGGACCGAATTGGTGCCGACCTGCCACAGCACCAGATCCGGGTGGGCGGCGATGACGCCGGTGGAAAACCGCGCCATCATTTGCTGGGTCTCTTCGCCGTTGACGCCGCGATTGAGCACCGTGATTTCGTGACCCGGGAAGCGTTGTTTCAGCTCGACGGCAAGACGACTCGGATAGCTTGCCGCCGGCGAGCTCGCGCCGGCCCCCGCCGTCGAGGACGAGCCGATGGCGACGATGACAAGCGGCTCGCCGCCGGCGAGACGCCGCGCGGTGTGCCGCAGCGGATAGTCAAAGCGCGCAAATCCAGAAGGTGCCGCGCAGGAGAAGGAAGCCGTATCCGGGGCCGCGGCCGGCAGCGAACGGGAAGCGGGCACCTGCGCGCTTGCGGGAGGCTGCGCGCAAACAACCGCGGCCAGGGCCAACGCCCCGGCTGCGCCGCGTGCAAAGCGGCGGCTCGTCTTATTGTCGTTCGCTCCCATCAATGTGTCGTCTGTACTTTCTCGGCGTCCGGATGACCGGCATTGATGATCTGCGCCGCTAATGCCCGGCCAATACATTCGTGTACATGGCGCGCCATAGCATACCCGTTAGTGGCCGAATAGAGGTCAAATATACCCGCGTCGCTCCAATAATGCATGATGCCCAATCGGTCGAACAGCACGATGCCGCGCTGCTCGGTAACCCAGCGCATCACATCCGCAAAAGCGGAGATACCGAGCATGGATTCAGTGCGCGGACTGAATTGCATGTTCATCAGGATCGCGTCGGCGCCGGCCGAGGCGATGGCATCGAGGCCTTGATCGAGGCTGGTGCGGAATTCCTCCGGTTCGACGCCGCGCAGCGCGTCGACAGTGCCGGCCTGCCAGATCACCAAAGCCGGTTTGTCGTCGGCGAGGATTTTGGCCAGGCCGGCCGCCATATCCGCCGTGGTCAGCCCGGACGAGATATGCGCCGTCACCTTGATCTCGTTCCCCGGTAAACGGTCTCTCAGCGCCTGTTCCAGCTGCGCCGGATAGGAGAAGCGCGCGCCCTCCGGGCCGCTCAGCGCGGAGGACCGCGAACCGACGACGCTGATGTCCAGCCGGTGGCGATCCTTAATTTCCGCGTTCACCCGCGGCAGATCGTTTTGCGCCACGATCAGCCATTCCGGCACGTCGCAATCCGGCGTCGGCTCCGACTCCGCCGCAGCGGCGCCGTGCATCAGCGCAATCGTAGCGAGAACGGCAATAATCGGCCTCATGCCTCGCCTCCCGCGAGGTCTGCGTCAGCAGGTTTGACGCGCGACTGGGGGCTTCGCCCTTCTATGCTCTTGTACCACGATAAAAGGTTCGCGGTGGCAATCATGATGATAATGCCTAATACGCTGATTGCCGTTTGCAGCAGCGGGCCGCCGGAAAACTCCGCGATGACGAACTGCCCGGCGAAAGCGAGGAACACGCCGAGGCAGAAGATTTCCAGCGAATGCTGACCGCAGCGGATCGCCGGCTGCAGAATCGCCGATTTCAGGCCGGGCCAATCGGCCGGCAGGAAACGCACGGTGACGGCCGCAAGCGCCAGAAAATGCGCGAAGCGCAGCACGTCCAGATTGGTTTTGTCGATGGGATACATCCAGTCCTTAAGCCAGACCGGCACGAAACGGTCGAGCGACTCGAAATGCCAGGTCAGCGTGATGGCGAAGGCGAACAGCAGGTAGGCGACGGCGACGGCCAGCACGATGCGCGAACGCAGCACACGCCCGAGCCGCTGCGCGCCGCCCAGCGCGCACCAGGCGCCGAACACGAACAACAATTGCCAGGCGAACGGATTAAAGAACCAGACGCCGTTGGGATAAGCGGGCAGGTTCCAATCGAGCTTCCAGGCGAACGCATAGACCACGGCCGATCCGGCGAGCGCCAGGTTGGGTTGCCGCAGCAACATGAACAGCGTCGGGGGAAACAGCAGCAACAAGACGATATAGAGCGGCAGCACGTCCATGTTGACGGGCTTGAACTTCAAGAGCAGCGCCTGAAAGATCGTGATGTCAGGCTGCTTGAGAAAGTCGAGGATTTTCATTTCCTCGGCGTAGAGCGGATTGTCGAAGGTCGCCGCCACATAGGCGATCTCGGCCATGAAGATGGTGAACAGGAAGATGTGCGCCACGTAGATCTGCCAGGCGCGCCGCAGGATGCGGGCGCTCGACAACAGGAAGCCGCGTTCGCGCATCGCGCCGCCGTAGACGAACGCCGCGGTGTAGCCGGATATGAAGATGAAGATTTCCGTGGCGTCGCTGAAGCCGTAATTGCGGATGGTGAACCAGTTGACGACGTTTTCGGGAATATGGTCGAGGAAGATCAGCCACAATGCTACGCCGCGGAACAGGTCGAGGCGCAGGTCGCGTTCGCTCGTGACCGCTAGATGCGGGGCAGCCATCGCCATAGACTCTGCAACCCTTGCCGACCATCGCCGCGGGCGGCGAAGCCTCACGCGCGGACGCCCTCCGGTAATCTAGCGCATGATCCGGAAAAGTGGATACCGGTTTTCCGAAAAGATCATGCGCCACCATGAAGATCATGCGCCACCATAATGATATAGCGCGAATCAATTCAATCGGAGCGATTGCGCTCTAGGGCGCGTACTCATAAATCGAGCTTGATTGGTGCGGCTCACTCGATGTCCGCTATGCCTCGATAGCGACCAAATTCTGCGCCGCAGCGAAATGTCGCGATGGGCCAACAAGAGACATCGACGTTGACGACCCCAGCGCACCTAAATACAATTTACGGGACGGTTCCCCGTTGGGGATAAATGGGAACGCAGTGCGGGCGAGACCTCGCTCAACTCTGCGGCTGCCCCCGCAACTGTAAGCGGCGAATCTTTCGTCATAATGTCCACTGGGACACTCGGGTCCTGGGAAGGCGACGGAGGGTGTAGACCCGTGAGCCAGGAGACCTGCCGTCAGCCGTGGTCATACGCGAGCGCTGTCGGTCGGGGTGAACTGACGGTAGGCGAACCAATCATCCTAGTCGGATGAGCGGGACACCAAGGTCGCGGTGACGTGCCACAGGGCGGGTTACCCGAGGTGTCTCCATGTTTCCCAATATCCCCGATATGCGGCGCAGCATCAGCTGCGCCGGACGTCACTCCGTATGTGCTATCGTTTTGTCGCTCGTGCTGTCGCCATGGGTTCCGGTGTTGGCGCAAGATGCGCAAGAGGCCGCGCCCGCCCAGACGATCGAATTGCCCGTAATTTCCGTCACCGTCCCGCCGGCCTCAAAAGCCACAAATCAGGCTCCAGGCAATTCAGTTGTCGTTAGTCCGACGACCCTCCCGACCCCCACAACCGAGAACGCAAGTTCGGTCACAGTAGTTACAGGCGCCGAGATGGAAGCCAAGCAGCAGCGGACCGTTCCTGACGCGCTGGCGGACGTCCCAGGCCTAAACGTCGTACAGACCGGCGGTCCGGGTAACCAGACATCGGTCTTCATTCGCGGCACCAATTCCAATGAAGTCAAGGTTCTGATCGACGGCATCGATGTGTCGGATCCAAGTAATCCGAATGGGTCATTCGACTTCGGCCAGCTTTTGACGGGCGACATCGCCCGTATCGAAGTCTTACGCGGTCCCCAAAGCGGGCTCTACGGCTCGGACGCAATAGGAGGCGTGATTTCCATCACGACGAAAAGCGGAGAAGGTCCGCCGAAAATGACGGTGATGATGGACGGGGGATCATTCGGAACATTTAACCAACGGGTCGGCGTGAGCGGTTCTCAGGACAACTTCAATTATGTGTTCGGCATCCAGCATTACTCATCAACAGGCACACCCGTGACGCCGCTCAATCAACTGGCGCCGGGCGAACAAAGAATCAACGACACCTATAACAACTGGACCTATTCGACCAAACTTGGCGTCAATCTGACCGATAATTTCGCGGTCAATTTGGTGGGCAGATATACGGATTCGACGCTTGGACTTACCGGCGAAGACTATGTGGACTACTTTCCGCCGGCGCCCGAGGCGTTGCAAAGCACGCAGGTGGATCATCAATTTTACGGGCGCGGCGAAGCCGTCTGGTCGCTGTTCGATGGCCGGTTCAAGAACTTCTTCGGCATGAACTACACTAATGCGTGGAGCTGGAATTTGGACCCAAATCCAGACAGCTTTACAGCACCGCCTCTAGTAGCCCCGCCGACGACGAATATTGGGCAGCGCACCCAGTATGACTGGCGCGGCGAAGCAAGAGTGGTGCCGGGACAAACACTTGTTTTCGGCCTGGAAGACAAGACCGAATCGCTGTGGACGAACTCAACCGGCGCGTTCAACTCTTTCGGCATTTACACACCGACGACAACGACTGCGCAGACCGGAGACAAGGCCGGCTGGGTTGAGCTTCAGTCCGCATTTGCGGATCGGTTCTTCCTCGTGTCGAATATTCGCTATGACGACAACGAGAGCTTCGGTCCCCATACGACTTGGCGGGTTGCGCCAGTGTTTATCGTCCCCTGGACTGATACAAAGCTCAAGGCAACGTATGGGACGGGCTTCCACGCCCCAACGCTCACGGAACTTTACGTCAACAATCCATCATTCATGGTTGTCGGTAATCCCAATCTCTTGCCGGAAACCAGCAAAGGCTACGATGTTGGATTCGAGCAGCCGTTTCTGCACGATCGGCTCCGCGTCGGCGGAACATATTTCCACAACGACATCACAAATCTCATCGAGGGAACAACCAATCCCACCACGTTCGTCTCGACCTATGTGAACGTCGGACAAGCGACGACGCAAGGGGCCGAGGCCTTTGCGGCATTCACTTTGACTAATCGTCTGCTTCTGCGGGCCGACTACACCTATACCGAAGCGAGGGACGACTTGACGGGCCTGGAATTGCTGCGCCGGCCGATGAACAAAGCGAGCCTTACGGCGGTGTGGAAGGCGACCGATCGTCTGACGGTTACTGCAACCGCGCTCTACGTCGGGCCTTGGCTGGACTATAATCGACCTGGAACGGCGGAACTTATGGCGCCAGGCTACGCCCTAATCAACCTCGCCGCGAATTACGCCGTCACCGACAGGGTCAGTGTGTTCGCTCGCATCAATAACCTCCTCAATCAACAATATGAGGATCCGTTGGGTTTCCTCCGGCCGGGCTTCGGTATTTATGGCGGCCTAACGGTGCAGGTGGGCGGGGTGCCGACGAGCTTAGTACCATCGGGCGCTGCAACGACGAGCGCCGCCCCGCCAAGCTCGGCCCCGTCAGTAAGGGGCGGAGGCGTCCTATGACGAGCGCACCAACTCTTCTGGATTTGCTCGCCCAGCAGTTGGCCGACGCCGAAACCGGCTGGAGCCTCGGCACGTTCGGCGCCATCGCCGAGTTCACGCGAGATGCGGACGAAAGGGCGACGCTTGCGCGCACCGACGGTATGATCTCGGTAGTGACGGCGCGAGGTGGCTTGCGCATCGAGGCTCATCCCGCGCTGCGTCTGATTGCCTCCGAATCGCTCACCTCCGAAAGCTGGAGCCACCGCGTGGCGCTTTGCCTGCCGCAAGAAGCCTGCGCCATGAGTGGGCGCTCGGCGCTAACCGAAGTCGGTCCAGACCGCAATGCTTTACTGACCGAAGATCGTGCTGCTGTTTTGTTCGATCTCGGTCTTGGAGCATTGCAGGTCGATGTCTGCGTCCGCAGCAGCGACCCGGCCATTATCGCCGCGTTGCGGGGTTGCGCGGGAAAGTCCCTGTTCGCCCCGGACAACGGCGCGATGCGGGTGATCTTGGCTTCAAATCCGCACCGTGTCTTTGCCAGCCGTATTGGCCGCATCGAAGTATTTCAACCAATCCCGCCCGCTGACGGTAAGAGCTCCGAGCGGACCGCACACTCATGTGCTTCCTAAACTACTTGCGCACGGTCGCACCCACGCGGCCAACGAGCCGTTGCCGACAGGTTGGATTCCTTGCGCCCACTGCTACCCGCCGCATCCGGTTCGGGACGGATTCGGCCGTAGCCGGCCGTTCCAGCGTGAACGCCTCGCTGCGTTCCAAGGGTGGCTGGCTCGCTTCGGTGATCCGCAACTCATCGATCTCAAGCGGCGCGTTATCGCGTCCGTAATGCCCCGCCATGGTCGTTCTGGAATGCCGGCTGCCGGCGATAGGTTCGCGCGTGCGACGGTGCGCGTGGCGCTACGGCAGTTGCAGGCATTGACCAATTATCAGTGGCGCTTGCTGCTTGGCTTTCGGCGCATGACCGTTTCGACCCGGCCGAGGCCGAAGATTCAGTTGAGGCGCATCACTGACTGCCCACGTCGCTCCCGACTTTTGGGAAAAAGTGTGCTAGAAGTCCATCAAAGGAGATCACTCAATGACTCTCGACATCTTGCGCTATCCGACCGCTGCCCCCATGCGGCTCGCTCCGGTTGAGCTTCGCTACGCCCCGTTGTTTTGTTTTGCTCTGCTTACGGCTGCTTGCGCATTCGCGAGCTTCATTTTTGCATGCGCGACCCCGTTCGCGGCCTTCGCGGTGGTAGCTGCGGCGATGCTGCCTTTGGGCCCGGCGCTTCTCGTCGTTGGCGCCGCCTGGCTCGTTAATCAGGCGATTGGATTTGGCTGTCTAGGCTATCCCGTCGATACGCACACGATTCTGTGGGGTTTTGCGATCGGAGCAGCCGCGCTCGTTGCAACTGCGACTTCGACTTTCTTGCTGCGGTCGCTGCGTCAGACCGGCAGCCCCCTCGCTTTGGGCTTCGCCTTGATCGGCGCCTATGCGGCTTACGAACTTGTCCTATTCGCAGCCACGCCAATCCTGGGCGGCGCTGGTGCCTTCACGTTGACGATCGTCGGGCGCCTCGGCGTTTTGAGCCTGCTGTGGCTGATCGGGTTGGTTGCGGCCTGCGAGGTGTTTCGACTACTCCGCTCCATTCGCCGGCGTCAAATGGCGTCCTGATTGTTTTAAAAGTAGAGAGGCCGGCTAACCCAGGCGGCCCTATTGAACCGGCTCTACCTGAAATAACCCCTCGGCAGCCATAACCGCGTCATAGCGCTCTCGGGGATCAAGGTTTTTGTTCATCGGGCCAAGCTGCGCCAGGGCCGTCATAGGGATTGTGTATTTGAAACCAGCACCGCCTTGGCGCGGCCGAATGATGATTACGGCAGCCGTTCCCGGTGGCGATTTTTCCGGCGCGATGGTCAAAGTGCGCTGCCCTACGGACGCGTAGGTGGCGATGGCGATCCCCATCTGCAAAGCAGGCACACGGCGACGTATCGCTGTCGTAATAGAGCACGGTGAGTTCGCGCGGTTTAGCATTCAATCGTTTCACTGCATCGAGGCCAATCTTGATGCCCAACGGGATAAAGGCACCGAAAGCGCCATGCACGCGACTGGGGCGGGGTCATGAACGCGCTGGCTGCCACGCATGACGCAGCCGTGCAAATGATCGATACGTCTATTGTCCGCGTGCATCAGCACGCCGCCTGCATCACCCGGAACAAGAGACAGTCTATGGGCAGATCACGCGGCGGTTTGACCAGCAAGATTCATGCGGTGGTTGATACCAACGGTCTGCCGGTCCGGCTCGCACTTCTGCCGGTGAGGCGCATGACAACCGGCTCGCAGGCAAACTCCTATCCCGCCTGAAGTCGGGGACAATGCTGCTGGCCGACCGTGGCTATGACGCAGACTGGATCAGAGCCTTGGCCGCCAAGAGGGGCGTTTGGGCCAACATCCCGCCAAGGTGCAATCGCAGCGAGCCGATCTGCTTCAGCCCGTATCTCTACCGTGCCCGGAATTTGGTCGAGAGGTTTTTTAATAAGATCAAGCAATGTCGGCGGGTCGCGACGCGCTATGACAAGCTCGCAGCAAACTACCTCGCGTTCATCCAGCTTGCGTCAGTCACGCTATGGCTGCGTGTTAATGAGTACGCGCCCTAGTCTGTCCGCTCCAAATTCCGCAAGCAATTGTGGCAAACTTCGCCGTGGGCGCCCCGCACCGCCGGTCGTGGCTTGAGAAAGCGCCAGGATTGCGTCAGGATTTACGCATGTATCGCGCCGTCACTCGCAATATCGAAGTCGTGGTGGCCCCGCGCTTCGTCGCCGACCGCTCCTCGCCGGAGAACAATTATTTTTTCTGGGCCTATACGATCGCCATCACCAACAACGGCGACGACACCGTGCAGCTGAAGACCCGGCACTGGCGCATCATCGATGCCACCGGTCGCCGCCAGGAGGTGCGCGGCGCCGGCGTGGTCGGCGAAGAACCGGTGCTCAAGACCGGAGAATCGTTCGAATATACCAGCGGCGTGCCGCTGCAGACGCCGTCGGGCTTCATGGTCGGCACCTACGGCATGGTGACGTCAAGCGGCGACCATTTCGAAATCGAGATTCCCGCTTTCTCGCTCGACAGCGGCGACAGCAAGCGGACGCTGAATTGAGCGGCCGCGCCAGAGCATTTCCGGCCGCGACAGCTGGAGCGCGTTCTATCCAGGTCATAACGCCATCGAGCGGCGTGAACTCATCGTCCACGTCGCGTGACACGGGGTAGATGATCTCCTTCGGATCGCCAGCTAACTAGGGCGTGGACTCATTAGCACGCAGCCAAATTCGGATTGATGCGAGTTTGATGAAGGCCAGATAGTTGGCCGCGAGTTTGTCGTATCGTGTCGCGACACGCCGACATTGCTTGATCTTGTTGAAGAACCGTTCGATCAAGTTTCGCGCGCGGTACAGATACGGGCTAAAGCAGATGGGGTCCTTGCGATTTCGTTTCGACGGAATGTTGGCCCATGCTCCTTGCTGTCGGGCAAGCTCCCTGATCCAGTCCGCGTCGTATCCACGATCCGCGAGCAACATCGTTTGTGGAAGTAAGGCGCTGAGGAGAACTGAACACAGCCGATTGTCGTGCGCCTCACCGGGCGTGAGCGCGAGATAGACCGGTAGGCCATTGGTGTCCACGACCGCGTGAATCTTGCTGGTCAGGCCCCCTCGTGAGCGACCCATATCTTGGTGATTGCTATCCGCGATGCAGGCTCCGTGCTGGTGGACGCGCACAACGGACGTGTCGATCATCTGCACCGCCGCGTCATGACCGGTGGCCAGCGCTTCCATGATCCGGTCCCAGATGCCAGCCTGTCGCCAGCGCACGAAGCGATTGTAGCAAGTCGTGTATGGCCCATAGTTCTCTGGCAGGTCGCGCCATGGCGCACCTGAACGCAGGACCCAAAAGATGCCATTGAGCACGCGGCGGTCATTTACACGCCGAACGCCGCGCGGCTTGTTCGGCAGCATCGGCTTGATGGCGGTCCATTCATAATCGCTGAGTTCGTAGCGTATGATTCGAGGCTCCGGTTCGGAAGCTTGAATCACGTCCAGAGAGGCAACATCAACACGCAAAGGCCTATCGCGGCAGCCGCCAACGCTCGGAACTTACTTCCGTTTTCGGGGCGTGGCGGACATGGCCAGACTTGCTGCTGGCTCGCCCCGGTCGCGAATGGACTCTTAAACGGACTTTTGTCGGTCTTCCGATTCGTCCCTAAAGGGTCGCGACGACCACGCTAGACGATCGCCGGCGCCGAGGGTCAGGCACGCGCCAATTCCTGGAGTGCCGCCAAACCAACTGGCGGGATCGCCTGCCAAGGTACGAAGAACACTCTCTTCGCCATCGATCCGCGCACACGATCGATCTGTCTTTGCTCACCCAGCAATCGCTGCCGAAGAAGCGGGTCGAGGGTGCCAGCGGCAAGCAAACTCTTGTTGACGACCCAGGCGTACGGCTCGATGTGCGCGCGCCGCAGGTCTTCTTGCAGGGCATCGGCCTGCGACACAGGAGTAGTTTCTGCCAAGGTGACCAACAGGACACGCGTATACGCTGGATCCTGGAGACGCATCAGCGGTGTAATGAAATGAAGGCCCGGCGCGGCCGAAGGCGTGTGTCGGGTCACCTGACGATGATAGGCGCCGGTAGCATCCATCAGTAAAAGGGTATGACCTGTCGGCGCGGTATCGAGCACTACGAACGCGCCCCGCGCTTCCTGCACAATCCGCGAGAAGGCATGGAAAACAGCAATCTCTTCTGTGCAGGGAGAGCGCAAATCCTCGCGCAGCAGAGCCTGCCCCTGTGCATCAAGGTCGCGACCGCGACCCGCCATTATTTTCTCGACGTAGCGTTCCGTCTCAGCTTTCGGGTCAATTCTGTCGACGTGCAAACCGGAAACCTCTCCCGCGAGGGTCATCGCAAGATGGGCTGCGGGATCAGTCGTGCTGAGGTGCGCGGTATGACTGCGTTGCACCAAACCAATGGCGATGGCAGCGGCGATAGTGGTCTTGCCGACGCCGCCCTTTCCCATCACCATGATCAGGCCCCTTCCATCTGCCGCCAGAAGATCGATCAGCCGGTCAAGATGGGGCAGGTCGCCGGCGAATATCACGGCCGGATCGGGTGGTGTCAGCGCGGCGATCGCCTGGGAAGGGTCGAACAAAGCGCGCAACGCGCTTAGTCCCAGCATATCAAATGGTCGGAGCGGAATATCGTCTCGCGGGAGCGCCTGGAGCGCCGGCGGAAGATCGGAGAGCGCTCGCTTACCCTGGTCTTCGAGCGACACAGCCGTAGCGTCCGATCGGTCACTGGCGCGGAACACGCCGTTCACGACCAGACGCTGGTTAGAGAGACCGAGAGTTCGAAGCTCCGCTGAGGTTCGCGCCGCCTCAGTGAGAGCGCTGGTTTCGGGCCGAGCTACGAGGATGACGGTCGTCGATGCCGGATCGCTGAGCGTGGTCAAAGCCGTCCTGAAGCGCGCTTCTTGCATCTTGAGACCGGAATGGGGCCCCAAGCAGGAGGCGCCTTCCTCATTGACCTCCAGAAAGCCACTCCACGCCTTCGGCAGACTGAGCAGACGAAGCGTATGTCCGGTGGGCGCTGTATCGAAAATAATATGATCATAGAGCCCGCCGTCGCTGGCCACATGACCGACAAATTCATCGAACGCCGCGATCTCCGTCGTGCAGGCGCCCGACAGTTGTTCCTCAACTGTTTTCCTGTCCTGATCGCTTGCGTCCGGCCCCATTTGGGCCAACACGCGCGTGCGATAGGCATCCGAAGCGGCGGTGGGATCGATATTGAGGACGTGCAAGCGCTCGGTACCGGGAACCGCGACCGGTAGATTACCCAAGGGCACGTTCAGTATCTCGTCGAGATTGGATGCCGGATCGGTACTCACTATCAAGACCGACTTGCCGCTATCGGCCAGCGCCAAGGCAGTAGCGCAGGCGATCGAGGTTTTGCCGACGCCGCCCTTGCCCGTGAAGAATACAAAGCGGGTCGGCTTGATGAGAAATCCGGGTGAACGGACCGAAACGTTGTCGTTCATGATGCCCCTTGATCCGGCGTAGAAATGCGAGATGGTTCAGGAAACTAACCTGACAAACGGCACCGTAGCAGCACTGAACGATAATCCGAACCGCGGACATTCGGGGTGGGATCAGTTCTGATCGTGGTTGGATTTCTCTAACGAACGTCCGAAATTAACACTTCGCGGCGACGCAGCAATTCTGTCGCTTTCGGAGCGAAGCGGACATTCAGCGAGCCGCGCTGACAGAACCGGATTTATGAGTACGCGCCCTAGGGGGCCAGGTCTTCGAGCCAGATGATTTCTTGCGGCGCCGTCGACATCGCGTTGACGCGCTTAAACACATCTTGCATGTGTTGCGATCCGAGGAAATCCTTTACGGCCTTAAATTCCGACACCGCCATCTCCCCGACAACGTGAACGCGGTTGCGATCGTCGCTTCCGCGCAACAGTCGCCAACGGCCAACTTTAGGTGGAGGGTTGGCCTTGAATAGCTTAATCCACTCATCGAAGTTTTTGAGACGATGAACAGCGACGACTACGGGCATTTGGAACCTCCCTTGCAACAAACTGTTCGTTTCCCAGACCAGGACATAGACCCCGACCCAATTGAAAAATTAGCGCACATCTAAAGAGTTTTGAAGCGGTCGATTTGGGTACGGACAGCGTGCACAGCACCGATGAGATTTCCGGACCGTGCTCTAAGACAGCGCCGCGTCCGTTGTGGCGATTTCGTCCGGCGCAAACACGTAAGTCGAGCTGCAAAACTCGCACTTCACCGTGATCTTGCCGTTCTCGATCATGTCATCGCGGTCCTCCTGCGGAAAGCTCCGCAGCATGGTCTCGACGCTTTGCCGCGAGCACGAGCAACGCGCCTGCACCGGCGTGGAGCGGAAGACGCGTACGCCGCGCTCATGGAACAGGCGATAGGCAAGACGCTCGCTCGACAGCGCCGGATCGATCAGCTCGATGTCGCCGACGGTGGCGACCAGCGAACGGCCCTCGACCCAGGCCTCGTCCTCCGGAAGGGAATGGGTCTCGGTGCCGGGCGGGGCGTCGCCCGGATCGAGATCGGCCGCGCGCGCGCGTTCGGCCGACTTAGGGAGGAACTGAAGCAAAATGCCGCCCGCGCGCCAGCGCCGGCGCGCGCCGTTCTCGCCGCCGCGGAATTCCTCGGCGACGACCAGCCGCACGCGGGTCGGAATCTGTTCCGAGCGCAGGAAATACTCGTGCGCGGCATGTTCGAGGTCTTTGCCCTCGAGCGGAACGAGCCCCTGGTAGCGGCTCATGTCGGGACCCTGATCGATGGTCATGGCGAGGTGACCCTTGCCGAGCAATCGTCCCGGCTCGGTCTGCCCGGCCGCCATCGCCGCACTCACCCGTTCGGCATCGAAGCTCGCGCAGGCTCGCACTTTGTCCGGCGAGGTGAAATCGACCACGAGCATGCGCACCGGGCCGTCGCTTTGCGTTTGCAGGATGAAGCGACCGTTGAATTTGAGGGCGGAGCCCAGCATCACGGCGAGCACGATCGCCTCGCCGAGCAGCTTGGCGACCGGGAGCGGGTAATCGTGGCCGCTGAGGATGGCGTCGACCGCCGGTCCAAGCCGCACGATGCGCCCGCGCAGATCGAGCGCCTTGACCTCGAACGGCAGGATCGTGTCGTCGAGAGCGGTTTGCGCCGGCTCCCGAACCGGAATGCCCCTGTGAAGATCGGTCATGTGAGGATCGTGCATCGGCAGGCAATATAGGCGGCCGCGATGGAATTGTGAGTCCTCGGCGGGCGCTCACATGTTGCGCCTCAGCGGCCGTTCGCCAGGCACCAGGTCAAGAGCCCCTTCTGCGCGTGCAGCCGGTTCTCGGCCTCGTCGAACACGACGGAATGCGGCCCGTCCATAACCTCGTCGGTGACTTCCTCGCCGCGATGCGCGGGCAGGCAGTGCATGAAAATCGCGTCCGGCTTGGCCCGCGCCATGAGCCGCGCATTGACCTGATAACGCTTGAGCAGATTGTGGCGGCGGGCGCCGGCGCGGTCGCCCATGGAGATCCAGGTGTCGGTCACGACGCAGTCGGTGCCCTTGACCGCCTCTTCCGGATCGGCGCCGATGGTGATCGGGGCGCCGGAGGATTTGATCCAGTCGATCAACGGCTTTTTCGGCGCCAGCTCGGGCGGAGTAGCCACGCGCAGCCGGAACGCAAACCGCTCGGCGGCGTGCATCCACGAGGTCAGCACGTTGTTGGCGTCGCCAGTCCAGGCCACGGTGCGGCCACGGATCGGTCCGCGATGCTCCTCGAAGGTCATGACGTCGGCCAGCACCTGGCAGGGATGCGAGCGGCGCGTCAGCCCGTTGATCACCGGGATCGTGGCGTGACGCGCCAGTTCGACGACGGCCCGCGGATCGAGCGTGCGGATCATGATGACGTCGATATAGCGCGACAGGACGCGCGCCGTGTCGGCGAAGGTTTCGCCGCGGCCGAGCTGCATCTCTTCCGCGGTCAAGGTGATCGCATCGCCGCCAAGCTGACGCATGGCGACTTCGAACGAAACGCGGGTGCGGGTCGAGGGCCGTTCGAAGATCATCGCAAGCGTCTTGCCGGCGAGCGAGCGATCGTAGCGCGGACGCTTGGCCTTCATGGTACGCGCCGAGTCGATGATCCTGCGCAGCTCCGCGGCCGGAACGTCGATTAGATCGAGGAAGTGGCGAACCGTAGTCACCGGACCGCCTCCTCCTGGCGCGGCGTCCGGCGCGCGCGGCCGAGCTGCGCGCAAGCCCGGTCAAGGCGCGCCACGCCCTCGGCGATTTCCTCGTCGCTGACGATCAACGGCGGCAAGAGCCGCACGACATTATCGCCGGCGGAGACCGCGATCATCTTCTCGGCGCGCAGCGCATCGACGAGTTCGCTCGCCGGCACTACCGCCCGCACGCCGATGAGCAGGCCTTCGCCACGCACCTCGGCAATCACGGAAGGGTGACGATCCTTGATTTCGGCCAGCCGCTGCTTGAAGCGGAGCGCGGTCTGCCGCACCCGGTCGAGAAAGCCCGGCTCCAGCATGACGTCGAGCACGGCGTTGGCCGCGCTCATCGCCAGCGGATTGCCGCCGAAAGTGGAGCCGTGGGTGCCCGCCGTCATGCCTTTCGCCGCCTCGCTACTCGCCAGGCAGGCGCCGACCGGGAAACCGCCGCCCAGCGCCTTGGCAAGCGCCATAATGTCGGGCTCGACGCCGACGCGCTGGTAGGCGAATAACTCGCCGGTGCGGCCCATGCCGGTCTGCACCTCGTCGAACAGCAGCAGCAGGCCGCGCTGGTCGCAGAGCTCGCGCAAGGCGCGCAAAAACGCCGGCTCGACCACCCGCACGCCGCCCTCGCCCATGATCGGCTCGATCAGGATGGCGGCGGTTTCGTCGGTGACCGCGCGCTTGGTCGCCGCCAGGTCGCCGAACGGCACTTGGTCGAAGCCCTCGACCACGGGACCGAAGCCGTCGAGGTATTTCTTCTGCCCGCCGGCGGCGAGCGTCGCCAGCGTGCGGCCGTGGAAAGCGCCTTCAAAGGTAATGATGCGGTAGCGTTCCGGATGACCGCTCGCCGACTGGAACTTGCGTGCCATCTTAATCGCGCATTCCATCGCCTCGGCGCCGGAATTGCAGAAGAACACCACGTCCGCGAAGCTTGCGTCGCACAGCCGCTGGGCGACGCGCTCGGCTTCGGGAATTTGATAGAGGTTGGAGACGTGCCAGACCTTCTGCGCCTGCTCGGTCAGCGCCGCGACCAAGCGCGGATGGGCGTGGCCGAGCGCGTTGACCGCAACGCCGGAGGTGAAATCGAGATAGCGATCGCCGTTGGTCGCAATGAGCCAAGCGCCTTCGCCCCGCTCAAAGGCGAGGTTGACACGCGCATAGGTCGGTAACAGATGCGATGTCACGGTTGAGCCCGCGCGTGCGGCGCAGCATGATCTGCGCGGCCGAAACAAAATGTGCCGCCTCTCCGGGCGGCACTGTTTGGATATTTTATTTGCACGGGTGCCGCCGGTCAACACGCTAAAACGGGCGGCGCCGGCCGGGTTTTCCCCACACCATACACATCGGGCAGGGAATGTGTGGACGCGCAGCGCGCGACTCTTGCGCCCGACTCCCGCCATATTGTAATCTTTTGATTGTCAAGTACGACATCTCGTGCGGCGGACAGTCATCTAAAGCGTCGGTGAAGCGTGTGCGTCGGGCGGCAAACGTCGCCTGGCTCGATGGGGGATTCCGTCACGGCCATACCCGCACCTTTAAGGAGGACTGAGCATGTCGTGGACTGACGAGCGGGTCGAGTTATTGAAGAAATTATGGGCCGACGGCCTGTCGGCGAGTCAGATCGCCGCCGAGCTCGGCGGCATCACGCGCAACGCGGTGATCGGCAAAGTGCACCGGCTCGGCCTTTCCGGGCGCGCCAAGAGCGCTTCAAGCGCCTCGCCCCGCCCGCGCAAGGCGCGTTCGCCGATGATGCGCATCGGCCGCGCTTCGATCCGCGGCAATACCGCCCTCGCCCACGCCTATGAGATGGAAGCGGAGGCGACGCCGGAGCTGATCGAAAACATCATCCCGATCGGCCAGCGCCGCACGCTGCTTGAGCTGAACGAACAAACCTGCCGCTGGCCGATCGGCGACCCGGGCAGCAGCGAATTTTTCTTCTGCGGCGGCAATACGCTCGATGGCCTGCCCTATTGCGCGTATCACTCGCGCGTCGCTTACCAACCGGCCAGCGATCGCCGCCGAGACCGCCGCCCGCAACGCTGAGTTTTCCGCTCAGCTCGCCTTGCCGAAGCGATCGTCGAGCGAATAGCCGGCGCCGCGCACGGTGCGGATCGGATCGACGCCCTGGCCGCGATTGAGCGCCTTGCGCAGGCGGCCGACATGCACATCGACCGTACGCTCGTCGATGTAGACGTCGCTGCCCCACACCCCGTCGAGCAACTGCTCGCGGGAAAACACCCGGCCGGGACGCTCCATGAGGAATTCGAGCAGGCGGAATTCCGTCGGCCCGAGATCGACCGGGCGGCTAGACCGCGACACGCGCTTCTTCTCGCGATCGAGCTCGAGATCGCCGATCATCAGCACCATGGCGACCCGTTCGGGACTGGCGCGGCGCAGCAAGGCGCGAATGCGCGCCAAGAGTTCCGGCACCGAGAACGGCTTGACGAGATAATCGTCGGCGCCGGTGGCGAGCCCGCGCACGCGCTCGCTTTCCTCGCCGCGCGCCGTGAGCATGATGATCGGCAATGCCTGCGTCTGTGGCCGCGCCCGCAGCCGACGGCACAGCTCGATGCCGGAGAGACCCGGCAGCATCCAGTCGAGCACGATGAGATCGGGGGCGATTTCCCGCAGCCGTGTATCGGCCTCATCGCCGCGGGCCACGGCATCGACCTCGTAGCCTTCCGCTTCGAGGTTGTAGCGCAACAACGTGGTCAGCGGTTCCTCGTCTTCAACGATCAGGATGTTGGCTCCCATCCTCGTCTCCTGTTCATTTCTGCAGCGATGCTGCGCCAAAGCTTGTGGGATCACCTTTCGGACGCTGATCGGCGATCGGGCGGCCCTCGATCATGTAGTAGACGGTTTCCGCGATGTTGGTCGCATGATCGCCGATACGCTCCATGTCCTTCGCACAAAACATCAGATGCATGCAGAACGTAATGTTACGCGGGTCTTCCATCATGTAGGTGAGGAGTTCGCGGAACAGCGACGTACAAAGCGCGTCGACCTCTTCGTCGCCGTTCCAGACCGCCAGCGCGACGGCGAGGTCGTGGCTGGCATAGGCGTCGAGCACCTGCTTGAGCAGGGCAAGAACCAGCGAAGCCATGTGCTCCACGCCGCGGATCAGCTTTTGCGGATGCAGATCGAGGTCGACGGCGACGACGCGTTTGCCGATGTGCTTGGCATGATCGCCGATTCGTTCGAGGTCGTTGCACACGCGCATGGCGCCGACGATGTCGCGCAAATCGACCGCCATGGGCTGCCGGCGCGCGATCGTCAGGATCGCCTTCTCCTCGATCTCGTGCTGCATGGCGTCGATGATCGGATCGGTGGTAATGACCCGCTCGGCGAGGTCGATGTCGCGTTCCACCAGCGCGCGGGTGGCGTCGGCGATCTGCCGCTCCGCCAGTCCGCCCATCTCGGCAACTTTGCGCGTGATCTCCTGAAGATCGGTGTCGAAGGCCTTGGCGGTGTGGTCGATTCTGGGAGGAATGTCGGTCATGGCGCTCACCCAAACCGGCCGGTGATGTAGTCTTGAGTGCGCTGATCTTGCGGCGCAGTAAACATCTTGCTGGTCGAATCGAACTCGATCAGCTCCCCCAGATACATGAAGGCGGTGAATTCCGACACGCGCGCCGCCTGCTGCATATTATGGGTGACGATCACGATGGTATAATCGTCCGTCAGCTCGTCGATCAGTTCCTCGATCTTTGCGGTAGAGATCGGATCGAGCGCGGAGCACGGTTCGTCCAACAGGATGACCTCGGGGCGCACGGCGACGGTGCGCGCGATGCACAGCCGCTGCTGCTGGCCGCCGGAAAGGCTCTGCCCGTTGGTGCCGAGCTTGTCCTTGACTTCCTCCCAGAGCGCCGCCCGGCGCAACGCTGTTTCCACGCGCCCGTCGAGCTCGGACTTGGGCAGGCGCTCGTACAGCCTGATGCCGAAAGCGATGTTCTCGTAGATCGTCATCGGAAACGGCGTCGGCTTCTGAAACACCATGCCGATGCGCGCGCGCAACAAATTGATATCCTGCTGCGGCGAGAGAATGTTCATGCCGTCGAACATGACGTCGCCGGTCGCGCGCTGGTTCGGATAAAGGTCGTACATGCGGTTGAGCACACGCAGCAAAGTCGATTTGCCGCAGCCCGAGGGGCCGATGAACGCGGTGACCTTATTCACGTAGAGTGGAAGGCTGATCGCCTTCAGCGCCCTGGCGTCGCCGTAAAAGAAGTCGAGATCCCGGATCGTGACCTTCTCGACGAGGCCGGCGCGGTCGGTTGGCGCGGCGGCGACAGTGGGGATGGCGACGGAGGTGACGCTCATTGCTGTTTTCCCGATGGAACGAGGGCGCGCGCGCCAATGTCCAACGCGAGCACCGTCAAGGTGATGATCAGAGCGCCGGTCCAGGCCAGCGATTGCCAATCCTTGTAGGGGCTAAGCGCGAACTGGAAAATAATGACCGGCAGGCTCGCCATCGGTGCGTTGAGGTTCGTGCTCCAGAACTGGTTGTTGAGCGACGTGAAGAGCAGTGGCGCGGTTTCGCCGCTGATACGCGCGACCGCCAGCAGCACGCCCGTCACCATGCCGGCGCGCGCGGCGCGGTAGCAGATGTGCCTGATCGTCAGGGAGCGCGGCAGGCCGATCGAGGTGGCGGCCTCGCGCAACGTATTCGGCACCAGCATGAGCATGTCTTCAGTGGTGCGCACCACGACCGGTATGACGAGGACCGCAAGCGCGACCCCGCCGGCCAGCCCGGAGAAATGGCCCATCGGCGCCACCATCACCTCGTAGATGAACAATCCAACCACGATCGACGGCGCGCTCAGCAGGATGTCGTTGATGAAGCGCACGATGCTGGTCAGCCGGTCGTAACGGCCATATTCGGCCATATAAGTGCCGGCCAAAATGCCGATCGGGGTGCCGATCACGACCGCGAGCACGGTTAGAATGACGCTGCCAAAAATTGGATTGAGCAACCCGCCGCTCGAGCCCGGCGGCGGCGTCATTTGCGTAAAGACCGCCAACGATAACCCGCCGAAGCCGTGCCACAAGAGCGCCCCGAGAATCAAGACCAGCCAACCCAAACCGAAAATCGTCGCCGCCAGCGAAAGTACCATGGCGATCGCGTTAGTGCGGCGGCGTGCAGCATAGCGAGCGGTCATAATCTCATCCGATCCGGCGCTCGATGCGCAGCAGCATGTAACGGGCCGCCGCCAGCACGATGAAGGTGATGACAAACAGGATCAATCCGAGCGCGATCAGCGACGAGGTGTAGAGGTCGCCGACCGCTTCGGTGAATTCATTGGCGATGGTTGCGGAGATGGTAGTTCCGGGCGCAATCAATGAGGCCGAGATCCGGTGCGCGTTGCCGATCACGAAAGTCACGGCCATGGTTTCACCCAGCGCCCGGCCGAGGCCGAGCATCACCCCGCCGATAACTCCAACTCTGGCATAAGGCAGAACCACGAACCGCACCACCTCCCAGGTTGTGCAGCCGACGCCATAGGCGGCTTCCTTGAGCACGGGCGGGACCGCCTCGAAGACGTCGCGCGAGATCGAGGTGACGAAGGGCAGCACCATCACGGCGAGGATCAGTCCGGCGGTGAGCACGCCGATGCCGTAAGGCGGCCCGGAGAAAAGCGGCGCGATCCCGGGCACGTTGCCGAGTGTGTTGATCAGGAACGGCTGCAGCGTCCCCTGCAGGAACGGCGCGAAAACGAAAAGTCCCCAAATCCCGTAGATGATGCTGGGGATGCCGGCGAGCAGCTCGATGGCGATCCCGATCGGCCGCCGCAGCCATGGCGGGCACAATTCGGTGAGGAAGAACGCGATCATCAATCCGACCGGGACAGCGATCAGCATGGCGATGAACGAGGTTACGAGCGTGCCGTAGATCGGCGCCAGCGCGCCGAATTTCTCGGTAACGGGATTCCACTTTTCGGTCGTTAGGAACCCGAAGCCGAAAGCCCTGAGCGCCGGCAACGCGCCGGCGATCAGAGAAATGATCACGCCGGTGAGGAGCAGCAGGACGCCGATGGCTGCCGCGCGTGTCATATGACGAAAGGCGGCGTCGCCCAGCCGCAACCGGTCGAGCGCTCGGGCGCGCGTGGTTGCCTCGACGGAAACCATCGCCGCCTCTCGTAGCGCAAAGTCAACCACGGATCGCCTCCGGGCCGAAACCATCCATGCGCTCCTTCAAGGCCATCAAAGAGCGCCTACTCAAAAAAGAGCGCCTACTCAAACGATCTGCCGGTCGCCGCACAAGATGCCGCGCGCGGCGGACCGGTCAGCGGATAAGGGCGAGGCACCCCCGTGCGGTAGCGCCTCGCCGGTTTGCATCGACCTAATGCGCCATCGTCGCGCGGAGCGGCTTTCCAGTTCCGTCCATAATTTCTTTTGCCCACATATTCTCGATTTGATCGACAACCTTTTTCGGCATCGGGACGTAATCGAGTTCCTCGGCCATCTTATCGCCCTTGGCATACGCCCAAGCGAAGAACTTGAGCGCTTCGGCGGCGGCTACCGGGTCCTGCGGCTGCTTGTAAATCAGAATAAATGTCGCCCCTGCGATCGGCCAAGAAGCTGCGCCCGGCTGATTGGTGAGAATAACATAGAAGCCTTCGGACTTTTCCCAATCAGCGTAGGCGGCAGCAGCTTGGAAGGCGGCGGCGTCCGGTACAACGGTCTTACCGTCTTGATTAATCATAGCAACTGTCGTCATACCGTTCTGTTTTGCATACGCGTATTCGACATAGCCAATCGAACCCTTGGTCTGGGTCACATTGTTGGAAACGCCCTCGTTGCCCTTAGCCCCAATGCCGGCGGGCCATTCGACCGACGTATTTGCACCTACATCCGACTTCCATTTCTCGCTTACTTTCGAGAGATAGTCCGTCCAAATGAAGGTCGTTCCCGAACCGTCCGACCGGTGAACGACGACAATCGCCTGCGAGGGAAGCTTGGCGTTCGGATTGAGCTTCTTGATCGCCGCATCGTCCCACTTGGTGATCTCGCCAAGGAAGATTTTCGCCACGGTATCGCCGTCGAGCTTCAGTTCGTTGGACTTGATGCCTTCGAGATTGACCACTGGCACGTCGCCGCCAATCACCGTGGGGAACTGAACCATGCTCCACTTCTTCAGTTCCGCAGGCTTCAGCGGCATATCGGAGGCACCAAACGTCACAGTCTTGTTTTGGATCTGTTTGATCCCTCCGCCAGAGCCGATCGACTGGTAATTGAGGCCGACGCCAGTCTCTTTTCTGTACGCGTCCGCCCATTTGGCGTAGATGGGATAGGGAAACGTCGCGCCGGCGCCGGAAAGGTCGACGGCGGCCGCGGGAAGAACCGTCGCGGCCAGAAGTCCGGCGACGGCAATGTTTCTCAACTGGTTCACGGCATGCTCCTGTCAGCGGAAGTTGCGCGACGCAGATCCCAGCCCTACGCCGACTTTCGGTTCCCGGTCGGAACCCTTGTTGTTGTCGACGTCTTTAGGCAACGCGCTGGGGGAAAGATCGCTTGATCAAGCCAGACCCGCAGCTGCGAACTCCGTAGCTTCGGCACGTCACCGTTCTATGAGCCCAACATGACAATTGGATGACAGTCCAAGTCTTTGATCTGTCGAGCAATTAGCCGCCAGCCGGGGTATTGGCGGTGGGCAGATAAACGGTAAAGGTGGCGCCCGCTCCAGGCGTGCTTTCAATCGATAACCGGCCGCGATGACGATTGAGGATGTGCTTGACCAGCGCAAGCCCGAGCCCGGTGCCGCCCTGCGCCCGGCTCTCGCGCACGTCCACACGATAAAAGCGCTCGGTGAGCCGCGGCAAATGTTCCGGCGCGATTCCGGGTCCGTAATCGCGGACGCTGACGCGGGCCTCCGCCGCGCCGTCGGAAGAACGGCCTTGCGTCAAAGCGATGTCGACGCGCTTGCCGGGAGCGCCGTATTTGAGGGCATTCTCCACCAGGTTCTCGAACAGGCGAACCAGCTCGTCGTGGTCGCCGGGAACGGTCAAGGCGTCGGCCGCCTCGATATACACGGTCACCCCGCGGTCGCGCGCCAATGTTTCGAGACCGTCGGCCACCTGGCGGACGATCGGCACCAGATCGACCGGCGTGTCCGGGCGCCGGTGCGCATTGAGCTCGATGCGCGAGAGCGACAAAAGATCGTCGATGAGCCGCGCCATCCGCCGCGCCTGCTCCTGCATGATGGCAAGGAACCGGTCGCGCGCCTTGGTATCGTCGCGCGCCGAGCCCTGCAAAGTCTCGATGAAACCGGAAAGAGCGGCCAAGGGCGTGCGCAGCTCATGGCTGGCGTTGGCGACGAAATCGGCGCGCATCTCTTCGACCCGCCGCAGCGGCGTTAGGTCGTGAAAAGTCAGCAGCACCAGATCGGGCCTGCCCGGATTCGATGCCCGCTTCACCGGCATCACGATCAATTCGAACAAGCGGTCGAGCGGCACCCGCTCGGAATATTCGACGCGCTGCTCTTCTCCGCTGGCATAGGCGCGGCCGATGGCCTCGATCAGTTCAGGCAGCCGCAACGCCAGCGACGCCGGCTCGCCGAGCCGCAAAGCCGGCGCCAGCGCACGCGCGCGATCGTTGAGCGCGAGCACGCGCCCGTTGCCGTCGAGCGCGATCACTGGATCCGGCAGGCCGGCGATGACGGCGTCGAGCGGCTCGCCGGCACGTTCGGCAATCGCCGCCGGGCGGGCGATCCGTTCGATCTCTTCGCCGCCGCGCAGGGCGAGAAACGCCACCGCCGCCACGATGACAAAGCCCGCAACCGCGTAGCCGATGTCGAGCGAGCCGACGATCGCCAAGGCGGCGAACACGACCGCCGCCGCCGCGATCACCAGGCGGACGCCACGCCACGCACTCCTTCGCGGCGCCATGCGATCTTCATTCACGCTCATCAAACCCATCCCCGCGGCGCCGCCCGTTCGCTCGCCGGATCAGCCGGGTGTTTCGTATCGAATCTTCCGTTTCAAACCTCGGATTTTTCCCGCACCAGCCCGCTCGCTTGGCTCATCGGCGCTGCTACCGGCCGCGCCAGCCGCCGCGCCGCGCGGCCCAGCAAAACTTCGCGCGTTCCCAGGATCGTCAGCGAGATGACGAAAGGAATGATGTAATAAAGCAAGCGGAACAGCAAAAGCCCGGCCAGCAGATCTTCCTTGTCGAACTGCCACAGCGCGATCATCATGGCGGCGTCGAAAACGCCCAGCCCGCCGGGGGCATGGCTGGCGAAGCCGAGCAAAGTCGCGGCGACGAAGATCACCGCGACCGTGACGAATCCGAGATTCGGCTCGTCGGGCACCAGCATGTACATGGCGAGCGCGCAGCACGACAGGTCGAGGATGCCGATCGCAATCTGAACGAGAGTCAGCGGACCGCCGGGCAACGACACCGTCCAGCCTTCGCGGCCGATGATCCGCGGCTTGATCCAGACCCAGGCGACGTAAGTCGCGAGCAACGCCAAGATGACGAGCGCGAAAACGCGGTTGAGCCAGAGCGGCAGCTGATCGATGGCGCGCGCCGCTTGCGGCGCGTCGAGGACGCCGAGGCCGAGCACGGTGGCATTGCCGAGCCAGAAGGTCAGCCCGGCGACGAAGCAGATTTTGGTAACTTCGATCACGCTGAGGCCCCAGGCGGAATAGATGCGATAGCGCACCGCGCCGCCGGAAAAGACGCTGGCGCCGACATTGTGCCCGACCGCGTAGCTGGTGAAGCTGCCCAAGGCGGCGACGCGATACGGCACCTCGGAGCGGCCGATCGTGCGAAGCGCAAACAGGTCGTAGAAGGTGAGCGTCAGATAGCCGGCGGCGACGAAAAAGCCGGCGATGCCGAGTGTCCGCCAATCGGTTGCTTCGAGCGCGTCGAGGAGTTCATCGAGATCGATATCGCGGAGGATGCGATAGAGCACGATGACGGCGACGATAATGATGGCGACGCTGAGCGCCACACCTAATCGACTGAAGCCGACCTTTTGGTTGAAGAAGTGCGCGGCGGCGCGCAATCTCTTCAGCATCCTGCGCTCCAGACCGGCTGTTTGTGCATCAAATCAACCGATTCGTCCCGCCACCCAGCCGCGCCCCACTAGCAGATGTTGCGTCCCGGCGCGAGGGCAGTGCGAATGACCGTGCAACCGGCCCCCGGGCGCGGTGTTTGGCCACAGCCGAAAACCATCACTTGCGGTGACGCCACGTCGGCGACACCATGTCGGCCGGCGGCTTGCGGTCGGTTTGCTGCGGGAACGAAGCACCACAAAAACTCCATCCGGTTCGCGGCGCTATTGGGACTAGGCCCACCGGCCATACGGCCGGCGTTTAACAGCCATACGGCCGTCTTTAGCAGTTGACGAAACACCCCGGCCCCGCTTGGTACTGACCGACGTGTTTTCCCGAGCATTTTTGGGGGAGGAACGGTGACAGCGCTGCACTTGCGCGAGTGAACGTCGTCTTCGCGAGCGCGGTAATTGGCGAGCTTGATCCGCCGGATCGTCCTGGACTAAGAACATCCGAACATCACTGGAGAGGAAAATGCCCGAAAAAAATCTGGAAGAAATCCTGAAGACGCGCAACCCGGTCGAGATGCTGCGCAATTCACAACTCGGCGCCTATGTCTATCCGGTGGTGCCCGCGGAATTCACCAACTGGCGCGACGAGCAGCTCGCCTGGCGCAAGACCGCGGTGCTGTTCGACCAATCGCATCACATGGCCGAAATGATGGTCACTGGGCCGGATGCGTTCAAATTCATGAACTATCTGACCATCAACAGCTTCGCCAATTTTCCCGTTAACCGCGCCAAGCAGTTCGTGCCGTGCTCCCATGACGGCTATGTCATCGGCGACGGCATTCTGTTCCACCTTGCCGAGAACCAGCTCAATTTCGTCGGTCGCGCGCCCAACGTCGATTGGATTCAGTTTCATGGCGAGACCGGCAAGTTCAACATCAAGATGGAACGCGACGACCGTTCGCCCTCGCGGCCCGGCGGCAAGCCAGTGACGCGCCGCCACTACCGCTATCAGATCCAAGGCCCGAACGCCTGGAAGATCCTCGAAAAGCTCAACGGCGGCCCGATCCCTGAAGTGAAATTCTTCACCCTGGACGCCATCAATATCGCGGGCCGCAAGGTGCGCTGCCTGCGCCACGGCATGGCGGGCGCGCCCGGCCTCGAAGTATGGGGTCCTTACGCCGAAGGCGAGGAAATCCGCGCCGCCATTCTCGCAGCCGGCAAGGAATTCGGCATCGTCCCGGTCGGCTCCCGCGCTTACGCGACGAACACTTTGGAGTCGGGCTGGATTCCGTCGCCGCTGCCCGCTGTCTATACCGGCGAGAAGCAGAAAGCGTTCCGCGAATGGTCGAAGCCGGATTCCTACGTGGCGACCGGCTCGATCGCCGGCAGCTTCCTCTCCACCAACATCCAGGATTATTATTCGACGCCCTATGAAATGGGCTACGGCTCCTTCATCAAATTCGACCACGACTTCATCGGCCACGCGGCGCTGGAGAAGATGAAGGACAAGCCGCATCGCCGCAAAGTGACCTTCGCCTGGAACGCCGACGATGTGGCCAAGATCTTTCGCTCCTTTTTCGAGCCGGGGATCGAGAATTACAAATATATCGACCTGCCGCTGTCGAATTACGGCTCGGCCTCGTTCGATACGGTCAAGCGCGGCGGCAAGACCGTCGGCCTCTCGATGTTCAGCGGCATGACCTGGAACGAACGCCAGATGCTGTCGCTCGGCGTCGTCGATCCCGATGTCAATCAGGGCGACGTGTTGACGCTGGTGTGGGGCGAGGAAAACGGCGGCACCAGGAAGCCCACCGTCGAGCGCCATAAGCAGACCGAAATCCGCGTCAAGGTCGCGCCGGTGCCTTATGCGCGCGACGTCCGCGAGTCGTATGGCGGCGGCTGGCGCGTGCGGCAGACGGCTTAAGGCACAGCTCAGTTTCGGAGATACGATGACTGCAAAGAATTTGGAGCTGTTGCTGCAAACCGTTAAGCCTGTCGAATTGTTGCGCAACCAGCAGACCGGCCCGAACGTCTATCCCGGCGTGCCGGCCGAATACACGAACTGGCGCGACGAACAGCAGGCCTGGCAGAAGACCTGCGTGCTGTTCAATCAGTCCTATCACATGGCCGATCTGGCGGTGGAGGGGCCGGACGCGTTCAAGCTGCTCTCTACATTGTCGATGAACAGCTTCAAGAATTTCGAGGTGAACAAGGCCAAGCAGTTCGTGCCGTGCAGTCCTGACGGCTACGTGATCGGCGACGTTATTCTGTTCTATCTGGCCGAAAACAAATTCAACCTCGTCGGCCGCGCGCCCGCTTTGAACTGGGTCACTTATCACGCGCAAACCGGCAAGTACGACGTCAGGGTCGAGCTGGACCAGCGTTCGGCGTTGCGCTCGGACGGCAGGCGGAAGTCATATCGCTTCCAGATCCAGGGCCCGAACGCGATGAAGGCCATCGCCAAAGTGCTCGGAAAGACACCGCCGGAACTCAAGTTCTTCAACATGACGTCGCTGACGATTGCCGGAAAAACGGTGCGCGCGCTTCGTCACGGCATGGCCGGCCAGCCGGGCTGGGAACTTTTCGGCCCGTGGGACGAGGGTGAAGCCGTGCGCGAGGCGCTGGTGAAAGCCGGCGAAGAATTTGGTCTGCGGCTCGTGGGCGGTCGCGCCTACTCCTCCAACGCCCTGGAATCGGGTTGGATTCCTTCGCCGCTTCCGGCCGTCTACACTGGTGCGGCGATGATGGCGTATCGCGAATGGCTGCCGGCCTCGGGCTACGAAGCTTCAGCGTCGATTGGCGGCAGCTTCTATTCGGACAATATCGAAGACTATTATTTCACGCCGTGGGACATGGGCTACGGCGGCTTCATGAAGTTCGATCATGACTTCATCGGCCGCGAAGCGCTCGATAAAATGTCCAACCGTCCGCATCGCAAGAAGGTCACGCTGGCGCTGAATGACGATGACGTCATGCGCACAATCGGCAGCACCTTCCAGAGGCACAACCGAGCCAAGTTCATCGACTGGCCGTCGGCTGTCTATTCGATGCATCCGTTCGACCGCGTGATCCTCGACGGCAAGACGGTCGGAATCTCCACCTGGATCGGATACACGGCCAACGAAGGCAAGATGCTGACTTTGGCCGCGCTCGACGCCGACTACGCGGAGCCCGGCACGGAAGTCATCTTCGTGTGGGGCGAGGAAGATGGTGGCTCCGCCAAGCCGATCGTCGAGCGTCATACACAGACGCATATGCGGGCGATCGTCAGCCCGGTGCCTTACGTGGAAGTCGTGCGCAAGGCCTACGCGCCTGGCAGCTGGCGCGCGACCTACGCCTAATGCTGCGCTCGATCAGCTCGTGCCGCAGATTCTTAGGAATTTAAACCGCTAGCGCATTCGGTTAACGAAATGTGAAAGTCGCCGCTTGCCGCCGATGACAAATGCGGCGCGGTGACGTAGAAATTAACCAGCGGGTTAAAGGCGGGGAAAAGGGGTAGCAGATGTCGTCGACAGAACACACGATACCGGATGCCAATCGCCTTTATATCGGCGAGGGCGTCACCATTAAGGGCGAAATTTCGGTACCGGATACGCTCGTGGTTTGCGGCACTCTCGAGGGCGACGTGACGGTGGGCAATCTGATCGTCGGCGAGACCGGCGCGATCAAGGGCAGGATTACCGTTGCCGAGAACGCGGAGATTTCCGGCAAGGTCTTCGAGAAGCTCGACGTCAAGTGCCTCTTGATCCTGCGCTCGAGCGGCCGCGTCGACGGCAACATCAGCTACGGCCTGCTGCAGATCGAACAGGGCGCCAGCATCGCGGGCGGCCTTTCCTCCACCGATTACCGGCCCGAACAAAAGCCGCCGAAGGTCGAGCTCTATCCCCGCGAGCAGAAGCCGCAGAAGCAGGACAGCTCCCGCGGCGCGAAATCCGGACTTTCGCCTTTGGAGCCACTGCCGACGCCGGCGACAACTCCCGGGCAGTAACGCCGGCTTATTCGTCCTCGTATCGGCCTAGATTTCCGGCGCCGCCAATGCGCGGCCGCCGAGCCGCTTGTGCAAGCCGTTTGTGCAGATGGACCATCAGCGCCGTGGCAAATAGCGGCGTCGCCAGATTGACGATCGGGATCGAGACGAAGGCGGCGATCAGCAATCCACCGCCATAGACCGTCGCGGCGTAGCGCTTGCGCAACATTTTGGCTTCGGCCGGCGGCCGAAAACGCATGGCGGCAAGCTCGAAATATTCGCGGCCGAGCAGCCAGGCGGTGGCGAGAAAAAAGATCACGGCGCCGAACCCGGCGAGCAACAGGAACGGCACGGCGCAAACATAGACGGCGATCGCCAGCAGCGCCGTCTTGCCGCCTTCGAGCATCGCCAGCGACAGCGGCAGGCGCATGCCGGGCCGCTCGCCGGGATAGTGCACGCGCTCGACCTCCTCGGCGATCTCGTCGGCAAAAAAGCTGGCGACGAACGCGGTCACCGCCGGCATCAGCAAAACGCCGCCGAGAACGATACCCAAACCGGCCGCTACCGAAAGGAGCCACGCGGCCGCCGTCGCCGGCAGATGCGCGTGCGCGCCGAGACCTTGCTCGACTGAGGCGCTGCCGGCGCCGACCAGCCAAACGATCAGCCGGTCGAGCGCGAAGGCAACGACGACGACGAGCGCGAGTGCAAGCCCGACCGATTTCCACAACACCGCGCGCAACGGCGGCGAGAGCATCTGTCCGAGCGCTTTGACCGCATCGTCGAGCATCGGGGTCCCCTGCAAAGAGCTAGCGCATGATCCGGAAAAGTGGGAACCGGTTTTCCGAAAAGATCATGCGCCACCAAAGAAGTAGCGTGCGGATCGCCGTGCACAAGCGGAGAGCAGCGTTTGCGCGTCACGCGCCGTTCGGGCAATCTGCGTAAACCTGCAAGCATTTTGGAACCCATGCAGCGCCTGAGCCGCCGCTCTTTCCTTGCTGCCTCAGCCGCGCTCGCGGCGACGCGTCCCGCGGCCGGCGCGGTGACACGGGCATCCGCGGAAGTCGATGTGGTCGTGGTCGGCGCGGGCGCCGCCGGGATCGCCGCCGGGCGTCGGCTCGCTGCCGGCGGCCGGAAATTCGTCGTGCTGGAAGCGGCCGATCATATCGGCGGCCGCTGCATCACCGAGACGCGAACCTTCGGCGTGCCCTATGACCGCGGGGCGCACTGGATTTATGCGCCCGATCTCAATCCGCTCGGCAAGCTCACGCCGCGGCGCGGCATCGAGGTCTATCCGGCGCCGGCGAACCAGAAGGTGAGAATCGGCCGGCGCTATGCGCGCGAAGGCGAGCTCGAGGACTTTTTGGCCCTGCAGGTCCGCGCCAACCGCGCCATCGCCGAGGCGGCGCGCAGAGCCGACGTGGCGTGCGCGCAGGCGATGCCGAACGACCTCGGCGACTGGCGCCCGTCGATCGATTTTGTCCTCGGGCCGTTCACCAGCGGCAAGGAACTGACGCAAATGTCGGCGGTCGATTTCGCCAAATCCGCCGAGCGCAGCACCGCCGCATTCTGCCGCCAGGGCTTCGGTGCGCTGCTTGCGTCCTTCGCCGAGGGCATCGCGGTCAAGCTCTCGACACCGGCAACCCTGGTCGATACGCGGGGCGTCGTCACGGTGGAGACGGCGAAGGGCGCGATCGCCACGCGCGCCGTTATCGTCACCGCGTCCACCAATGTGATCAATTCCGGCGTCATCAAATTCGCGCCCGAGCTTCCCAAGCGCCAGCTCGATGCCTTCGCCAAGCTGTCGCTCGGCAGCTGCGATCATATCGCGCTCGAGCTCGACGGCAATCCGCTCGGCTTCGAAAGCGACGACCTGGTGTTCGAGAAATCGGCCGATACGCACACCGCCGCGGTCCTTGCCAATGTTTCCGGCACGCCACTTTGCCTGATCGAGGTCGCCGGCGCCTTCGGCCGCGAGCTCTCGGCGCACGGCGAAGCGGAAATGGTCAATTTCGCCGCCGGTTGGCTGGCCGGCCTTTACGGCGCCGACGTGAAAAAGACGATTAAGCGCTCGCACGCCACGCGCTGGAATCATGAGCCTTGGGCGCTCGGCGCCGCTTCGGCGGCGGCGCCCGGATGGCAAGGCGCGCGCCGCACGCTCATGGAGCCGGTGCAGAATGCTGTCTGGTTCGCCGGCGAGGCCGTCCACGAGACGTTGTGGGGCACGGTCGGCGGCGCCTGGGAATCGGGAACGCGCGCCGCCGACGCGGTCTTGCGCCATCTCGGGCCGACCAAGGAACCGCCGGCCTCACCCGCGGCTGCGCCCAGAAGCAAACCGGCGTACCGCAGAATTCAGGCTGCGCCCAACATCATGCGCGAGGAGACCCGCTGAGGATGCTTATTGGCGCACGATCTTTTCGGAAAACCGGGTTCCACTTTTCCGGATCACGCGCTAAGCGCGCAACACGCCGCCGGTCCGCTTGCCGACCTCGGCGACGATTTTGGCCGCGAGCGCCTCGATCTCCGCATCGGTCATGGTCTTGTCGCGCGGCTGGATGGTGACGGCAATGGCGATCGATTTCTTGTCCGGCGCGATGCCCGGCCCCTCGTAAACGTCGAACACGGTGATGCCGGCGATCAGCTTGCGGTCGGCCGATTGTGCGGCGCGCACGATGTCGGCGGCCTTGACGTTGCGTTCGACAACGAACGCGAAATCCCGCTCGACCGGCTGGAAGGCCGACAGATCGAGCATGGGCTTGGCGCGCGTCGCCCGCGTCCTCGGCTCGGGGAGGCGCTCGAGAATGACCTCGAAGGCGACGAGCGGGCCTTCGGCATTGAGCGCCTCAAGCGCGCCAGGATGCAGCTCGCCGAAATGCCCGAGCACGTTCTGCGGGCCGATCTGGATGGTGCCGCTGCGGCCCGGATGGAACCACGCCGGGCCGCCGGGCACCACTTGCAGCGCCTGCGCCGGCGCGCCGGCGGCCGCCAGCACGGCAAGCGCGTCGGCTTTGGCGTCGAACGCGTCCACCTCGCCGTCCCGCTTTTGCCAATGGCGGCCGATGCCGGATGGCTTCCCCAGCGCGCGGCGGATGCCGGCGGCGGCGGTCAGCTGATCGGCTGGAGCATCGCCGCGGAACACCTGGCCGACCTCGAACAGGGCCACATCGGGCAGGCTGCGATCGACGTTCTTCTGCGCGGCGGCAACCAGGCCGGGAATGAGGCTCGGCCGCATGTCGGACAGCTCGGCCGCGATCGGGTTGGCCAGAACCAGCTCCGGCTTGCCGCCGCCGAACAATTCGGCCTCGCGGTGGGCGATGAAGGACCAGGTGACCGCCTCGACCAAGTTGCGCGCGGCAAGCGCGCGCTTGGCCTTGCGCGTGCGCACCTGGATCGGTGTGAGCACCGGCTTGCGCGGCGCCTCGCCGCGGTCGAACGCCGCCGGCTTCACGCGATCGACGCCGAGGATGCGCACCACCTCCTCGACCACGTCCGTCTTGCTTTCCACGTCGGGCCGCCACGTCGGCACCGTGACCTTGACCCGCGCGCTTTCGCCTGAGACGGCGAAGCCGAGGCGATCGAGCACGCGCCGCGTCTCCGCCAGCGGCACCGCAAGTCCGGTGAGCCGCTCGACCTCGGAGGGCGGAAAATCGATGATGCGCGGGGTCGCCTCCGCGCTGCCGGCGACGACGATCTCCGACGGCGCACCACCGCAGAGATCGAGCACCATGCGGGTGGCGAATTCGAGCCCGAGCAGCATGAAGGCCGGATCGACACCGCGCTCGAAGCGATAGCGCGCGTCCGAATTAATAGCCAGCGTGCGTCCGGTCTGCGAGATGTTGGTCGGATTCCACAGCGCCGATTCGATGAGCACGTCCGTGGTCGCCGCCGAACAGCCGGTTTTTTCGCCGCCCATGATGCCGGACAGCGATTCCACACCCGTTTCATCGGCGATGACGCACATCGTGTCGTCGAGCGCGTAGGTCTTGCCGTCGAGCGCGAGCAGCGCCTCGCCAGCGCGGGCGCGCCGCACCGTGAGATTGCCGCGCAACTTCGCGGCATCGAAGACATGCAGCGGCCGGCCGCGGTCGTAGGTGATGAAGTTGGTGATGTCGACCAGCGCATTGATCGGGCGAAGCCCGATCGCGGTCAGCCCCTGTTGCAGCCAGGCGGGAGAGGAACCGTTCTTCACGCCGCGAACGAGCCGCAGCGCGAAGGCCGGACACAAATCGGGGGTCTCGATCTTGACGGCGACAGGCGAGGGGAATTCGCCTTTGACCGCTTTGATGGGCGCGTCCTTGAACGTCCCCATGTCGGCGGCGGCGAGATCGCGGGCGATGCCGTGCACGGCCGTGCAATCGGCGCGGTTCGGCGTCAGGTTGATCTCGATCACCGCGTCGTCGAGACCGACCCATTGTGCGTAATTGGCGCCGACCGGCGCATCGTCGGGCAGCTCGATAATGCCTTCGTGATCGTCGGAGAGTTGCAGCTCGAAGGCGGAGACCAGCATGCCGCGGCTTTCCACGTCGCGGATTTTGCCCACGCCAAGGGTGAGGTTCTTGCCGGGAATGAACGCGCCGGGCGCGGCAAACACGGCCTTCATGCCGGTGCGCGCATTGGGCGCGCCGCACACCACCTGGATCGGATCGCCGCTGCCGGTGTCGACCATGCAGACGCGCAGCCGGTCGGCGTTCGGATGCTGCCTGGCCCCGGTGACGCGGGCGATGACAAACGGCGCGAGCAACTTGGCCTTGTCTTCGACGCGCTCGACCTCAAGCCCGATCATTGTGAGTTTTTCCACGATCTCGCCAAGCGAATGATCGGTGTCGAGATGCTCCTTGAGCCAGCGATCAGTGAATTTCATCATGGGCGCGTCCCCGCACGCGCGCGCAGCGCACTCACGCGCTTAATCCCGCCGCCAGAGTGGGCCAATCGAGCGGGCGGAAGCCGTAATGCGACAGCCAGCGGACATCGGCCTCGAAGAAGGCGCGCAAATCCGGCATGCCGTATTTGAGCATGGCAATGCGGTCGATCCCCATGCCCCAGGCAAAGCCCTGGAATTCATCGGGATCAAGCCCGCAATTTTTCATCACGTTGGGATGCACCATGCCGCAGCCGAGAATCTCCATCCAGTCGTCGCCTTCGCCGAAGCGGATTTCGCCCTTGTCGCGGCGGCACTGGATGTCGACTTCGAGCGACGGCTCGGTGAACGGAAAGAACGACGGCCGGAAGCGCATCTTGACGTGATCGACCTCGAAAAACGCCTTGCAGAATTCTTCGAGGATCCATTTCAGATGCCCGAGATGCGAGGTGCGGTCGATGACCAGGCCCTCGACCTGATGGAACATCGGCGTGTGCGTTTGGTCGGAATCGCAGCGATAGGTGCGGCCGGGAATGATGACGCGGATCGGCGGCTTTTGGCTGAGCATCGTGCGAACTTGCACGGGCGAGGTATGCGTGCGCAGCAAGAGGCGCGAGCCGTCCGGCTTCGGATTAAAGAAAAACGTATCGTGCATGTCGCGCGCCGGATGATCTTCCGGAAAATTGAGCTTGGTGAAGTTGTAGTCTTCGCTCTCGATGTCCGGGCCTTCGGCGACGGCGAAACCCATGTCGGCGAAAATCGCCGTCAGCTCGTCGATCGCCTGCGTGATCGGATGCACGCGCCCGATCTCCGCCGGCGCCTCGCGCACCGGCAGCGTCACATCGATGCTCTCGATGTTGAGTCGCGCTTCGAGCGCCGAATTTTTGAAAGCCTCGCGGCGGGTGGAAAGCGCGGCATTGACCCGATCCTTGAGGCCGTTGATCAACGGCCCCTGGCTCTTGCGCTCGTCCGGGGACAGCGTGCCGAGCGTCTTCAAAAGCGCCGTGACGGAGCCGCTCTTGCCGAGCGCGGCGACACGAACCGCTTCGAGTGCCGCTTCGTCACTCGCGGCGGCGACCGCGGCGAGGATGTCTGTTTCAAGTTGCGCGATGTCGGACATGTTCGCTCAATCCGGCATGACCGGCAGGTCGGTATCGGACGGCTTCCCGCCGGCCTGCGTCAGCATGCAATGGACCTGACCGCGATGATGCGTCTGGTGATTGAACATATGCGTGACCAGGAGCCAGCGCGGCCGCGTCCATTCGCGCTTGGTCGCGGCGGAATAGTAGGTCTGCTCGGCGGCAAGCCACGACGCCTCGACCGCATCGGCCCAATCGATCATGGTCTGATCGAAACGCGTGCGCTCCGTCTTTAATCCCGCCCAATCGGGATAGAGCGTAACGGATTCCGGAATTCCCGCCTGCGGCTTCGGTACGTCGGAAAATCGGCTCATCCAAATCTGGTCGCCCCACAATATGTGGCTGAGCGTCTTATGGATGGAACCGAAGAAGGCGCCGCGCTCGTGACGCCGCTCTGCATCGGACAACCGGTCGGCGACGCCGTAGAGGTTCTCGTTCTGCCAGCGATTGTAGCGCGCCATGCGCGCTACATAGGCGCGATCGATCATGGTACGCTCATGCTGCCAGTGCCGACTTGACCTGGCCGACGATCGCCTCGAAGGCGGCGGGCTCGCGGATCGCCAGATCCGACAGCACCTTGCGATCGATGACGATGCCGGCCTTGCTCAAGCCGGCGATGAAGCGGCTGTAGTTGAGGCCGAACGGACGCACCGCCGCATTGAGGCGCTGGATCCACAACGCGCGGAACGTGCGCTTTCTCCGCTTGCGGTCGCGAAAGGCGTATTGGTTGGCCTTCTCCACCGCCTGCTTGGCGATGCGGATGGTGTTCTTGCGCCTTCCGTAATAGCCCTTGGCGGCCTTGAGGACTTTCTTGTGCTTGGCATGAGTAGTGACGCCGCGTTTGACGCGTGCCATGGGTGATCTCCTTTAGAATCGCAAAACGCTGAAATGGACAACGGCCGCGGGCGGCCGCGCCGTCAGCCGTTCGGCAAAAAATATTTTTTGATGTTGTCGCCGTCGGTCTTGAACAGCACGTTGGTGCCGCGCAACTGGCGGATCTGCTTTTTCGTGCGCTTGATCATGCCGTGGCGCTTGCGTGACTGGGCATAGAGGACCTTCCCGGTCCCGGTGATCTTGAAGCGCTTTTTGGCGCCCGATTTGGTCTTGATCTTGGGCATTTTGCTCTCCTTGGCCGGGACGCGCGAACGCTCCGCGGGCCGAAAATGCTCTCAACGAGCGTTGTGTGCTTGGAGCACGTCGCCGCCGCCACGGCAGCCCTAATCAGCCGGGCGACGGGAGGGCGCGGTTATGGCAGAGCCGGCAAAAAATGGCAAATGCATCGCCGGCCGCGGCCTCAAAGATCGACTTCACAATTCAGCGTTGATCCGGCCGCTACGGGAGCTCGGAGATCATCTTCACCACCGCTTCGGCCTCGGTCCACGCGCGCATCATGCAGGTGCGCGCATTGCCTTGCGCGCCGATCGCCAGCGCTATCTTGGCGACGACGTCGCCGTTCGGCGCATCGATGATGACCAGGAGGTCCGATTCACCGGAGGTGAGATAGATCTGTTTGACCTCGCCCCCGAATTTCTTGGCCAGATCGCGCCCGGCCTGGGCCCGCTTGGGCATGTCTTTGACCGTCTTGAGCCCTGGTCGGTCCAATTCAGCAAAACGACGAATGTTGCCCTGACCGTTTACTCTCCCTGAATGATCCTCGACCTGACGCCGGGGCACGCATTTAAATCCGTGAGCTATCGTGGAGCCAGAACCATGACGACCTGACGGCCTTCGAAGCGCGGTTCCTGCTCGATCTTGGCGATCTTCGAGGTGTCGCCTTTGACGCGGTCGAGCAGCTTGTAACCAAGCTCCTGGTGCGCCATTTCGCGGCCGCGGAAGCGCAATGTCACCTTGACCTTGTCGCCCTCCTGGAAAAACCGCTCCATGGAACGCATTTTCACGTCGTAATCGTGGTCGTCGATCATCGGCCGCAGCTTGATCTCCTTGATCTCGACGACCTTCTGCTTCTTGCGCGCCTCGGCGGCTTTTTTCTGCGCCTGATATTTATATTTGCCGAAGTCGAGAATCTTGCAGACCGGCGGCACCGAATTCGGCGCTATCTCTACAAGGTCGAGCCCGGCCTCCTGCGCCATGGCCAGAGCGGCGCTGATTTCAGTGACGCCCTTGTTGGCGCCATCCTTGTCGATAAGCTGGACCTCGCGGACGCGGATCTCCTCGTTGATGCGCGGACCCTCCTTGGCGGCGGGCTGCGCGGTTCTGATCGGGCGACGAATGGGGCTTTTCTCCTATGTTGTTGCGACGAGGCGGTGACGTCCGGTGCGCGCCGCGATGAATTAAATCCGCGGCACTGACGGACAAGCGGAGAAGATCGGGATTTTTGCCGGCCAAGTCAACGACCATGCGGCGGCGCGATCCCTTGCGGAGAAGTGCGGTTTGCGGCGAAACATGGCATGGAAATCCTTTCGCGCCTGCCCCTCGCCCCACGCGCCGAAACCGCCGCATGAACGATAACAGCCTGAAAGTCTTGGAAATTGGCGAGGGGGCCGAGCGCCGCTCCATCGCGGTGCGTGAACATCCGGGCGCCGGCCCCGGCCTGTTCTGGCTGTCCGGCTACAAGTCCGACATGAAGGGTACCAAAGCGGCGGCGCTGGCGCACTGGGCCGAACAAGCCGGGCGCGCCTGCATCCGCTTCGACTATTCCGGCCACGGAGAATCGGGCGGCAACTTCAGCGACGGCACGATCGGCCGCTGGCTCGCCGACAGCCTCGCCGTGTTCGACGCCTGCTGCCGCGGTCCGCAGATTTTGATCGGGTCGTCGATGGGGGGCTGGCTTGCGTTGCTCGTGGTCTGCGCCCTGCGGGCGCGCCGGCAGGCCGGGCCGGCCGGACCGGCTTCGGTCGCCGGTCTGGTATTGGTCGCGCCGGCGGTGGATTTCACCGAGGAACTGATGTGGAAGCGCTTCCCGCCGGCGATCAGGCGCGAGATCGAGGAAAAGGGCGTCTGGGCGCGGCCGTCCGAATATTCGGATGAGCCCTATCTGGTGACCCGGCAATTGATCGAGGAAGGCCGTCACCATCTCCTGCTCGGCGGCATGATCGAGACCGGCTGCCCGGTACGCATCCTGCAAGGCGTCGAGGATCCCGACGTGCCGTGGCGGCACGCGGTGGAGCTGGTGTCGCGGCTTGCCAGCGACGATGTCGTTCTCACCCTGGTCAAGGACGGCGATCACCGCCTGTCCCGGCCCGAGGATATCGAGCGCCTCATCCGCGCCGTTGTTGAATTTTAAAACGGCAGCCTCAATTGCTTTTCGCTGGCTTCGGCCATCGCTTCGGTGGATTCAAACTTTACCCCGAGCTTATCGGCGGTGCGCCAGACCACGCGGCAGGAGCGCCGCGTGCGGCCGTGCTCGAAGGTCAGATCGAAAGTCTCCGGCACGCCGAAGGTGTTCGCGAGCTTGAGGCAAGCGCCGCCGCCAGTGATGTTCTGCACGGTGCAGGAAATGACCGGCGAGCGGCGCGGCACGATGATCTTGGCGCAGCGCAGAACGCGCGTGCGCTGAAGCACCCTGCGATCACCGGTATCGTCGTCGTCGTCGGCCATGGCCAAGCCCGCGCAGCTTGCCGGCGCTCGCATACGAGTGCCGGGCGCTTAAGCCAATAGCGGCTAAATCTTACGGATCGTCGAACGGTCGGGCGCGCAGAAAGTTAACGGGGCGGAAGGATTCGCCCCGTTACCGAAAGCCGCGGTTAGCGCTTAGGCGGCCTAAGCCTTTTCCATGCCGGTGGCGCGATCGATGCTCCAAATGCCGGCGCCGAAGGCAAACACGTAAAGAAGCCCGCCCGCGATCGTCAAGTTTTTGTAGAAGTGGTTCATGTCATGCATCATTGCGCTGCCGGGCAAGTGGAAGCCGAAGCCGGTCACAAGGCACCATATGGCGAGAACCAGCGCGACCCAGCGGGTCTGCAGACCGATCAGGATCATTATCCCGCCAATAAGCTCGACGATGATCGCGATCCAGTTCGAAAGTTCCGGAATCGGTGCACCCGCTTTGGCGAAAAACTGCGCCGTCCCTTCCGGACCGAACACGAACAGTTTGGTCAAGCCGGCATAGATAAAAAGGCTGGATAGCAACAAGCGTCCCAGCGGAACCGCGTAGGTCTTCAGATTGTCCATGGTGCATTCCCCCAATTTTCCTCAGCATTTTACAGCGCCGATCCTAACAGCCGGACGGAAGGCCGACAATTGGACAACGCATGAAAATGTACGTCCGCTTATCGAACAAAAGCAACGGGACCGGTGAGCGCCCCGCCCCGAACATATTCCAGGAAGCCGTCAGCTCGGCGCGAAAGATCCGCGATCAAGATAAAAACTTCTGCACCGCGTCCACGGCTTCCCGGTTCTCGTCGAGCACGAGGTGGCCGGCGCGCTTGAAGGTCTTGAATTCCACCTTGGGGATGGCGTGGCGCCACAGTTCGGCATTCTGCATGGGCAAAAGCCTGTCCTCTTCGCCCCACACCAGCATCGTCGGCATGGTCAGCCGGTGCAGATAGCGCGGCAGCTTGGTGTCATAAGGACGCTCCCACCAAAGCCGCGCCAGCGTTCCGACTTCGCGATAGCGCGCACCCATGAAATCCAGATCCTTGGGATTGTCCGGCAGGTAGGGTTTGATCACATCGAAGTTCGAAACCAAGAGCGAAGGAATTTCTTCGGGCGGAAGAAGGAAAAGGTCGCCCTTGGGCTGCTCCTTGCCGCGCAAGCCTGCGGGACCCACCAGCACCAGCCGTTCAACTCGCTGAGTCTGCTGCACGGCGAAGTTCGCGGCCAACCAGCCGCCGAGCGAGAAGCCGACCAGGCGAACTTTATCGAGGCCGAGCGCATCGAACAGGTCGAGATAATGCATGACGTAATCATGGACATGGTTCATCGCCGGATCGTCATCGGCATCGTCAAACCCGGGATGGATCGGGATGATGACGCGGAATTTCTCCGTCCACGGCAGGGCGAAATTGATGCCATGCCAAAGTCCGGCGCCGTGGAAGAAGACCAGCGGGTCGCCGCGGCCGGCGACCAGCACGGTGGTCTTCAAACCGTTGACGGTATGAGTCTCGCGCTTGAATTGCGGCGGAAAGGCTTGGGCGGGCATCGGCGGCCTCCTTGGCTATTCGGCGGCAACGCGGCGTTCGACCGCGGCGTTGGCGCGGATGCGCGGGATGACGTCCTGCCCGATCAAGGTCAGGTTCTTCACCACTTTCCAGTGCGGCATGTTGCCGATCGCGCCGAGAATGTTGAAATGGTTGGTGTCCATTTTGGCAGCCCATTCTTCCAGCTGCTCGACCACCTGATCGGCGGTGCCGATGGCGAGGAAGAACGATTCATTGACGTTGTCGAAGCTGAAGCCGCCGTGCAGCTTGTCGGCGAGCGCCGCGCGTTTCTTCAGTTCGGCGACCGAGAGATAGCCGGGCGGGGCGAGGAAATTCGGCGTGGTGCGCAGCGCATCTTCGAAGAAAAAGCGGACGTGCTCGACGGCTTCCGCTTCGGCCTTTTCCTTGGTCTCCGCCACGTAGGTGATGACCTGCAAAGGTAGCTGCTCCGGCCGCACGGGATGTCCGTGCTCGGCCGAGCTTTTACGCAGTTGCTGATTGAGTTCGAGCGCCCGCGTCTTCGACACGAACACCGCGGAATAGCCGAAGCCAAGCTTGGCCGCGAGCTCGACGGTCTCCGGGCTGCCGGTGCCGACGATGTAGCAGGGCGGATGCGGCTTCTGATAAGGCCGCGGCCAGGGATTGAGATAGCGGTAGGTGTAGAAATCGCCGTAATAGGTGGTCGGTCCATCCTGCGTCCAGGCTTGCAGAATGATGTCGATCGACTCGCGGTAGCGCGCCCGCGCGGTCGCCGGGTTGATCGGATTTGCCCAATATTCCATGCCGGTGCCGAGCGGGAACGCGACTTCCAGCCGCCCTTGCGACATGACGTCGAGCATGGCGTATTCTTCCGCCAGGCGGTTCGGATATTCGAGATTGGGCGGGGTGCCCCAGACACAAATCTTCGCGGTTTTGGTTTGCGGGATGATCGCGGCGGCGATCAGGTTCGGCGCCGCCATCATGCTGTAGGCGGTGTTGTGATGCTCGTTGACGACGATGCCGTCGAAGCCGACCGTTTCCGCGAGCAAAAGCTCGGCAAGGTAGCGCTGATAAAGCGCGTGCCCCTTTTGCGGATCGTAAAATTTGTTGGGAAAGTCGACCCAGGTGGAGTGAAAGTCTTTGTGGTTTTCCGGCAGGTGCACATACGGCATGAAGTGCATGAAATCGAAACGAACCGTGCCGCTCATAGGGGCCTCTCCTCAACCTTTTCGCCGACATAATTTCCGATCGCGCCGGCTTTGTCGTCATCTTGCTTCGCTTCAGCATCACGCGCAAGTGTGGCACGCAGAGTTCTGACGGGGGTTCGCTTAGCGAACATTCTTGCGTCGGCTTTTGCCGTCCAAATTACCGGAGGAAACGATGCAAAAAATGGCATTGGGGGCAGTTGACATTCCGGTGTCGACAACGCCGCTCCCGAAGAACGCCGGCGACGTGAAGAAGAAGCTCGAAAGATTGTGCCGCGCCATAGCCGCCGTCACGTTGGGACGCTGCCCAAGAAATTCGTGACCGCGAAAAAGGCGACGTGGCTTCGCGCCGCGTCAATATTGTTGCGATAAAGACCGCGCTCGGGGCGCAGGCGTGGTAACGTAATCCTGCAATGGGGCGATAGACCTCGTCAAAACGCACAGGTCGCGGCCGTCTCGGCACCGCGATCGATCAAGGGGAGGAAGTCATGCAATCAGCGATTCGCTGGCTGGCGATTTTTGCGATCGTCATGCTCGCAGGTTTTGTTTCGCAGGCGCAAGCGGCGCCTGACTGCGGCGAGAATACCGGAAAGAAAGCGACCGGTAAGCCGATTCCAATCGGCGGCGTAACGTCAATGAGCGGCATCGGCAGCTTCAAGGAAGCCGGCGACGCCGCAAAAGCCTATTTCGATTGCGTCAATGACAATGGCGGCATTCACGGCCGGCCGATCACCTACCACGCCGAAGACGATCAAAGCCAACTCGACGTCGCAGCGCAGGCCGCGAAAAAGCTGGTGGGCGACGAAGGCGTCTATGTCATGATCGGCAGCACCAGTTTCATCGAGTGCATCCCCAACGCCAGCTACTACGCCAAGGAAAACGTGCTCGAGATCGGGCTCGGCATTCCGTCGCAATGTTTTCAGTCGAAGAACATTGCGGAAATCAATGCCGGCCCGCGGCAAAGCGGCATCGGCGGCGCCGATTACGCTCGCCGCGTGCTTGGAGCCAAGAGCCTCGTCTGTTCGATACCGAAATTCCCCGGCTCCGATTACAGCTGCCGTGGACTTGAGGAATGGGGCAAGAAATACGGCGTCAAGGTGACGAGTATCTATTCCGACCCGGTTTCGCCCGATTACAGTTCGCTGGTGTTGCAATTCCTGGCGACCGGCGCCGATGCCATTATGATTTACGGCACCGACGATACCGGCGCGCGTATCCTTGACGCCGCGGAACAACAGGACGGCGCCGCCAAGATGAAGTGGACGACGCCGACATCGTATTACACGGTCCGTTTGCCCGGCGCGATCGACGCTAAATATTGGAATGATCGCCTGTGGGTGAACGCCGAACTGGCGCCGCTCGACAGCAAAGGCAAGGATAATCAGAACTGGATCGCGGTGATGGATGCTTACGGCGGCAAGGTACTGCGGGACAGCTTCTCTCAGGCCGGCTACATCGCCGGTCGGATCGCGGTCAACGCCATGCTGTCGATCAAGAACCCGGACGACATCAACCGCAACACCGTGACGGCCGCCATTCAAAACATGAAGCCTTACGAGACAGACATTCTGTGCATGCCCTGGTACTGGGGCGGTCCGGAAGCGACCGAGCACAACGCCAACCATGTGACCCGCACGGTGACGATCCATGACGGCAAATGGAAAACCCTGGAAGGTTGCGTCACCGATGCCGATCCGGGTCTCGCCAACATCGAGGCCCTGGAACAAAAGCTTGGAATCAAGATTTCCGACACGGCCAAATAACGGGCGGAGGCCAAGTGATCGCCTGGTAAACGAGGATTTCCGTGTCGGGTCCGACATGGAAATCCTCGATGCGTCCCGCAGAAAAGAACCGTTCGATCGGCGGGATGCCGGTGCCGCGATTTGCCCGATCCCTGGAAGTTCAGTTGCAATGACGGATCGGCAATCCGAGATCGCGCGGCCCGGCCCGGCGAACGGAAATACTGACGCCGCACAATAGCGGTTATAGGATCGCCCGCGGGGAGACGCTCGAGCGTCCGGCGGCGGGATGGTCGGGATGAGGGTGTTTGCGTTCGCCATGTATCTGCTTCCTTTCATTGCCTCCGGGATCGGTCTTGGCGCCGTCTATGCGCTGGCCAGCGTCGGTTTGGTGATTCTCTACCGCGCAAGCGGCACGTTGAATTTCGCCTTCGGCGCGTTTGGCGGCGTAGCGGCGTTTCTGGCGTGGCAATTGGCGCAAGACGGCGTACCGGCGCCGCTCGGCTGGATCGTGGGCGTCGCGGTATCCACCGGCTTAGCCTATGGCTACGGTCGCGTTTTCGCCCCTCGGCTGGCCCACCGCGACCGCGTGGTGCGCGCCGTTGCAACGCTCGGACTTGCCTTGTTCCTTTTTGGCGGCATGGCCCTGTACTGGGGCATTGGCGTCGCCCGGCGTCTCGTCCTGCCGACCGATCTGAATTTTGTCGTGCTGTTCGGCGTCAGGCTGTCGTACACGCGCCTGATCGCTCTCGGCTTGTCGTTGGCGATGGCCGGCGGCATAGGCCTGTTTTTGAGCCGCACGCGCATCGGGCTCGGCATGCGTGCGCTCGCGAGCGATCGCCACATCAGTGCCGCCATCGGCGTGCGTGTCGTTCAGATCGACTCACTTGCCTGGCTCGTCAACGGCATGTTTGCCGGCATCGCCGGCATCCTCTTGGCCAATATCAACCGGCTCGATGCCGGCACGTTGACCTTTCTGGTCATTCCGGCGATCGCCGCCGCGATTATGGCGCGCTTGTCGTCGCTGCCGGGCGCCTTCATCGGCGGAATGGTCGCCGGGATGATTGAAGCGTTGCTCATCGCCACCTCCCCCGAGATCGCCAACCTGCGCAGCGCCGGACCGTATGTCGCTGCCTTGATCTTCCTGATGATTGTCGGCGTTGGTCAGGGCGTTGGGGCGCGCGAATGACCGAAATCAGCAAGATCGCACCGATCCCGCTGGTGGTGGCCGCCGGATCCGAAATCACGCCCCGGATGCGGGCCCTCGCGATCGTCGTGGTGGTGAGCGCCGTTTCAGGGTTGATAGCGCTGACCTCCGGCGGCTATTGGCTGTCTAATTTCACCCAGGCCTATTGCATGGTGTTAGCCGTGCTCGGTTGCGCGCTGCTTTACGGGCAGCTTGGCCTGGTGTCGCTTTGCCAATGGGCGCTGGTCGGTGTCGGCGGTTGGGTCAGTCTGCGCTTCTACCACTACGTCCATCCACCTTTCTTCGTGACGATTCTTGTCGGCGGCGTCGGCGCATCCGTGATTGGCATGATCTGGGGACTACCGGCGCTGCGCATGCGTGGGCTTTATCTCGCACTCGTCACGCTGATGCTTGCGGGAGCCTTTCAGAGCCTGGTCACGGTCATCAGCTTTCCGGTGGGCGGCCCCGGTTTTCTCGGCCAGGTCGGCGCCAGCGGCAACGACCGCATCAACATGGCGCGGCCGGTCTTTGCGTCGAGCGACACCGGTTATTTTCTGTTCGTCGCCGGCGCGACGATTCTGTGCATTTTTTTGGTCGAGGCGCACCGCCGCACCAAGCCGGGACGCGCCTGGGCTCTGATCCGCAAGAATGAGCAGATGGCGGTCGCGGCCGGCGTCAGGATCGTGTTCTACAAAGCATGGGCATTTGCGCTCTCTGGATTTCTCGCGGGGGTTGCCGGAGCGCTATTGGCCGGCCTGTTCGGCCAGCTCGATGCTTCCGCCTTCCCGACGACCAATTCGATCGTAATTTTCATCGGCACGTTGTTGGGCGGGTATGAAGTCTGGCTCGGCGCGTTCCTGGGGGGCATTTTGACCCGCTTCATCCCGGCGCTGCTGATCGATCTCAACGTCAACACCAATGCCGGGTTCATGATCTTCGGCGCGGCGTTGTTGTTCGCCTTGCGGGATCCCCTCGGCATCGGCGGTCAACTCACCATCCTCGCCGAACGTCTCTACAAAAAATACCAGGCGCAGCGCGCGTCATGATCAAGATCGACACGCTGACGGTGCAGTTCGGCGGCATTAAGCCGCTCGATGATCTCGATGCACAGTTCGTTGCACCGATTTGCGGGCTCATCGGCCCCAATGGCGCCGGCAAAACGACTTTGCTCAACGTGCTCTCCGGTTTCGTTCGCCCGACGAAGGGCGCCATCCTCCTCAATAACGCCCTGCTCCTGGGACTTTCGCCGCGTCGCCGCGTCAGCCTCGGCCTGCGCCGCACCTTCCAGCAGGAGCTCGTCGTCGATGAATTGACGGCGATGGAAAACGTCCAGGCAATCGCGGATCACGTCTCGCGGGACCGCGCCGTGGCGCGACGCGAAGTTGGACTCGCGCTTGATTTTGTCGGCCTCAGCGACCGGCGCAACACGCTCGGCCGGCAGCTCAATCTGTTCGAACGCCGGATGGTCGAGATCGCCAAGACATTGATCGGCCGGCCCACAGTCATTCTCATGGACGAGCCGGGAGCCGGGCTCAACGAGAGCGAAACCGAGCGGCTGCGCCGTCTGCTGGTCGAGATACCTTCGAAGTTCAATACCCAACTTGTGCTGATCGATCACGACGCCGATCTGATCGCCTCGGTCTGCATAGAGACGCTGGTGCTGGATTTCGGCAAGCGCCTGGCAATGGGACCGACGCGCGCGGTGCTCAACGACCCGGTCGTGCGTCGCGCTTATCTCGGACGCGAGTGAGGCCGATGGCGGAATCCGAACTGGCGGTACACAATCTTTCCGTTGCGCGCGGCGGCCGTCCGGTGCTGCGCGACGTTTCGATCAACGTCCCGCGCGGAGAAATTACCGCGCTGCTCGGCGCCAACGGCGCCGGAAAATCGACTCTTGTTCTCACCATCGCCGGCGTATTGCCCGCGTTGCGCGGCAGCGTTTCCTGCGAAGGCGTGCAACTTTTGGGGCAACCGCCGGATGCGGTGCGGCGGCACGGTGTGGCTCTGGTGCTCGAGGGCCATCCGGTTCTTACCGGACTCTCGGTGCGCGATAACCTCGCCGCCGCCGCCATGATGCACGCGCGGCGAGACGCCGAGCGCGAGATCGAGGCGGCGCTCGAAATCTTTCCGGAACTGCGCAATCGGCTCTCGACCGCGGCGCAGAATCTGTCCGGCGGCCAGAAGCAGATGGTCGTGATCGCCCAGGGAATGATCGCGCGGCCGCGCTATCTCCTGATCGACGAACTGTCGTTCGGGCTGGCGCCGTCGATCGTCAGCCGGCTCGCCGAGACGATTCAGGTCATTGCGCAACGCGGCATCGGCATCTTGCTGATCGAGCAATTCACCACGCTGGCATTGGCGCTGGCGAAAACCGCTTTGGTGCTGGAACGAGGCGAACTGGTCTTTTCCGGCAGCTGCGAAGAGCTGCGCAACAATCCGGAAATTCTGCACGGCGCCTACCTGGCGACCGGGAAAAAACTCGCCGGTTCCGAGATGGCCCAGGAGCTGTGAAATGAAGATCGCGGAGCTCTTCGACGTCCACGGCCTGGCGACGATCGTCACCGGCGCCGCGAGCGGCATCGGATACGCCTACGCCGAGGCCATGGCCGACAACGGAGCCCACGTCGCGATGCTCGACATCGACCGTGCCGGCCTCGATCAGGCGGTCAGCAAACTTAAAGCCAAGGGCGGGGATGTGCGCGGCGCCATGGTCGACGTGACCGACCGGCCGGCATTGCGCGCCGCCGTCGACGAAGCCGCGCGCGCGTTCGGCCGCCTCGACGTTCTGTTCGCCAATGTCGGAATCGATTCGGCGCCCGGTTTCCTGTCGATGGCGGGGGAGCGGACCATTGAAGGCGCCTTCGAGAATGTTTCCGACGAGCGGTGGGACAAGGTGATCGCCACCAATTTCACCTCCGTCTTCACCTCGATCAGAGCCGCGGTGCCGCATATGAAAAAGAACCGGCAGGGCGGCCGCATCATCGTAACGACGTCGGTGGCGGCGATGCGGAGTGAAGCCATCGTCGGCATGCCGTATATGCCTGCTAAAGCCGGCGTAGCGCATCTCGTCCGTCAAGCCGCCATTGAGTTGGCGAAGTTCAATATCTTGGTCAACGCCATAGCCCCCGGACCCTTCATCACCAATATCGCCGGCGGGCATATGCGCAATCCCGAAGTTGCCAAAGCTTTCGGGCAATCAGTCCCGCTGCACCGTGTCGCCTCGACCGACGAGATCCAAGGGGCGGCCTTGTTTCTCGCCTCGTCGGCGTCGACCTTTGTGACCGGCGCCCAGATTATTGTCGACGGCGGCGTAATGCTGGGCCGCGCTGACTGATTTGCGGTCCATTCGCTTTTCTGGTCGGAGTCGCAATTGGCCGAGGCACGCAGGGTGAGGCAAATCGTCTACCCGCCATCCCGAACGCGCGCGCGTGAAGAACGCGGCAAGGCCGGGCAAAATTCGTCAATGGCCGCGTTGGGCAGGTGCCCCCAAGACAAGTGCATATCGCCATGCTAGCTTTGGCCGCCCAAACCACGGGAGGAAACGATGCACAAAATCGCATTAGGGGCGGTTGCTATGGCTTTCGGCGCGCTGAGCGCATCTGGGGCTTACGCGGAAAAAATGAAATTGAGTAGCGCCGATGTCAGCAACGGCGAGACCATTCCCAATGAGCAGGTGTTCAATTCGTTCACTTGTACCGGCACGAACATTTCTCCGTCGCTAAGCTGGAGCGGGGCGCCAAAGGGCACCAAGAGCTTCGTCATTACGGTCTATGACCCGGACGCGCCGACCGGCAGCGGCTGGTGGCATTGGGTGGTGATCAACCTTCCGGCATCTACCACCTCGCTGCCGAAGAACGCCGGCGACCCGAAGGCCAATCTGCTGCCCGCGGGCGCCATCCAGACTCGCACCGATTTCGGCGCTCCCGGTTACGGCGGTCCTTGCCCGCCGCAAGGCGACAAACCGCATCACTATCACTTCACGGTGTTCGCGGTCGATGAAGACAAGCTGGGCTTCGCCCAGAACGACCAGGCATCGGCCGCGCTGGTCGGCTACGAGCTGCATTTCCACACGCTGGCGAAAGCAAGCTTCGTCGGCACCTACGGCCGTCCCGCCGAGAAGAAAAAGTAGGGCCGTATCCCGGACGCAGCGCGGCTTGCCGCGCTGCGTTTTATCTTTGCTGCATCTGACCGGCAAAGACTGGCGCGCCCGAAGGGATTCGAACCCCTGACCTCTGCCTTCGGAGGGCAGCGCTCTATCCAGCTGAGCTACGGGCGCAATTTCAATCGCGCATTGCGCGCCTTAGATAGCGGAAGGCCCGCTATGCAGCAACTTGCGTTGTCCCGGACACGTGTTTCCGATGGGCGCGAGATGCTTTAAGTTACATCCGAGCCTCGAAAAAGCGGAGTAAACCCGATGGCGCAGCTTGCGGAAAAACGCGACGCGAAGCCCGTCCCGATCAAGGACGCCGCGTTCAAATGGGACGATCCGCTCGACCTGGAAAGCGAGCTGACCGAGGAAGAGCGCATGGTGCGCGACACCGCGCGCGATTACGCGCAGGAGAAGCTGTTTCCCCGCGTGCTTACCGCCTTTCGCGAGGAAAAATACGATCCCGCCGTGGTGCGCGAAATGGGCGCGCTCGGCCTCCTCGGCTCGACCATCCCGGAGGAATACGGCGGCGCCGGCCTCGGCTATGTCGCCTACGGCCTGATCGCGCGCGAGATCGAGCGCGTCGATTCCGGCTATCGCTCGGCGATGTCGGTGCAGTCGTCGCTGGTGATGCATCCGATCTACGCCTATGGCTCGGAGGCGCAGCGGCGCAAATATCTGCCCAAGCTCGCCACCGGCGAATTCGTCGGCTGCTTCGGCCTCACCGAGCCCGATCACGGCTCCGATCCCGGTTCGATGGCAACGCGGGCCGAGAAAGTCGCCGGCGGCTATCGCCTCACCGGCACGAAAATGTGGATTACCAACGCGCCCGTCGCCGACTTCGCCGTGGTCTGGGCGAAGCTCGACGGCAAAATCCGCGGCTTCATCGTCGAACGCGGCACCAAGGGATTTTCCACGCCGAAGATCGAGGGCAAGCTGTCGCTGCGCGTCTCGATCACCGGCGAGATCGTGCTCGACGGCGCCGTCGTGCCCGAGGAGAATTTGCTGCCCAACGTCTCCGGTCTGACCGGGCCGTTCGGCTGCCTCAACGTGGCGCGTGCCGGCATCGCCTGGGGCGCGCTCGGCGCCGCCGAATTCTGCTGGCATCGCACCCGCGATTACGTGCTCAACCGGAAGCAGTTCGGCCGACCGCTCGCCGCCAACCAGCTCGTGCAGAAGAAGCTCGCCGACATGCAGACCGAGATCACGCTCGGCCTGCACGCGGCCTTGCGGCTGTCGCGGCTGATCGAGCAGGGCAAGGCGTCGCCGCCCGCGATTTCGCTATTGAAGCGCAACAATTGCGGCAAGGCGCTCGACGTGGCGCGACTTGCCCGCGACATGCATGGCGGCAACGGCATCGCCGACGAATTCCACGTGATGCGCGTGATGTGCAACCTCGAAACCGTCAACACTTACGAGGGCACCCACGACATCCACGCGCTGATCCTCGGCCGCGCGCAGACCGGCATCCAGGCGTTTATGTGATTCCCTCGTCGAACAAAAGAGCTCGACACTTGGGCATATTGATCGACGGCAAATGGATTGACGAGGAAGAGACCTACCGCAAGGGCGGCGCTTTCGTGCGGCCGGCGACCGTGTTCCGCGCCTTCGTCACCGCCGATGGCAGCTCGCCATTCCCCGCCGACGCCGGGCGCTATCATCTCTACGTCGCGCGCCCTTGTCCCTGGTGTCACCGCACCATGATCGTCCGCGCGCTCAAGAAACTCGAAGGCATCGTATCGACGAGCCTGGTCGAGCCGCTGCTGCTCGAAGGCGGCTGGAAATTCACCGCCCCCGACCCGATCACCGCGGCGCGCTTCGTGCACGAACTCTACACCAGGACCGATCCGCACTACACCGGGCGCGCCAGCGTGCCGGTGCTGTGGGACAAGAAGACCGGCACTATCGTCAGCAACGAATCCGCGGACATCATCCGCATGTTCAACAGCGCGTTCGGCGCCTTCACCGACGAACGCGCGGACTATTATCCCGCCGCGCTTCGCGCCGAGATCGACGCGGTCAATGCGCGCGTCTATGAGACGCTGAACAACGGCGTCTATCGCTGCGGCCTCGCCACCGGACAGGCTATCTACGATCGGACCGTAACCGAACTGTTCGCGACGCTCGACTGGCTCGAGGCGCGGCTCGCCAAGAGCCGCTATCTCACGGGCGACACTATCACCGAGGCCGACTGGCGGCTGTTTCCGACGCTGATGCGTTTCGATGCGGTCTATTATTCGCTGTTTAAATGCAACTTGCGCCACGTTTACGAATATCCGGCGCTGTGGGACTATACGCGCGCGCTCTATCAGATGCCGGGTGTCGCCGCGACCTGCGACGTCGACGAGTACAAGCTGCACTATTACGGCAGCCTGTTCATGGTGAATCCGAGCGGCGTCGTACCCAAGGGGCCGAAGCTCGATTTCACGTCACCGCACGGGCGCGGATAAAAATTTTACCCCGCCGCCTTCTCCGTCCCCTCGTCCGCGGGCTTGTCGGACACGCCGGCTTCCGCAAACGTCGCCATGCCGGTGTGGCAGGCGAGAGCCGCGCGCAGGAGCAGAAGCGCTACCGCGGCGCCGGAGGCTTCGCCGAGCCGCATATTGAGATCGAGAAGCGGCTTGAGCGAAAGCTCCTCCAGCAGCACGCGGTGCCCGGCTTCCGCCGACATGTGACCCGCAAGCGCGTGCGACAGCGTATCGGTGCGGAGCTTATAGAGCGGCGCAACGGCGGCGGTGCAGACGAAGCCGTCGAGCAGCACGGGGATATTCTGCCGCCGCGCCGCCAAAGCGGCGCCGAGAATGGCGGCAAGCTCGCGGCCGCCGAAGGCCGCGGCGACTTTCAGCGGATCGTTGAGCAAGGCCGCGTGTCGATCGAGCGCACGGTCGATCGCCGCGCGCTTGCGCTGCAAACCTTCGTCGTCGACGCCGGTGCCGCGGCCGGCCCAGCGCGCGCCGCGACCGCCGAACAGCGCCGCCGCGATCGCCGCCGCCGCTGTGGTGTTGCCGATGCCCATCTCGCCGAGGCAGACGAGATCGCACTCCGATGACACGGCGTCGTATCCCGCCGCCACCGCGGTGAGAAACTCCCGCTCGGAGAGCGCGGCGCTTTCGGTGAAATCGGCGGTCGGCGCTTCCAGCGCCAGCGGGATGACGCGCAGGTCCGCGCCGGCCGTGCGCGCCAGCTGGTTGATCGCGGCGCCGCCATGGGCGAAGTTCGCTACCATCTGCGCGGTGACTTCCGGCGGATAGGCCGACACCCCCTGTTTGGTCACTCCGTGATTGCCGGCAAAGACCAGAATATCCACCCGGTCGAGACGCGGCGGCGCGTGACCCTGCCAGTGCGCCAGGAAGGCCACCAGATCCTCCAGCCGGCCCAGGCTCTTCGGCGGCTTGGTCAGCGTGTCCTCGCGCTGCGCCGTGGCGGCGCCGGCGGCGGGATGCCCGCTCGGCAAATCGAGACAGGCGGCGCGCAGGTCGGCGAAAGAGGTAAAGTTCGGCATCGCTCTTTCTTTCGGTGGTTTTCTTTCTGGCGGGGTCAGTGAAGTTCTAGCAAACTTGCCGCGCTCCGACCATCTTACCCTCTCCCCGGTGACCCGGTGGGGAGAGGTGATACGGAAGACGAGGAACAGATGATGATCCCCGGCACGCGGGAAGACTGGATACCCTGGCTCGCGGCGCGCGGCGGCGAGCTGTGGACCGGCATTGCTTTCTTGACGCGGATTCCGTTCGTGCGCGGCGCGCCGGCAAGCGAAGCCGGCACGCTGGCGCAAGCGGTCTGGGCTTTCCCGCTGGTCGGCGTCATCGTCGGGGTCGTCGGCGCATTGGTCTATGCGCTGGCGCACCGGCTCGGACTGCCGCCCTGGCCGGCGGCGGCGCTGGCGGTCGCCGCGACCTTGGCGGTGACCGGTGGCCTGCATGAGGACGGGCTTGCCGATACCGCCGACGGTTTCGGCGGCGGCGAAACGCGCGAGCGCAAGCTCGACATCATGCGCGACGCCCGCATCGGCACCTACGGCGTGTGCGCGCTCATCCTGTCGCTCCTGCTGCGGGCCGGCGCGCTCGCGAGCCTCGCCGATCCGGGACACGTGGCCGCCGCCTTAATCGCGGCGCACGCGGCCGCGCGCGCCACCATGCCGGCGCTCATGTTTTTCCTCGCCCCCGCGCGCAACGATGGATTGTCCTTTGCCGCCGGCACACCGTCCGCGGCGCGCGTCGCCGCCAGCGTGGTCATTGCCGTCGTCGTTCTCCTCATCAGTCTGGGGCTGGTGCTGACCATCGCGGCATTGATCGTGCTCGCGATCGCGGCCGTGCTGATGGCGGGACTGAGCGAGCGGCAAATCGGCGGGCAGACCGGCGACGTGCTCGGCGCGATCGAGCAAGTGAGCGAAATTCTCGTCCTGCTGGTCGCGCTACGCTGATTTGCGCGGGCTGAGCGCGCGAGCGCCGGCGACAACAAAAAGCGTCAGCAGTGCCGGTACGATGGCGAGCCACAAACTGACGACGGCGATGGCGGCCGCGGCGGCCCAGCCGATCGAGGAAAAGGCCTCGGCGAAAGTTGCGACCCGCGAGGAGACTTGACGCCGGCGGAACTGGCTCCTTTTGGCTTGCGTGCGGAACCAGAGCTGGATGGCGGTCGCCGAGACGGCGGCGATCACGATGCCGCACGCGGCGATCAGCGCATGCCGAAGCGAGGCGAAAGCGAGCGCAGCGATAAGCGGCGCGAACACCACGACGATGATGCCGAGCACCGCCTCGATCTTGGCGCGCAGGACAAAACCGGCGGGCACCGGCGCCGTGGCGACGAGGTCCGGCGCATCTTCGCCGGAGATCGTCAGCCAGGCGAGACCGCCGGCAAGCTGGCCCGCCGCCATTACCAGCACCGGGACGAGGAGGTTGAGCGCGCCGCCGCCGGCCTCGAAGCTGCGCCAAAGGAGAACCGCCGGCGGCACCAGATAAAGCATCTGCATGAGTGTCTGCGAAACGAGCCAGGGGTCGCGGGAGAGCAGCATCCATTCCTTGCGGCGGAGCGCCCGGCGCGGCGACGTGGCGCGAAAGACCCCCTCCCTACCCTCTCCCGCTTGCGGGGGAGGGATTGGCTGGGGGCGCGTCCGGCTCGCGGGAGCGTTGCCGGCGCTCCCGGCGGTGACGGCATATTCGCCGAAGCGCGGCGCGACGACGGCGATGGCGAGGGCAAGGAGAAGGAAAGCGAATGCCAGCACGCCGGCGAGCGCGACGACGTCGCCGAGAACGGCGCGGGCCGGCCACCACAATACGCTGCCGGCATCGGGCGCCAGCGCCAGCACAAAGTCCGATTGCAGCACGTCGGTTCGCGACACCGTGCCGTAGGACAGGATCGCCGCGACTTGCAGGCCGATGACGAAAGCCGCGCCGATCACGGCGGCGACGATTTGCGCCACGAGGCGCGTGCGCTTGGCGCCGACCAAGCGAAACAGCGCGACGGTCATCGCCACCGCCAGCGCCGTCGCCGCGGCCCCCATGGCGATCATCACGCCATACGCGCCGAGCCAGCGGGCGCCGCCGCGCAGCGCCAGCATGTCGATGAAGGGCGCGGCGAGCGGCAGTGACATCGTCGCCACCGAGAGCGCGACGGTGGAGATGCGCACGGCGAAGATTTCCTCCGCCGCGACCGGCGAAGCGAGGATGAGATCGAGATCGGCGCGCGAATAAAAGGCGCGTGTCATCGCCTCCATGGCCTGCGAAACCATCAGCAGCAATGACAGCAACAAGGTCGTCGTGATCCCCACCAGAACTTGCTTGTCGAGCACGGCATCGGCGAAGCGGCCGACCACGTAATAGGCGACCACGTGCATGAAAATCACGAAGGCGAGAATGTCGATCGCGACCCGGCGGCGGCGCTCGCGCCGCCCGCCGGTCATCATGCCGATCCAGTCGCGCCAGGCGAGCTGGGATTCGTGCCGGGCAAACCAGACGGAGGTGCCGGGCTGGATCATTGTGCGACTCCTTTCCTCCCCCGCGCGCGGGGGAGGGGGACCACGCGCAGCGTGGTGGAGGGGGCGCGCCATCCGGCTCGCTGCGCTCGCCACCTCCCCCGTAAACGGGGGAGGATATTTTCAGAAATTTTCACGCGGCTTCCGCGGGCTCGGCGACGAGCGCGAGGAAGGTGTCTTCGAGCGTGGCACCGCTTGCATCGCCGGCGGCGTTGCCGGCGTTTCCCGCCTGGCGGCGCAGCTCTTCGAGCGTGCCTTCGGCAATCAGCTTGCCGTGGGTGATGACGCCGATGCGGTCGGCCATGCGTTCGGCAACTTCGAGGATGTGCGTGGTCATGATGACCGTGGCGCCGGCCTGCGCCCGCTCGCGTAGCACGCTTTTGACCTGCCGCGCGGAGCCGGCGTCGAGCCCGGTGAGCGGTTCGTCGAGAATGATCAGGCGCGGCTCGTGCACCAAAGCGCCGGCCAGCGCCACCTTCTGCCGCATGCCCTTGGAGAAAGTCTCGCAGCGCTCGCGCGCATGCGGCCCGAGCCCGAGCCAGGACAAAAGCTTATGCGCGCGGGCCTCGGCGAGCGCCGGCTCGACGCCCCACAGCCCGGCGACGAATTCGAGATACTCTTCCGGCGTCAGCTTGTCGTAGATCATCGGCTCGTCGGAAATCCAGGCGGTCACCCGCTTCGCCGCAACCGGATCGGCCAGCGCGTCGATGCCGACGACCCGGATGGAGCCGGCGTCCGGCCGCATCAGGCCGGCAATCATGCGCAACGTCGTCGTCTTGCCGGCGCCATTGGGGCCGAGCAGCGCATAAAACTCCCCTTCCCTCACCGCCAGGTCCAGGTAGTCGACGGCGGGGCGGTCGAAGCTTTTGACCAGGCCGCGGATGTCGAGCGCGAGCGGCAGATCGGGCAAAACGGGCTGAAGCATGGGTATTTCACTCAGCGTGGCTGCGATGCTGCCACGCAAGCTAGTCGAGACTGGTTTCGGGCTCGTGAATCGGCGGTCGCGATTTTACCGCCTGAAATCGGCCGTTAGCCGCTGACGTTATAGCTGGCAAGCGCCGCCATATTGACCAGTTGGGCGTCGTTGCCCGACAGCGGCACGATCTGCACCGAGCGGTCGAGGCCCACCAGGATGGGGCCGATGACAGTCGCGCCGCCGAGCTCCATCAGCATCTTGGTCGAGATCGAGGCCGAATGGAACGCCGGCATGATCAGGACATTGGCGGGACCGGAGAGGCGGCAGAACGGATAGGCCTCGCGCAACTCCATGTTCAGCGCCACATCGGCCGCCATGTCGCCGTCATACTCGAAATCGACGCGCTGTTTGTCGAGGAGCCGCACCGCCTCGCGCACGCGATCGGAGCGCTCGCCGGCGGGATGGCCAAAGGTCGAAAACGCGAGCAGCGCCAGCCGCGGCTCGTAGCCGAGCGAACGGGCGACACGCGCCGCCTCGACCGCGATCTCGGCGATGTCGTTGGCGCCCGGCATTTCGGTGACCGCAGTATCGGCCACCAGCACCGTGCGCCCGCGCGCCAGCACCAACGAGACCCCCATCACGCGGTGACCAGGCTTGGGATCGATGCAGCGCCGCACATCCTCGAGCGCCACCGAGAAATTGCGCGTGACGCCGGTGACCATGGCGTCGGCGTCGCCGAGCGCCACCATGCAGGCGGCGAAATGATTGCGGTCCTGGTTGACCAGCCGCTGGCAGTCGCGCTGCAGGAATCCCTGGCGCTGCAATCGCTCGTAGAGATAGGCGGCATAGGCGGCGTTGCGCGACGACATGGCCGCGTTGATGATCTCGATGCCGCTGCCGAACTCGATCCCGAGCGCCTTCGCCGTCTCGCGCACGCGCGGCTCGCGGCCAACCAAGAGCGCCGAGCCGAGACCCTGCTGCACGAAGGAGGCCGCGGCGCGGATGACCTGCTCCTCCTCGCCTTCGGCAAAGACGACGCGCTGCGGCTGCCGGCGCACATGCGCGAACACCTGCTGCAGCACGCCGGCGATCGGATCGAGCCGCGTGCGCAATTGCTGCTTGTAGGCGTCCATGTCGACGATCGGCCGCCGCGCCACTTTCGAATCCATGGCCGCCTGGGCCACCGCCGGCGGAATCGACGAGATCAAGCGCGGATCGAACGGCACCGGAATGATGTAATCGGGACCGTATTTCGGCCGCGCGCCGTAGGCCGCAGCGACTTCATCGGGCACGTCCTCGCGGGCGAGCGCGGCGAGCGCATGCGCGGCCGAGATCTTCATCTCCATATTGATCGCGCGGGCGCGCACGTCGAGCGCGCCGCGGAAAATGTAGGGAAAGCCGAGCACGTTGTTGATCTGGTTGGGGTAGTCGGAACGGCCGGTGGCCATGATCGCATCGTCGCGCACCGCGGCGACGTCTTCCACGGTGATCTCGGGATCCGGATTGGCCATGGCGAAGATGATCGGCTTCTCCGCCATCGACTTCACCATGTCCTGCGTCATCGCACCTTTCACCGAGACGCCGAAGAACACGTCGGCGCCGACCAAAGCTTCAGCGAGCGTGCGCGCCTTGGTCTTGATGGCGAACCCCGACTTCCACTGGTTCATGCCCGCGGTGCGGCCCTCGTAGATCACGCCCTTGGTATCGCAGAGCGTCAGGTTCTCCGGACGGAAGCCGATGGCGCGCAAAAGTTCGAGGCAGGCGATGCCGGCGGCGCCGGCGCCGTTGCAGACGAGCTTGGTGGTCTTGATCTCGCGGCCGGTGAGTTCGAGCGCGTTGATCAATCCGGCGGCGGCGATGATGGCGGTGCCGTGCTGATCGTCATGGAAAACCGGAATATCGAGGAGCTCGCGCAGCCTTTGCTCGATGATGAAGCATTCAGGCGCCTTGATGTCCTCCAGATTGATGCCGCCCCAGCTCTTGCCCAGGAGCTTCACGCAGTTGATGATTTCGTCGGGATCCTCGGAGGAGACTTCGAGGTCGATCGAGTCGATATCGGCGAACCGCTTGAACAGGACGGCCTTGCCCTCCATCACCGGCTTGGCCGCCAGCGCGCCGCGATTGCCGAGGCCGAGAATGGCGGTGCCGTTGGTGATGATGGCGACGAAATTGCCCTTGGTGGTGTAATCGTATGCGCGGCTCTCGTCCTCGGCGATGGCCAGGACCGGCACGGCGACGCCGGGCGAATAAGCGAGCGACAAATCGCGCTGCGTGGCCATCGGCTTGGTGGCCACGACTTCGAGCTTTCCCGGGCGGCCCTGGCTGTGAAACAGCAGGGCTTCCTGATCGGTGAAAGTCGGGCGGCGCGTGCGTTCGCCGGTTTTCCGAGCCATTTCAATTCCTTGCTGACGAACGCGCAGCGCTCGAAGGGAAGGGCGAACAGACGTTAGCGGAAGCGATGGCCTTTGCTCAAGTGATTGATGGTTTACGAAAAACGCCGCAGGCAAGATGCCAGGCTCGATGCCAAGTTCGACACATTGAATAAACGAGCGGGGAAGAGTAATGCCTGCGCGCAACCCCTCCCGTAGCCTTGCGGCACCCGCATGATCAGGTTTCTGTTGCGTCTTATCGGCCTTTGCTTGCTGGCGACCGCATTCGTGCTCCTGGTCTATGACGGGACCAAGTCGATCGCCAATCAGCACCTCGTCTATGTGCGGGTCGCCGAGATTTGGGCCGATATCGACCAGACCAGCCTCAATCGCGTGGAGGTCTGGCTGAAGCAAAAAGCCTTGTGGGCGTGGGACCCCTACATCCAGGCGTTTTTTGACCAAGCGCCGGCCTGGGCGATATTGGCGATCGTGGCGATGGTGCTCATCCTGCTCGGGCGCAAGAAACGGCCACTCATCGGCTATGCGCGCAACTAAGCCTGTCGCATGCGCCTGGTGTTGCGACGTTTCGGACTGGCCCTGGTCATCGTCATTCTTGTCCCGCTCCTGCTGCCTTATTTGGTCGCCCCGCTCTATCGCTTCGTCGACCCGGTTTCGACGCCGATGCTGTGGCGCCGGGCGAAGGGAGAGCGCGTCGACCGCATTTTCGTTCCGCTCAACCCGCATCCCGCCGGCGCTGCCGCTCACGGTGATCGTCGCCGAAGACGGCAGCTTCTGTCACAATCGCGGGGTCGATCTCGGCGCGCTGCGCGAAGCCCTGCAGCAGGCTGACGAGGATATCGAGGAGGCCCGCGGCGGTTCGACCATCACGCAGCAGACCGCCAAAAATCTATTCCTCTGGTCCGGTCGGAGCTTCGTGCGCAAGGCCCTCGAGTTTACGCTGGCGATATGGATCAACTTGGTGCTGCCCAAGCGCCGGGTCATGGAAATCTATCTCAACATCGCCGAGTGGGGGCCGGACGGCCAGTTCGGCGCCGAGGCCGCCGCACGCTACTCATTCGGCAAATCGGCGCGCGACCTGACGGCGCGGGAATCAGCGGAACTCGCCGCCATATTGCCCAATCCGTTGCGCCGTTCGGCGCGGGCGGCGAGCCCCTTGGTGCGCCGCCTCGCCGGCCTTTATGAGTACCGCGCGGCCGCCATCCGGCGCTCGATGACTGCATCCGCACCGCCCGCGCCCCCTAGCAAGGGGAAGCGTGTTCCTTTATAAGCCCGCCATTCCCGGCACAGCGCGTTGCATCAGGAGAGCGAGATCATGGCCGTACCGAAGAGAAAAACATCACCGTCGCGGCGCGGCATGCGCCGGTCGGCCGACGCGCTCAAACGCCCGACCTATGTCGAGGACAAGGATTCCGGCGAATTGCGCCGCCCGCACCATATCGACCTCAGGACCGGCATGTATCGCGGCCGTCAGGTGCTGAGCAAAAAGACCGAGGCATAAGCCCCGTCATTGCGATCGCGGGCGCGATGATGGCCTGAGAGACCGCGTCATGTTCGTGCTCGGCTTCCCGCTGCTGCTCATTCCCTTCGCCATCTACAACATGATTGCGTTTCTCACCCCCGGCGTGGGTTGGACCACGCCGCTGGCGACAATCCACATGATGTCCGGCGAAGACTGGGTGCTGACCTGGGAAGACCTGCTGCTCGCTTTCGCCATTTTGCTGCTCGCGGTCGAGATGATGAAATCGACGCGGTTCGGCACGCGATCGATCGTCGATCACATCCTGGCGATGGCGCTGTTCATCGCCATGCTGGTGGAATTTCTGCTGGTGCGGCGGGCCGGAACGTCGACGTTCTTCCTTCTGACGATGATCGGCCTGGTCGACGTGCTGGTCGGCTTCATCGTCAGCATCCGCAGCGCGCAGCGCGGGGTTGAGATCGAAACCGAGAAGGCCGCCTGACGCAGCGCGGTTTTCAAGTTCGCTGTACCGAAATGGGACGCCGGCGGCTTGCCGGTCATCGAACTTGCGCAAAAAGTCGCCGGCGGCGCCGCGTCTTTCATGGCCTCAATTTGCCGTCGAGATTTCCGAATTCTTTAAGCTATTCCCGTACTTTGCCGCGAAACACGCCGTCTGCTTCCGCACCCCATGCGGACAGCAACGACAAAGAGGCGACGGTGAGCAATAACGCTTCGCAAGATTCAAACGCCATCGCGCGGGGCGGCCGGGATGGCGCGGGAAGCGGTACCGTCGCAACGCCGAAGCCCGCAGCGCGGCTGAACGCCGGCGAAATTCTCGCCTCGGTCGGCGAAGCGCTTTACCGCTGGGATATCGACAGCGACCTCCTGGTTTGGAGCGCAAATGTCCGCGACGTTCTTTCCGTCCGCGACATCAGCGCGATCTCGAGCGGCCGCGCCTATGCGCAATTGCTCGAAGCCGACAATATGCAAGCGCGCTTCGACGCGGTCATGCGGTCCGAGCAGCGCGACGAAGGCGCCGGCGTCGGCTATCGCATCGAGTATGGCATCCGCCCCGATGCCGCCGCGGAGACGAACCTTTGGATCGAGGACAGCGGCCGCTGGTTTGCCGGTCCCGACGGAAAACCGGTGCGCGCGCATGGCACGGTGCGCGTCATCAACGAACGCCACGAGCGCGAGTGCCGGCTCACTTACCTCGCTTGCTATGACGGGCTGAGCGGCGAGTTCAACCGCCATCACCTCACCGAAATTCTCGACAAAACTCTCGATGAGGCGGTGCGCTTCCGCTCCTCATGCGGATTTCTGCTCGTCGCCATCGACGATTTGGCCCGCATCAATGAGTCCTACGGCTTCGACATCGCCGATCAGGTGATCGGCGCGGTCGGCAAGCGCATTCACGCCTTGATGCGGAGCAAGGACACGCTCGGGCGCTATTCCGGCAACAAGTTCGGCATCGTGTTGCGCGACTGCACGCCGGACGATATGGCGATCGCCGCCGAACGCCTGCTGGTCGGCGTGCGCGACGAGATGGTATCGACCAGCGCCGGCCCGGTCGCGGCGACCGTGACCATCGGCGGCGTCACGGCTCCGCGTCATGCCCGCTCGGCGACCGAAGTATTCGCCCGCGCGCAGGAGACGCTCGATACCGCCAAAGGCAAGCGCCACGGCTCGTTTCTCGCTTACCGGCCCAATATCGAACGCGAAGCGCAGCGCCGGGAGAATGTGCGCGCCACCGACGAGATCGTCGCCGCGCTCAATGAGCGGCGCATCCTGCTCGCCTATGAGGCCGTGGCGTCGATCGCCGATCGGCGGCCGGCCTTCTACGAATGCTTGATGCGCGTGCGCCGCAACGACGGCAGTCTGCTCGGGGCGAACGACGTGGTACCGGTCGCCGAACGGCTCGGGCTGGTGCGGCTGCTCGACCATCGCGTCCTCGAGCTGGTGGTCGAAGAGCTGGTCGCCGCCCCGTCGTTGCAGGCGAGCGTGAATGTCTCGCCAGCCTCGACGACCGATCCGGACTGGTGGGCCGGATTGGGTACGCTGCTGCGAGCGCATTCCCGGGTGGCGCAGCGCCTCATCGTCGAAATCACCGAGAGCGCGGCAATCCACGACGTCGACGAAACCCGCGGCTTCGTCGCCCGCGTGAAGGATCTGGGCTGCCGCATCGCCATCGACGATTTCGGCGCCGGCTACACGTCGTTCCGCAATCTGCGCAAGCTCGGCGTGGATATTGTGAAAATCGACGGCGCCTTCGTGCAGAACATGCTGCGCTCAGAAGACGACCGCGCCTTCGTGCGCACGCTCATCGATCTCGGCAAACGGCTCAAGCTTTTGACCGTCGCCGAATGGGTCCAGGACGAGCGCGCCGCCGGGATGCTGCAGGAATGGGGGTGCGACTATTTGCAGGGCGCTCTTGTCGGCCTCGCCACAATCGAGCGGCCCTGGCGCCAAGGCGCGGCGCGAACGTCATTGCGTGGAGCATAGCGGAGCGGCGGGAAATCCTATCGCTGCGGACCCGACAGGCGGAGATCGCGTTCGGCGCGAAAGACATTGCCGTAAAGATTCGCAATCCACTGCCGTCCGCTCGAAGTCACGTTGAGATAGCGGATCGCCGTCTGGATGTGCGCGGAAACGCTGTTCCAGTAAAACTGCGGGTATTTGTCGGTAAGGTCGGCGGGCGACGCGTAGCCCATCTGCCGGTTCATACCGACTTCTTCGAACTCGAGGTAGAGCGCGTTGGCCTTGCGCAGGTAATGCGGATCGCCGAGTTGTCCGATCAGATCGGCGGCGCGCACCAGCGACCCCTCCTCGTTGTCCTCGCCGTCCGCTCCGCCCGGCGACGGAAAACGCGTATATTCGATCGCGTCGGCAATCCTGGCGGCATCGAGAATTTTGGAGTTTCCTATTCGATCCATCACGTAAAGCTTCGACCGGTCGACGTGGAACGGGGTCAGTGCCGCGTCGGAGGAGCCGCGTGGAAGCCTGGTTTTCCCGCCTTTCGCGTCGATGATATAGCCGTCGGGGCCATCGCCCTGCAGGATCCCCCGCACGTAGCCGATGTCATGCAACAGGCAGGCGACGAGGACGTGCGCGAAGTCGATGGGATAGGTCGGCGTGAGTAGCGCGCGGCCTTTCATGATGTCGTAGCCGACCTGAGTCACAAGCATCGTGTGCTCGACGTTGTGATACAGCGCGTCGCTGTTGCCGATGCACTCCAGCGAAATCCGCGCCACCGCCGGAATGAGTTCGGTCAGCTGCGCGTCGACCGACCCGAACCTGCGGCCCAAATGTTCGGCGAGATACGCGCTAAGACCCTCCGCTGCCAATTCAGGAACGGTGATCAAGGAACATCTCCGCTTGCCGTCCCCGTTCAGCGCGACCGGATCAATCAACTGCCGCCGGTCAGCTTGTCGACCTTTCTTTGCATCTCGTCGAGCTGACGCTTGAGATCGTCGATGTCGCCGCCCTTGGTCGGCGCCGGGCTTGCTTCAGCGCCGGCCTCGCCGCCGCCTTGAGTCTCGCGCCGGGCGAATGGCGCGAACATCGTGAAGGCGCGCTCGAACATTTCCATGTTCCGCCGCACCTGATCTTCGAGCGAGGGGAACGCGCCGACGCCGAAGGCCTGCGCCATCTGATGGCGGAACTTCTCCTGCTCGCGCGTTAGCGACTCGATGGAGACTTCGAGATAGCGCGGGACCAGCATCTGCATGCTGTCGCCGTAGAAACGGATCAGCTGACGCAGAAAAGCGATCGGCAGCAGGTTTTGGCCTTCTTTGTTCTCCTGCTCAAAGATGATCTGGGTCAGGACCGAACGAGTAATTTCTTCACCGGTCTTGGCGTCATAGACGACAAAATCCTCACCGCTTTTCACCATCTTGGCGAGGTCTTCGAGCGTGACGTAAGTGCTGGTGCCGGTGTTGTAGAGCCGCCGGTTCGCGTACTTTTTGATGGTGACCGGTTCTTGGGTCTTGGCTTCGGTCTTGGTCATGGTTTCAGACATGAGACGGCCACCGCGCGGTTATGTCTATCAAAATAGGCGGTTTCCCGGGGCGCGGCTACCGTTTTGTGGCAGGCAGCCCGGGGCCGCAGACCTTGGGCTACACCCCCGGCATGGCAGCGATGCGGCGACCTTCCGTCTTGTCGGCTGCCGGTCGTGTCCTTATGACATATATAATAGGGCCGCGGCGTTCCCGCCGCATGATTACGCCACATCCCGAAAGGAGCTCCCATGAAGGACGACATTGTCATCGTCGGCGCCGTACGCACGCCAGTCGGCGCATTCAACGGGGCATTCGCGACCGTGCCTGCCCATGATCTGGGCAAGGTTGCGATCAAGGCGGCAATCGATCGCGCCGGCGTCGAGCCCGCGCGCGTGTCCGAAGTGATCCTCGGGCAGATTTTGCAGGCCGGCCAGGGCCAGGGCCCGGCCCGGCAAGCCTCGATCAATGCCGGCATTCCGGTCGAAGTGCCGGCCTACAGCGTCAACATGCTCTGCGGTTCGGGCCTGCGCGCGGTCGCGCTCGGCTATCAGGGCATCGTCAACGGCGATACCGAGATCGCGGTAGTCGGCGGCCAGGAATCCATGAGCATGGCGCCGCATTGCGCGCATCTGCGCAGCGGCGTGAAGATGGGCGATTTCCAGATGGTCGACACCATGATCAAGGACGGCCTGTGGGACGCCTTCAACGGCTATCACATGGGCAACACGGCGGAGAATGTGGCGCGGCAGTGGCAGATCACGCGGGCGCAGCAGGACGAGTTTGCCGTCGCCTCGCAAAACAAGGCCGAAGCGGCGCAGAAGGCCGGAAAGTTCAAGGATGAAATCACGCCGGTGACGATCAAGAGCCGCAAGGGCGACATCATCGTCGACACCGATGAATATCCCAAACACGGCACCACGCTCGAGGCGATCTCCAAGTTGCGGCCAGCATTCGACAAGGAGGGCACCGTGACCGCCGCCAGCGCCTCAGGCATCAATGACGGCGCCGCCGCCATGGTGCTGATGAAGGCAAGCGAAGCGGCCAAGCTCGGCAAGACGCCGCTCGCGCGCATCGTGTCGTGGGCCCAGGCCGGCGTCGACCCGAAGATCATGGGCACCGGACCGATTCCGGCTTCGCGCGCCGCCCTGAAGAAGGCCGGCTGGAGCGTCGGCGACCTCGATCTGGTGGAAGCTAATGAAGCGTTCGCCGCGCAGGCTTGCGCCGTCAACAAGGACCTCGGCTGGGACACTAGCAAGGTCAACGTCAACGGCGGCGCGATCGCCATCGGTCATCCGATCGGCGCATCGGGCGCGCGCGTGCTGGTGACGCTGCTTTACGAGATGCAGAAGCGCAACGCAAAAAAGGGGCTGGCCACGCTCTGTATCGGCGGCGGCATGGGCATCGCCATGTGCGTGGAAAGATAGAGGACACACGACAGAAGACGGATAGAAAGGACTTCTTGTCCGTCCTCTGTCCTCCATCGTCTGTCGTCCTGTCGAAAGAAGTGAAAAGACTCTGGGAGGGACACCATGCCACGCGTCGCAGTCGTGACGGGGGGTACGCGCGGTATCGGCGCGGCTATCTCCAAGGCGCTCAAGGCGGCGGGCTACAACGTCGCCGCCGGTTACGCCGGCAATGACGAGGCGGCGCTGAAATTCAAGGCCGAGACCGGCATCCCCGTCTACAAATGGAGCGTGGCGTCCTATGACGCCTGCGCCCAGGCCGTGAAACAGATCGAGGCGGATCTCGGCCCGATCGACGTGCTGGTCAACAATGCCGGCATCACCCGCGACGCCGTGCTCCATCGCATGAAGCCGGAGCAATGGGCGGAGGTCATGAACACCAACCTCAATTCGCTGTTCAATATGTGCCGGCCGCTGATCGAGGGCATGCGTGCGCGCAAATTCGGCCGCATCATCAACATCTCCTCGATCAACGGCCAAAAGGGCCAAATGGGGCAGACGAATTATTCCGCCGCCAAGGCCGGCGAAATCGGCTTCACCAAGGCACTGGCGCTGGAAAGCGCCAAGAGCGGCATTACCGTCAACGCCATCGCGCCGGGCTATATCAACACCGAGATGGTGCAGGCGGTGCCGAAGGACGTGCTGGAGAAATCGATCCTGCCGACCATTCCGATCGGCCGGCTCGGCGAGCCGGAGGAGATCGCACGTTGCGTGGTGTTTCTTGCCTCCGACGACGCCGGCCTCATCACCGGCTCGACGCTCACCGCCAATGGCGGGCAATACATCACGTAGCTTTACGTGGCTTTCATACTCGGCGCGGCCGCGGAAAGGTTTCCGCCGAACGAGGTCGTTCCCGCTTGGGGAGCGGCATCTTCCCGGATGGAAGACCTATGCGCAACGAAGCGGTCTTTCGCCCCGATGACGCGCTTTGCCACGGCGTGAGCGAAAAACGCCATGCCGCCTCCCGCGAGGATGTCGCAAAAATAGTGCGCGCCCTCGGTGACGGTGCCGCCGAGCATGGCCGCATCCAGAATGAGCAAGACCGCAAAAATGCGGGGAAAACCGCGCAAGGTGAGCGGCGTCAAGACCGCGATGGTCGCATGGAATGAGGGAAAGGTGGCGATGCCGCCCGGAGCATCATCCATGACCAGCGATCCGGCCTCCCGCAGCCGCACGAGATGATCGAGCGGCGTTGCGCCGGTAAATTGCAAAAGGTGGAAGGCGGCGCGGTCGACGAAGGCGATCGGACCGGCCGCCGGCATCAGCGCGGATATGACAATCGTGAATGCGAAAGCGATCACGAAGGCGAGCAGATAGGCGCGCAGTTCGCTGATCCGGCTTGCCACCGCCAAAACCACGAGCGGAAGAACGGTCTGGGGCAGGATGCTGTTGTAGGCCAGACGAAATACGGTTTGGACGGCGGGGTGGCGGTCGACCCAATGGGCATAATCGAGCCACTCGAAACCGAGCATCTTGTCGGCGCTGGCGATGAGCTGATCTTGAAGTGGGAACGCCAAGCGTTGCATGGCGTAAGCTGCGAGCACGCCGCACACAATGGTAACCGCCAAATACAGGAAGCCGTAGAGAATGGTCTGGATGGTTTCGATGACGCGGGTTTTGGGCGCAAGCTGGGTGAGAACGTCGAGCACCACGGCACCGATGACCAGCATGACGATATTGGGGAGCGACGCGAGGTGGAATTTCGTGGCAACCGAAGCGACAACGCCCACCGCCGCCAGCCCAAGCGTCAGGAAAAGCGCCGGGTGCGAAACCGGGCTGACGCGCGATCCGTGAGTTGCGCCGTGCACGGGCAGGGCAAGGTCCATTCCTGAATATCCCCAAAACGCCTCGAAAGACTGCGGCTGATTTTCTTTTGGATTGCTGCCGCCCGCGGAATACGCTGTTCGCCGACATTGAACTGCGGTGCTTAAAACACTCTTTCTGCAAATGGCGAAAAACCGACCGCCGCGCCTCATGGTAAATCGGTTGGGAACGTCAGCTCTTCCGGCAACCCCCTAATCGGCTGGCGTCCAGGCTTTCGGCGCCAGCTCGAACTTGGCAAATTCGAAGCCCGGCGCCACCGTGCAACCGACAAGCGTCCACGCACCGAGACTTTGCGCCGCCTGCCAGGCATGAGCCGGCACGATGGCTTGCGGCCGTTCGCCGGCGGCAAGATTGCCGCCGAGCGCGATGCGTTCGCGGCGCCCCTCGTCCGCGATTTCGAGTTCCAGCGGCGCGCCGGCGTGCCAATGCCAGATTTCGGCGGCATCGACCCGATGCCAGTGCGAACGCTCGCCGCGGGCCAGCAGGAAGTAGATCGCAGTCGATGCGGCGCGGCTGCCATCGACTTGCCGCGCATCGCGAAAAGTCTCGCGGAAATGGCCGCCCTCCGGATGCGGCTTGAGATCGAGCAACCGGATCACGTCGCGAGCGGTGAGTTCTTGCGCCGTCAAAATTTGTTTTTGCGCTCGCGGATTTCCGCGAACACTTTCCAGGCCGGACTGCCGGCGAGCCCGACGGCTTTGGCGACTTCGGGCAGGTCGGCGCGCAAGAATGGATTGTCGGCCTTCTCCGCGCCGATGGTTGCCGGAATGGTCGCCTTGCCGGCGGCCAGCAAACGCGCGACTTCGTCGGCGCGCGCGGCGAGCGCCTTGTTGTCCGGCTCGATGGTCTTGGCGAAGCGGATATTGGCCGCGGTGTACTCGTGGCCGCAATAAAACTTCGTGTCGTCGGGCAGGTTGCGCAGCTTGAGCAGCGATTGCCACATCATCTCCGGGTTGCCTTCGATGACGCGGCCGCAGCCGATGGAAAACAGCGTGTCGCCGACAAAGGCAAGCTTGTCGGCCGGAAAAAAATAAGAGATGTGGCCGGCAGTATGACCGGGCGTGTCGATTACTTTTCCCTCGATCCCGCCGACGCGTGCGGTCTCGCCCTCGCCGATTGTCGCGTCGACATGCGCGATGCGCTTTGCCTCGTTGCGCGGTGCGACCACGCGGCAATGATGATGCTCTTTTAATTCCGCAATGCCTTGCGTGTGATCGGCGTGATGGTGGGTGACCAGAATGTCGGTAAGCTTCCAGCCGGTCTTTTGCAGCGCCGCCTCCACCGCGGCGGCTTCCGGCGCGTCGATCGCGGCCGTCGCCCCGCTTTGCGGGTCGTGCAGTAAAACGCCGAAATTGTCTTTCAGACAGGGGAAGAGATAGGTTTGCGCCGGCATGGGTTTTCCTGTCATTCCGGGGCGCGGGCACGCCCGCGAGCCCGGAATCCATAGTCACTGCGGGTTAAAATAGGCACTGCGCATTATTAACCGCAAGGCCAGCGGTTATGGATTCCGGGTTCGCGCCATCGGCGCGCCCCGGAATGACGTGCTATTTTGCCGCCATGGATGTCGTCGATCTCCGCAACTTCTATGCCCAGCGGCTTGGCGTCGTGGCCCGCCGCTTTATCGGCCGCGGTATTCGCGCGCGCTGGAGCGATACGACCTCCTTGCGCGTGCTTGGGATCGGCTATGCCACGCCCTATCTCGGACTGTTCCGCGAAGAGGCCGAGCGCTGTCTCGCCCTGATGCCGGCGCCGCAGGGGGTGGTGCGCTGGCCGTCGTCGAAGCCGGCGCTCGCCGCTTTGGTCGAAGAGGACGACTTGCCGCTCACCGATGCCGCCGTCGATCGCGTGCTCCTGGTGCACGCGCTGGAAAATTCCATCGACCCGGTCGGATTGCTGCGCGAAGTGTGGCGGGTGCTGGCCGGCGGCGGGCGGCTCCTGGCGGTCGTGCCGAACCGGCGCGGATTGTGGGCGCGCATGGATACGACGCCCTTCGGCCAGGGCCGACCCTATTCGCGCCCGCAGATCACCCATCTCCTGCGCGAGACCTGGTTCACGCCGACCGGCTGGGGGGAAGCGCTGTATGTCCCGCCGATCGCGCGCGGCTGGTTCCTGCGCTCGGCCGTGGCCTGGGAGCGCGCCGGCTCGACGATTTCGGCGCCGTTCGCCGGCGTGCACATCGTCGAGGCAACCAAACAGGTCTATCGCGCGATCCCGGCGCGGCGTGAGCGGCACCGCCTGATGCCGGCGCTGCAGCCGGTGCTCGCCCCCTCGCCGGGCGCGGCCGCATTGTCGCCCTTCGGCGGCGAGCCGCTGGCTTCGCCGTCGCCGCGCTTACTGCGGCCATGATTTATTTGGGCCATGATTCCGCGGTGACCGCGGCGGCGGCGGTGCCGACAATTTCACTCAGATTGTCGAGGCGCTCGCGTTCCAGCGCTTTGACCAGCGCCGCCTTGATCTCGCCGACGAGGCCGAGCCCACGGAACACCAAAGCCGAATAAAGCTGAACCAGGCTCGCGCCGGCGCGAAACTTGGCCAGCGCGGTAGAGCCGGAATCGATGCCGCCAGCGCCGATCAGCGGGAATGCCGCTTCGACCCGCACATAGGTCTCTGCCAGCATGCGGGTCGCCAAATGGAACAGCGGGCGTCCCGACAGGCCGCCGGCTTCCCTGGCGGCGCCGGCGCGCAGACTCGGCGGCCGCGACAGCGTGGTATTGCCGACGATCATGCCGTCGATGCGTCGCGCGCGGGCGATGCCGACAATATCGTCCAGCTCGCCGAGCGAAACATCCGGCGCGATCTTGAGCAGCACCGGCGTCGGGCCGGCAAGCGGCGCCACGCGTTCGCGCGCCTCGACCACGCGGGCCAGCAGGTCATCGAGCGCGCCGGCCTGCTGCAGGTTGCGCAAGCCCGGGGTGTTGGGAGAAGACACGTTGACGGTGACGTAGCTCGCTACCGCGGCGAAGCGTTCGATCAGCCGCACATAATCGGCGGCGCGATCAGGCGCGTCCTTGTTGGCGCCGATATTGATGCCGACGATTCCTCCTGCATTCGCCCGTGCAGCCAGCCGCTTGAGCACGGCGTCGGCGCCTTGCGAATTAAAGCCGAGCCGGTTGATCACGGCGCCGTCGGCATCGAGGCGGAATACGCGCGGGCGCGGGTTGCCCGCTTGCGGCAGCGGCGTGATGGTGCCGACCTCGACAAAGCCGAAGCCGAGCCGCAACAGCGCGTCGGGCACGTCCGCGTTCTTGTCGAAGCCCGCCGCCATTCCGACCGGATTGGGAAAATTCAGCCCGAAGGCGCGGACGGCAAGCCGCGCTTCGTCGCGCACGCGTCCGAGCGGCGGCGCCAGTTTGAGCATCCTGATCGTGAGCCGATGGGCGTCTTCCGGGTCGAGCGCGCGCAGCAGCGGCCGCACCAGACGCTCGAACGATCCGATCACGATGTCAGCTCCGGAAGGACCCGCCGGCCGTCGACTTCGTCGGGCAGCGGCTTCGCCCAGCGCACCGCCGCAAGCGGCAACGGCGCGTAGAGATGAGGGAAAAGCTCGCCGTTGCGCGAAACTTCCCACTTCAGCGCCCCGTCGAGCGCCTCGGCATCGACCGCGACGAGAATCAGATCCGCGGCGCCGGCAAAATGCTTCGCCGCCGTCTCGGCAAGCTGGGCGGCGGTGGAGAAATGGATGAAGCCGTCGCGCGCATCGGCTGGTGCGCCGCGAAGCCACCCCTCGGTTTCGGCCGCACGCCACGCGGTTCGCTGGCAGATTTTGTAGATCATTGTCACGGCGGGCGACCCTAGCCGGACTTGAGCCTACAGGCAATAATTCCTATCATCGCGAATTATTTGCGGGGCATGGATGCTTACCCACGCGCAGGTCTGGTCGGCGATCGATCGTCTGGCGGCCCGTGCCGGATTGTCCGCTTCGGGGCTTGCCAAGCGCGCCGGCCTCGACCCGACCACCTTCAACAAATCCAAACGCGTCACTGCCGAAGGCCGCGCCCGCTGGCCCTCGACCGAGTCGATCGCCAAGGCGCTCGCCGCGACCGGCACGACGATCGAGATCTTCGTCGCATTGATCGGCTCCGGCGGCGGGCCGGCGACGCGGGCGGTGCCGCTGCTCGGCTTCGCCGAGGCCGGCGCCGGCGGCTATTTCGACGACGGCGGCTTCCCGGTCGGCGAAGGCTGGGACGAGATTGCCTTTCCCGCGGTCAGCGACACGCACGCCTACGCGCTCGAAGTCTCCGGCCACTCGATGGAGCCGGCCTACCGCGACGGCGATGTGATCCTGGTATCGCCGGCGGCGCCGATCCGTCGCGGCGACCGCGTCGTGGTCAAGACCAGTAGCGGCGAGATGATGGCGAAAGAGCTCAAGCGCCGGACCGCGAAATCGATCGAGCTGTCCTCGCTCAATGCCGAGCATGCCGACCGCACCGTCGCTGCCGCCGACGTGCTCTGGATCGCGCGCATTTTGTGGGCGAGTCAGTGATCTTATCCTCCCCCGCGAAGCGGGGGAGGGGGACCGCGCGTTAGCGCGGTGGAAGGGGCGTGAATCGCAACCCTTGCCCCCAGCGCCGCACGCCCCCTCCACCATGCTTCGCATGGTCCCCCTCCCCCGCACTCCGTGCAGGGAGGATAAGGATTGCGTCATGCGCTCCGCGCCAGCGCGCCGTCGATCATGTCGATGGTGTTCTGGATGCCGTAGGCGGCGACGAAAGAGCCGAAGCGCGGGCCTTTCTCCTGGCCGAGCAGCACCTGATAGAGCATGTTGAACCAGTCGAGCGACACGCCGGGCTTGCCGTCCTTGGCTTTTTTCTTCTCGTCCAAAAACGGCTCGCGGCGGCCGACCTCGTAGACCACGTCCTGGATCGCTTGCGCGGAGGCGTCCGCGGGCAGCTGCGACAGCGCATCGCGCAGATCGATCAGCGCCGCGCGCTCGATCGCGCTCGGCTCGCGGAATTTTTTCGCCGGCAGCACGAAATCGCGGAAATAGTGGATGGCGTAATTGACCAGCGCCTGGAGATGCGGATGCGTCTGCCGGGTCACGCCCGCGCGGTAACAGCCGATGAAGCCCCAAAGCGTATCGGCATTTTCCGCATTCGAGGCGGTGACCAGCGAAATGAGCATGCCGAAGGTCACCGGATGATCGATCTGCGGCGGCGCGCCGCCGTGGATGTGCCAGACCGGATTGGCGAGCCGCTCCTTCCAGCTCTGCCGCTGATAGGCGTCGAGGAATTGTTGATACTCGTCGACGTGGCGCGGGATGACGTCGAAATAGAGCCGCTTCGCCGCCCTCGGCTCGCGATACATGAACAACGCCAGACTCTCCGGGCTGGCATAGCGCAGCCACTCCTCGATGGTGAGCCCGTTGCCTTTCGACTTGGAGATTTTCTGGCCGTTCTCGTCGAGGAAGAGCTCGTAGTTGAACCCTTCCGGCGGCACACCGCCCAGCGTCCGGCAAATCTGCCCCGACAGCTTGACCGAATCGATCAGGTCCTTGCCGGCCATCTCGTAATCGACGCCGAGCGCCACCCAGCGCATCGCCCAATCCGGTTTCCATTGCAATTTGCAACGCCCGCCGGTGACCGGCGTGGTGACGGGCTTTTGCGTATCGGGATCCTGGTAGGTGATGGTTCCCGCTTGCGCATCATGCGCCACAACCGGCACCTGCAGCACCGCGCCGGTTTGCGGCGAGATCGGCAAAAACGGCGAATAAGTTTCGGCGCGCTCTTCGCGGAGCGACGGCAGCATGATCGCCATCACCTTATCGAAATGCGCGAGCACGTTGAGCAGCGCCGCGTCGAAACGCCCGGACGTGTAGCAGGCGGTCGACGACATGAATTCGTAGTCGAAGCCGAATTGATCGAGAAAGGCGCGCAGCCGCGCGTTGTTGTGCGCGGCGAAGCTTTCATGCGTGCCGAACGGATCGGGCACCCCGGTCAGCGGCTGGCCGAGATGCTTTCCAACCATCTCCTTGTTGGGGATGTTGTCGGGCACTTTGCGTAAAGCGTCCATGTCGTCGGAGAACGCGATCAGCCGCGTCTTGATCTTGTCCGTGGTGAGCACGCGGAAGGCGTGACGCACCATGGTCGTGCGCAAGACCTCGCCGAAGGTGCCGATATGCGGCAGGCCGGAGGGGCCGTAGCCGGTCTCGAAAATCACCTCGTCCTTCGGCTTCTGCTTTAGTCGCGCGACGATCTTGCGCGCCTCCTCGAACGGCCAGGCGTGCGACTGTTCCGCGAACTCGCGCAATTGCGCCGGATTTTCATTGGAATCGGCCGTCATCATTCAAATCCATAGACCCCTATCGGTCGTCATGGAATCAAAACGGGCTGATCGGGAAATAACGCAGCCACAAATCGGTGAAGCTTCCCTTCTCCCATAGCTGGAACAAGGCCCAGTTCAGGGACAGCCGTAACAGATCGTTGCCGCGCTTGACCGCAATGCCGACGCCTTCGCCGAAATAGCGGCTCTCCAGAAACGGTCCGCCGCGGAAGGCGCAGCAGCCCGCTGAATCGCTGCCGTTGAGCCAGAAGGCGAGCGCGATGCCGTCGCCGAACAAAAGATCGACGTCCTTGCGGCGCAGCGCTTCGCGCGCAGCTTCCGCGTTGGGATAGGGCCGCAACTCGGCCTCGGTGAACATCGCCTTGAGAAAGGCTTCGTGCGCGGTGCCGGCGATCACCGCGATCTTCATGCCTTCGAGCCGTTCCGGCAGCACGTCGCCGATCGGGCTGTCGACCCGCGCCACGAAGCGCGCGGGCGTGCGGTAATAGGGATCGCTGAAATCGGCGCGGCGGCGCGTCTCGGCGGTCGGCGCGATCGAAGCGATCACGGCGTCGCCGCGATTATCGTTGAGCGCGTCGATCAGCGTGCCGAACGGCCGCGCCTGGATGGTGCAGCTCACCTTGATCTCGTCGCAAATCAGCCGCGCCAGCTCGACGTTGAATCCGGCCGGATTGCCGTCGGCGCCGGGATAATCGAATGGCGGGTAATCGAGATCGGTGAGGAAGCGGATCGTGCCGATGCGCGACAGATCGGGCCGTTCCGGCCGCCGCCGCGGGTCCCAGAAACCCGGCACGGCGACGGCGCGCGGCGGCGTGGCCGTCTCGCCGGCGGCGACCGCCACCCGCTCGCCGGCCGCAAACCAAACAAGCGCGCCGATAAGACAGGCCAAGAGCGCTTGCGCCGGCAAGCGGTAACAGCCGCGGCATGATGTCGGGACAATTCGCATGGATCGCGATCAGCACCTTGCACCGGAGCGGCCCGCTTACCGGGATCGCGGCGAAAAGTCGAGACGAAGGCGCATCTTCGCCGGGTTTGACCCCTCGCGGAGCGCGGTGCTACCAAGCCATGTAGCCGTTGTTGTTGCCGCAATCCGGGACGTTGGCGGCCATGAAGCTACCGCCCTTGGACTATGCCCGCCCGGCGACCGTCGCCGAAGCGGTCGCGCTTTTAGCGGCGCATGGCGGCGAGGCGAAGCCGCTCGCCGGCGGCCAAAGCCTCTTGCCGATGCTGGCGTTCCGCGTTGCCGCGCCGTCCTTGATCGTCGACCTCGGCAAACTCAACGAGCTGCGGCAGATCAAGATAGCGGACGAAGGCGTCACGCTCGGCGCCATGGTCCGCTGGTGCGACATCCTCGACGATGCCCGCTTGCGCGCGGCACATCCGCTCCTGGTGGCGGCCGTCAGCCATGTGGCGCATTATCAGATCCGCAATCGCGGCACCGTCGGCGGCAGCATCGCGCATGCCGATCCCGCCGCGGAAATGCCGGGCATCGCCGTCACCTGCGAGGCCGAGATGACCGCCGTCGGCAAGGCCGGCGCCCGCACCATCGCGGCCGCGGACTTCTTCCTCGGCACGTTGACGACGGCGCTCACGCCCGCCGAGGTCATGACCGAAATCCGGCTGCCGCCGTGGCCCGCGGGGCGGCGCTTCGGCTTTGTTGAGTTCGCCCGCCGCCAGGGCGATTTCGCCCTCGCCGGCGTGGCCGCATTCTACGACCGCGACAACGGCGGCAAGGCGCGCAACACCCATATCGGCGTCATCGGCGTCGCCGACCGGCCGCTCCGCCTTCGCGCCGCCGAGAACGCCCTCAACGGCAACGCGATCGACGAGACAACGATCGCCGCGGCCGCGGCCGCCGCGCGTAGCGCGATCGATCCGCCGGACGACATTCACGCCAGCGGCGCGTATCGCCGCAGCCTCGTCGGCACCTTGCTCGAACGCGCGCTCAAGGCGTGATCGCGGACAGCGGCGCCGAAAATTCAAGGCTGAGTCAAGCTCAAGTCATTACGCTTATGTCATTTCAAGTTTACCGGTCTGCCTGTTAACGGCATAATGCCCAAAAAAAAGAGACGCGTTCCGTCAATTGGACAATCACACCGCTGAACAAAAAACAGTCCGCTGCAGGTCGAATGCGCACCGCGCATCTCCCGGGCGCCGCCCAATTAAGGCCAATCGTTTGAGTGGGAGAGAAGGTCATGAACGATATTTACGTCGAACATAAACCCGCGGGCGCGGTGAAAGAGCCGCCCAAGCTGCCGGGCCAGGTGGTGCTGGTGTTTCAGGGCGGCGGCGCGCTCGGCGCCTATCAGGGCGGCGTCTATCAGGCGCTGCACGAAGCCGGCATAGAGCCGAACTGGGTCGTCGGCACCTCGATCGGCGCCATCAACGGCGCCATCATCGCCGGCAACGAAATCGGTTCGCGACTCGATCGCCTGCGGGAATTCTGGGACCGGCTGGAGCGGAAACCGCAGTGGCACGAAACCTTGTTCGGCGAACAGGCCGCCGCCACCAGCGCCTATATGGCGACCCTCATTCAAGGCATCTCCGGCTATTACGCGCCCAATCACGCTATCACTTTCGGCGGCCTCAACGCATCGGTCGGCATCGAGCAGGCGGCGTTCTATACGATCAAGGATTTCCGCAAGACCGTGAGCAGCGTGGTCGATTTCGAGCGCATCAATTCCAAGCAGCTGCGCCTGACCGTGGGCGCGGTCAATGTACGGACCGGCAAGATGCACTATTTCGACAGCCGCAACCTACCGATCACGCTCGATCACGTCCTTGCCTCCGGCGCATTGCCGCCGGGATTCCCGGCGATCCGCATCGACGGCGATCCTTACTGGGACGGCGGGCTCTACTCCAATACGCCGATCGAAGTGGTGTTCGACGACAATCCGCGGCTAGACTCGGTCGTGTTCTCCGTCCAGATATTCCCGATCGCCGGACCGGAGCCGGATTCGGTCCTGCAGGTGATGAGCCGGCAGATCGACATTCAGTATGCCAGCCGCGCCGACAGTCACATTCCGCGTCAGGAGCATATCCACCAGCTCCGGCACATGGTGCGCGAACTGGTGCGCATGCTGCCGGAGGAGCAGCGCAACACTCCGGAAGTCAAAGAGATGGCCGGCTATGGCTGCGGCACGTTCATGCACATCGTGCGCATCAACGCCGCGTCGGCCGGAAATGAAGACATGCTCCGCGAGATCGATTTCACCACCTCGGGCATTCACCGGCGCTGGAAAGCCGGCTACGAAGACACGTTGCGCACGCTCGAGCGGCGGCCGTGGGAGGCATCGATCGACCCGATGGTCGGCGTCGCGGTGCACGATTCCGACGCGCCGGATCTTCCCAGCAGTCTGGAAAAAGCGAGGTGACGGCCGAGCCCGGATTAGGCGCGCCTCTGATGCTGCCGTAGCAAGCGACGGAACCAAAGCGGCGTTTGCCTATTTTTATTCGTGTTCGGCGTTGCAAGGAATTTCCCCATGGCCCCGACAGCGGCCAGGCGCAAGGCGACCGCGCAAAAATTGCGCCGCGCCAAGACGTCCCGGCGCAAGACGACGCGCTATTGGTCCGGCCGCGTGACCAAAGAGAGCGACGCCCTCGATCTCGAAAGCGGCGTTTTCAGCTTGCAGGACCCCAAACGCATCGCCGCTTCGCTCAAGCGTTCGGCGGAGCGGAGCCGGCGGCGCAAGGCGGAGCCCTACCGCTCGGCGCTGTCGATGCTGGTGTTCTACATCAATCGCGCCGGCAGGAATTTGTCCGCCGGACGGCGCCGAACGCTCGAACAGGCGAAAACCGAGCTGCGCCGGCAGTTCGGCCGGGACTGACCATCCGCTCGACGCGCCTTTAGCCCCGCGCCGGTCGCTCCGCCCGCGCCCCGCGAAATCACCGGTTGGGCTCATTTTCCGTGCGCGACAAACGATTTTACCATGCCGGGCCGCATCATTTTACCGCGAATTAACCAACCGGCCGCATCAATCAAGCCGCGACTGCCACAGAGCCGCCCGATGGCCGCCTACGACTTCTCCATTCGCACCAAGCTTGCCATCTGGGCCGGCGTCGGCGTGCTCCTGGTGGCCGCAATGCTGGCCCATCAACAATACGGCGACTACGCCGCCGGACGGCAGCGGATCGCCGCCGACAACAGGCAGCTTGCCGCCATCGAAGCCCTGCGCGCCGCCGACGATCTGCGCAGCATGCAACTGGAGGCGCGCGAAATCCGCCTTGCCATCGCGCCAAGCGAGATCGAGCGAGCGCTCAACAGATTGATCGCCGACGAGACGGCGGCGGCCGGACACATCGAGATCGCGCTCGAAATCATCGACGATCCGACCGACAAGAGGCCGCTGGAGAAGCTCGCCGGGCTGGTCAAAAGCTATGTCGGCGTCGTCGGCGATCTCGCCGCCGCGGCGAAGGATTACGGCGACACGGTAGAGCAAATCAAACGCAGCGGCGACCTCGGCAACGACATAAATGCGTTGATCGAGACCATGACCGTCGCATTGATCGGAGCGGCCGAGCAACGCAAGGCGCAAGCCGATGCGCAGATGAGGGATGTCAGCCGCCTCAATCTCAGCATGGGCCTGTTCGTCATCCTCGTCCTCGGCGGCGTCGCTTTGTTCGGCGGGGTGGCCATCAGCCGGCCGATCCGGCGCATCGGCGAGGTGCTGATGGAGCTCGCCCGCGGCAACAAGGAAATCGAGGTCCCCTACATCGGCCGCCGCGACGAGGTCGGCGGCAACGCGCGTGCGGCGCAAACCTTCAAGGAGAAGCTGATCCGCATCGAGCAACTGGAGGCCGCGGAGAAGGAAACGGCGCGGCGGACGGCCGAGCAGCGCAAAGCCGACATGCACGCGCTCGCCAGCGCCTTCGAGACCACCGTGGCCAGCGTCGTCCGCTCGGTTTCCGCCTCATCGACCGAGCTCGAAGCGGCCGCGGAGGGCTTGAGCGCGACCGCGGGAGCGACGCGGGATTTGTCGGGCAAGGTTCTGTCGGCCTCCACGCGCGCTTCGGAGAATGTGCAGTCGGTCTCGTTTGCCACCGAGCGGCTGATCGCCTCGCTCGGCGAAATTAGCGCCCAGGTCCAAGACTCGACGCGGATCGCGCTCGAAGCGGTGGCGCAGGCGGAAAAAACCGACGCGCGGATCGCCGAGTTGACGCGGGCGGCCGGCCGCATCGGCGACGTCGTCAATCTGATCACCGCCATTGCCGAACAGACCAACCTCCTGGCGCTCAATGCCACCATCGAGGCGGCGCGGGCGGGCGACGCCGGCCGGGGCTTCGCCGTGGTGGCGCAGGAGGTCAAGGCGCTCGCGGCGCAGACCGCGAAGGCGACCGAAGAGATCGGCGTGCAGATCGCCGGCGTGCAGGCGGCTACGCAGGATTCCGTCGCCATCATCAAGGAAATCGGCGCGACGATCGGGCGCATCTCGCACATCGCGGCGGCAATCACGTCGGCCGTAGAGCAGCAGGCGACGACCACGGCGCAGATCGCGCAAAACGTCCAGGCCGCCGCCGGCAGCGCCGCCCACGTCACTGCCAACATCGCCGAAGTCAACGACAGCGCCGCCGAAATCACCGCGGCGTCCGCGCAGGTGCTCACCTCGGCGCAGACGCTCTCGCAGGACGGCAGCCGCCTCTCGGCGGAAATGGAAAAGTTCCTCGCCGCCGTCGTCGCGGCTTAAAAAGCGCCTCGCTCCCTCGCGCCTATCGATCCCGTTTGCGCCCTTGCCGGGCGTCGTTGCGCTTCGCTATGCTGATGACGTTGGCGGGCGTAGTTCAGTGGTAGAACATCAGCTTCCCAATCAAATTTAGCTAACCCGGTTTACCAAGAAATCCAACATTTCCAACACTTACCCTTGAAAATAGCCCGTAAACAAAAGACGTACAGAGACGATATTGCGCAGCTAAATCGCAGGTCGTTTCGTGCGTACCAAACACTGGCCTCACCCTCTCCTCGAAGATGGTCCCGGCGTTGCTCCGGAAATCGAGCCGCTCGGGCCGCCGATTCCGGATGAGCCTTTCAAGCTCAAGCCGCTTAAGGCGGACTTCCCCATCAACAAGGTTGGAACGGACGCCACCCTCGACAGCTTCATCGAGGCGGTGCTCGAATTCGAGCGCGAGCGCGTCATCGTCTACGCCGATCCGACCACCGATGGCCTACAGCTTCGATTAGGAAGGCACAGGGCGACGTGGTTGTTTTATTGGGATGACCGCCGTCATCGCCGCCGCAAGATCACCAGCAAGCGGCTCGGCTTCTTTCCGGCCATGCGTACGGCGGATGCTCGCGACGCCGCGCGGATCGAGCGCGGCAGAGTCGCGGCCGGCGATGTCGGCCCGGGCAAGCGCGAGGCGGTCAAGGTCGAAACGTCGCTCGCCGAATATGTGGCCCATTTGGAGCGTAAGGCCGCCGCCAAGCATAAACCGGCGCGTTGGGCCTATAACGTCCGGCATTTGGTGAAGTCGATTATAGCGCCACGGTGGGGCCAATGGAGCCTTGCCGATGTGGCGATGCACCCCGGTGCAGTCGCTGACTGGCACCGCGATGTGACGGAGGCCAACGGCCCCGTGTCGGCGAACCACTGTTCCCGGGTGTTGCGGGCGGCATACAAGAGGAGCGCCAAGCGCGATGTAAGCCTACCGCAGCGCGACCCGTGCTCGGCTGTCGAGTACAACATCGAGACGCCTGCGCAGAAGGCCATGGCCTTCCGCGACTTCCCGAAGTGGCTCAAGGCTTGGCAGGCCATCGAAGTCGGGCCGAAGGCACCGGCCCGCAAAGAGTACCATCTGTTTTGCCTTCTTACTGGTATGCGGCCCGGCGAGGCCGCGCGCATCCGCTGGCGCGACGTGAAGCCAGCCCTTCGCGTTGTCGAGATACCCGGCGCGAAGGCGAGCAACACAATCCAGATCGTCATGAGTGCACCGATTGCCCGCGTCCTCAAGCGGGCGAGGGACCTCGGCAAGCCAAAGGATCGGGATGCGTTCGTGTTCGCGCATTGCGGACAAGTCGGTCAGCGTGAGGATTTACCGGCTCGGGGCCATGCCCTTAGACATACGTGGCGCACTGTCGCTGCGGACTGCGGCGTTGATGAACTACTCGCGCATTTTATGCTCGGGCACGTTCCGCAGAATATCAGCCAAGCCTACATCACGCGCCTTGTGCTCTCCGCCGGGCCAGCCCTTCGCCAAGCGCAGCGCAAGGTGTCAAAGCGTATTTTGCATTTGCTCGGTTCCGATCCGACGCGTGCGCTATCGGCTGCACAAACTGACGCGCTGTTGTGGTCTAGTCGGTCTTGACCCACCCGTTTCGTTCAAAATCTTCCACCATCGCCGCGCAATTATACGCACGCTTACGACGCTCCGCAGAGATGCCGTTATTTTTTTTCTGAAACGGTTTTTTGAATCTTCAATGCAGGCTCCTTTTTTTTTGGGGGAATCTCTTTTTCGTTTTTTGGCAAAGCGAGGGGAGCGAAGCCCCCCATCACGTTTTGCGAATTGCCCCACGCGTCCGACCGTACCCCATACCTCGTCGAGCTCCGAAGCGGCGCGCCTCGCGCGCGCGTCTCTCGGTCCACCGATGATTTTTCCCGGCTCTGAAGATACTGCGGGGTCGCGGCAAGCTGTCCGGTTCACCTACTTTGAAGTAGCCGCCTTTCTTAAGACGATCTCCTCATCGGATTTTGCCACAGGAATTATCAAGAGTGAGCGGGATGAACTAGGACGACGTTGCGCCATCTGGAACAGCCATTTTTGGACAAGCTGTCCTCAACCATTCGTACAGCGGCAACTCAACTTTTGGCCTTCGACAAAGACTTGACCAGGCCGCGCACCGTGTATGTGGTTTTCAATTTCGATGATCGCATTCACGAATACGCGTACGAGTATCAAAAGCAAATTGAAGCTTTCCTTGCGGTTGTCTCGTTGCCCGACGTTGAGAGCCTTCTCGAAATAAAACCGGCGTTCCACTCGGTCGTGCGATTTGGCCTTCTAGTTATTTGGTGGTCAAGGGACCCGTTAGCGCCGGGCGTGCACGTCATCCATTCCATCGCGCGGCGGCTCCGGCTCGGTCGTAGTCTTTGTTTCCGCGACCGTCACCGCAGTGCCCGGCCGAAGTAGCAACGTGACTTGCACGCGCGTTCGGTCAACTGTCACGTCTACAGTGAACGGGATCGGCGCGGGCTTGTCGTCATCGTCGGCCATGTCGTCGCCGAGCGTAGCAGAGACGGGGGGTCCTTTTTAAGGCCGTCTACTCATAAAACAAGTTGCCGAAAGGCGGCTCTTTCTGTGTCCGCTCTTCCCCCTCCAAAGCAGATATTTGCCAGCCCGATTGGCAAGTCTGCTTAGGCCATGAGCCGACATTGCACGGTGCACCCTTTCTCGACGGAACCGGATGACGGTGCCAGAGTTACTGCAATCGGGCGCTGGAGGGGAGCGGTGGCAGTAGTGCTGATCGTCGAGGACGACCCCCAAGTTTTGACACTGACGGAGTCGGTCCTGCAAGAGTTCGGGTACAAGACCATATCCGCAGCCACAGTCGCGGAGGCGCAGGCCATTATTCATTCAGGTCAAGAGTTCGATCTGCTCTTTACCGACATTGACCTGAATAACCATCGGGAAGGTGGCGTAACTGTTGGCCAAGTTCTAGTGCAGTCCCGGAAGGATGTGCCGGTCCTCTATACCAGTGGGCGTGGCCTTACTGACGGAATGCAGGCGCTTTTTGTAGATCGTAGTAGCTTCCTGCCGAAGCCTTATAGAGCCGAGCAGTTGGCCGAAGCGGTGGCCGAATTGCTAAGTTCTCCGTCTTGATCGTCCGACATGGCGCCTATTCCGCCCCGTTCAGTGCTTTCGGCAACGTCACCACGACTCGCACCCCGCCCGCAGGCGATTTCTGAAATTCCAGCGATCCGCCATAAAGTTCGGCAAGCTCGCGGGTAATCGATAATCCGAATCCAAATCCCGGTGCATGTTCGTCGAGCCGCTGGCCCGGTTGCAAGACCTGCGGGACCTGTTCCAAGTCAAGGCCCGGTCCATCGTCCTCAATGCTGAGAACGACGCTATTTGCGTCCTTCACGCCGGCGTAGACATCGACTTTCTTGCGCGTCCATTGGAACGCATTGTCGAGCAGATTGCCGGCCATTTCATCAAAATCCTGCTCCTCGCAAGCCACAGCGAGGTCGCCAGCAATGTCGACGTTGAAGTCGACGTGCTTGTCGTGGACCTTGCCGAGCACGGCGCCAAGATCAGTGATATGCGGTCCCAACACGGTGCGCGCGCGCGTAGGGCCGTTTAGCGCTGCGGCGCGCGCACGGCCGAGATGGTGGCGGATATGCCGCTCCATAAGTTCAACAAGTCCGTGCATTTCGGTGCCACGCTCGTCTTTCGGAAGCGCCACTGCGAGGGTTGCCAGCGGTGTTTTTAGACCGTGCGCTAGGTTAGCCACATGACGTCGTGCCCGATCGAGATTTAGGGCATTTTGCTCCAGAAGACTGTTCAACTCTGAAACGAGCGGCTGCACTTCGCGCGGCTGAACTTCGGCTATTCGGTCGCTGCGTCCCGCGCGCACTTCGGCGATGGAGCGGCGTAGCCGCTCAAGCGGCTGCAGGCCCAGCCGAACCTGGAAGATCATGGCGAGAACGAGCGCAATCGCGAGCGCGAAAAGCGAAATCGCCAGAGTGGTCATCGCCTCCCGAAGCGGGCCCAAGACCGCCGCACGCGGCGCGGTTGCGACGATTGTTAGCGGCATGCCGGATACCGTCGTGCGCAGTATTCGGAAAAGGAGCCATTGTTGGTCTGGCCCGATGTCGTCGCCGGGTGCGGGTCGTGACCCAGGTGGAGGTGGTCTGTCCTCACCGGCCGGCGGCGGTGGTGGTGGAGGCGGTGGCGGGCGAATGGCGATTTTGGATATATCCAAGTCTCTGTTGCCAAGCGCCCGGGAGCGCAGCGTGTTGTTGGGTCCGATTGCCTCCCAATACCAGCCGCGCGGATGGCCATCGAATGGCGGGCCGTCGGCGTTCCCCGCCAGCGTCAGTGTGCCATTCTGAGACCTTAGCATCGAGGAGAGGAAAGCGATTTGCGTATCGAGCCGCTGGTCGATTTGCCCCTGCACAAACCGGTGCAGGACGAAAAAAAGCACCACTCCTGCGATGATCAGCGCAGCGCCGATGAATACGCTGGCCGCCAGCAGAAGCCTTCGGCTAAGCGATGTAGCGTGAAGCATCAGAGGCCACTCCCGGCGAGCCGATAGCCGCGGCCGCGCTCGGTCTGGATCATCTCCTTGCCGACCTTGCGGCGCAGCCGTGCGACGATCACCTCAAGCGAATTCGAATCCGTGCCGGCGTCGCCCTCGTAGACCTTTTCCACCAGTACGGTTCGATCAACGACCGTGTCTTTGCGCATGATCAGGCATTCGAGCACTCGCCATTCCAAGGCCGTCAGCTTGATCGGCAGGCCGTTCAATTCAAAAACGCCGGTCTGGGCCTGAAAAGACAGGGGCCCGCACACGATGCTTGAAGCCGCGTGACCGGCGGACCTGCGAACGAGTGCGCGCAATCGCATGACCAGCTCTTCGATGCGGAAGGGCTTGGTCAGGTAATCGTCGGCGCCGGCCTTGAAGCCGTCGACCTTCTCAGTCCACCCGTCACGCGCAGTGAGGATGAGGACGGGAAGCTGTCTTCCGTTCTTGCGCCATGCACGCAATACCTGGGCGCCTGGGACCTTCGGCAACCCGAGATCAAGAACGGCTACGTCGTAAGCCTCGGTGTTGCCGAGATGCTGTCCGTCCTCACCATTTGCAGCGACGTCGACGGCGCAATTCTCCTCGCGAAGGGCCTTCGCAATTTCTCGCGCGAGCAACCGGTCATCTTCGATCAAAAGAACTTTCATTCATGTTTCCAGAACGGTCGCCACCGAGATGCTCCGGGGTGATGGCACCGTGTTCGGAACCCCCGCGCGCGTCGTATCGGCGGCAGCAGATCAACAGCTAGGCGGCCTAGCTTAACTCAGCCTGAACGGATCCGTTCAGGGTGAATTGGGCTACGTTTCGTATGCTCCAGCCGATGCAAGAACAGTGGATTCCAAGAACGTGGAGCAGGGGCACTCGAAAGGAGATTGAATATGAGACAGCTGATCGTTCCGAGCGTTTGCCTCGCCCTTCTTGCGACGACGGCGCTCGCCCAAACGCCACCGCCGCCGCCGGCGATTGGCGTGACCGCACCCACCGCCTGGGGTCAGCAGGCCGATATTCAGGGAATCGTGAAGGCGTTCAAGATGACGCCCGTCGGCGATCTCGAAGGCATGATCTTGACGGACGGCACCGAGGTTCACGTCCCGCCGCATCTGTCGTCGCTGCTCGCGACAGTCGTGCGTCCAGGCGAAGCGGTTCGGGTGCTCGGCTGGCGCGGCAGCGTACCGAACTTCATTGTGGCGACTTCGTTGACTGGCCAGCGCGGCCAGAGCGTTGTCGACCAAGGTCCGCCACCTCCCGGCACAATGCCTCCTCCACCACCTCCCGGCCAACCGGCGCCGGGTGCACAACAGGCTACAGTCCAAGGGCGGGTCCAGCAGGTCCTCCACGGGCCAGCCGGGGATGTGAACGGCGCACTGCTCGACGATGGGACCACCATCAAGGTCCCCCCGCCGCTCAGATGGCAGGCTTCGTCCGGTTTGCAGCCTGGCCAAGTTGTCACCGTCCAAGGATGGGTCTTGTCCAACGCCTACGGGCGCGTGGTCGATGCACAGACGATCGGCGCGGGCCCAATGCAGTTGACCCAAGCGCCGAGGCCGGATGGCGCTCCGCCGCCGCCACCTGGAATGGCACCGCCTCCCGCTCCGCCTACGGTCGGCGCCGCGCCGCCTCCGCCGCCCGCGGCTGCGCAATGATCCTCCGATGATGCCGGCACTGCGACCGCGAGGGCGCGGACCAATGAGGCGCCTGCAATAGTTCGCGGAACTTCGCTCAGCAACCCGAGTTCAGTTTGCGCGAATTGGTGCAGGCGGCCGGACGCCCTCCGTTGACATTAGTCACGTCGAAACCATTCCAGACGAATTGATGAGGTGCCTGAGGTGCCGGCGAATTCAGATGGAAAGTCCCGCGCAATTTGGCCCTTGCAGTCGTTGAATTTCTTCATGGCCGACATGCAGGCGGGGATTGGACCCTTCCTGGGCGTGTTCTTGCTGGCGCACGGCTGGCAGAGCGGTCTCATCGGATCGGTGATGTCCATCGGCGGCGTCGCCGGCATGGTGATGACCGGGCCGGCCGGGGCGCTGATCGATGCAACATCGCATAAGCGCAATTACGTCATCATCCCTGGCGTCTGTACGGTGCTCGCGTCCGCCGTCATCCTGCTCTCTCAGAATTTTTGGTTGATTGCCGTTTCCCAGATCGCGACCGCGATTGCCGGAGCGGCGATCGGACCGGCGGTGAGCGGGATCACGCTCGGCATCGTGCGTCAGTCCGGCTTCAATAGGCAAGTCGGACATAACCAGGCCTTCAATCACGCCGGCAACATGGTAGGCGCGGGATTATCAGGACTGCTGGGCTGGATGTTTGGCTTGACCGCGGTTTTTTGGCTCGCCGCTGTCTTTGCCGTGCTTTCCATCATCTCGGTATTGATGATTCCCGGCGATGCCATCGACAACCGGGTGGCTCGCGGGATGAAAGAAGGCGAGTCCGATGATCAGGCGAGCGGATACCGCGTACTCATCGAGTGCAAGCCGCTGCTAGTCCTCGCCGCGGCGCTGGCCTTGTTCCACTTGGGCAATGCCGCGATGCTGCCGCTGTACGGGTTGGCCGTCGTCGCCGACAAACAAAGCGACCCCGCCGGTTTTGTAGCCCTTACCATTGTCGTCGCTCAGGGTGTCATGATCGTCGTGTCTCTGATCGCGATGCGGATGGCCGAGAAGGAAGGGTTGTGGCTTGTTCTGCTTGTCTCGTTTGTTGCCCTCCCGATCCGGGGCCTGATTGCTGCATTTGTGATCAATCGCTGGGGCGTCTATCCGGTGCAAATCCTCGACGGTGTCGGGGCGGGTTTGCAGAGTGTTGCGGTTCCTGCCTTGGTGGCGCGAATCCTGAACGGCACCGGGCGGGTCAACGTCGGCCAGGGTGCGGTCATGACGATGCAAGGTCTTGGCGCGTCTCTGAGCCCGGCACTCGGCGGCTGGATCGCGCAGGAGATCGGTTACAGCGCCATGTTCGTCATCCTGGGCAGCTTCGCCCTGGGCTCCGTGGCTCTTTGGATCGGATTTGCATCGATCCTCAAGCCGGCTTGCGCGGAAACACCGGATCAAAGTTCTCCGGCTGCCGATCCCCTCGGAGCAGCGGCATGACATGATGCGCGCAGATCAGCTTTCGCAGATCAAGAGCCGTCCGATCGCGCCACCAAACAGATTTTACTTTGAATGATTACTTCACCTGCATTCGGGCTTCCCGATATGTCGCCTCAGTTGATGACCTGGACCATCGCAGCGCTCGCAACAGCCGGCGTCATTCTGCGGCCCTTCAATCTGCCTGAAGCGATCTGGGCGGTGGCCGGCGCGGTCCTGCTTATTGTCCTGGGGCTGATCTCGATCCCGGATGCGCTGACAGGCGTCGCCAAAGGCACCGACGTTTATCTTTTCCTCTTCGGCATGATGATCCTGGCCGAGATTGCGCGCGAGGTAGGTCTCTTTGACTGGCTGGCAGCAGTCGCAACCCGCCAAGCCAAAGGCTCTGCGCGACGATTATTCGTGCTAACCTATGGGGTCGGCACGCTAGTAACGATCTTTCTGTCAAATGACGCGACAGCGGTCGTGCTGACGCCGGCAGTCGCCGCGGCCGTAAATACTGCCAAGGCCAAGGAGCCTCTGCCCTATTTGTTGATCTGCGCCTTCATCGCCAACGCGGCCTCGTTCGTCCTGCCGATCTCGAACCCCGCCAATCTCGTCATCTACGGCAATCATATGCCGCGGCTGTTGCAGTGGCTGCCCGCATATTTGCTGCCTTCGGCGTTGTCCATCGCTGCAATCTACTTGGTGCTGAGATGGACCCAGCGGGTCGCCCTTCATCAACAGATTGCCAAGGACGTGCCGGTTCCGTCCCTTTCGGGAGGAGGCAAGACGGCCGCTCTTGGAATTGCGTCGACGGCCGTCGCACTCCTCGTTGCGTCCGCCCTCGACATTCAGCTCGGAATGCCTACTGCGATCGCAGGGACTGTCACGGCGACGGTCGTGCTGATCCGCGACCGGAAGGGCCCGTGGGACATCGTCAAGGATATTTCCTGGGGCGTACTGCCGCTCGTCGCCGGGCTTTTCGTGTTGGTCGAGGCACTCGATAAGACCGGTGTCATCGGCATGATCACTGCGCTCCTGCATCAAGGAGCGGAGTTCTCAGCAACTTGGACTGCTTGGAGCGTCGGCATCATCGTCGCTATTGCCAGCAACCTTATCAACAATCTGCCGACAGGATTGATCGCCGGCAGCGCGGTCCAAAGCGCTCAAACGCCGGATCACATTACGCGCGCCGTCCTGATTGGCGTGGACCTTGGGCCGAACCTGTCAGTCACCGGCTCGCTCGCCACCATTCTGTGGCTCGTAGCGCTGCGCCGCGAAGGTCAGACTGTCGGCGTTGGCTCGTTCCTGAAGCTCGGCATTGTGATTATGCCGCCCGCTCTGCTGCTGGCGATCGGGGCAGCATTGCTTGTCCCGTGAACAAACCGGAGGATCAATTATGCAAGATTTGAGCGCCGCCTGGCTCTATCCCATCATCCTCGTAGCTGGAGCGTTGCAGGCTTGGGGGCCGCCGATGAATGGCGCGTTGCGTAATGCGCTGACAAATCCGTGGCTCGCCAGCCTTGTCTCCTTCCTGCCAATCGTCGCGTTTCTCGCTTGCCTGGTTCTGTGTCAGCCCCGCCCGTTACCGACCCTCGCGGGAGTCACCACAATGCCCTGGTGGGCTCCGCTCGGCGGTCTGGTCGGCGCATTCGCTGTCGTTGCGGGCTTGTTGTTCGTCAACAAGGTCGGCGCCGGCCCGTTTGCCGGATTGACGATCACCGCGAACATTCTCATGTCACTGGTGATCGACAAATTCGGTTGGTTCGGCATGGACACTCATCCGCTTAACGGGTGGCGGATGCTCGGGGCAGCTTTGATGGTGGCGGGCATTGCACTGATCGCAAGGTTCTAGAAGACGTGGGCGTAAGCCGTTAGGCAAGGGCCGAAGACTTGGAGATGTCTGATGTGGGGTCAATCGCGTCGCTTTAGCGATGTCCGCTTCATGTCCGGGTGGTACCCCGGTGGCCGGACAATGTAGAGCCCAGCTCCGGGAAGCGGATAACTTTTTCATTAGCGCCATCAGAGCGCCGGACGCGAGCTCTTTCTCCGTCCAAAAATTCGGCAGCGCGGCTACGTCGCTCCGCGTAGATGCCGTTATTCTTTTCTGAAACGGTGTTTTTTAAATTTTCAATGCAGGCTTTTTTTTGGGAATCTCTTTTTCGTTTTTTGGCAAAGCGAGGGGTGCGAAAGCCCCCATCACGTTTTGCGAATTGCCCCCGCGCGGCCGATCGTACCCCCTACCTCGTCGAGCTCCGAAGCGCCGCGCCAGGCGCGAGCCTATTGGTCGGGCACGTCTACGCGAGGATCGTCAGCCCGAACGGAAGTTTGCAACTGCGCGGGATCAACCTTCTTGCGCTGTGCCCACTCGGCAAGGTTAGCCGGGCGATACGTTGGATCAGCGCGCCACCGCTGGAACACGCTGACGTCGATCGTTTCGTTGACGTTGATGTGGCTTCCGTCTTCTCGAACATCCGGCTCTCGGCCGATGGTGCGATAAAGAGGCGAAGAAACCACAGCGTACAATCCATAGCCAAATGACTTGTAGGAGTCTGCGATCGGCGCCCTCAGAGCGTCACCATCCAGATCGACCTCCGATCGGAATGAAAGTCCCTGCGATTCCGCCTTCTTCATCATCCAGCGCAGCGGAGCCTGAGCAAGAAGATCGGTCTGATAGCCGCCTCCCACATTGGCATGGGCGCCTACAAACCAGCGCTGCTCGACGCTAGAGAGTGGCCGCGGCTGCGCGATGACGGCGTTCGGGTCTTTCGGATGGCGAACGTCCCAGAGGGTCGGCGCGAAGTCGTTCCGGTGCTCATCGAGCGCAAGCGCGTGATACCCATTCAGGATGTGGATGCGTAGCCCCGTCTGGAGATAATCGAACTGGGACCGGCTAATGCCCGGAATATCGCCAACCTCGAGGCCGACAGAGCCGACGGTGTCCCACACGCCGATGACCTTCACGTTCGCGGGTTGGGAGTATTTGAGCAGCCACTTTTCCTGCTCGGTCAGCTTGCTGGTGTCTCCCGACGCTTCCATTTCCTTCAATGTCCAGATGCTTTCCTCGTTTCCCTTCTTGTAGCGATCAAAGAGTTCCGACACGCCGATCGGCGCGCCTGCTTTCAGGATGCCATCGATGGCGATCAATCCTGCCAGGCTTCTGGCCGTAAACGCGCCCCGGCTGAAACCGAAAATGAAGATTTCGTCGCCGTCGTTATAATTTTCGATAAGCCAATCGTAAGCCAGACGGATGTTGTCATCGAGCCCCTGGCCGAACACACCGCCCAGAAACCCATTGACCCCGACCTCGTAGTAGACGAGCTGAGGCTTGCCATCCTTGCTTTTCGAGGCAGCGAGCGCCCGCATGCGCCAGACGTTCGTGTTGCTGTCGACGCTGTTCCACGTGCCATCGAGGAAAAGAGCGAGGCGCTTTTGTTTCTGCTCTGCGCCTGCAAAGTTCCGATCGGTGCCACTTTTTTCCGAAGGACGGCTAGCAACCACCGCGATCGCGACGATGACCCCGATCGCAAAAAGAAGGATGACCCAGTGCGCGATCCGCTCGATCCATCGCAGAACCTTCACAGCGTGGCTCCCAGCTGCATGGCATCGGCCGACTCACGAGAGAATCGGCGAGCTTGGCGTAGAATAAGCCGTCTGCTGATTCGGTGCACGTCGCGCTCAAATAACGCGCCTTCTACTTGGTGCTCCTTAGCGTATCTAGCGGCTATCCAGATTGATGAGTTCACTTCACGCCCGGGATTTCGCCGCAGTCCGCTACGATCACCGGGATCGCCATTCGAGCAGCGCAAGTCGGCGGCGGCGCGCTGCCAACTGCGGCGGCCTAGCGCAACGCAATCTGATTCACCCCTGTTTTGTCGGTCAGCTACGGCTTACCGGCTCGTGAGTTGCGTTAGGTTCACGGGGTCCAGTTCGTGGAATCTTTCACCGTCATCATAATAGTTCGCACCGTCGCGGCGTAGGCACGTTACCCACCACGGATTCGGCCGAATGGTGCTGACAAGGAAAATTTCATCGGGAGTATCGTGTCGTCCGGCTTCGGCGCGTGCCATAGCTTCCGCAACAAGTTGATGATTGGTCGAGGACAGGTCGTTCTCTTCCATGACGAGAATGCTGCGCGCGCCTTCGTCCCGTTTCCACTTCGCGAGCTTTGCGAATTTGTCGTCGCAGACTCTTTCAAGGCGCGATCGCCGCGCGTCCTCCAGATTCCCCGAGATGCCCTCGCGCCGCCAGAATACACCGCTCAATCCGCAATCCGGCACGGACGAACGATAAAGCGCAAAGCGAAACGGCACGCCGGGCGTCGATTCTTTTTGTGCAGAATAAGGGTATCGGTCGCCGAACCGCGTCACGGGTAGCGCGCTCGCGTTCGCCGTTATCCAGCCGATCAACGCGTTTTGCACCTGCTTGATCTTGCCGCCGCTTATTCCAACCGACGCCTCCACCGGGGAATGAAGCTCCCAATATTCCCGTGCCGGCACCTTATTGGCAAAATGCGCCACGACCGGCTCGAATAGGTTCCGGTTGTGCACTTCCATCTCTATTTGGTTCTCGAAAGGCTCAATGCCTGTATGCTCGAACGCGTATAGTTGATCGCCTATCGTGCAAACATAATCGACTCGCCGATCCTTATCAGGGTCGCTTTGATCGTCTGGCGACCAACCATCACCACGGCGCAACTCCGCGACGCGCGCTTCGATGCGACGGAGCACGGCGTCGATTGCTTTTCCTTCATTGTATCCCGCGGCCATTTGGCTTCGTTCCGAATCACGCATACACCGCGATTGTAGAACGCGGCGCTTGCGCGCGTACAGTGCACGCTACACCATGCCGGCCATGGATCAGTCAATGCAGATTCCGGCCGAGTGGCTACGCGAAGCGGGCGTGCAATCGTTTGCGCCGAAGGCATCAAGCTTCCGCTGCCCCGAACCACACGACCTTATCGCGCTCGCCTACATAGAACCCGTAATTCGCACGGTACCGCTCGACTGCAACGGCTTCGCGCATGACCGAATGATCCGCGTCTTGGTGGGCATCCGCATCGGTTGCGCGTTTCAACCTATTCCAATCGAACGGATCGAACACGGCGCACACCTTTACCGCTTGCGCGACGGCACGCATCGCTTCTATGCCTCGCGCACTCTCGGATTTTCTCACGTGCCGGCGGAGATATGTGAGGTGTACTGATTAATGAAGCCGGACACTACACCCAGCTTTGGCCTTTGGGCGCGCGGTGACCGTTAACGCAGGATGTCCGGCTCCGGCGGTTTTTTCTCCAGCTCGGTCGTGGTCTTTGTTTCCGCGACCGTCACCGCAGTGCCCGGCTTTAGCAGCAACGTGACTTGCACGCGCGTTCGGTCAACTGTCACGTCTACAGTGAACGGGATCGGCTCGGGCTTGTCGTCATCGTCGGGCATCAGCGCGAGCGTAGCATGTCATCGCGGCGCGTGAAACGCTCCGCTTAAGGGGAAGGTGATCTTGTCCAGCGGGATCGTACCGAGATAGATGCACCAGTCCGCTAGCGGCGCGAAGTCATCCGGGTCATCACCTAAATGCACATCGGAAGCGTCTATGTGCACCGTGAGCATGACCGCGCCGGACTCGCAACGCCCGGCATCCGGTCCCGGCTTCCGCATAAGCCATACGGCCTTTGCGCCTTTGCCCATTTGCGGACAGGCCCGAAGCGGGCGAGGTACTAACCCGCGCTTGCGAATGCTCGGCAGATTTTTGGGGTCCGTGAAATGGTACAGCGTCAAAGGTTCGCGCAAGCCAGCCTGCCTTCGGAGTCAGCCCCGCCGCTTCAAGATGGCGTCCGGGTGCGCGTCGAAGATGAGTCCGGGCGCGGGCGAAGGCAAGGGAGCGGCGATCTATTTGATGCGGAGGGTGACGCGTTGACGTAAAGACGGGAGTTCGGGTTTCGAGCGCACGGTATTACCGCGGCTGCGATGCTTAAGCGCGTCCGAAAGTTCGGCTGGGCCGTCGCGATGACCATGCCAAAGCGGTCATCTGATTTTCGCGAAAAAGGAGATTGGTCGATGACATTAAGGCAAAAGCGGAGTAAGGACCCTCGCGGCCTCCGTTCTCGGAGCCTCGCTTGCCAGCGGTGCCATTCGGTACTGCGTAAGTGCGCGAAAACATCCTGAAACGAAAAAGCGATCCCCGCTAGGACCGCTTTCCGTAACCGTCTGGACCGATCTGCGGATCGTCCCGACACTACTGAGCGATGGAGGTCGCGTCAGCCATGACAGAATCCCACAACACTGAATCGCCGTCAATCCTCGATAAGATTCGCGAGGCGTGCAAAGATGGAATGAAGCCGTGCCCCTGCGTCACGTGCAAAAGGATCACGCCGCTGTATCTGCGGACGAGCCGGGGACCTGTCGCCTACTGCCATGAATGCTTCATGGCCGAGTTAGAAGCGAGCCACCGAAGGTTGCTCCGCCAAGCTAAGGCGGCGGGTTTCAAAACCGTTAGTGCTTGGCAGGACTGGCTGGAGCAGCAGGCCTGCCAAGCAGTGCAAGCAGGCTCTCTCCCAAAGGGCGATTGGGAGTAGCCATGACCTGAGATTTGGGGGCGCGCTGCAACCTCTACCCCGTAGCTCGATCACGCGGCCCGCCGGCGGAGGGTCCCACGGTCACCGTCCTTAAGCGCCGGTGGGGGCGCTGGGCTTAAGCTCAATTCACCATGCAGCGCAGGCAAATCGTGCAGCGTCCGCGATCTTAACCAACCAAGTGTTTGTTCGCTCGTTGTTTGTTTGATGACAACGACAGTTGCCGAGGCTTATTTGGTGCGCGCACGATCGGGCGACGCAACCGGCCGGCAAACCCGCACCGCTTGGTGAACAGAGTGCACGGATGCCACGCGACTTGCCAAGGTTGGGGTCGAGGGTTCGAATCCCTTCGGCCGCCCAAGGCAAATTCAAAGACTTAGCCAGTCCTCAAAAAAGGCGCTTCTGCGTCGGGGTAACACAGGGTAGCGGCGACGCGTTGCCGGCAGAACCAGCTACCGCCACGGAGTTTCGCATCAAAATCCATGTCGGGCGCGATGGGCGGCGAGGTTCGCACGGTGCGCGTCGCGCAAGCCACCGAGCGCGGGCGCGGCGTCGATGGCGAGCGCCTGGCGTGCGGCGGCACTTAGCGATGAGCTGGCGCGCGAGGTGCCGTCGTCGGCAAAACTGACCAGGCCACAATCAAATGCCGCGTCCCATAATGCCGAGAGCAGGAGGCCATTGTGAACGTTGAGACGTTGCTCATCGTTGCAGTCAGCCCATGGCACGATGTGCGAGGCGCGCAGGAGCGCTGGCTCGGTGATGCCCGTGAGCGGACAACGGCCGCCCCAATAGTCCATGAGGGCGTCGCGGAACAGATTCTGACCGATGCGTGGTACGACGAGGCGTTCGGCCTCAGTTGTTCGCGGCAGCTTCGCGGTTTCAGCGCGAAAACGCAGGAGCGGCGCGTCCGGCAAACTCATAGCGAGTTTGTAAACGCGATCGAGGGCGGCATGGAGTTGGGTCAGCGTCTCGTAGATGAAGGTGGCCGTGCCAGGACCGGGAACGGTTGATGCTATGGCAGCGCCAATCTCCGCAACGACGCCGGGATGGTCGATCGAGAGCAGCCAGGGGCCGCGTTGCGAAGCGCCAGCGACCCACACCGAGCCGGGTGCTGTCGTAGACGCATAGTGCAGCCAGCTCCCTTCCACACCGCGGTCAAGCCGGAACCCATTGTCCCAAGCTGCCTTCTGCGCTTCCGTTCGCACGACAAACCCGGGAGGGTTCTCCAGCGCGATCATTCGGCGGCAATGGGCTGGCTTGAGAGCTGGTCGTAGGCGGCGAGCACGAGGCGAGCCGTCCGATACTCACCGAAGCGCGCAATTTCATTCTTCTTCAGCACCCGGAAGGTCTCGGAGGGGTAATCCGGTCCCTTCGCGTCAGCGGGATCGAGTATGTAGCGCAGCTCATCGCGCGTGAGGCCGTAGGCGCGCGCGTACCAGGCATCGAGTTCGGCGCGCAGTTGTACGCGGCGGTCCTCGTCCCAGGCAAAGGGCGAGCCGTTGTAACCGAGATCGCGCGCGAATGGCGCCATGGAATGGCTCGTGTAGGTAAGTTCGAGCACGCGCGGGACGATGAAGGCGAGGTTGGATTGGTCGTAGGCGGAGGGCGGAAGGAGAGGAAACTGGAACAAAATAAAGAAATTGAGCGTCGTGCCGCCGATCTTCTGTCGCGCGCAATAGTCTAATACTAGCGAAGACAAGCAGCCAATCAACGCCGCTGAATAATGCGGGGAAACTGACTGCGCGGGAAACATAAGCGGAATTTTGTTTCCCACACTCAGTCGCGGGAAAGCGGCGGCAATCACCGTCCGCTCGTTTGTCGCGTTAGTTATATCCCGCCAGCCCATCAGCCAGCCTCGCGACCAGCCTTTCGAGGCGAGGCGGTCGGCGACCTCGCGCTCGGGAACCCAATAACGCGGCGAGGGCTCGAAGGAAGTATTACGCTTCTCCTCCTCCGTTGCCCCGCGACTGGCGTCATCCCCCGTCGCGCCCGCATCATAGGTCGCCCAGCGATGATCAAAATGGTGGATCATCTTGGCTTCATAGAGCGGCACATACCGTTCAGAACGGCGGCCCGGTGTCCCTCCATGCAGTGTCAGGCTTCGGTCGTCATGACCGCCCGCAAGAGCCAACGCAGCCTGTCGCGGAGCTGTGCCTTGCGGCATCGTCCAATCGCCACCTTCGTAGATAAAGCCCGCTTCGCGCAGCTGCGCGGCGGTGCGGAAGAGACCGCTGTCGTTCGACATGTGTAACATTGTCATAAACGACACGCCCCACGGATTGCCGGCCACGCCTTTCCCCTCGTCGATTAACACTGGGACGCGAGCATAAATTTTGGCAGTCAGGTCCGCGTCAGCGGAAGTACGGAAAATCGGCGCGGTGATCGTATTTGGGTTTATGAGGGCAATGGCAGCCCGAGAGAGAACGAAATGACGCCGACGATCCTGGAACTCTTCCATCGTTCGGGAGAAGAAGCTAAAGGCCGGCGTCTCAGGCCCAGCGCCCTTGCTCCCGACCGTCAAGAGAGAGAATTTGAATCGAGCATGTCCGATCCGGTCGAAATAGCCCATGCCAGTCTGGAAATCGTGTAAACTAAAAAGTCGCCTCTCTTCGAGCAAAGCCCCAAAGTACGACGCTGTCGTCGCATCAGTAGCGATACCGGTCGGCACAATTACGCCAGCGCGGGCCCGCGAGCCTGCAAGAGTCGCGAACAGTTCGGCGAACAGCGCATAAGTGTTGACGTCGCCACGTCCAGTGAGCGGAAAGCGGCCACCGTTCTCAGCCGCAATGCGAGCAAATACCGACGATGCCTCAGCCGTGTGTTTGGCAGCCTCGAACTCATCATAAAGCGCTCGCTCTCGCGTGCCCGCCGCGGCTTCCTTGAGTCTTGCTATCAACCGGCCACGCGCCGCTGCGTTCGGCGCTTCTGCGATCTCACGATCCCGGGAAGCGAAGAACTCCTGTTCTAGCAGCTTGATTCTTTCCCATGGCGGATTCCCGAGCACCACATCAAACCCTCCGGCCGCTATCACGTCGGGAAATTCTAGCGGCCAGTGGAAGGCGCGCGCCGTCCCAACTAGGTCCTGCGCGCGACCGACCAGTGGGCCGTATAGCGTGCGGCCGGCAAGCGCATCGAACACATGCGCCGTGGTCGGGATCGCCACGATATTGCGGTTCGCCGGAACGCCCCCGGTCTTCGGCGACAGGAATGCCGCAATGTAGAGATCCGCTGCGATGCGCAGATTCCAGCGCAGCGGGTCGGCACGGGTGGCTTCGAACTGCTTGCGCTTCGCTGCAATTTCTTCGGGGCTGTCTTCCGGCATCGCTCGCAGCGCCCGTGCCTCGCCCGCCATCGGCACGACGGGCGGCAAACGCCCGCTGCCGGCGGCGAAGTCGAGGTTGCCCTGACCTTCGCGCTCGGCCTTGTTGCGCTTGCCGAAATGTTTCGCCGTCTCTTTGTCGTCGCCCGAAAGGGGCCTGTACGCGGCATCAGGGATACCCTGTTCCAACGCTTTTAGGTTGAAGAGGCCAAAGAGCGAGTCGCCGCAGCGGATATTGGCATCGAAGAAGCCGAGTGGTTTGCCTGGCTCGACCGTCTCGATCCACAGAGCGACCTTGGTGAGTTCGACCGCCATCGGGTTTCGGTCGACGCCATGAATGCAGGCCCGCGCAATATCGCGCAACGCATGGCGGTAGTCGACCGGCGATGCGACGCCGCCGGTGCGCGCGCGCGCGAGTCGTGTTGCGATGCGTCGCGCGGCGGCCAACAGGAAATGTCCGGAGCCGCAAGCGGGATCGAGAACTGTTACCGACAAAAGCGCCGCGGCCGGGTCATCGGCCTCCGCTTCGATGCGGTCGAGCACCGGGTCGAGCGCGCTATCGAGCAGCGCCTGTACGAGACTATCGGGCGTGTAATAGCTGCCGCTTATCTTGCGGGCGTGGCCCTTTGCTTCGCCGCCTTCAGCAAAAGCGAAACCGCGCCCATCGTCGGTCAGTTGCGGGGTGAGTTCCAACAGGCTTTCGTAGACCGAACCCAGTTCCTCGGTTTCCATGTCGCGCCAATTCACCGGCACGAGACCCGAATGCTCCTTCAGCCAGGCGAGGCGGTAGATCGCCTCCATAAGGCTACGATTGGCGAGCTTGGCCGTCTCCAAATCCGGCACCGACCCTTGTGCGAAAAGCCCATCGAGCGCCGGCAGTCCTAGCCGCGACTCGCCGCGAGCAAGCCCACCGAAAGTAATAAGCAATCCTTCCCAGCGATCGTGGTGCCGATCCCAGGCGGCGCGCCGCACGGCGCGGTCTCGCAACGCGCCCACGGAATAGCCTTCGGTATAGAGCTTCCGTGCCGTTGCCGACGCATCCGGCACATGTAGTAGATTTCGATCCTCTGCGGCGAGGAGGAAGATGAGCCGGTAAACGAGGCGGAGAAGCTGTCCGAAGAAATCAGGCAGCGGCAGTGTCCCGGTACGCAGCCGATCACGCACGGCGGCATTTTCGGAATGCGAGAGAAACCCGTTGCCCAAGCTCAGCAGTGCCGCCTCGACGCCGTCGCGCAAACGATCGCGTGCAGCGAGCCCTTCGCGCTGCCCCGCTTCGCGCCAGTGTTCCAACGCGCAATCTGATGGCGGCGAGCCGACGAGGCCGAAACGGCTGGAATGGATCAGCAGCCACAGCACCGCGAAATCCGCGAAGGCTTCGCCCTCGAAAATGCGGCGCAAGTCGGCCTCGATATAGGCGGGACGCGTGAGGCTGGCATTGCCGCGCACTAGGCGAAGGAGGCTTCCGTTCAAGCAAAGGCCCCAGAGAGCGCCTTCACCGGCATTGAGCCGGTCCTGAACAGCCGATGCGGCGGAACGCCGGCGGCCATCTGCCAGCAGATGACTGCTCGGATGATCGAGATCGTCGGTCAGCGGCACGACTACGATCGGTACGCGCCCGTCGAGACCCTCAAGCGTCACCGCAAACTGCCGCTCGTCGTTGGCATGGGAGCCGACGTAGCGCACGTCAGCGAAGCCGAAGACGCCGCGCAGGAGTTTCTCGACGAAGGCAACCGTCGCGGCGTGAGACGGGGTTTTGCTTGCGGTCAACTCGGAAAAGAGCGCCTGGCCGATACGGAAATAGCGCGCGATCTCCTCGCGCAGGGAGAGGCCCTTCGGTACGGCGTAGTCCGCCTCAGATTGTGCGCCGGCCCGATGCTGCGCGATGCGGGTGAGCATCGCGGGCGCAATCAGCGCGCCTTCGACCGTGACGGCATCGAAGGCGAGCGTGGTCGTGTGGCGGGTCCGGTTGCGCGCCATGTATGGGTCAGACTCCGGCGGGGACCAGGACGTATAGGCCAATGATGTCCGGGGGCAGAACCGGCTCGACGGTGACGCGGGCGCTACCGGAAGCAGCGGCGCGCACTCGGGCGTGATCCTCGGCCAATGCACGCGCACGCTCGCGAGCATGAGCGGCAATCGATGCTTCGAGCGCGGCTCCGATTCGCTCGATCGCTCCCTGCAGCAAACGCTGGCGCGCGACAGAAGCAAGATCGCCACTCGCAGAGTGTTCGAGCAAAGCTCGCACTTCGTTGTCCATAAACACTGGTTCGATCGAGGCTGGCTGCCATGCGAGTGCGGCGGCTTCCTCCGCCAGCAGCAGGCGCTCCTGCTTGCCGCGGACAGTAAGCTTAAAGCGTAGCCGCAACAGAGCGACGGTAGTCGCGACCTTGACTGCGCCTGTCGGCCAAGCACCAGCACGTCCCAGGGATGGAACCGGGCTGGCGCCGGGATCGAGCGCGCCTTCGAGCAAAGTCTCAGCGAGAATCGCGGGTAGCGGATGGCTGCGTCCGACCATCTCCGTTCCGGCCGGCGGCGGCTCCTCGAAAGCGAGGCGCACGGTGCCATCCAATCCGCGCGCCGCAAGCCGCTCCGCCACCGCGGTCGGCAACGCGGCAAGATGTGCGCGCACGGTGACCCCTTTGTGCATCTCCAACGGCGCATTGAGACGGCTCATGGCGCGGTCCACAAAGCGATGCACCTGATCGGGGCTCCCCAGTAACTCGCGCCAGCGCTGCCATTCCGGGATCACCTCTTCCGGCTTAAGCGTGTTCTGTGCGAAGCGCGCGCGCGAGCGGCGCTCGCCTTCCTCGGCATCACGCCAACACGTTTCCATAATGGCGGCGTCGGCGCCCAATCCGAAATCGAGGCTGAGCTGCTGTGAGCGGCCCTTGCGGAGAAGGACGGCGTTCATAAGCGCGCCGGTGACGGCGCCCCGCTCGTCCGGAAGCGGAACGGTCACGCCGGTTGCCTTCCTTATTGCTTCGGCCTTGCGGAGGATCACGTCCAGGACAGCGCCATCGATCGCGCTGTCCGGCGAGAAGAGCAGCACAGAGCGCACGAGCGCGCATGGCTGGCCGAACCGATCGACGCGACCCTCACGCTGCTGGTGCCGGGTCGGGTTCCAGGACAGATCGTAATGGATCACCATATCGAACAGGTTCTGCAGGTTGATGCCTTCCGACAAGCAGTCGGTTGCGACCAGGAGCCGCTGGTTAGCATCGGCCATTGCATCAACGCGCGCGCGGCGTTCGTCCGGCGGAAGATCGCCGGTTACGGTCTCGATGCGCAGCTTCGGAAACGCCTTGCGGAGGCCGACCGCGACATGATCGGCTGTGGCGATGAACCGGCAGAACACCACCGGGTTGGCCCCTTCGGCAACGAGGGGCTTGAGCACCTTTACCGCGGCGTCGAGCTTTGGGTCGGGGGCTGTGGCAAGGTGCTCAGCTTGCTTCACAAGCGCGGAAAGCAGATCGCGCTCGTCGAGCCCGGATGCAGGCTCGACATCGACCGCGTCCGCCTCATCGGCATCGTCATCGAACACTTGCTCTTCGAGCCGGTCGGGATCGGCAGCGAGACGGTTGCGCAACGCGCTCGCGGCGGCCGGGGGCGATGAGCCGACGCAGCGCATCAAAGCGAGTGTGCCCCAGAATGCGAGCCGACGCCGGCGCTGGTCGGGGCCGGCGCCCTCGACGACGCCGAGACAGTAATCAAGCACGGCATCGTGGAAGGATCGTTGGTCAGAAGAGAACTTGTAGGAACGCTCGGTGGTTTCATGGCGCGGGAACACGCGGTCCTCGCCCCACTCCCGTGCAATGATGTCGATGCGGCGACGCTGGACGTAGTGCCGGGCCAGCCGAGCGCGCCCGGCGTCACTGTCGAGCGTGCCGGCGGCAAACTCCACATCGATCAGGCTTAGCAGCCGCTCGAATGCCGCCTCGTCACCACTGTGAGGCGTGGCAGTGAGGAGCACGAGATGCCGCTCGCGATCGTGCGCAAGGCGTTTCAACAGCTCGAAACGCTGTTGCCGGCTTTGATGCGTGCCGACGCAGGCATGAGCCTCGTCGACGACGACCAGTGCCGGGCAGGCCCGCGCGAAGCTTTCGCGGCGACGATCAGCTTTGATGTAGTCGAGACTAACGACCGTGTATGGATAGGCGTCGAATAGGGTCTGCGAAGCCGCCAGATCGCGCTCCAGGCGAGATGCCGAGGTTGCAGTGATTGAAACAGCATCCAGGTCGAACTTCAATTTCAGCTCGCCCGTCCATTGCTCGACGAGATGCGGCGGGCAAAGGACCGCGAAACGATCCGCCTCACCGCGATCGATCAGCTCGCGCAAGATGAGACCACCTTCAATTGTCTTGCCGATACCGACGTCGTCGGCGATGAGCAGTCGGACGACGGGAAGCCGCAGCGCCATCAGTAGCGGCACCAGCTGATAGGCGCGCGGCTCGAAGCCCAACCGCGCGGCGGACCGGAACGGCCCCGCCCCGCGCCGGAGCGACAGCCGCAATGCGTCGGACAAAAGACGCGCGCCTTCCTGGGTGGCGATCTCCTCTGTCTTGGGCGCCGAGAAACGTGCAGGCCGCACCGGTTCGCGTTCGAGTGCGGGATAAATGACCTGCACGTCGGCTTCGGTGCCCGAGAGGGGCCTGAGGCACAGGGTCTCCTCATCCGACGAAGGAAGCGCCACCCATTCCCGCCCCCGCGCAAAAACTAGATCGCCAGGGGTGAACGTTGCAGTCACGAGCTTTGTCCCAAGAGGTCAACGAGTTGCGGCGGCGGTGCATCGCCGGGGACTTCCGGAAGAATCGCGACAGCGAAGCCGAGCGCCTCGGCCGCTTCGCGCGCCTTATCGTCCACCGATCCGACCGCCGCTGCGGCTAAGCGCGTGCGCCAGGCGAGCGGCAGCGTTATTCCGTCGAGGCTTAGCGGCGCTGCGTCGGGGCTCGGAAGCCCCCAACGCGCCAGCGCGGCGCGCCAGTCGCCGTTTTGTTCAGTATCGGATTGCGGGATTGCCGCAGCAACGCGACCCCGCGCTAGGCGCAGTAGAATAGTTTTCACCTCTCGATCGGTACGGTCGATCAATTCGTGATCCGGCTGGTTGTAGTAGGATAGTAAACAGCGATAGCAGCCGTTGACGCAGCGGGCATCGGGAACCTCGGTCAGGGCATCCGCAGCTGCCTCGGCCCTGGCGGCGTCAATGTTGTCAAAGTGCATAAGCTTCAGCGCCGCTTGCGCGACTTGCGAGAGCGCCGACGCATCGCTCGTCAGTCGACCCAGCACTCCAGCGCCGCCTTCGGTGGCCTCGAACAGAAGAATGCCGCGCCGCCGGTCGCGAGCCGGAACTGGCTCAGTCAGGATTTCACCCTCTTCGAGCTGGAAGACCACTTCGAGCCCGCGCGCCAGCGCGTGCTGGAGGGTGGCCATTGATGTTTCCGACTGCGCCGGCCCGGGCAATTGGAGCAACAGGGCGTTCTTGTTGTCCTGGACGATCGGGACGACCCGTTGCGTTGCTGGTCTGTCGGGCTCGTCGTCCCCTTCCTCTTTGCTGCCGGTCCAGCGACCGGTGGTGGGATCGATGACAAAACCGAAAATGCTCTTGTCCTTGCGCCGCCGCAGGCCCTTATTGAGCCGGCTGATAGTCGCGCCGGGCGCGTAGGCAAGGGACAAGATCGGGCCGTCGGCATCGCCGGCGACGCTTGCAGAGAAATCGATCTTGCCGTCGCGCCAGGGCCAAGCAAAAACCGTCTGAATATCGAAGCCCTGCCGCTGTCGATCCTCGTCATTCGCCGTGATCCGTTCGGCCGGCAGCGTCTCCACATTGTCGATGCGCAACACATTGCGAATGGGATGAATGCCGCCCATGGGGGCGTGGCAAACGTGGCAACGCTCAGGCTCCATGCGCTGATGCGCGGCGCCACACTCGTCACATATATAAAAAATGTCGGTAGCAAGCCGATCGCCTTCTTCCGCTCGAATGTTGGGTGGCAGCTTGGCCTTGTAGACCCGATATGCGCGGCCCTCGTGATAGATCAGGCTGCGCGGTCCGAACTCGGCGATGGCAATGAAACGCGCGCGTTGCAAATAGGCTGCTTTCGGTCCGCCGCCGCCGACTGCCGGCACATACGCGTAGAGAGGAAGCCGTGGGAAATTGTAGCCGGGCAGAAAGCCCTCGGTCGCAAGGTAGCGATAAGTGGAAAAATCCGATCCTCCGGTCGCCGTTCCCCGTTCGAGCAAGGCGATCTGCTCGTTAGCTTGTGCTTGCTGACGCTTGGCCTCTCTGCGCTCAGCAGCGGAGAGGCCGTGCATTTCCGAGCGACGATTCGCGTCCATCAGCTGTGTTCGGGCGCCGTCATAGAGCTGACGCCAACGGCCGAATGCGTTCGAAAACTCCGAGGCGGCCTTGGTCGCAATAGCATCCGCGAATTTCTGTCGATCGGTTGCCCAAGGCGCCCCCGCAGGCGTGAGCTCGGCATCGATACTGTCGAGGATGCGGCGCATCGATTGCGCCGACCCGGCGGCCAACTTCGCATCTGCAAAGACTTCGGCAATGTCTTTCTGTACCGGCAAACCCGGATTGGTGAGATCGAGGATATGCGGAATATCCGATGCCAGCTCCCTTGCGGAATCGGCAAGCCAGACCGCGTGGAGATGGGCTACGACGAGGTCACGGTTCGCGAGCTCAAGCGCTGGCGGCCGCACTATGCCTCTTACCATCGCCTCGGGTTGTCCGAAATAATATTGGTCCTGTGGACTTTGCGCGGCGCAATAGGTCACAACCAATGCGGCCTGACCGGACCGCCCCGCGCGCCCGGAACGTTGCGCGTAGTTAGCCGGGGTCGGCGGCATGTTGCGCATGTAGACGGCATTGAGCGCCGAGATATCGACGCCCAGTTCCATGGTCGGCGAACAGAACAAAACAGGAAGAAAGACGTTGGGCTCGCCGACGAGGCGCAGCTGTTCTTTAGCTTCGGCGAGATGGTTTCGATCCTCGTCACCCCAGCGGAATCGCCACTCGCGCCACTCGCGTCTAATCGGATCGACTTGCGCGGTGTGCTCGCGGCTTTCGAGCCCGAACAGTCCTTCGCCTCCGCTCGCAAGTGTGTCGGCGAGGGTGCGGTAGAGTTCCGCGAAATACGGGTTGGCGGCTCGCCCATCGGGGCGGCCTTCGCCGACGACGAGACGTACAGCATTGGCGGCAAGACGCCAGCCTTCAACATCGAAGGCAGTCGGTACCTGCCTCACCAGTTGGTACTGGGCGGCAGCCGCGAGAAGCGCTGTGATCACCTCGCGATAAGTATTGCCATCGAGCCGACTGCCCCAGATGCTTCCGTGTCCGAGCCGGCGAGCCAGGAGGCTGCGCGAGCCGCCGCGCACGATCAGTGGTTCGCCGCGCAGCCCCGTCTCTTCGCGCCTCGGCGCGTCGATAATGAGGGCTGCGGCAACTCGCGGGCTCTCCTGCTGCGAAATGGACCAGGGCTCGCGCAAGCTCTGACGCGAAGCGTTCGCGAGCGCTTCGACGTTGGTGGGTTCGAGCGCATCTGTTGTGATTGCCAGACCGTGACGGAGATGGTCCAGTAGGATTTGCAGCGCGTCGCGGCGCGTCGCAGGGTCTGCGCTGCGCAACTCAGACGGAGCATTTGCGAACGCGCTATCGTCGGCGGCAAGCTCGTTGAGAGCGACATAATCGGCACGGACCAAGCCCAATTCTTCGAGATTCGGATTGGTAAAGCGCCACCCCCGGCGCTGATCCACCCACGCGCGGTGCGCGAGCACGCGGGCGAGCGTGCGCTCCGCCTCGACCTGGCCAACTCCCTTAAGCTCAGGGTCGACCATCCACTCCTGCCGCCGGCCGCGATTGGCGGCGATGAAGCCCAGGGCCCTTTGCAACTGTCGACCAAATTCATCCTCGGACAGACCATCCGGTCCAGCCGCGCGAATAGCGGCGAGCGTCGCGGCGCGCAGCAGCGCGACGAACAGAAAGTCATTGAAGTGGCCGGCCTGGAGCGCAGCATCCTGTCGATTGTCGGTGAAGCCGAGCAGCTTGCGCCGATCGGGCGGCAGCGCCGCGCCGATCTTGTTCATCCAACGGAGCGCGCTCGATACGAGTAGCGTGGTAGCCGAGCTACGGCCTTCGGCTGACAGGCTCGCAAGTTTATTGATCTCACGTGCTTGTGCTGCCGGCTGATGGCCGCACGCTGGGCACAAACGAAACTTGCCCGGCAGGAACCAAGCTCGACGTCCGGTAGTCCCAACCGTCCCGGCTGCGTCGACCGTGAGCTCTTGCGCGGCATAGGGACGCCGATCCGCGCGAAGCCGAATGGTTCCGTTGCGCGCCGCTTCAACCCATTCTTCGGGATAATCCTCCGGCGCTCCAGTAAACGAGAAAATTGCGTCGTTGTCTGGCTCCGGCATCAAGTAGCCCGGTTTCTCGCCCGAGTCGGGATCGTCGAGCGGCGTTTCATCGATATCGCGCGGCAAGACGCGCCGCCCTCCGCCCTCCTCCACGAGGACAACGGGGTGGTGCTCCTGTCCGCAATTGCGGCAGAAGAACGTGGCATAGAGCCTAGCGTCAGGATCGTCTGGGTCGAAAAGCTGGCCGTCGAGGGTAATCAGCCTATGGGGTGTTGTGCGGAGCGTCGCATAGACGCGGCCGGCGCCCGAGAGAAATCGGTGCAGCTTAAACGCCATGAAAGCGCGATCGCCGTTGCCACCGCGTTCGTTCGCTGGCCGGTTCATGAGAATCAACATGGCCTGAAGCTGTGATCGGCAGCGCGCTTCGTCTCGCCCTGTCTGCTTCGCGAGGCGCTCAGCGGCTTCCTTTATCGTGGTTGGGGTGCGGCGCGACAGCCGTTGCCTATCTTCGAGGCCGATCTCAAGCTCGATCCAGATCGCGAGCGGGTGAATGCGCAAGGCGTCGTCGTCGAGCGAATCCGGCACGTCGGCATCGACGGCGGCCACAAGGCGTTGGCCGAGCTTCGTCGACGTGAGCGAAGGGTCAGTAGCTCGTGCAAGCGATTCGTCGATCACGCCATCCGGAGCGATCGTCGTTCCGAAAAGACGCGATGCAACGCTGGCCATCGCGGCCGCGCGAACGGCGTCGCTGCCCTCGCTCGCCATAGTCGCCGAGGTTCCAATGCAGATCGGTTCGCGATCGCGACAGAGGCGGTCGCGCACGCGGCGCACCAACATCGCAACATCGGCGCCCTGGCGCCCCCGATAGGTGTGAAGCTCGTCGAGCACGAGAAAATCGAGGCCGTGCGCGTTGTCCATGACAGCACGATCAAGCGCGTTCTGCCGGGTCATCAGCAATTCGAGCATCATGAAATTCGTGAGCAGGATGTCCGGCTTGGCCTGACGGATACGCTCCCGTTCGTCCGCGCTCTCTTGGCCGGTATAACGCGCATAGGTTGGACGCAGCTGGTTCGATAATTCGGACTGATCGATGAATTTCTCAAGCTCCTTCATCTGACTGTTGGCGAGTGCATTCATCGGATAAATAATGATGGCGCGCGTTCGAGCCGCGTCTCCAGCGACGCGTGCCCGAATCGCTGCGTCAATGATCGGCACGAAGAAGCAGAGCGACTTGCCAGAGCCCGTTCCCGTCGTCACCGCAAAACTTTGTCGCCGGGTGGCCCTTGCGATCGCTTGGGTTTGGTGGCGATGAAACCTGATCGGCTGCCCGTCGACACGGAATACGCGCGCCGTATCGGGGTGCAACGAACCGTCGGCCGCTAAATCCGCGACCGATGCCCCGCGCTCGAAATTCGGGTTGATGCTAATGAGCGGCTCGGGCCAGAAACGGTTTGTCGCATAGATTTTTTCGACCTGCGAACGAATGTCGAGCGCCCGAATCTGCGTGAAAGAACGAGCAAAGCGCTCGTAGTCGCTTACGACGGCGCGATCCAGGTCGAATACGTTCATGGCAAACTTCCCGACCAAGCACGCATATCTTGATGCTACATGGTCAAACAACTAACCGCAAAGCGGAAGATGAATTCTTGCACGGACGGCGGGCTACCCTAATCCTTCCTCGGGAACGGTGAGTACCGTAAGAACCTCGTCGTTCGGAAGTGGAAACGACTGCTCGAGCACCTCGTACCTGTCAACATTGCGAAACTCGAACCACGCGCCGGCTCCATTTTTGCGGGGAAAAGTATCTTCGCCGTTGCCAGCATGCAAAATTCCAAATGCGAAGGAGTCCGCGTCTAGGTCTTCGCGGGGAAACCACCAATCAGGCACCATTTGTGCGCGCCTGAACCAGCGTCGCTTATTTTTCCCATGACATACGAGAAGGATAGGGAAGCGATCCTCGTTCAATATCTTGATAAGTGTTGCTGTCGTACTTGTGTTAAATTCGTTGGCGACGTCGCGGACAAACGCAAGCGTTAGCTTCTTCAGCTTGTTAATGTAAGGACGAATTAAGTAACTCGGTAGGATGAGGTCAGAAGCGAAAGCGTCTGCTTGGCGCTCCGGATCAAGCGGTCCGCCGGCAAGATTGCCAATGTCAGACGCGCCGCAAAAGAGAATTTGCCCGCGATGATGGTGCCAATGGCCCAGCTCATGTGCGAGGGAGAAGCGGCGCCGGGCCGGACTTGTCGAAGTATTGACGGCGATCACGGCGTGCGTAAGCGAGCCAATTATCGTCGCATCGGCATTGTCTATATGCCGATACTTAACGAGCGCTCCGACGTGCCAGGCGATCGCGTCAAGATCAATTTCATTTGGCTGAGAAATGCCGAGGCTCATTAACAAGCGCTCGGCCGCCGTAACGCCGCTCATTCCGGGTCGCCCTCACCATCAAGTCGCTTGAGGTCAGCCCAATCGTCGATTAGCCCTTCAACATCTGTGTCGGTCGGAGCTTTACCCTTTCGTGCAGCTATTAGCATCTTCCGATTCAAGTCTGGATCCCCGCGCCGAAGCTGCTCGAATTCCGCGCGCGAAAATGATCGGCCGATAGCAACGACACGGGTTGATAGGGACACGGACCACGCCTCGTGTTCTGCCTTCGCCTTGGAAAGTGCACGCTTCGCGAGGTCTGCCTTAGCTTCGATCAGCATTGTTCGCACGCGGGCAATGCGTTCTTGATCGACCTCGGCAAGTATTTCGTCATCGGGCGTCGCCAAGATATCCTGCATGAAGGCCTCCGCAAGCCGCTCAAGCTTGATCCGGTCATCATGGTCCCGGCTCATGATGCAATCCTCGTTTTTAGTCCTAACAGCAGGCGCGAGAATCTCTTGCGCACTGCGGCCAGGCCTTTCTCATCAACGTCGAGTAGCTGTTGGAGTTCGGCGCCACGCATTTTGTCGTAAATACCCTCGATCAGGAGCTGTACTTTTTCGTCACCAACGGCGGCGGTCTCGATCGTGGTCAAGGTCGCCCTATGGTCGATGGCTGAGATGGCAGCCCGCTCCGGCGACGGATTGCCCGTCGGAGCGTCTGGGAGGATCGGCTCGCCATTGCGAAGCACAGTGGTCGGTCGCAAGCCCTTTTTGCGCGCCTCGATCTCTTCAGATACGAGGCTCTTCATCACGCCGCAAATGAAGGACACCAGCGGCACGCCGCGTTTGCAGGTTCGTTCACCTTCGAGTGTGCGCGTAATGGCTTCTTGGAGCAGGTCGTCCGCCTCGACGCCGCGAATACGAGAGAAGCCCTGAGCGGCCTTTTCGAGCCGAGCCATATCGGCCTCGGAGATTGTCTCGATAGAATCGTGCATTTCGGCGACCGTTAGCCGGTCGCCGGCTGGTATTCCCGTGTCGTCGCCCTCTGCCCTCATGGTGCGTTGGCGCCGCCTCCTACTCATACATGCGGACGGCCACGGATATTCGGACACAAAAATTTCTGTCCGAATCCCGCGGCTGGACCGCATGTACTGTTAGGACCCCGGCGATGCCATTTCCGGCCGCCTGTGGAAGTCGATTCGTAGCATAGCACAGGAGGCCCGGCATGGCCGACGTACAGGTGACCTGCATCAACAAACAGCCGCGGAACAACCCGCACGAGGGCATTACGCATCTGGGCGGCGCGACGTGGAAGTGGACGCGGCAGCAGGTGATCGATTCGATCAACGTCGGCTCGAACACGTTCTACACGCTGGTCAACGCCATGCGGGCCAACGTCGGCGTCGTTGATGGCCCGAATGGCCAATATGTTCGGACCCACGCCGACGGCTACTGGAACGACAACCTGCTCGCCCTGCCTGAGTGCGGGTGATCAGCGGGCACGTGGTATAATCGAGATTACAGCAGGAGGAACAAATAATATGGCAGGAGAACATAAAGTTCGTCTGCACATTGATGAACGCGAGTGCCACTCGCCGAACCCGACAACGGGCGCGGCGCTGTATGAACTCGGCGGCGTTCGCGCCGGCTACGAGCTCTACCGCGAGGTATCCGGCGATCGGGAAGATGTGCCGGTCGCAAATGATGCAGCGCCAGTGCATCTCAAGGAGGACGAACACTTCCACAGCTCGGAGCGCAGACCGAAAGAATACAGGATCATCGTCAATGGCACCGAGCACACGGTGACGAACGACGTGGTTACATTCGATCAGCTGACCGAGATCGCCTTCCCCGGCCACCCGAACAATCCGGACATTGTCTTCTCTGTCACATTCGACAGGGCGGCGAGCAAGCCGCACCACGGTACTCTGGCTAAGGATGGGACCGTGACGGTCAAGAACGGCACGATCTTCGATGTCACACAAACTAATCGATCTTAACGATGATCTGCGTCGACTGCGCGATGAAGGCTTCAACGTTGACATCGATGCTGGCCATCTGATCGTCAGGGACATTCCGTATGTGACGGATGCGCGGCTGATCCGCCGCGGCACGCTCGCTACCAGTCTCACTCTGAACGGCGATCACACGATTCGTCCGTCTGACCATACAATCAAATTCACGGGCGAATATCCGTGCGCGAGCTCCGGGGAGCCGATTGTCGGGATCAGGCACGGAAACGCCGTGTCGAAGATAAGCGAACGAATTACCACGCAACGTTCATTCTCGAGCAAGCCAACGCGTGGCTACTACGAAAATTACTACGAGAAGATAAAGACGTACGTGGCCATTTTGTCCGGGCCGGCGGCGGTCATGGACCCGAACATAACCGCGCAGACCTACGAGGTCGTCGAGCCGCACGACGAGAACACGCCATTCGCCTACATCGATACTGCATCGGCGCGGGCCGACATCAACATGGCGACCAATAAACTTGCGGTCGAGAAGTTGGCGATTGTCGGTTTGGGAGGTTCTGGGTCGTACGTTCTAGACTTGCTGGCGAAAACTCCCGCGAAGGAAATACACCTTTGGGACGGCGACAAGCTATCGTCGCACAATGCCTTCCGGGCGCCTGGCGCGGCGTCGAAGGACGAACTGCACAAGCAGCCGCTTAAGGTCGATTACTTCAAGGAAATATACTCGCACATGCACTTGGGCATTGTTGCTCATGGAGAATATGCGACCGCAAGTAATATCGAGCAGCTCCGGGGGATAGCGTGCGTGTTCCTGTGCCTCGACTCCGGCGCAGCGAAGAGATTGATCGTCGAAAAGCTGGAAGAGTTCGGTGTTCTGTTCATCGACGTTGGGATGGGATTGTACGTCAAGAACGACACCGTCGGCGGGATCCTGCGAGTAACCGCAAGTGATCCCGCCGACCGCGCCACAGCTCGGGCGCGTATCTCATTCGCCGAGAGTGAAGGGATCGACGAATACGATAAGAATATCCAGATTGCCGATCTCAATGCACTGAACGCGACATTAGCCGTCATTCGGTGGAAGAAGATGCGCGGCTTCTACTTCGACTTCATGCAGGAGCGCTTTAGCAGCTATACGATCGGCCGTAACATGCTTTTAAGCGAAGATGTTTATGAGCCGCATTGAGACGCTTCGGCCTGAATTCGTCGAATTCATCCCCGGCACGCTTCAGGGCGGAATTCTTTATATTTCGCAGAAATACAAAACCGCATCGCACCTGTGCTGCTGCGGCTGCGGCTGTAAAGTTGTGACACCGCTAAATCCAAGTGGTTGGCAACTGACCGAAAAGCGCGGTCGTGTCTCATTGTCCCCCTCAATTGGAAACTGGAGCTTTCCGTGTCAGTCCCATTACTGGATACGCGGCGGAAGGGTCGAGTGGGCTGCCAAGTGGTCACGGGAAGAAATCGAAGCCGGCCGACGAAGCGATCTTCGGGCGCGTCAGATTCACTTCGACACCCCGCGCCAGACACCGTCGATCGGCCAGCGTTTCGTGGATTGGCTGAAAGGCCTTGTGCAGCGCATATGGCCATAAGAGAATCGCCGCCGAGGCACTTCCGCAGTATTGGAATGAACATGGCACACTAGGCCGCAACGTTTCCAGCGGAAGCGCGCTTATGCGTCTGATTTTTCTTGCGTACGCGGGTGCTGTTTTGGACTCGACTGCGCCTCCCACGATCAAGAGTCCAGCTTGAACCAGCCGCGACGTACGCAGTGAGCGCAGCGACCGAATTCGTCAAGCGTTGCCGGTATGTCGCCGGCGTGCTCGTGCAGATGTCTCAGATGGTCGCCAAACGTGAACTCTCCGGTGCCCTTGGGCACGAGGATCGGCGCTGCTTCTTCCTCCGCATCGGGGGCGGGCTTTTTGGGCAAGCGGGTCATTGAATTTCTCCGTTTGTTTGCGACGCCGAAGCGCCACCTCGTCTGTGCGAACCACCTTGCGCGGAGACGCAGGCTGGCGTCGGGCCGATCTCGCTGAAGCCCGAACTCTGGACGATAAGCTGAGCGTATGACGACAGCTCGGAGAGTGCAAGATTTCAGCCGAACGCGGCGAGCGAGCAATCAACCCAGGCGGTTAACGCGGTGTCGACAGCTACGGACATATTTTTTTAGCGGTGTCTTTCTTATTTTTCCAGCGAGGCGTCGGCGGAGATCATCCGGCGCCGGCGATCGCAACCTTTGCGCCGTTAAGCATCCGTCAGATTTATTCCAGCATCGCTCTTGCGAAAGTGGGAAGCCAGCACAGATTCCGCGCAAGCCTGCCACCGGATCTCCCTAGCAGGCGCGCCGCCGGTCTCACCCGATCACCAGATCGGGGCCGCTCTCGGTAGACCGGGTGATGAGCGAACCGTTGTGGGTCCTACTCCTCGATCGAGGAAAGGACTCAGACGTGCGTGCTATCTCAACCATCAAAGATCGGATCCGAATTTCGGACGAGGCGCGGTATTTGACGATCGGTCAGATCCGTGAGCGCTTCTCCGTGTCCGACATGTGGGTGTGGCGCCACATGCGCTGGCACGGGTATCCGAAGCCGGTGCAATTCGGCGGCCTGACATCGGCCCGCCACTGGCTTCTCACAGAGATCGGCGAATGGGAACCGGAGCACGCCAAGCGCGGTGCTGTGAGTTTGGTGAAGCCGTGACAGAATACAAAACCGCAAAGAAGCCCTGCAAACGATGCGGCGACACGCGGCGCTACGCTCTCTCTGGCAAATGTCCAACCTGTAAAGCTGCAAGTTCAAAGGCATGGAGCGCTTCGAACGTGATGCGCGTCCGTGATATCTGCCGCGCAACAAACGCGCGAAGGGGTGGTTACAAGCCACCGCCGCCGGAAGCCGATTGCCCTCCGCGGCCAAGTGATAAACGCTGCCAGCTTTGTGGTCGTATCACAGGAGATAGACCGCGCGGTCCGAGCCTCACGATGACGCCCGGACTTGATCTCGACCACTGTCACGATACCGGCAGGTTCCGCGGCTGGATTTGCTATAGCTGCAACGGGTCGATCGGGAAAATCGAAAAATATGTTGGGATCGCGCGCCTCGAAAATTATTTGCTTGGCGGTGCGGCGGCAGTGGCCTTCTATAACGAACTTGACGGATCAACACCTGAAGAGGAGCGGGCGAGTCTTGAGCGGCGGAGACAAGGAATAGGTTAACAAGCCACACGTCGCGAACGGCGTTGGCTGCTTCGTATCACCACGCATTGCTGGACTACATCCACCAACTATCCGCGCTCAATGGGGCACGTGCGGCTATACTGCTTGAGTCTGCGGTATGTGGCTAAGCTTCCGCGCGATAGGGCTTCATCTTAATATTAGGATAGTCACAAGGGCGCTTTTGTCAGCGCCTGTACCATTCCTCAGGTACAAGTCCGCGGCCACGCCACTCTTCCGTCAGGCCGACAGAATCCAGCGCGCCCCACACGTCTTCGCCGGCGTGGTCGAGGACGATAATCTGCAGTCGCCCATTCGCAGCCCGCGCCTCCGTTCCTAGCAACGCGAAGACCTTGCGAACGGCCTCGACATCCTGGTCGCGCCACTCGACCTCGGCGCTATCTGACTCGTCGTCGCCCGCGGCCCTCTTCGGAAAATACACTTGGCTCGGCTGATCGTAGATAAGGAAACCTGGCACATAGTGGTGAGGCTCGGTGAGAAAGAACTTCTGCAGGGCCAGTGTCATCGCGACGTGGTAGGCGAGCCAATTCGCACCACTTCCAATCTCCCAGAGATAATCGTCGCGGCTTCCGCGAACGACCTTGATAGTCAGATCGTTGATGATCAGGCGCACCGGCGCATCAGGCCATTCGGCGTCTAGCTGCGGCACGAACTGGTTGGCCGAGGCTTCGATTCGGCTGAGCGCATTGCGGAGCCTCCGCTGGATTTCCCCCTCCGAGATGACCGCCTGGAGACGTCCTATTTCCGCTCGCACACCTGAGATCTCGTCGCGAAGCGCCGACGACTGGTCAGCACGGTCGTAGAGCCGAAGGGCATGCTCAAGCCGTCCGAGGAAACGCTCGGTACGGTCGAAGTGGCTCGCCAGCTCGCTTGCCTCCTCCGAATCCCTCTCAAGGCCAGAGATCTCGGTGCGGATCTCGTTCAGCCGGACGAGCACTTCCTCAGTCGCTGCGCGTTGTCGCAAAGTCTCCCTGTCGAGCGTATCGGAAACCGTTGGATGTGACCGGACCTTCACCTCCACAGCGTCGAGGGCCTCGCACAGCGTCAACAGCTGTTTGCGGTCGCCTCTGCCGAGTTTGGCTGCCGGATCGCCGGAATCTCCGTCCATCATGTCTCGCAACCAGTCGGCGAGGGCGAGGCGGTCGCGCTGGATGTGCATGGCGCCGCCATAGGCGTCGCTGCTTTCGCGTAGCCGCCGCAGTTCGTTGAGGCGCTGACGATGCTCGGTCAGCTGCCGCGCAGTCTCCTCCTCATCACGGCGAAGTTGTTCGAGACGCGTTAATGTGACGTCGATGCCCGCGAGGCTCGGCCGAGCGTCGCGCGCGTGAGAAGCCACGACTCCCCTCAGCAGATCCACAATGATCGGCCAGTCTGCTGGGATCAGCTGGTCCGGCGGCAACAGGCCGAGTTCGATGCCCTGTCTCAGCCAACCTTGGGCTTCGAGCCGCCACGCGTCCGTCACCGAAACGACCTCACGCAATTCCGCCTCCTTGCGGCGGAGGGTGCGGCTAAGGCGATCCACTTCGTACCTTGCCTGCAGCACAGCCCCAGTGATGGCGCCCAGGATGTACGGAAAGATCGTCTTCAGTTTCTCGCGGTGCTCAGTCGTATCGGCTTTGAAGAACAGCACATTCGGGTTCGCCACGATGTTCTGCGGTTGGAAGGTGAAAGCCATCAGATCCCGAAAGCTCGGGTGTGATCTGAAGGTCCCTTCTGCCCCGGGCTCAAAGTCCAGATTGCTCAGGCCCGCCAGGCGATTGAGCTTGTCCTTCACCTCGTCGGCATTGGTCGTCTTGTTTTCGATCCTTTGCGGAATTTGGAGATCCGGTCCTTCGATCAAAACCATGTCGCCTGTGCTCTGCTGTTCGCCTGGCTCGCGCCTAGCGAGAAGTTTCTGGCCCTCGATGGTATCGACGAGGATGCCGAACCAGCTGCAGTTCTCACGGATGATGCCGACCGGAATCGTGCACTTGTCGGCGCCGAGGCAGTAGTCGATGATCGGGATCACGGCCGACTTGCCAGTTTTCGACGCACCGCTGATCACGTTCACGTCTCCGGGCCGGAATGACAGCACGCGCGGCGCCGCGTCGATACGCGGCCATAGGATCAGTTTGCGAAGCTGGAAGAACATCAGAACTCCAGTGCAAGCGTCGACGCCACCTGGTTCAAGGTGACTTTGGAAAACCAGTAGCCGATCTTTTCCGCGGCACCGGACAAGCTCCTGATGCGCTCGGGTAACTTCGGCTTTGGGGCGTCGGGTTCGGGAGTGTTCGCGCGCAGCGTCGCGACGTCGTAGTCCAGCGTCAGCAGACCGCTGGCAACGCCCATGCCGATCGATTGGAGGGTCAAGTGCCGCAACGCGAGGGCGCGCTCGTGCACGGCGAACAGCAACTCGCGCTGTTCGCCTAGTTTGGCTGCGAACAGAGCGAGGCCAGAAGCCTTCCGCGTCGAGTTGATCATCTCCAATGTCGGACGATGGAGTACAAGCGGTAGGAGGAGGAAGGCGAGCGGCAGGATCGCCGGGCGGCCGTCTTCGCTCTGGAAGCCGAGCCCGAACCGCCACAGAGCAAAGGCACAGAGCGCCGGGTTCTGGACGATCTCAATCTCGCTCAGCGGCGAGGGGCCGGATGCCTCCGTTAAACTCATCCGTTACTCCCGTTCAGCAGCAATTTGTAGTCCGGGTGCCACCCCAATCGCATGAGATCGGCCAAGTTGTTGAAGCAGCCATTGACGAAATGCCCCGGAACTTCGCGGCCATCCAGCGGGGCCTGCAGTAAGGCGCAGCGGCGATACGCCAAACGGCCGCGGAGAAGAGCTGCTTTGTCCGAATGCACATCGGCGATCTCGCCGCAGATCAGACCGTGGCGACCGATCAGATTGTCGTCCAAATCCTCAAGGCTTCCTTCGTGGATCAGGCCCGCTTCCGCCCATTTGGACTTGTCCGCCGAAGTGCGCAGGAAATCACTGACTGCACGCACCCGTTCATCCTCGCTCACCTCGATGATTTCCAGCTGGCGGATAAACATTGGGCGCGTCGAAAGAAGTGCCGTGACTTCGCCCTCCGCGGGCACCGGTGCGAACGACGAGAGCAGGCCCGGAATGTTTGTCTTCTGAATGAATCTGATGAAGTCTGCTCGAAACGCATCGGCATCGACGACCCCCGGCTTTTCGGCTCGAATGAGCGCATCCACGCGCTCTTTGGCCCTGCCGATCGCCGACTCGCAGAGCAGATCGATCAGGTCGGGCGCGACCGTCTTCCGCAAGAGCTCGCGCAGCGGGTCAAGCGGATTGGCATCCACGCTGAGAAGTTTGAACTGCGTCACCATCGCGGCCTGGCGGTCCGCCGGTGCTGCCAGGAAAGTCTGCAGGTACGGCTCGCAGGCCTTCGGCTTTTTCAGGTTCGCGCACTTCGACTTCACCAGCTCGACAAATGCAGCCGCGTCGGCAGGCGTCGACGTGTCGCTCATCGCCTGTGCGAGTTCGCCTTGATGTGGCGGCGTGACGTAGAGGCGGAATTTGGATCCTGAAGGAATTTTGTTGGCCGATAGCGCATCGATCCAGTTCGCGACCGCCTTCCAGAAATCTTCCGACCAGTCGCTGAGCGGATTGCTTTTCAGCGCGCTCTTCGTCTGCTCGAGCATCAGCGATCCGTCGGCGTAATGCACGGCCACGTCGTCAAGGTGCTCTAGCGAGACCTTTGCGCCCTTCGGGCTATCGAGCAGGTGGAAGCACAAACGCACCGGCTGCAGGGCGAAGCCGAGATACGGCCCCGGCGCGGCGTGCTTCACCCCTTTGACTGCGATGTTCATTTCCGGCCTCGACCGGTTCTGCGGGCAAAAGATATGAGCTACCACTAGCGGGTGGCCGCGGTTGTCCTTTCGTTCCGCCAAAATCAATAGCCATACGATTCCGGGGCCGGTAGCAAGGGTGCCACCCCCTGTCTATCCACCGACGTCGCGTGAAATGGAATAAATCGAGAACATGCCGCTTCTTAAAGGTTTACCGCTCCACGAAACCGCTCGCTCTCATCGTCGCCTGGCAGGGCGAGCCATCGGGCATGTTCTGCATGACGGGTTCGAATGGCGTTGGATGCCCGTTACGAGAAGCGGGCCCACCCTGATCCGGCGTTCCACTTCATCCTGTCGCTAGTACCAGAAGGCTGGTTGGAGTCGGTGCCCAAGGACTTTTTTTGAAAATTTCTTTTTCTGTTTTCGGGGAAGTGAGGGGAGCGAAGCCCCCCATCACGTTTTGCGAATGGCACCGCGCGACCGATCGTACCCCCTACCTCGTCGAGATCCGGAGTCGGCGTGGCTCACGCGCGTGCCGGGCTGACGCGCAGCTCTACAAAGGATATGCGCGACGCTCAGAGCGTTTTGCGCTCGGCGCAGAGCGGATTCCATAATTGGCATTATGCGAATGGGCGTTCACCAAAGAAAATCGACTGCGCCGCGGCGGTTTCTGTGGTGGACGAACAGTTAAGCGCGGCAAATTCGTGCACTCAACCTGCGCGGGCGGCCATCACGTCTGAGAACGTGGTCAATGTCGAGTAAGCTGGGCTTAGCAATGTTGGGGTCGTGGCGGCTATTTGCTCGCGCTAGCTGCGGCACCAGCGTGCTAGACCGGCGTTGCCAACTGCGGCCCTTTGTTCCTCACGTTGCCTACTCTCTTGTCGACGGGCCAAATTTTCAGTGCTTCGTCAGGACACGGCTTGAGCATTGCTAGCAGTTCTTCTTCCGTAGCCGGCTCCTCGCCAAGCCACTTCGGCCAGTCACTCTCGGCAACAATAACCGGCATACGGTTGTGCAGCTTGCCCATGATGCTGTTCGTGCCGCAGGTCAGGATGGTGCAGCTTTGTATCTCTTCGCCGCTTGGCGAATTCCATCTGGCCCAAAGTCCCGCCATTACCATCGGAGCAGCGTCCGCCATCGCGATGGCGTAGGGTTGTTTATCCTTGCCCTTGGGGTCGAGCTTTTTCCATTCGTAGAATCCGTCCGTAACGATCAAACAGCGCTGACCGCGGTCCCATGCATCCCGGAACGCTGGTTTTGTCGTGAACTCCTCCGCTCGGGCGTTGAACGTCGAAAAGGAGATCTTTTCGTCCTTCGCCCAATGCGGCAGAAGTCCCCAACGCATCATCTTCGGCGTGCGCTTGCCGTCGACCGAGCGGATCGCAACGAGCACCCGTTCGGTCGGCGGCAGATTCCATTCGCGCTCGAAATTCGGCGCCAGAGAATCCGGGTCAAACTTCAGCTTAATCCTGATTTCGGAATAGTCCGAGGAAAGGCGCACGCGACCGCACATGACCGATATCTAGGGAGCCCGGCGCCTATGCCAATGCGCCCAGCTGCTGCCTCTCCCCTGTTGGCTCGGATCGAACGTCTCGCCGCCGAAGCGTTGCTTGAATTTCTCGGCTTCGGCTGCTTCGGAGAAACAATACACATGAAACCACTCGCGCTCGTACACAGCATGGCCGCGGGAGCAGAGCGTGAGGTCCTTGCAGAACTCGTGAATCACTCGGTAGCCGCCGCCTTCACACAAGCGCGCCGGCAGGACGACCTGATGGGGCCAACCGTCAATGGCCGCCGGCGACAGCTCGCCTTTGCGCCGCATTTCCGAACCGCCGCTTGAATGCCGCCGCGTCGCCCACGGTGCGGAAGCAGTACCGCACCGTGTTCTCGGGCAGATCGACATACATGTCCCATTCGAAGTCGCACTCTTCGAGCCAATCCAAAACGTCCATTGCCGCCTCATCGAATGACAGCGCGACCTGGTACGGGAAATCCCGGTTTATCTCGAATAGCACGCTCATCGTCCTATTGAGAACAAAATAAGAACAATAGTCAATACGACGAGCGCTGGGAGGGCCTTGGCCGAACGGAATACCAGATGTCGTTGCCGCGAGAGAAAATCCGCGTCCGCCGGCCGGATACACTTCCGCCGGTGTTCCTGTCGAGCGAATCGTACTAGCCCCCTAGAGCGCGACATCATGCGGAGCCCGGAGGCGCAAGCCTTGCAAGACGCAATCGCTAGAGGCGTCTCGGCGTATGCCGACTACCTCGAGCGCAGCGACCTGGTGTTCAATGAACCCGGACAGCGCGATCGGCTGGCGCGACGATCGGCCGAAGTCCCTAGTCGTGCGGTGGGAGTTTAATCAAGGCATGGTGATAACGCTCGACGGCGACTCGGATCACCCGGAGCCTAGTCACCCCGACGAATTTTTCCGCTGACCAACAGAACGTGACTCTTCGGCGAAGAGGACCCGATTGAGGGCACCGCCATGAGTAAGAAGGTCAGCGACCTCGAGGCCGCGCACACCGCTCGGAATTTCGCTAAAAAGGATTTTCATTCGAAGTCAGCGACCCCTCGCGTGCGCGTAAGGGCAGCCAATACCGCTAACGCGGAAATTTCGCTAAAAAGGAATTTTCATTCGAAGTCAGCGACCCCTCGCGCGCGCGTGAGTGCAGCTAATATGGCTAACGCAGCGGATTTCTTGAATCCAATCAGACGTAGTGTTTGAGCCACCGTCGAGACACCGCGCGAGCCAATTATGGGTTGGGTGTGGCGACACTGGGCCACCACCGTTCGCGCAGACCGTTGAATACAAACAAAAAAGCCGGTGGGTCTTAAGGGTTGCACACAAATCCGCGGTTTCAGTCAGCGCACGATATCGGTGGGCGCGAACCGCACACTTCCCCGCTGCGCTGTATCTCTCTCTGTTATTTTATTAGCTAACCTACACACAGCTAAATACACAAACACACCAACAACAAAGTACTTGATCGAACAAAGGATTTTTCCCCTTAAAGGGTTGCGCCTTAACGCTTCACCCCATCAATCATGACCTAACCATAGAGGAATCGCCGGACGAGCGCTCTTTCGGTCAGCGATATCGGGCAAAGTTCGAGCACCAAGCGCCCTTCTTTTACTGCCTTGGCGGTCGCCAGGAGGCGTGGCGACAGTACCACCGCCGGCTTTGGCTTTGCTCGCGCACGGCGCGCTCGTAGAGCCTTCGCAATGCAGGCGCGCTCGATTAGCGAGAAGTCACCGCGGCCGTCCTCGATGGCGCGGGCAAGCCGCTCGCGCATCGAACGGTGGGTATGCGTCGACGGTCGCGAACCGGCGTCACGCTCGACCACCGTTCGGCCCTCGGCGCGGCGATCCCGTCGCCATGCCTCGGCTTCGTCCGCATCATTCGTCGAAATCCCCACGAGGCCGTGCGAGCGCCAATCTACGCGGAATCGAACAGACAGCTCGTCGTCGGTCGGACGAGCGTAGACAGCGGGGCGATGGCGAAACTGTATCCGGTTCATGCTGTCCTCCCTACGCAGCTTGCTGCTGATCGAGGAAGCGTTCGAGCTCGGCGCCACGAACGATCGTGCGCTTGCCGATCTTGACCGTCTGGATGCGGCCTTGTCGGATCAACTTATAGAGAAGTGCTCGGGAGATACGTAGGTAGTCAGCCGCTTCACAGACCGCGAAGCACAGCTGCGGGTGGGACACATCACTCATAGAGCGACCTCCTCTTGGCCACCCGTCTCAGAGGCGCGTGCCTCAGCCGTGATGCGTTCTTTATTATGTATGGATGGAGACGGCTACGATCAATGGCGATCGCCAATAAGCGTCCGGAGATTCCGGTGGATGGTACATGCCTGTGACGGCGCAAGATTAATTGCGTTTAGTACTTGCGATGTTGCGTGCGAAGTTTGCGAATGCTGTGACCGCCGTATCGCCGGCGTGATACAGCGGCCATGCGCTCGCGGGCTCGCCGCCAGCGCTGCGCGGCCTCCACCGAGATCAGGGTCCGCGTGCCACACTTCATGATGCGCGGACCTTCGCCCGCCTCGAGCATGTAGTAGAGCTTGCGCCGTGACAGCCCATGGGCGAGGCAGAACCCGTAGACGCTGTATGCCCCGAGCTCGTAGACCGGCGGCAAGGCGCGGCGTGCGCATGCACGCTTGCGAATCTGTTTGGTCATGATCGACCTCCATAAGCCGCATCGGCGCCAGGGCGCACGCGCAAGCTCCGCCTGCGCATCGCCTAGCAACTCCGCACTGTCATTCTCGGGCACCAACATCAAGCAATGCGTCGTTAAGCTCCGCGCCGCCACCATAGCTTGATGCCTCGCCGTTCTAGCTCGCGCTCACCTTCGGGCGACGCGGCCCTAAGCGTCATCCACTCGCGCCATAGCCTGTCACGCCGTCGTCGGAGCCTGCGCCATTCGTCGTCATCGCCGCGCACACTGGCGATGGCGGCGGCCACGTCGGCGAGCAACGCGTTAAGATTTTCGAGAGTACGGGGGGACTTTGTTGCGACCATGACTCGCCTCGTATAGTTCCGGCCATCATGTGGCCGGCCCATCCCTGGTTTGGACCACCTTGCCCGAGGTCGGGCAGGTTGGTGGGGAGCACTGCTCCCGCTCTATGGATGGTCGATCGAAATGTATGGTCGTAGACGGCTGCAAGCAACGGCAATCGCCGGCTGCGAAGATGGTAGTGACGGAGAGTTGGCGCCTCCCGCCGCTGAGCTTACAATGCGTCCTAGAATTTACCTGCGCATTTTCTGAGGCTATAGTTCAGCAGGCAAATAGCAGGTAAAAGAACGAGCAAACATAAGTTTTGCGGGCGTAGTTCAGTGGTAGAACATCAGCTTCCCAAGCTGAGTGTCGTGGGTTCGATTCCCATCGCCCGCTCCAGAGGTCTGCGAAACTGACCGACAACCTCGAGGAGGGAACGCCATGAACCAGCCAAGCGAGCGGCGGAGCGGATGGAGCTGGTGGTACCTGCTCTTCCTCATTCAATTCATCGCGGTGCTTTGGCCGCCTTTCTACAATAAGGTCGAGCCGTCCTTCATCGGCATGCCGTTCTTCTATTGGTATCAGCTCGGTTGCGTGATCGTCGCGGCCATTCTCACGGCCATCGTGTATTTCGCCACCGACGACTAGCGGCACTGCACGTCGACAAACCAAGAGATCGCAGGGAAAAAATCGGGGGGATATCGTGCAGGACGTGAACTGGACCGCGCTGATCATATTCATCCTGCTGTTCGCGTTCATCACCTGGCTGGGGTTTATCGCCGCCCATTGGCGCAAGGGCGACCTCGATCAGCTGCACGAATGGGGCCTTGGCGGGCGCCGCTTCGGCACGATCATCACCTGGTTCCTGGTCGGTGGCGACCTCTACACGGCCTATACCTTCATCGCCGTCCCGGCACTCGCCTTCGGCGCCGGCGCGATAGCGTTCTTCGCGGTTCCCTACACCATCATGATCTATCCGATCTTGTTTCTGGTCTTCCCGCGACTGTGGCATGTCTGCCGCAAGCACAATTACATCACGCCGGCGGACTTCGTGCGCGGCCGTTTCGGCAACCGCTGGCTGGCGCTGGCGGTGGCGGTCACCGGCATCGTCGCGACCATGCCCTACATCGCCCTGCAACTGGTCGGCTTGCAGGTCGTCATCGGCGCACTCGGCGTGCCAAGCTCGGGTTATATCGGCGATCTGCCGCTGATCATCGCTTTCATCATTCTCGCGGCCTTCACCTATTCGAGCGGCCTGCGCGCGCCGGCCTCGATTGCCATCGTCAAGGATATCTTGATCTACATCACCGCCTTCGCCGCCGTTATCTTCGTGCCGATCCAGCTCGGCGGCTTCGGCAAGATCTTTGCAGCGGTACCGGAAGCGAAACGGTTGCTCGCGGCGCCCGGCGTCCACAGCACGGGCGCCTACGGCTATTACGCGACGCTAGCGCTCGGATCGGCGCTTGCGCTGTTCCTCTATCCTCACTCCATCACCGGCATTTTGAGTGCGAGCAGCGGCCACGCCATCCGCCGCAACGCGGCGCTCTTGCCGGGCTACTCGTTCATGCTCGGCTTATTGGCGCTGGTCGGCTTCTTTGCGCTTGCCGCGGGCGTCGGCGCGCTGCCCGAATACGCCGCCGGTTTCAAACAGTTCGGCCCTAACTTCGCCGTGCCGGCTTTGTACTTGCACAGCTTCCCGTCATGGTTCGTCGGCATCGCCTTTGCCGCCATCGGCATCGGCGCGCTGGTGCCGGCGGCGATCATGTCGATCGCCGCGGCCAACCTCTACACCCGCAATATCCACCGCGAGTTCATCAACGCCCATCCGACGGATCGGCAGGAATCGCAGATCGCCAAATGGGTGTCGCTGATCGTCAAATTCGGCGCGCTCATCTTCATCATTTTTGTACCGACGCAATTCGCAATCTACCTGCAACTCCTCGGCGGCATTCTGATTATTCAGACGCTGCCGTCACTCATGCTCGGCGTTTATACGCGCTGGTTCAACGATTGGGCGCTGTTCGTCGGTTGGGCCGTAGGGATCGCCGCAGGCACCGCGATGTTCGTCGCCGTGAATTCTCCGAACTACCCGCTTAAGATCGGCGACTTCACCTTCCCAGGTTACACCGCGCTTTACACTGTCGTTCTTAACCTCGCGATCGCGATCGTGTTGACGCCGCTGTTCAACGCCGCCGGCGGCAAACGCATCGATGAGACCGCGGCGGCGGATTATCACGCCTGAAGCGCGTCACCGCCGGGCAACCGCGTCACATCCGCGTGACGCGGACGTGGAGCAGCGCGGAGCGGCCGCCGCGGACTTCCTTGGCGCAACGCGCGATCGCGGCCGGAACCTCGGCGGGGTCGCAGATCTTTTCTCCGTAGGCGCCGAAGGCCTCGGCGACTTTGCTGAACTCGGCCACCGTGGCGAGCTCGGCCTCGAATTCGTTGGCGGAATTGGCGTCGCCCTTGGGGAAAACGCGCAGCGTCGATTGCTTCACGGCCGACCAGCCCGAATTGTCGAGCACAATGGCAAAGATCGGCAGGCGGTATTGCTGCGAGACCGCAAAGACCGAGCACGGATTGCAAAAATAGAAGCTGCCGTCGCCGGCGATCTGCACCATCGTGCGGTTCGGGGCGGCAAGCTTGGCGCCGAGCGCCATGGCGCCCGACCAGCCGAGCCCGGCGCCGTTGGTGTTGAAGGCGGTATTGGGCCGCCGGCGCGGTATCTGCATCAGCACCGCCGGCGTGTTGGTGACCGCTTCGTTGAAAATGATGTCCTCGTCATCGAGCACCTTGCCGAGCTCGGCCATCAGATAATGCGGATTGATCGCGCCGGGCTTGCCCCGGTCCGCCGCGAGCGCGGCCGCGTGCTCGCGCCGCGCCGCGCCAGCGGCTTGCAGACGTTGCAGGCGCGCCGCGGCGGCGGCCTTGAAGCGCGGCGTCGCCTTGTCCTTCAGCTCCGTCAGCAACTGATCGAGGATGCGGCCGCTGTTGCCCTGCAGGCGTAAATGCCCCGGGAACGTCCACATCGGCGAGCCGAGCTTGAGGACGTCGACGTCGATGTGGACCCAGAACGAGTTTTCGTTCGGTTGCACTTCGGCGGGGAACCACGGCACCTCGACGTCCACGAGCATGCCGAAATCGGCGTCGGGCAAGGAATCGTCGGGCGAAAAGCCGGCGAAGCACGGGCTCTCGTATGAGATGTTGCTTTTCGAGTTCGCTTCGAAGACGGCCATGCCGGCGAATTGCCCGAGCTCGTCGATCTTCTGCGCGCCAAGCGCGTCGAGGCCGCCATAGCCGGTGATCAGGATCGGATTTTCCGCCGCGAGCAACCGGTCGGCGAGCGCGGTAATGAGCTTGGGATCGGCGCCGCCGCTTGCGGTCGCGCCGTAGCGGTCGCCGGGATAACGGTGAATCTCGTCCGCACCCCAATACTCGGTGAGCGTCTCGCGCTGCATCATCAGATAGACCGGCCCGCGCGGCTCGCTTTGCATGATCGAATAGGCGCGCTGCAGCGCCTCCTTGACGACGACGCCGGACGGCAGCGTCCACTCCCACTTGGTATAGGGCCGCACCAGGCTCCCCTGATCGAACGGCTCCTGCACGAAATGCACGTGCGTGTCGCGCGTGCCGACCAATTCCCCGTGCGAGGTGTAGGGCGCCTTGCCGGCCATCAGCAGCACCGGCAGCCGGCTGCGGTAAAGATTGTGCATGGCGTTCGCGGCATTGGCGGTGCCGACATCGACATGCACGAGCACACCCTGGCCTCGGCCGGTGACCAGCGCATAGCCTCCGGCCATATGGGCGGCGGTGTTCTCGTGCGGGCAGCGCAGGACTTTCGGCATCGCCTCGCCGCGCGAGCGACGATGCGCCATTTCCTCGATGATCGGTGCGTGGTCGGTGCCGAGATTACAGAAGAGATAGTCGATGCCGATTTCTTTCAGGCCTTCGAGCAAATAGTAAGCTGTGGAGAAATCGGTGACGTTGGTTTTTCGCGAAACTGACGTGTCCATGAATCCGGCCGATCGTTCCCTGGGTTTCAATCGAGTCACTATAGCATTACCGCGGCAAGGCGCGCCTATCCGCTCCGGCCGAGGCCCCCGATCGCGCAGGGTTACGCCGTCAAATCCAATTGGCAGAGTTCCCGAAAGCGAAAAAAGCAGGCCATGACAAGATGGAAGGCACGCCTTTCCGAACTCTCGCCACAATGGCAAAGGATGGTCGGCGCAACGGGGAAAGGACGTCAACATGAAATGGCAGGCAGCTTTGGCCGGCGCGCTCGCGTCGGCCCTCGTCACTACCTTGGCTTTTGCCGACGTGCGCGTCACCAACGATCCGGGGGGCGAAATCACCGCCTATCTTCGCAAGTTCCACGACATGCGCGCCTCCGGCGAACGTCTGATCATCGACGGGCCATGCCTTTCGGCATGCACCTTATTCACCGCCTTCATTCCGCGCGACCGGGTTTGCGTGACGCAACGTGCCGTGCTTGGGTTCCACGCCGCCTCCTATTACGATGACGCCCGGCGTTCTCTGGTGCCGACGCGGGCCGGCACGCGGCTGGTGATGCGGATCTACCCGCCGCAAATCCGGAGCTGGATCGAGCGGCATGGCGGTCTGACGCCGCAGATCATCGCGCTTCGCGGCCGCGAACTCGCCGCGCTCTACAATACCTGCCGGTAAACAACCCAGGGACCTAGCGCAGTTGTCGGCGGCAGCGTTGCGGCCTATCTAGCGGGGAATGCGCGAGACTGTCGCACCTCGCCTGATGTCGCGGCCGCTCTTTCTGGCGGGCGCAGCCGTTATAATTGCGCTTGCAGGCACTCTCTGGCTCTGGGCCTCTTACGGCACGGCGGTGTTCTTCGAGACCATCCGCGCCGGCTTCGTTGCCTGCTTCGGCTGACGGAGGATAGTGTGAGCGCGAGACTGCGACCCGCCAGCGTCTTGCCGATCCTGGCCGCGTTCGTCTGCGGGCTGGTTCTGGTATTCGGCGCCATCGTCTACTTCACCGCACGCTCGGGATCGTCGGTCGGGCCGGCGATCGCCGCCGTCGGCGGCCCGTTCCACCTGACGGACCAGACCGGCAAGCCGGTCAGCGACCAGGACTTCAAGGGACGGCCGTTCCTGGTCTTTTTCGGCTACACCCACTGCCCCGACATCTGCCCGACGACCCTCTTCGAGATTTCCGAAGTCATCAAGAAGCTCGGCAGCGACGCCGATCGCACCGGCGCCATTTTCATCACCGTCGATCCGGAACGCGATACACCGGCGGCGCTCAAGGATTACCTTTCGAACTTCGATCCGCATCTGCGCGGGCTGACCGGCGATCCGGCAGCCGTTGAAGCGGCGATCAAAGCCTATCGGGTCTACGCCAAGAAGGTTCCGCTGAAGGACGGCGACTACACGATGGACCACACGGCCGTCGTCTACCTGATGGACAAGGACGGCCACTTCGTCGCACCATTCAACCTGAAGCAGACGCCCGAGGCTGCGGCCGAGCAATTGCGCCGCTATCTCTGATGCGGCTATGCAGCCGGAACTACCGGCCGCTTCCGGACCTAGAGCGCAATCGCTTCAGATTGAATCGATTTGTGCTCTATCATTTTGGTGGCGCATGATCTTTTCGGAAAACCGGTTCCCACTTTTCCGGATCATGCGCTAGGCACGGCCCTGCCTTCGTAGCGGCTGAACTCCATCGGCGGAGCGCTCGCTCGCTGCATCAGGTTCATCGGTCCGATGGGCGACGGATGCCCATCGCGCGGACGTACGCCGGAAAGGCGCCGACGTCTGCGGATGGCAATATATGCGCCGGCAGCAGCACCGTCGTTCCTTGGGGCGCCGGCGGCGGGACCGGTCCCCCGGCGGCGTTGACGTGGGCCCTGCCCGCCCCTATAAGCGCCGCTTCACAAAGCTTTCGAACGCAAGACGCATGGCCAATACAAAATCAGCCAAGAAGGCCGCACGACAAAGCGCGCGACGGACCGTGGTCAACCGGACGCGCCGCACGCGCCTACGCAGAGCTGTACGTAAGGTCGAGGAAGCGATCGCCGCCGGCGATCGATCCCGCGCGCTCGCCGCCATGGCCGAAGCCGAACCGGTGATCATTCGCGCGGCGCAAAAAAATATCGTGCACCGCAATGCAGCGCGCCGCAAAGTCTCGCGGCTCGCTCATCGGATCGCCGAACTCGGCAAATCGTAGCCGTTGCCGCCGGCTTGCATCGACGCAAGCCCCTCACTGCACATGTGACGTACCGCGCCGCCGCGCCGCATTGAAATCCGGCGCGCGCGGCATCACGTTGGGTTCGCAAGCGCACGCTTGTGGCGAGACGCCGTCAATCTGTTGCAGAATTGTCACGGCAAACTGCAAAATTGCCTGTCGCAGTATCCCGCTACATTCCGCGTGTCGGACATGTGAAGTTTTTATTTGCTCCGTGTGAACGACCGCGGGGCTACCCTTGAAACTTGCGCAAAAGAATTGATGCGCGATGAAAGGGTTATAACTCATACGAAGCGATGGGCTTTGAGTCCGCGGCAAATTCGATGTGTGCAATTTTATTTGCTCCGGTGCGCGATTTTGTCGATTTGAGACTGGGTGCGATTGTCACAGAATTGTGAATCGGCCCGTTGAGTCAAAGTCTTGTACAGCGGCTCGTGCACCGCGCGGCCCCCGCAGCTTGTGAAAGCCCAATGTTGGCGAGGTTTTTTTGCGGTTGCGGGCCGGAAACAGCGTGATAGCGTTTTAATTCTTCGGTCTCCGAAGGGTTTTCAAAAATCGGTCCTGACCAAACTCATCGACGTATGGGTGCAGGAGAGTCGTGTCCAATAAAGTGTCGCGCGGGTCATCAACGTCGCGATTGGGGTGGGAAGAACCTGCCGAGGATTTGGCAGGGCGCGTGAAGCAGAAACGCAAATAGCAGGCCTGGCGCAGTCTCGCGGGAAGCGGGCGGCACAGCAGCGATCACCATCGAGTGGGAGCGGTGGAAGTGGGGCAAATGACAATGATAATCCGCCAACCGATACGAAGAACTACGGTTTCTTCATCAAGAGTCGCCCGGCGCATGGGATTCGTCCCTGCACCGGCGCCGTGCCGCGATCGTCGAGCAACGATCACCTCCAGCGGTTGAACGGCTCCCGACGGCGTCTGCATTTCATTTGCCGCATACGCCGCCAACCTCACCACGCGATGCACAAGTTGCGTTTCCCCGATGGGGGGCATGGTGAGCGTATCGCGCCCGAGTTGCTCGCTTTCAGTCTTTCCCCCGGATAAGCAGACCCATGACGAGCATGGACCAGGAGCGCTGGCAGCGGGTGAAGAGCCGCCTTCGCGTTGAACTCGGCGATGACGTGTTCACCAGCTGGTTCGCGCGCATGGAACTCGAGGCCATCGAGAACGGCGGCGTGCGGCTGTCGGTGCCGACGCGCTTTCTGCGCAATTGGATTCAATCGCATTACAGCGAGCGCGTGCTGAGCAACTGGCAGTCGGAAGAGCCCGCGATCACTCGCCTTGAACTGAGCGTCCGGTCAGCAGCGATCCGCCCGCTGGCGATCAAGCCCAAGCCGCCGGAGGCCCCGCTGCCCCAGCGCGCGGCGCACGACACGGCGCAAAACGGCGCCGGCCTGCGCGGGAGCGTGCCCTTTATGTCGGTGCACGAAGCCCTCAGCGGGTCGCCGCTCGACCCGCGGCTTGCCTTCGAGACCTTCATCGTCGGCCGATCGAACACGCTCGCCCATGCCGCGGCGAAGCAGGTGGCGACCACCCGGCACGGCGACGCGCTGATGTTCAATCCGCTCTACGTTCATGCTGGCGTCGGACTCGGCAAGACCCACCTGTTGCAGGCGATCACCTGGGCCGGCAATGGCAGCGATCGCAAATTGCTCTATCTGACGGCCGAACGGTTCATGTACGGCTTCGTTTCGGCGCTCCGCAGCCAGACGACGTTGGCTTTCAAGGAGGCGGTGCGCGCCATCGATGTCCTGATCATCGACGACATGCAATTCCTCCAGGGCCGATCGACCCAAGCCGAATTTTGCCACACCCTCAATACGCTGATCGACGCCGGCCGCCAGGTGGTGATCGCCAGCGATCGTCCGCCCGCCGATCTCGAAAGCCTCGATGACCGCGTGCGCTCGCGGCTTGCCGGCGGCCTGGTGGTGGAGATCGGCTCGCTGGGCGAGGAATTGCGCCTGGAAATCCTCAAAAGCCGGGTTGCGGCGGCGTGCAGCCATCACCCCGGTTTCGAAGTCCCGGCGCCGGTTCTGGCGTTCATCGCCAAGTCGGTGACGCATAACGGCCGCGACCTCGAAGGCGCCGTCAATCGCCTGCTCGCCCACAACAAGCTCACCGGCCAGCCGGTGACGCTGGAGATGGCCGAACGCGAAATGCGCGACCTGATCCGGCCGGCCGAACCGAAACGGGTGCGGATCGAGGACATCCAGCGCGTCGTTGCCCGGCAATACAACGTCAGTCGCGCCGACCTCCTGTCGTCCCGGCGCACGGCCAATGTGGTGCGTCCGCGCCAGGTGGCGATGTATCTGGCGAAAATCCTGACGCTGCGCTCGCTGCCCGAGATCGGCCGGCGCTTCGGCGGGCGCGACCACACGACTGTGCTGCACGCCGTGCGCAAGATCGAAGCGCTCGCCGGCAACGACAGCGCGTTCGCCGAAGAGATCGAGGCGCTCAAGCGCCAGCTCCAGGATTGACGGCGGACCGATTGGCCCGCCGCCGCGCCGGACGCCAGACATGAGCCGCGAACGTGCCGCCCCTGACCGCGTTATTGCTGTGCGAAACGAGGGAAAAAGCCCCACGGGCCGCGCGCAACCCTTGCCGAAAGCGCCGCGCCGCGCCACTTTTGCTACCCCCGTGTGAACGGGCTTTTGAGCGGGTCTTGCGATGAAGGTCACCGTAGAGCGTTCGGAATTGCTGAGGTCGCTTGGCCACGTGCATCGCGCGGTGGAACGGCGCAACACCATCCCCATCCTCGCCAACGTGCTGCTGCGCGCCGACCGATCGAAGCTCAGCCTCAAGGCCACGGATCTCGATCTGGAGGTGACCGACACGATCGCGGCCGAAGCCGGCCCCGGCGGATCGACCACCGTTCCCGCCCACATGTTCTACGACATCGTGCGCAAATTGCCGGAAGGCGCGCAGATCGTGCTGGAATCGTCGGGCGACCGTGCGGCGCTTTCGATCCGCGCCGGCCGTTCGCGCTTCACCCTGCAAACCCTGCCGGAGAGCGACTTTCCCGATCTCGCTCCCGGCGAAATGACGCACAAATTCGTGCTCAAGGCCGCCGACCTCAAGCGCCTGATCGACAAGACGCAGTTCGCCATCTCCACCGAGGAAACGCGCTATTATCTCAACGGCATCTACCTTCACGTCGCCGGCACCGGGCCGACGCAGACTTTGCGCGCGGTCGCAACCGACGGCCATCGACTGGCGCAGATGGAGCTCGAACTGCCGAAAGGCGCCGCCGGCATGCCCGGCGTCATCGTTCCGCGCAAGACGGTCGGCGAAGTCCAGCGGCTGATCGAGGACGGCGAAGCCGAGATCGCCGTCGAGCTGTCGCCGGGGAAGATTCGCTTCACCGTCGGCGCGGTGATCCTGACCTCCAAGCTGATCGACGGCACCTTCCCCGATTACGCGCGGGTCATTCCCTTGAACAATGACAAGGAACTGGTCGTCGACAAAAAGGAGTTCGAGGCGGCGGTCGACCGCGTCTCCACGGTGTCGAGCGAGCGCGGTCGCGCGGTGAAGCTGTCGCTCACCGCCGGGCGGCTCCTGTTGTCGGTCACCAATCCCGACTCCGGCAGCGCCACCGAAGAGCTCGAAGTGGAATACGAGGCCGACCCGATCGATATCGGTTTCAACTCGCGCTACCTGCTCGATATCGCGACCCAGATCGAAAGCGAGGCCGCGGTGCTCAAGCTCGCGGATCCCGGATCGCCGACATTGATCCAGGATAAAGAGGCGCGCGGCGCGCTCTACGTGCTCATGCCCATGCGGGTTTGAGGCAATTTCATCCTGCCCCGCGATAGGGGGAAGGGGGACCGCGCTGCATCAGCAGCGCGGTGGTAGGGGCATCGACCCTAGGAATTCCCCCGCGCACCCCCTTCACCATGCTTCGCATGGTCCCCCCTCCCCCGTTTCGCTTCGCTTCACGGGGGCGGACGATTACTCTCATGCTCTGATGGCCCGCGTCCTTCGTTTAACGCTCACTGATTTCCGCAATTACCGCGCGGCCACGCTGCAAGCCGACGCGCGGCCGATCGTGCTTTACGGGCCGAACGGCGCCGGCAAGACCAATCTGATCGAGGCGATTTCGTTTCTGGCGCCCGGCCGCGGTTTGCGCCGGGCGACGCTCGAGGAGGTGGCGTTCCAGGAGGGCGACGGTTCCTGGGCGGTCGCCGCCGAAGTGGAGGGCGCGCTCGGGCTCGCCACTTTGGGCACCGGAGTGGAGCGAGCGCCCGAGGAGGGCGCCCTCACGCAACGCAAATGCCGGATCGATCGCGAGCCGGTCGCCTCGGCCGCGGCGTTCGTCGATCATTTGCGCGTGGTTTGGCTGGTGCCGGCGATGGATTCGCTCTTTGTCGGCGCGCCCTCGGAGCGACGCCGCTTTCTCGATCGCCTGGCGCTTGCGGTCGACGCCGAGCATGCCGGCCGGATCAATGCGCTGGAACGCGCGCTGCGCTCGCGCAACCGGCTTTTGCTGGATAGCCGGCCCGACCCGCACTGGCTCGACGCCGTCGAACACGAGACCGCGGAGCTTGCCGTCGCGGTGGCGGGACTGCGCGCGGAAGCGGTGCGCCGCCTCGGCGCCGTGCTGGCGAGCCGCCAGGATTCGAGCTTCCCGCCGGCCGAGATCGCGCTTGACGGCTGGATGGAGCAACTCCTGCCGACCCATCCCGCGGTCGAAATCGAGGAACGTTATCGGGCGGTACTGCGGGACAACCGCGGCCGCGACGCGGCCGCCGGGCGCACGCTCGACGGCCCGCACCTCACCGATCTTTCGGTGCTCTATGCGCGCAAGAGCATTCCCGCCGCCGACGCTTCGACCGGCGAACAGAAGGCTCTCCTCATCGGCCTCGTGCTGGCGCATGCCCGCCTGATCGCCGAGATGACGGCGTCCGCCCCGGTCCTCCTGCTCGACGAGATTGTGGCGCATCTCGATCCGGCGCGCCGCACTGCGTTGCATGCCGAACTCGCCTTGCTCGGCGCACAGGTGTGGATGACCGGCGCCGATCCGGCATTGTTCGCCGAGATCAAGGACGATGCGGCGATGATCGAAGTCCGCTCCGGCCGTTTGCAACTGCAAAACTGAGCGCGGCCGCCCGGCGGCCGGGAAGAGTTCCAACTTACAGGTAAGGTTTGCTTTTCCCTGGCGGAAAAACTGGGGAACAAATGGACGAACAGTCTCTTACCCTTGCAGGAGCAGGAAATGCCGATCGCGGAACAAAGGCACAACAATGCCGGAAGAACCGGAAGACATGATCGTCCGCAATCTGTCCGAGGCCCTTAATCGTCTGCGTGACGATCTCGATCGCGTCGAACTTTGGACTGCGGCGCTCAGTCATTTTCAGCAGCCGCCGCCCGACTACCGGCCGGATAGCGAGTATCTGTTGCCACAGCGCAAAGCGCGCCCCGATCTTTAGCCGCCCATTTTGCCTGCCGGTGAAAGAGCGCCGCGCCGCGCACGCTTTTTCGTAAAATTTTCGGCCGGCAAATTGCCGCCGCCGCGCCTTGCGCCGGGGTCCCGAAGACGTCGTTCGAGGGCCGTGATTTCCGGTCGTTTGCCGCCGTGCGGAATCCTTGAAAAATGGCGTTTTGACAATATGTTATGTATAGGTATTTTAGCCTGTACGCAGGCCTGTTTTGGTGTACAAGACAACGAGCGATTCTCCCACCTTCCGCAAGCGATTCGAGAGCATTTCGCATGGCCGAACCAGCCCGTAAGGCAGGCACCGTCGCACCGTCCGATTACGGCGCGGAATCGATCAAGGTGCTCAAGGGGCTCGATGCCGTGCGCAAGCGCCCCGGCATGTATATCGGCGACACCGACGACGGCTCGGGCCTGCATCACATGGTCTACGAGGTCGTCGACAATTCGATCGACGAGGCGCTGGCGGGCTTCGCCAAGGAAGTTGTCGTCACGCTCAATCCCGACGGGTCCTGCACCGTGCGCGACGACGGTCGCGGCATCCCGACCGACATCCACAAGGGCGAGGGGATATCGGCCGCCGAAGTCATCATGACGCAGCTACACGCCGGCGGGAAATTCGACCAGAACGCCTACAAGGTATCCGGCGGTCTGCACGGCGTCGGCATCTCGGTGGTCAATGCGCTGTCCAGCTCGCTGAAGCTCACGATCTGGCGCGACAGCCAGGAACACTTCATGGAATTCCGCGACGGCGAGGCGGTCGCTCCGCTCGCCGTCGTCGGCCCGGCCGGCGACCGGCGCGGCACCGAAGTCACTTTTCTGCCGTCGAAAAAAACCTTCACCATGACGGAGTTCGATTTTGCGACGCTGGAGCACCGGCTGCGCGAACTCGCCTTCCTCAATTCCGGCGTCACCATCGTCCTCTCGGACATGCGCCATGCGGTCGAGAAGCGCGAGGAGATGCGCTACTCGGGCGGCGTCGAGGCGTTCGTCAAATATCTCGATCGCAACAAGACGCCGCTGGTGCCGCAGGCGATCGTCATGAAGGCCGAACGCGACGGCATGGGCGTCGAATGCGCGCTGTGGTGGAACGACGGCTACCACGAGACCGTGCTGTGCTTCACCAACAACATTCCGCAGCGCGACGGCGGCACGCATCTCGCCGGCTTTCGCGGTGCGTTGACCCGTCAGGTCACCGGCTACGCCGAATCCGGCGGCGGCGCGCGCAAGGAGAAGGTGGTACTGACCGGCGACGACTGCCGGGAAGGCCTGACCGCGGTGCTTTCGATCAAAGTGCCCGACCCGAAATTCTCCTCGCAGACCAAGGACAAGCTGGTTTCGTCGGAGGTCCGTCCGGTGGTTGAGGGTGTGATCAACGACATGCTCAAGGCGTGGTTCGAGGAACATCCGGGCGAAGCCAGGGTCATCGTCGGCAAGGTCGTCGAGGCGGCGGCCGCGCGCGAGGCGGCGCGCAAAGCGCGCGAGCTGACGCGGCGCAAGGGCGCGCTCGATATCTCGTCGCTACCCGGCAAGCTCGCCGATTGCCAGGAGCGCGATCCGGCGAAATCCGAGCTGTTCATCGTCGAGGGCGATTCCGCCGGCGGCAGCGCCAAGCAAGGCCGCAACCGCGCCTTTCAGGCGGTGCTGCCGCTGCGCGGCAAAATCCTCAACGTCGAGCGCGCGCGCATGGACAAGATGCTGTCGAGTCAGGAGATCGGCACGCTGATCACCGCGCTCGGCACCGGCGTCAGCGATGAATTCAACGCCGACAAGCTGCGCTATCACAAGATCATCATCATGACCGACGCCGACGTCGACGGCGCCCACATCCGCACGCTGCTGCTGACCTTCTTCTACCGGCAGATGAAGGAGATCATCGACCGCGGCCATCTCTATATTGCGCAGCCGCCGCTCTACAAAGTGACGCGCGGCAAATCCGAGCAGTATCTGAAGGATGAGCGCGCGCACGAGAATTATCTGATCGCCGGCGGCCTGGAAGATGCGGTCTTCACGCTCTATTCCGGCGAGACGCGGGCGCATGAAGATTTACGCGAGCTGGTCGAGGAGGCGCGCAACATCCGCCATGTGCTCGCCGGACTGCACAGCCGCTACAATCGCCAGGTCGTCGAGCAGGCCGCCATTGCCGGCGTGCTCAATCCCACCATCTTCAACGATCCGCAAAACGCCACCGCGGCCGCGCAATATATCGCGCGCCGGCTCGACGCGCTGGCCGACGAAACCGAGCGGGGCTGGAAGGGCGAATTCCGCGACGGCTTCCGCTTCGAGCGCACTTTACGCGGCGTCAAGGAAGTCGCCGTGCTCGACCAGGCGCTGCTCGGCTCCGCCGACGCGCGCAAGCTCGACGAGCATGCCGCCTCGCTGCAGCAGACCTATCCGCGCCCCGGCATGCTGCGCCGCAAGGACGAGGAAACGCCGATTCACGGGCCGATTGGCCTGTTCGACGCGGTCATGGCCGCGGGCCGCAAGGGCGTGACCATGCAGCGCTATAAGGGCCTCGGCGAGATGAACCCCAACCAGCTCTGGGAGACGACGCTCGACACCAATGCGCGTTCGCTCCTGCAAGTGAACGTCAAGGTCGTCGACGAGGCCGACGACATGTTCGCCAAGCTCATGGGCGATATCGTCGAGCCGCGCCGCGAGTTCATCCAGGATAATGCGCTGGCGGCGAGCGTGGACGTTTAAGGCTTCCGTCTAGAACAAATCGAAATATTCGTTCTGCTCCCAGGCGGTCACCTCGGCCGTCTCTTTGCTTTCGGCCGCAAAGCGCGCCAGCTCGGCCTCCTTGATGCGGGCGTAATAGTCGACGAAGGCGGCGCCGAAACTTTTCTCGAAGACTTTGTTTCCGCGCAGCGCGGAAAGCGCCTCGCCGAGAGTCTTCGGCAAAAGCGGAGCCTTGGTCTCGTAAGGCGTGTCCGCCGAGGGCCCGGGGTCGAGACGCCGGCCGATGCCGTCGAGGCCGGCGTAAATCTGCGACGCCATATAGAGATACGGATTGGCCGCGGGCTCGCCGACGCGATTTTCCAGATGCGTCGCCGGATCACCGGGCTGGCCGAGCACGCGCACCATCACGCCGCGATCGTCGCGCGCCCAGATGGCGCGGTCGGGCGCAAGCGTGTAAGGCCGGTAGCGTTTATAGCCGTTGACCGTCGGCGTGGTGAAAGCCGCCGCCACGCGCGCATGCGCCAGAAGTCCGGCGAGATAATGCAGGCCGATCGCGGAAAGGCCGTCGCGCTCATTGCCCATGAATGCGTTGCGCCCGCTTTTGCGCTCGATCAGCGACTGATGCAGATGCCAGCCGCTGGAAAACAGATTGGGCAGCGCCGGGCGGCACATGAAGCTCGCCAATAAGCCGTGGCGGCGCGCGATCTGCTTTACGGCCGCGCGGAACAAAATCATGCTATCGGCGGCGGGGAACCCGCTTTGCGGACGGAAGGTGAATTCGCACTGGCTCGGCCCGAGCTCGACCTCGAGCGAGCGCAACGGCATGCCGAGCGCCGCGACGCCGCGGCGGATCGGCTCCAGAGCGGCATCGATCTGATCGAAGCGCGACTCGGTGAGATATTGGTAGCCCTGATTGAGCAGGCTCACCTCGGGCGCGCGCGGCGGCCAGGTGGCGTCGTCCGGCGAAAGCCGCGGATTCTCGAGCTTGAACAGATGGAATTCGACTTCGAGCCCGGCGAGATAATCGAACCCCGCCGCTTGCAGCCGCGTCAGCGCGTCGCGCAACAGCTGCCGCGTCGAGAACGGCACCTTCTTGCCGTTGGTGAAATAGATGTCGCAGAGCAGCCAGCCGGTATTCGGCGCCCACGGCAGCACCTGGAACGTCGCCGGGTCGGCGACCATGACGAAGTCGCCGCCGCCCTGCATTTCCGCCATGGCAAAGCCGCCGCCGGGGGTGAAGACCGGATAGACCGTCTTGTGCGCCGTGTCCTTGGCAAGGAGCGTCGTCGTCATGGTGACGCCCGCTTGCATCATCGCGGGGGCGTCAGCGGCCACGACGATTTTGCCGCGCAGCACGCCGTGCTGATCGGCAAATGAAAACCGCACCAATTCGAGCTTGTGCTTCTTGATCGCCTGCGCGACGGCCTTCGCCCGACGCGCCTGTTCGTCGGTCCAAAGACCGTGCCGCTCGACAAAATTCTGCGCGGAGGCTCGGCGGCGCGAGGCCATTCGTGACCGTCAGTGCCCGTTCGTCCAGCTTTTAGTTTCTTGCCGGGTACGGTCCGTGCGCCGCCAATAGCCTTGCCAGTCGCCGGCCGGACCGATGCCGTCGACGCAGGCCGGGCCGATGATCTTTTCCGCCTCCGCCACCTCGAGCACCATCAGCGGCTTGCCGCCGGCGCGGGATTGATCGAGCGCCGTCCGCAGCAGGCGGCGGTAGGCGCTGATCGCCTTGTCCGAAGTGCCGAGATGCTCCGCCGTGCGGTCCTGGATGGCGCCCATGGACTCACAGGCCCATTGATCGTGCACGTTGATGTCGGCCCCCATGCCGGTATAGGTCGCGTGCTCCTGCTCGTGCGGGTCGAAGCCGTAATCGTTGCTCTTGTTCTTGCGCGGTACGTAATCCGGCAATTCGTAGAGCTCGAGCCGCTGCCGGCGCATCTCGTCCTTGTCCACGGCTGCGCCAAACGAGGTGAAGATCGCGTACCAATAGTGTTTCACGTCGTCGATCGGGACGTGCCATTGCGAGATCGTCATCTCGCGGCTCATCGGGATGATAAAGGTGTTGGGAAAAATCAGATTGGTGACGCGCACATGGGCCTTGTCGGCGCCGATCTGGCGCAACGTGATCAGGCGAAAGCCGTAATCGGTCGGCTCGACCTCGATGCGCGGGCGGGGAAAATCGCGCATGATTTTCGTTATCGGCATATCCGAGTCTTTCGACGTGTCCCGGAACATCTTGCCATAACCCTTGTCCGGGTCCTCGTCTTCGAAGAAGCGGTGCAGGAACGAGGTGTGCGCCGGATCGATGCCGACTTCGAGCGATTGCAACCAGTTGCAATCGATCATGCCCTTGAACGCAAACGTGTGTGTCGACGGCGCGGCGAAGCAATCGAAATGCGGAAATGCCGGCGGCTCGCCCGGGCCGAGATAGGCGAACAGGATGCCGCTCTTCTCCACGACCGGGTAGGATTTCTGCTTGATGTTGGTGCAGAGATTGCTGTTGTCCGGCTCCGCCGGCGTTTGCAGGCAGCGGCCGTTGACGTCGAACAGCCAGCCGTGAAAGGCGCAACGCAAGCCGCCGTCCTCCAGCCGCCCGTAAGCGAGGTCGGTGCCGCGATGCGGACAGTGACGGCCGATCAGCCCGTAGCGGCCTTTGCCGTCCTTAAACACGACGAGGTCTTCGCCCATGAGCCGCACCGGCTTGACCGGGCGATTGCCGGCGAGTTCGTCGACCAGGGCCGCCGGCTGCCAGTAGCGGCGCAGCAGCGTGCCTGCAGCCGTGCCGGGCGACGTGCGGGTGATGAGATCGTTTTGCGCGGCGCTCAACATCGGCTTTCTCTTCCGTCACCCTGAGGTGCATAGGTTATACCGACCGGCCGCGGAAGATTCAAAATCCCGGCAGCACCAGGACTTTCGGGCTCTTCGGCAGGGTGGTTTTCGACACCACCACCGAGGGGATTTCGGCCTTTTCCACGGGCCATTGCTGCTGCGCCCGGTCAAGAAAGCGGTCGAGCGTGTACCAGCCGAAGAAATGCATGGGAATGATCAGCGGCGCCTTGAGCGCGGTGAGCACCTCCATCATGCCGTCAAGGTCGAGCGTGTAATTGCCGTCGACCGGCGCCATCACCACGTCGACGCGGCCGATTTCGTTGAGTTGCTGCTGCGTGAGCGTGTGATGCAGATGCCCGAGATGGGCGATGCAAAGATTGGCGATCTCGAAGATGAAGATCGAATTGCCGTAGCGTTCGGTGCCGCCACTCCAGTTGCGGATATTGGTCGGCACGTTGCGCACGCGCACGTCGCGGTATTTCAGATCCCAGACGGCGGGCTTGTCGGGGCTCTCGCCCCAGCCGCGCAGCACGTATTTGATCGCCGGATCGGGATGGTCGGTGTAGTGCGTGTCGTGCGCATGATTCATGGTGGCGATGTCGGGGATGACCGCCGGCTTCACATAGTCGTTGTAATCGGTGGCGATGCGAACGAGTTGCGGGCTTTCGATCAGGAACGTGGCGTGGCCGATAAAGGTGAGCCGCACCTGGTCTTCGTTGACCGCGGCAAGCCGCAAGGCCGCAGGAACGACCGGCAGCCGGTCGGCGGCGACGAGACCCGGACAATTCTCCTGCATCTCCGGCTTCGGCGGCGTCTCCGCCGGCGGCGATTGGGCCGCGGCCATCGCAGGAAATGCTCCGCAGGCGAGCGCCGTCACAACAACGCGCGCACAGCCGGCAACAGCGCCGATGGGCGACGGGCTCAACGGCCAACTCCCTTGTCTGCGCCCCGGCAGGAATATTGAGTGACGCATGATCTTTATCGGAAAACCGGCCTCCACTTTTCCGGATCATGCGCTATCGAAGCGGGTAAATTGGCACGGAATGAGGCGCCGGACTACCTATGGCCCGTCATTGCTGGGCTTAGACCGGCAATCCAACTTTTTGGCATGCCCGATAAGATCACCGGGTCATTGGCGAAACACGGCACTTCGTGCCTTTTGCCCGGTGATGACGCTGCGCTAGGGTTGTATCAAGGCGCGGATGAGATCAGCCCGCGGGCGGTGACGACGATCCACTGCCCGTCCTGGGGCTTAATCGTCTCGACATGGCCGAGTCCGGGCAGCACACCGCCGGCGGCGACGTCGAACACGCCGCCGTAACGGTTCTCGACCAGCGCATGACCCGCGCGCACGTCTTGCACGATCCAGTCATCCAAAATCTTGTCCGCGGGCTTGGCTTCGACGGGCGCCACTGCCACTGCCGTCGCCGGTTGGTTGTTGGCGACCGAGCCCGTGGTCTCCGGCACTGTGGCCGGCGGCGTCGCCGCAGCGGTTACGCTTTTCTTCTCCAGCCGATCCATGGCATCGGCGACATGGGCGAGCTTGGTCGCCGACTCGATCTGCACGCGCTCGACGCGATCGAGGCGCTCCGCAAGTTTGGCGAATTGACCGTTGGCGCCGCGCGCCGCACCGTCGACATTGGCCTTGAGCGCGGCAAGCTCGGCGAGCTCGGCTTTGTTCGCTTGCGGCGTATTCGCCGCCGCCATGGCCGCGCTTGCCGGCGCGGCCGGCCCGCCCGGCCAAAGACGGGTCACGCCGGCCGCCGACAGCGATCCGACAAACGATCCGAGCGCGGCCGCGGAGGCGACCGCGGCCGCCAGCATCGCGAAACGGATTGAGCGCGACAACGTCGCCTGCGCGGCGGTCTCGCCCATCGTCTCGCTTGCGTCTTCGTCGGCCCCGGAGCCATCGAGCTTTGGCGCCTGGACGATCGGCAATAACGGTTCGGCGCGTTCGCCGTCGCCCTCTGACGGGTTGGCCATATGCGGATCTCCGGCTTGCGGCCGATCCGTCGGTAGCCTTGTTTGGTTAGTTTTTGGTTAGCGAAGGCCGCAACGGTCAATCGGTCAAGCCGTTTTCGCGCGCCAGGTCTTGCAGCGAGGCCTCCGGGCGGGCGCCGAGATGCTGGATGACTTCGGCGGCGGCGAGCGCGCCGAGGCGGCCGCAGGTGCGGTCGTCGGCGCCGCGCGCGAGCCCGGCGAGGAAGCCGGCCGCGAACAAATCGCCGGCGCCGGTCGTGTCGACCACGCGCTCGACCGGAAAGGCCGGCACCGCCTCCGTCCCCTCGGGACCGATCACCAGACAGCCCTTCTCGCTGCGCGTCACCACCGCCGCGCCCACGTCGGCGCGCAACGCCTTCACCGCGGTGTCGAAATCCGCGGTCTGATACAGGCTGTGCAGCTCGGACTCGTTGGCGAAGATCAGATCGACCGTGCGCGAGCGCATCAAATGCAAAAACTCCGCGCGCCAGCGATCGACGCAAAACGCATCCGACAGAGTCAGCGCGACCGTGCGCTCGGCCGCATGCGCGATCTTCGCCGCCTCGATGAACGCATCCTTGGCGTTCTTCGGGTCCCAGAGATAGCCTTCGAGATAGAGGATGGCGCTCGCCGCAACCATCTCGGCGTCGATATCCGCCGGGTGCAGGTCCTGCGCGGCGCCGAGATAGGTGTTCATGGTGCGCTCGCCGTCCGGCGTCACCAGCACGTAACAGCGCGCGGTCGAGGGACCGCGCGCGGCCGGCCGCGTCGAGAACGCCACGCCCGCGGCGCGGATATCGTGGGCGAAGGCGCGGCCGAGGCTGTCGTCCTTGATCTTGCCGACAAAGGCCGTGCGCGCGCCGAGCGAAGCCAGTCCCACGATCGTGTTGGCGACCGAACCGCCGGAGGTCTCGATGGCGGGACCCATGGCCTCGTAGATCGCCGACGCGCGCGCCTCGTCGATCAGCGCCATCGTGCCCTTATTCATGCCGTGCTTGAGCAGAAAGTCTTCATCAGTGCGGGCGATGACATCGACGATCGCATTGCCGATGCCGAGAACGTCGTAACGCGGGGCTGGCATGAGAGAACTCTTTGCAGGAGCTACAGCGGCGGGAGCCGCACTATAGCGGCCGGCCCTTGCGGGGCAAGGCAACGGCATGGCACTGGACGCCGCAAGCGGCGTCATGGCATTGGGACGCCGCGAATGGCGTCATGACGTTGGGACGCTCGTTGTCGCGCGGAGACCGTGGATGGCGTTTCAGGAGCGGGTTTTTTCGGGGGTCCAGCCCACCGGCAATCTGCATCTCGGCAATTACCTCGGCGCCATCAAGCGCTTTGTCGAGCTGCAGGACCGTTACGACTGTCTTTATTGCGTCGTCGATCTGCACGCGATCACGGTCTGGCAGGATCCGGCCGAGCTCCCGCGCGCCACGCGCGAAGTCACGGCGGCCTTCATCGCTTGCGGGATCGATCCCACAAAGCACATCATCTTCAATCAGAGCCAGGTGGCCGAGCACGCCGAGCTCGCCTGGGTGTTCAACTGCGTCGCCCGGCTCGGCTGGCTCAACCGGATGACGCAATTCAAGGAAAAAGCCGGCAAGGACCGCGAGAACGCGTCGGTCGGCCTTTATGCCTATCCAACGCTGATGGCGGCGGATATTCTGATCTATCGAGCCACCCACGTGCCGGTGGGCGAGGACCAAAAGCAGCACCTCGAACTGTCGCGCGACATCGCGCAGAAGTTCAACAACGATTTCCGCCATGCCATCCGCGAGCATGGCTACGGCGACGGCTTCTTCCCGTTGCCCGAGCCGCTGATCACCGGGGAAGCGACCCGGGTCATGTCGCTGCGCGACGGCACCAGGAAAATGTCGAAGTCGGAGCCCTCCGACTATTCCCGCATCAATCTCACCGACGACGCCGACGCCATCGCGCAGAAAATCCGCAAGGCGAAAACCGATCCGGAACCGTTGCCGAGCGAGGAAGCCGGCCTGAAGTTGCGGCCGGAGGCGGACAATCTGGTCGGCATTTACGCGGCGCTCGCCGACACCACGCGCGCCGGCGTGCTCGGGCAATTCGGCAACGCGCAGTTCTCGACGTTCAAATCGGCGCTGGTCGATCTGTCGGTCGCCAAGCTCGGCCCGATCGGCGCGGAGATGAAACGGCTGCTGCGCGACCCGGTCGGCATCGACTCGATCCTCGCCGAAGGCTCCGCGCGCGCGCAAAAGCTCGCCGGCGAGACGATGAAAGCGGTCAAGGACATCGTCGGCTTCGTGCGCTCGTAGCATCATCCTCATCCTAAGGTGAGGGAAAAAGTCTGCTTGTGGTACGACGCGCCGCCGTGGCAGCATTGTTCGCTTGGCGTTGCCCGGAGAAATGCCATGTCGCGCAAGCGCCGCAGCTACGAAGCCGGCCATCAACCCAAGCTTCTGGTCGTGATCGACGACACCCCGGAATGCGATCGTGCGGTCTATTTCGCCAGCCGGCGGGCGGCGCGCATCGGCGGCAAAGTCGTCATGCTGCGCGTCAACGACATGGAAGGGCAAAGCCAGCAATGGCTCGGCGTTGCCGACATCATGCGCGCGGAAGCCCGCGAGGAAGCCGACGCGGAGCTCAAAAAATACGCGGCCCGCGCCAAAGCGCTCGCCCGCATCACGCCTGAGCGCGTCGTGCGCGACGGCGACAAGGCCGAGGAAATTCTCAAGCTGATCGACGAAGACGAGGATATTTTCATCCTCGTGCTCGCCGCCGGCACGGGAAGCGAAGGGCCGGGGCCGCTGGTCGCCACCATCGGCCGCACTGCGGGCGATTTTCCGATCCCGGTGGCGATCGTGCCGGGGCACCTCAGCGACGAGGAAATCGACGCTTTGTCGTGAGCGCCATTCCGGGGCCGGGCGCCGGCGAGGAACTCGAAACGGCGAGCCACTTGAACTTTCACCGAAATTCGCCACGTAGTAGAATGGATTTGACAGAGTTACCGACGCCAGAGGCAGCCATGTTCATCCAGACCGAAGCGACACCAAACCCGGCCACCCTGAAATTCCTGCCCGGCCGGGCCGTGCTTGAAGGCGGCACGCTGGACCTGCGCGACAGGGATGACGCAGCGCAGTCACCGCTCGCCGAGCGGCTGTTCGCCATCGGCGGCGTCAGCGGGGTGTTCTTCGGCTCCGACTTCATCGCGGTCACCAAAGACGCCGGCGAATGGCAGCAGCTCAAGCCGATGATCCTCGGCGCCATCATGGAACACTTCATGTCCGGCGCGCCGCTCATCGTCTCCGGCGGCGCCGAGCCGAGCGATGCCGACGAGTTTTTCGATGCGGCCGACGCCGAGACCGTGGCGACCATCAAGGAACTGATCGAGACGCGCGTGCGCCCGGCGGTCGCCAATGATGGCGGCGACATCACCTTCCGGGGCTTCAAGGAAGGCGTCGTCTACCTCAACATGAAAGGCGCCTGCGCGGGCTGCCCGTCGTCGACGGCGACGCTCCGCCACGGCATCCAGAATTTGTTGCGTCATTTCATTCCCGATGTGACCGAGGTCCGGCCGATATAACTCGGCGATCGAGCCGGGCTTCTCGCCGCACGATTGTTTGATGCGTGTGCTCGCCATTGATACCGCGCTGGCGGCTTGCTCCGCCGCGGTGCTCGACACCGTGTATGGCGGCATTGTCGCCAGCGAAAGCCTGCCGATGACGCGCGGGCACGCCGAAGCGCTCATGCCGTTATTGAAGCGGGTGATGGACGAGGCGGGATTGGGCTTTCCCGATATCGACCGGGTGGCGGTCACGACGGGACCCGGAAGTTTCACCGGCTTGCGGGTCGGCATTGCCGCCGCGCGCGGCATTGCGCTCGCCGCCGACAAGCCGGCGGTCGGCCTTTCCACGCTGTCGGCCTTTGCCGCCCCGCATTTGGCCGCCGACGATCGCTTTCCGGTGATCGCCGCCATCGATGCGCGGCATGCGCATGTCTATCTGCAAGTGTTCAGCCCGGGCGGCCGCTCGTTCACCACGCCGCGGCTCGCGAGTCTGCGCGAAGCGGTTCAGGCGGCGTCCGAAGCGTCGGCCTGCATTGTCGGCTCGGCGGCTCAGGCAATCGCCGATGCCTTGCCGGAATCGTGCGTGCCGGCCGCGGTCGTCGATGCGCGCGCCGCCCCCGATATTGCCTGGGTGGCGCGAATGGGCGCAGTCGTGCCGGAAGGTCAATCGCCGCCCAAGCCGCAATATCTGCGTGCTCCGGATGCGCAGCCGCAAAACGCCGCGCAACTTCCACGCCGATGATGAACTTCGTCACGCGCCTGCTCGCCCGGTCGCAGCCGGTCATTGCGGAAGCCCGTGCACAGGATGCGGCCGCAATCGCCGCCGTGCATGCGGCTTCATTCCAGCGGAGCTGGGGCGAGGATGAATTTCAACGCCTGATGGCCGAACGCTCCGTCGTCGCCCACCGCGCCACGATCGGCCGAACGCTGATCGGTTTCATCGTGTCGCGCATCACCGCCGGCGAAGCGGAAATATTGTCGGTGGGGATAGCGCCGGCGTGGCGCGGACGCGGCTTCGCGCGTCCGCTGCTCGATCTGCATCTGCGGCGCCTCGCCGGGCTCGGCGTCCGCACGGTGTTCCTCGAAGTGGGTGAGAATAACGCGCCCGCCGGCCGGCTCTACCGTCGGGCCGGCTTCCGCGAGGTGGGCCGGCGTCCGGGCTATTATGACGGCGCTACGACCGCTTTGGTGCTGCGCCGCGACCTTGGCTGACGCGCGCGCGCAAAAACGCTATGATCCGGCAACGGCTTTGGAAAGGCGCAGATTCTTTGGGAATGACAGGTTCGCGCAAGCTCTATGTGAAGTCGTTCGGCTGCCAAATGAACGTCTACGATTCGCAGCGTATGGCGGACACCCTGGCGCCGGAAGGCTATGTCGAAACCGCGGCCCCCGAGGACGCCGATCTCATCATCCTCAATACCTGCCACATCCGCGAGAAGGCGGCGGAGAAAGTCTATTCCGAGCTCGGCCGCATGCGCCGCCTCAAAGAGGCGGCCTCGGCGGACGGCCGGAACCTCCTCATCGCCGTTGCCGGTTGCGTCGCCCAGGCCGAAGGCGGCGAGATCGTCCGCCGCGCGCCCGCGGTCGACCTCGTGGTCGGCTCGCAGAACTATCATCGCTTGCCGCAACTCATCGCCCGCGCCGAGCGCGAAGGCCGCATCGTCGATACCGAGTTTCCGCTCGACGATAAATTCGATCATCTCGCCGTGCCGGGACGAGCGGCGACGCGCGCGCGCGGTGTCACCGCTTTCGTCACGGTGCAGGAAGGCTGCGATAAATTTTGCTCGTTCTGCGTCGTGCCTTATACGCGCGGCGCGGAAACCTCGCGGGCGGTGGAAAAGATCACCGCCGAAGTCGAGCGGCTGGCAGATGCCGGCGTTCGCGAAGTCACGCTCATCGGACAAAACGTCAATGCCTATCACGGCGAGGGCCCGGATGGCCGGGCCTGGTCGCTGGCAAAGCTGCTCACGCATCTCGCGCGGCTCTCCGGCATCGAGCGGCTGCGCTACACAACCAGCCACCCGCTCGACATGAGCGAGGATTTGATCGCGGCGCACCGCGATCTACCGGCGCTGATGCCGCAGCTGCATTTGCCCGCGCAATCCGGCTCCGACCGCATCCTTGCCGCCATGAACCGTCGTCACACCCGCGCCGATTATGTCCGCGTCGTCTCCCGATTGCGCAAAGCGCGGCCCGATATGGCGCTCACCTCCGATTTCATCGTCGGCTTTCCGGGCGAAAGCGACAACGATTTCGCCGCGACGCTCGGTCTGGTCGGCGAGATCGGCTATGCCGGCGCGTTCTCGTTCAAATACTCGCCCCGGCCCGGCACCCCCGGCGCCGACATGGACGCCCAGGTGGACGAAGCGGCGAAATCCGGGCGCCTTCACCGCCTGCAAGAGGCGATCGACCGCAACCAGGCGGCGTTCAATCGCCGCTGCATCGGCCGCACTCTTTCGGTGCTGTTCGAAAAGCCAGGCCGGCACGACGGCCAGATCGTCGGCCGCTCGCCTTATCTGCAGCCGGTGCAAATCGAGGCGCCGGCCTCGCTGATCGGCGAAATCGCCGCCGTCACCGTCACCGACGTCGGCAGCAACAGCCTATTCGGCGCACTCGCGCAAAAGCCTTCACAAGTGCCGGTGCTCGCCGGCGCAGGAGCCTGAATGCGAACACCTGGTCCTCCCCTTGAAACCGACGCCGGATCGCTCATCGCACCGGACAACGCCGCACAGATCACGCTCACCTTCGACGACAATCGCCTCGCCTCCACGCTATTCGGGCAATACGGCCAGAACCTCGCGCTGATCGAACGCCGCCTCGGCGTTGCCGCCACGTCACGGGGCAATCAAGTCACACTTGCCGGCACGCGCGAGGCCGCCGAGCAGGCGCGCCGCGTGCTGGAAACCCTCTATGAGCGCCTAAAGCGCGGCGACGAGGTGGTGCAGGGCGACGTCGACGCCATCATCCGGCTGGCGATTTCGCAAGGTTCGCTGTTCGACTTCGATCCCGCTTCGGCGCGGGAGAGCTTCGAAGAGATCAATCTGCGCAAGCGGCGGGTGCGCGCCCGCACGCCGGCGCAGGACGCTTACATCCGCGCGCTCAAGCGCCACGCGCTTGTTTTTTCCACCGGCCCGGCCGGAACGGGCAAGACCTGGCTCGCGGTCGCTCACGCCGTGCAGCTGTTCGAGCGCAAGGAAGTCGACCGCATCATTCTCTCGCGCCCGGCCGTCGAAGCCGGCGAGCGACTCGGCTTTCTTCCCGGCGACATGCGCGAGAAGGTCGATCCTTATCTGCGGCCGATCTACGACGCGCTCTATGACCTGATGGATGCCCGCATCGTCGAGCGCGCGTTGCAGACCACCGAAATAGAAATCGCTCCGCTTGCCTTCATGCGCGGGCGCACCTTGTCGAACGCCGCGGTGATCCTCGACGAGGCGCAGAACACGACCGCGATGCAAATGAAGATGCTGCTGACCCGGCTCGGAGAGAACAGCCGCATGGTGGTGACCGGCGATCCGAGCCAGGTGGATCTGCCGCCGGGCCAGACCTCGGGCCTGGCCGAGGCGGTCCGCTTGCTCGAAGGCATCGAGGGGATCGCTCACGTCGCGTTCACCGCAGCCGACGTCATCCGTCACGAGCTGGTCGCGCGCATCGTCGAGGCCTACGACAAGGCCGCGGCGGTCAAGCGCGAGCGGTCCTGATGACGCAGGCGGCGCGGCGGACGCGGCGTGCGCGGCGGACGCGGACGGCGCTCAAGATCGACGTCCTCGTCGAATCCGACCTCTGGAAAGTACTGCCGGACGCCGCGTCGGCGGCGCGTCGCGCCATCGCTGAAGCCGCCACGATGCTGTCAACGCCGCGCGCGGAGCTTGCAATCGTCCTGACCGACGATTCGGCTGTCCGCCTGCTCAACCGCGCCTGGCGCGGTGTCGATGCCCCGACCAACGTCCTCTCATTTCCGACGCGCCGCGCCGGCGGCGAGCCGCCGCTCATCGGCGACGTCGTTCTGGCGTTCGAAACCATTGCGCGGGAGGCGCGCGCCGAAGGCAAGCCCATCGTCCATCATGTCGCCCACCTTGCCGTGCATGGTTTCCTGCACCTCTTGGGTTACGACCACGTGCGCAAGGCCGATGCCGAGGCGATGGAGCGGATCGAGCGCGACGTTCTGCGCCGGCTTGCCATCCCCGACCCCTACCCGCGTATTGGCAAAGCTTGAATAGAAGGCCTGAATAAGCCCCACCCGACATCTAACGTCCTGATATGCTAGGCTTATATTCTACGCTTATGACTCAATCTCCGACCCGCAGCGAACCGAACGAATCCGGGCACTACCCCGGCCTTCCCATGGTCGTGCCGGAAACCGGCGAGCTGCATGAAGGCTGGCTCACGCGCGTCATGCGCATTCTGTTCGGCTGGAAAGCCGCGGCGACGCGCGCCGACCTTGAACAAGTCCTGACCGCCGAGCAGCCGGAATCGGGCTTCTCGCCCGCCGAAGCGGCGATGCTCAAGAATATTCTCGGCCTGCGCGAATGCCGGATTGAGAGCGTCATGGTGCCGCGCGCCGATATCGTTGCCGTGCAGCAGGATATCGCCATCGGCGAACTGGTCATGGTGTTTGCCGGCGCCGGTCATTCGCGGCTCGTGGTCTACAAGGACACGCTCGATGACCCGACCGGCATGGTGCACATCCGCGATCTGCTCGCCTTCATGGCGGCGCGCGCCGCGATCGACCCCGCCGCCGCGCGGCCGGAAGATCTGCCGGCCGCCGATCTCGATCTGGCCAAGATCGATCTTTCCATGTCGCTGGCGGCGACTAGGATCGTTCGCGAGCTCCTTTACGCGCCGCCTTCGATGCCGGCGCTCGATCTCCTGGCGAAGATGCAGGCGACCCGCATTCATCTGGCGCTGATCATCGACGAATACGGCGGCAGCGACGGGCTGGTCTCGATCGAGGATCTGGTCGAGCTGATCGTCGGCGACATTGCCGACGAACATGACGAAGCCGAAACCGCGGCGGTGACGCGCCAGAGCGACGGCTCGTTCCTCGCCACCGGCCGCGCCAGCCTCGACGATGTGCGCGGCGTGATCGGCGAGGAGTTCGATGTCGGCGACGCCACGCAGGACGTCGACACGCTCGGCGGATATTTGGTCATGCGCGCCGGTCACGTGCCGGTGCGCGGCGAGCTGGTACCCGGCCCGGGCGCGTTCGAGGCCGAGGTGCTCGACGCCGATCCGCGCCGCGTCAAGCGTGTCAAAATATATCGGAGCAAGAGCCGCGGCACCGGCACGCCGCGCGAACTGCCGACGCTGCTGCGGCCGGTGCCGCGCGCTGCGGCCCCGCGCGATGAGAGCGCTCAACCAAACCCAACCTCTCCGCCGACGCCGTGAAGCCGACGGTCCTGATCCACATAATCGTCTTATCCTTTGGTTGGCGGCGTTGGCTGATCGCATTCGCCGCCGGCGCGTTTTCGGCCCTGGCCATGGCGCCGATCAACGCGTGGCCGGTCCTGTTCCTGACTTTTCCGACGCTGGTCTGGATGATCGACGGCACGGGGGCCGGCCGCTGGCGTGGGACGATGGGGGCCGCGACCATTGGCTGGTGGTTCGGCTTCGGCTATTTTCTCGCCGGCCTCTATTGGGTGGGTTACGCCTTTCTGGTCGATGCGCCGACCTTCGGCTGGCTGTTGCCGTTCGCGGTGATCGGGCTGCCGGCGGGGCTAGCGATCTTCATCGCGATCGCGACGGCGTTGGCGCGCCTTCTTTGGACGCGCGGGGCCGTGCGTATCCTCGCTCTGGCCGTCACGCTGACCGCGGTCGAATGGTTGCGCGGTCATATCCTCACCGGCTTTCCCTGGAACACTTTCGGCTATGCGCTCACCGCGCCGCTGGCGCTGGCGCAAGCGGCTTCCGTCATCGGCATCTGGGGTCTTACCTTCGTTGCCGTCGTCGTCTTCGCCAGCACGGCGACGCTCACTGACGATCGCGCCGAAACCCGCAGGCCGTGGCTGCCGCTTGCAATCTCGGTCGCCGTCCTTGCCGTCATCGCCGGCTTGGGCGCGCTGCGGCTCGCGCGCACGCCGACGCGATGGGTCGACGACGTGCATCTGCGCATCATGCAGCCCAACCTGCAGCAGGACGTGCGTTTCAATTATGCGGCCAAGCAGCAGGTCATGGACCGCTACATCGCGCTGTCCAACCGCGCTTCCGGACCGCAATCGCTCGGCGTGCGCGAGGTCACGCATTTGATCTGGCCGGAATCGGCCTTTCCGTTCTTCCTCGCGCACGAGCCCGACGCGCTCGCCCAGATCACCCGGCTGTTGCAGAGCGGCACCGTGCTGATCACCGGCGCCGTGCGCGCGGCGGAGCCGGTCAATCCCGCCGAGCCCGCGGTCTACAATTCGATCTACGTCATCGACCGCACCGGCTCGATCGTCTCCTTCTACGACAAAGTGCATCTCGTGCCGTTCGGCGAGTATCTGCCGTTCCAGCACTTCCTCGAAAGCCTCGGCCTGCAGCAGCTCACCAAACAACGCGGCGGCTTTCTCGCCGGAGACCGGCGCAGACTTCTCAGCGTCCCCGGCGCCCCGCCGGCGCTGCCGCTGATCTGTTACGAGATCATCTTCCCGGGCGCGGTGGCGCCGAAAGGCCGGCGGCCGGACTGGATCGTCAACGTCACCAATGACGGCTGGTTCGGCGTTTCCAGCGGCCCGTATCAGCATTTTCAAGAGGCGCGCGTGCGCGCCATCGAAGAGGGCCTGCCGCTGGTTCGCGCCGCCAATACCGGTATTTCCGCGGTCGTCGATCCGCTTGGGCGGATCGTCAATTCATTGCCGCTCGGCGCTGAAGGCGTGATCGATGCGCCGTTGCCGCGGCCGATCGGCAAGCCGATTTATGCCCGCTTAGGCGACGTCCCCGCCGCCATGATCGTCGTGCTGGCATTGCTTGCGATTATTCGCCGCCGGTCGCAGCCGAACGTCGAGACAATTTAGCGGCGCACGCACAATGAAAGTTTATCCTAATACAGATCGGTAAAGCGGTGTGGCGGACACGCGGGCGGGCGTGTGATAACGACCACCGGATGTATATTGCACCGCCTGCTCAACTATCACGCGCAGTCAGGAGTTCGCTGATACTCGCCAATATTACGATTAATCGTATTTCGTGCGATCTAACGCCTAAAGATCATGATGAAAACGCGGGTCTGCCAGTATTTCACAGGACCAGATTTGATATTCGAAACTGTTACGGTAAAGAGGTAGGGTAGAGGAGAACGTTTTTATGATGGCCAAGAAGGCACCGAACCCCGTCGACAAGCACGTCGGCAGCCGCGTGCGCATGCGCCGAATGATGCTTGGGATGAGCCAGGAGAAGCTCGGAAACAATCTCGGCCTGACCTTTCAGCAAGTTCAAAAATACGAAAAGGGGACCAATCGGATCGGGGCGAGCCGCCTTCAGCAGATATCGCACATCCTGCAGGTGCCGGTGTCGTTCTTTTTCGATGGCGCTCCGACCGTCGGAACGGGAATACGCGCGGAGGGCATGAGCGAGGCACCCTCGCCCGCTTACGTCTCGGATTTTCTCGCCACTTCGGACGGCTTGGCGCTCACCAAGGCCTTCATGCGCATCGGCGACTCCAAGCTGCGGCGACGCATCGTCGATCTCGTCGAGCAGATCGCTCTCAACGACAAACACTGAAGAAAGCCGCGCCGTTTTTGTCGGCGCGTCCCTCGCTTTCGCCCACGCTTCGCCCACATCTTGACCGCGCGGAGCGGCGCTGCAACAACCCTGTCACGGAGCGGCGCGCGGCCTCGCCACCGCTCGAACCGACAAGGCCCGGCGGCGATCGGGCCGGCTACGGAGGGGAGTGTTTCGCAGTGTCACGTGCAAATTATCTGTTCACCAGCGAGTCGGTATCGGAAGGTCATCCGGACAAGGTCTGCGACCAAATTTCGGATGCGATACTTGATGCGTTTCTCGAGAACGATCTCAAGCTCGGCATCGCCGACGAGAGCAAAGTCAATACGCGGCTCGGCTGCGAGACGCTGTGCACCACGAACAAGATCGTGATCGCCGGCGAAGGGCGCGGGCAGGCGCCGTTGTTCCACAAGCACGGCGACAAAGCGGTAGTGAACCGCGAGTTGATCACGGAAACCGCGCGCCGCGTGGTGAAGGATATCGGCTACGACCAGGACGGCTTTTCCTATTACGGCGCCGACGTCGAGGTGCTGCTGCACGGACAATCGCCGGATATCGCCATGGGCGTCGACGCCAAAAAGAAGAAGAGCGGCGAAGAAGAAGGCGCGGGCGACCAAGGCATGATGTTCGGCTACGCCTGCACCGAGAGCGAGGTCTATGAGAAGGGCTCGTTCATGCCGGCGCCGATTTATTTTGCGCACAAGATTCTCAAAGTGCTCGCGGAAAAGCGCCGCTCCGGCGCGCTGTTCGATCTGCAACCCGACGCCAAGAGCCAGGTGACCGTCAAATATGTCGGCGGCAAGCCGATCGGCTGCACCAAGGTCGTGGTCTCCACGCAGCACAACGCCCAGACCCGCAACGGCAAAAAATACTCGCCGGGCATGGTCAAGGAAATGATCGCGGACGCCGTCGAATCGGCGCTGCCCGAAGGCTGGATGCCGCAAAAGGCCGGCGACTTCCTGGTCAATCCGACGGGGAATTTCGTCATCGGCGGGCCCGACGGCGATTGCGGCCTTACCGGACGCAAAATCATCGTCGACACCTATGGCGGCTACGCGCCGCATGGCGGCGGCGCCTTCTCCGGCAAGGATCCGACCAAGGTCGACCGCTCCGCGGCTTACGCGGCACGCTATCTCGCCAAGAACGTGGTCGCCGCCGGTCTCGCCGACAGCTGCACCATCCAGATCGCTTATGCGATCGGCGTCGCCGACCCGATGTCGGTCTTTGTGGACACGCACGGCACCGGCAAGGTCGAAGAAGCGAAGCTGCAAAAGCTCCTTCCGGAACTGTTCCCGCTGCGTCCGACCAATATTCGCCGCGCGCTCCAGCTCAACCGGCCGATCTACCGCCGCACCGCGGCCTACGGCCATTTCGGCCGTGCACCGGAAAAGGACGGGGGCTTCTCTTGGGAGCGCACCGACCTCGCCGATGCGCTGCGGCGCAGCTTGCGCTGACTATCGGCATCGCACTGCCCTCATGGCTGGCCTTGTGCCGGCCATCCATGTCTTTGATATATCGTGAAGCAAGACGTGGATGGCCGCGACGAGCGCGGCCATGACGGCCAATGACCCTCGAAATAGATCAAAAGCGCGCCTTTTTCGGCCGGCGCAAAGGGCACAAGCTGCGCAAGCGGCAAGCGGAGCTTATTGACGCATTGCTGCCGCGTCTTGCGATCGATCTCACGCATCCCGCTCCCGCCGCGCTCGCCGCGCTGTTTCCGGCACCGGTCGGCGAGGTGCAGCTCGAGATCGGCTTTGGCGGCGGCGAGAATATGATCGCGCAGGCCGAGGCGCGACCGAGCACCGGATTTATCGGTGTCGAACCGTTCGTCAACGGCATGGCCAAGGCGCTGGCGGCGATCGACGACTTACGCCTGCAAAATGTCCGCTTGCACTTCGATGACGCCACAAGCTTGATCGCCTGGCTGCCGGACGCGTCGCTCGAGCGCATCGACCTCATCCATCCCGATCCATGGCCGAAACGCCGGCACTGGAAACGCCGATTTATTCAGGACGCGACGATCGCGCAATTCGCCCGCATTCTCCGCCGCGGCGGCGAGCTGCGCTTCGTCACCGACGTCGCCGACTACGCCGCGTGGACGCTGCAGCGTCTCTTGCGGTCGGCCGATTTCGATTGGACCGCGCAACGTGCGGACGATTGGCGCAAGGCCTGGCCCGATTTCACCGGCACGCGCTACCACGCTAAGGCCGCGCGCGCGGCGCGCGCCCCCTGCTTCCTGATCTTTCGCCGGGTTTGACGGTCCGACCGCCCTTGCAACGCCCTGTAGAAACGCTATGTTTAAAACATCCGTAATGGATACCTCATAACGGTCGGTTGATCCGAACGGCTTTGAGAGTGGGCCCCCCGGGACCCGCTCTTTTTTATTACCTGAAGCCCGAAGGTTCCGCTGGCGGATGCATCCGGACGCATCGTGCAAGACCTGTAGTGCAAGAAACGCTCTCGCGAACAGCATGGACGACAGGACGACAGCCTTCGCCGAAGAACCGCGGCTCATCAGCGAGCCGGGGCGCGCAGCGCGCGTCGCCGCGCTCGCCGAGCCGGTCCTTGCCGCGCTCGGCTATCGGCTGGTGCGCGTGCGCGTTTCGGGCTCGGCCGGCTGCACCGTTCAGATCATGGCCGAGCGGCCGGACGGCACCATGGCCATCGAGGACTGCGAGGCCGCTTCGCGTGCGCTCTCGCCGATACTCGACGTCGCCGATCCGATCGAGGGCCCTTATCAGCTGGAAATCTCTTCGCCGGGCATCGACCGGCCGCTGGTGCGGCGCTCGGATTTCGACCGCTATGCCGGCCATGTGGCCCGCGTGGAGACGCTCGTTCCGGTCGAGGGCCGCCGGCGCTTTCGCGGCGCGCTTATCGGCGCCGAAGGCGAATGCGTGCGCCTTCGCCCGGACGAGCCGGCAACGGCGGCGCCCGCCGACATATTGCTGCGGATCGACGACATCGCGGAAGCGAGGCTCGTCCTCACCGACGCGCTCATTGCGCAATCGCTGCGGCGGAGCAAACACGGCGGCAAGCCGGACGGGTTTGCGGCCGGAACTCAGGCAAACAACCGACGGAATCCGCATCCGCGGCAACAGATGGACGCCGCGCCGGAACAAGATCGGCGCGTGAACCAAATCAAGGGAGACTGACCATGGCGACGGTTAGCGCCAACAAACTCGAACTTTTGCAGATCGCGGATGCAGTCGCGCGCGAAAAGGCGATCGACCGCAAGATCGTGCTCGGCGCCATGGAGGACGCGATCGCCAAGGCGGCGCGCTCGCGTTATGGCAGCGAAACCGAAGTGCGCGCGGAGATCGATCCGAAGAGCGGCGAGCTGCATCTGTCCCGCCACATGCTGGTGGTAGAGACCGTCGAAAACCCGGCATCGCAAATCAGCCTCGACGAGGCGCGCCGGCGGCATCCGGCCGCGCAGATCGGCGACACCATCGCCGACCCGCTGCCGCCGCTTGAATACGGCCGCATCGCCGCGCAATCGGCCAAGCAGGTGATTGTGCAGAAAGTGCGCGAGGCCGAGCGTGACCGCCAATACGACGAATACAAGGATCGGATCGGCGACATCGTCAACGGCATCGTCAAGCGCGTCGAGTATGGCAACGTGGTGGTCGATCTCGGCCGCGGCGAAGCCATCGTGCGGCGCGACGAGATGCTGCCGCGCGAGGTTTTCCGCAACGGCGACCGCGCCCGCGCCTACATCTACGACGTGCGACGTGAGCAACGGGGGCCGCAGATCTTCCTTTCGCGCACACATCCGCAATTCATGTCGAAGCTGTTCGCGCAGGAAGTGCCGGAAATCTACGACGGCATCGTCGAGGTCAAGGCGGTCGCGCGCGATCCCGGCTCGCGCGCCAAGATCGCGGTCGTCTCGCGCGACTCCTCGGTCGATCCGGTCGGCGCCTGCGTCGGCATGCGCGGTTCGCGCGTGCAGGCGGTGGTCAACGAGCTCCAGGGCGAGAAGATCGACATTATTCCGTGGTCGCAGGATATCGCCACGTTTGTCGTCAACGCGCTGGCGCCCGCCGAGGTCGCCAAGGTGGTGCTCGACGAAGAACGCGAGCGCATCGAGGTGGTGGTTCCCGATCAGCAGCTCTCGCTCGCCATCGGCCGTCGCGGACAGAACGTGCGGCTCGCCTCGCAACTCACCGGCTGGGACATCGACATCCTGACCGAGCAGGAGGAATCGGAACGCCGCCAGGCCGAATTCGAGAACCGCACGCGCATGTTCATCGATGCGCTCAACGTCGACGAGGTGATCGGACAATTGCTCGCTTCGGAAGGCTTCAACTCGGTCGAGGAGCTCGCTTTGGTGGAAACCAAGGAGATAGCCGGGATCGAGGGCTTCGACGAAGACACCGCCGCCGAATTGCAGACCCGGGCCCGCGAATATCTGGCCAAGATCGAGGCCGAGCTCGACGCCAAGCGCCAGGAGCTGGGCGTCGCCGACGAGCTCAAGGAGGTTCCGGGCGTCACCACGGCCATGCTGGTGCGCTTCGGTGAAAACGGCATCAAGACGGTCGAGGATCTGGCCGGCTGCGCCACCGACGACCTCGTCGGCTGGACCGAGCGCAAGGACGGCGAAACCGTGCGCGAAGCCGGCATTCTCGACGGCTTCGAGATTTCGCGCGAGGACGCCGAGGCGCTGGTCATGCAGGCGCGGCTGAAAGCGGGATGGGTCGCCGAGGCCGATCTCGCGCCGCCGCCCACCATGGAAGAAGAAGCCCCGGTGCCGGAAGCGCAAGCCTAAGGGAAACCCAGCGAACGTATGATCGCCCAAACCCAGGATATTGCACCGGACGTTGCAGCCGATGTCGAGCTGGACAGCGGACCGCGCGGGCGCGAACGCGCCCGTTTTTGCGCCGCCACACGGACGGTGCAGCCGGTGTCGGAGCTGATCCGGTTCGTGATCGGGCCGAACGGCGAGGCGATAGCCGACATCAAAAGCAAGCTGCCTGGCCGCGGCATCTGGGTCACCGCCACCCGCGACGCGCTCGGCGAAGCGATCAAGCGCAAAGCCTTCGCGCGCGGGTTCAAGCGCGAGGTTCGCCTGCCCGCGGACTTCGTCGAGCGCACCGAGCGGCTGCTCGAACGATCGGCGCTCGATGTCTTGGCCATCGCCGGCAAGGCCGGACTGGTGGCGGCGGGCTTCACCCGGGCCGAAACGGCCTTGGCGGGTAAGGAGGTTGTCGCGCTCTTGCACGCGGCAGAGGCTTCTCCCGCGGAAGCCCGCAGGCTTGATGGAGCGTGGCGCCGGCAGGCAGGATCGCCGGTTGTGATTGGATTCCTTACCTCGGCCCAATTGGATTTGGCATTGAACCGCCCAAATGTGGTACATGCTGCCCTGCTCGCCGGCCCTGCCAGCGAAACCTTTTTGGCCCGTTGTCGGCGCCTGGAACGGTTTCGGACCGGCGATCAGCACGATCAGGCCGTGGTGGCGGCACCGAAGCTTGAGCCGGCCGCGAACTGAACGCGTATAGAAATGGACGGTTATGACTGAGACGACCAAGAATACCGGCGAAAAACTGAGCGTGAGCTCGCCGAAAACGCTGACCCTGAAACGCGGCGGCGTCGAGCAGGGCGTCGTGCGCCAGAGCTTCAGCCATGGTCGCAGCAAGGCCGTCGTCGTCGAGAAGGTCAAACGCCGGGCCGCGGGACCGGGCGAGGCCAAGCCCGAACCCGTCGTCTCCGCGGAGCGAGCCGCACCGAAGCGCGTCGCCGCGACCGCCAAATCCGCCGCGGTCGCCGCCCCGCCGCCTGCGGCCGCGCTTGCACCGGCCGCCGCTCCCGCCGCGCCGAAATCTTCCGGCGTCGTGCTGCGCACGCTCACCGAAGAAGAGCGCAGCGCGCGGGCGCATGCGCTCGCCGACTCGCGTCTGCGCGAGGCCGAAGAACGCAAGATCGCCGAAGAAGAAGCCCGTATTCGCCAGAGCCGCGAAGAAGCGGAACGCGCCGACCGCGCGGCGGCGGAAGCACGCAAGCTCAATGAAGAAGTGCGCCGCAAGCACGACGAGGAAACCAAGCGCAAGGCCGACGAAGTCGCCAAGAAGCGCTTCGGCACCGATGCGACGACGGCAAAGCCAGGCGCACGCCCGGCGCTCGAGGCCGACGAGGACGAAGCTCCGCGCGCCCGCCGCGGCGGCGTGGCAGCGCGCCCGGCGGCGGCACCCAAGGCGCCGCGCGCCGGCGAAAAACGCCGCGGCCGGCTGACGGTCGTCACCGCGCTTTCCGCCGACGAGGTCCGCGAACGCTCGGTCGCCTCCTTCCGCCGGCGCGTGCAGCGCATGACCGGCCACCGCGACAGCGAGCCGAAGGAAAAGATCGTTCGCGAAGTGACCATTCCCGAGACCATCACGATCCAGGAATTGGCCAACCGCATGGCCGAGCGCGGGGTCGACGTGATCCGCATCCTCATGCAGCAGGGTCACATGGCGAAGATCACCGACACGATCGACGCCGATACCGCGCAGCTCATCGCCGAGGAGCTCGGCCATACCGTGCGGCGGGTCGCTGAGTCCGACGTCGAAGAGGGCATGTTCGACGCGCCCGACGATCCGGCAAATCTTCTGCCGCGGGCCCCCGTCGTCACCATCATGGGCCATGTCGATCACGGCAAGACGTCGTTGCTCGATGCCATTCGCTCGACCGACGTCGCCGCCGCCGAGGCCGGCGGCATCACCCAGCATATCGGCGCTTACCAGGTGACCTCCCCGTCCGGCGGGCGCATCACTTTCATCGATACGCCGGGCCACGCCGCGTTTACCGCGATGCGCGCGCGCGGCGCCAAGATCACGGATATCGTCGTTCTCGTGGTCGCCGCCGACGACGGCGTCATGCCACAGACGGTGGAAGCGATCCACCATGCCAAGGCGGCCAAGGTGCCGATCATCGTCGCCATCAACAAGATCGACAAGCCGGATGCCAAGCCGGAGCGGGTACGCACGGAACTGTTGCAGCATGAAATCCAGGTTGAATCGCTGGGCGGCGACACGCTCGAAGTCGAAGTGTCGGCGAAAGAGAAGCTCAATCTCGACAAGCTGCTCGACGTGATCGCACTGCAAGCCGAGGTGCTCGATCTCAAGGCAAACCCCAACCGGGCGGCCGAAGGCACGGTGATCGAGGCGCGCCTCGATCGCGGCCGCGGTCCCGTCGCCACCGTCCTGGTCCAGCGTGGCACGCTCAAACCGGGCGATATCGTTGTCGCCGGCTCCGAATGGGGGCGCGTGCGCGCGCTGATGTCGGATACCGGGCATTCGGTCGTGGCCGCCGGGCCTTCGATGCCGGTCGAGGTGTTGGGCTTCAACGGCACGCCGGAGGCGAGCGACCGGCTGGCTGCGGTCGAAACCGAAGCTCGCGCCCGCGAGATTGCCGATTACCGCGCCCGGCAGAAGCGCGACATCTTGGCGGCGCGGCAAACCGGCATGCGCGGCTCGCTCGAGCAGATGATGAATCAGCTCAAGACCTCTGGCCGCAAGGAATTCCCGCTGGTGGTCAAAGGCGACGTGCAGGGTTCGATCGAGGCCATCGTCGGCGCGCTGGACAAGCTTTCGACCGACGAAGTCGCGGCGCGCGTCATCTTCGCCGGCGCCGGCGGCATCACCGAGTCCGACGTGACTTTGGCGGAAGCCTCGGGCGCGGTGCTGATCGGCTTCAACGTGCGCGCGCACAAGGAAGCGCGCGAGGCCGCCGAGCGCGCCGGCATCGAAATTCGCTACTACGACATCATCTACAACCTGATCGACGACGTGAAGAAAGCGATGTCGGGACTGCTGGCGCCGACTTTACGCGAGACCATGCTCGGCAACGCGGTCATTCTCGAAATCTTCAAGGTCTCCAAGGTCGGCAATATCGCCGGGTGCCGTGTCACCGACGGCGTCGTCGAGCGCGGCGCCAACGTCCGGCTCATTCGCGACAGTGTGGTCGTCCATCAGGGCAAGCTGTCGCAGCTCAAGCGCTTCAAGGACGATGCCCGCGAAGTCGCCGCCGGACAGGAATGCGGCATGGCGTTCGAGAACTATCAGGACATGAAAGTCGGCGACGTGATCGAGTGCTACCGGGTGGAGAGTGTGCAGCGGACGCTGTGAGTTCAACACTCAATCGTCCGCTAGCTCTGTCGTCATTGCCGGACAAAAGGTGCGAAGCGCCGTCTTCGTGTTTAGTGATCCGGCAATCCATGCAGCCAGATAGATTGCTAGAAAAGTAAGATAGATGCCTGGGTCGAGCCCGGGCATGACAAGCAAAAATGGCCCGTCATCAGCATCGCTACCCGTTCGCAACCGCTTCACCGCGCCAGCTCCGCGTCGGCGAACTCATTCGCCACGCACTCGCCGAGATTTTTTCACGCGCCGAGGTTCACGATCCGGTCATCGAAGCGCATATGATCACCGTTCCCGAAGTGCGCATGAGCGCCGATCTGCGGCTGGCCACGATCTACATCATGCCGCTCGGCGGGCGGGACGAGCAGAAAGTGCTCGACGCGCTGGAAGCCAACAAGCGTTATCTGCGTGGCGAAATCGCGCGGCGGATCAACCTGAAATTCGCCCCCGACATCCGCTTTCGCATCGACGACCGCTTCGACGAAGTCGAGCGCATCGAAAAGCTGCTGCGGACGCCCGCAGTCGCGCGCGACCTGAAAGATGATTGAATGCAAAAAGCGCCGCACATCACGACATTTGTCGCCCCCCTTGAGGGGGAGATCGCCCCTCTCAGCAGTCCCTCGCCTCAAGGGGGGAGGGAAAATTCCGAGGGAGCGAACAGCAAACAAAAAAAACCAAAGCGCGACGTTCACGGCTGGGTTGTGCTCGACAAGCCGGTCGGCATGACGTCGACCCACGCCGTTGCGGTCATCAAGCGGCTGTTCGCCGCCAGGCGCGCCGGCCACGCCGGCACGCTCGATCCGCTGGCCTCGGGCTGCCTGCCGGTCGCGCTCGGCGAAGCCACCAAGACCGTGCCGTTCGTGGTCGACGGCCGAAAGACATATGTCTTCACCGTGCGCTGGGGCGAGGAGCGCGACACCGACGATGCGGAAGGCCGCGTCGTTTCCAGCAGCGAAAGCCGCCCCGAGGCTGCCGCGATCCGCGCCTTGCTGCCGCGCTTTGTCGGCACCATCGACCAGGTGCCGCCGCAATTTTCCGCCGTTAAGATTGACGGCGAGCGCGCCTACGACCTCGCCCGCGAGGGCGAGGCGGTCGAAATCGCGCCGCGCGCGGTCACCATATACCGCCTCGATTTGGTCGAAATGCCGGACCGGGATCACGCGGTGCTGAGCGCCGAATGCGGCAAGGGAACTTATGTCCGGGCGCTTGCCCGCGACCTCGGTCGCGAGCTTGGGGTGCTGGGCCACGTGAGCGCGCTGCGCCGCAGCCGGGTTGGCCCGTTTGCCGAGAGCGACATGATTTCACTGGTACAACTGGAGCCTTTGTGCCATAGAGCGGCCGCTGGCGAGGGAAATCTCGCCGATATGCTGCTGCCGATCGAGACCGCGCTGGACGACATCCCGGCGCTGGCCGTCAGTCCGGCAGACGCGGCAAGGCTCCGCAGGGGTCAAGCCATTTTGTTGCGCGGACGGGACGCTGCCGTCGTCCGCGGCACGGTCCAGGTGGCCGCGGGCGGAGAGCTCGTGGCGATTGCCGAGGCCGCCCGCGGCGAGATCGTCCCCAAGCGCGTGTTCAATTTGACCGGCGTGACAGGTCGCGCCGGCAGACGAAAAGGTTGGTGACGATGTCGCTTACGACCGCGCGGAAGGCGGAGGTTATCAAGACATACGCCGTCAAGTCAGGTGACACGGGTTCGCCCGAAGTACAGGTCGCGCTCCTTTCGGAGCGGATCAACACCCTGACTGATCACTTCAAGACCCACGTCAAAGACAACCACTCGCGGCGCGGGCTGTTAAAGCTCGTGTCGCAGCGGCGCCAGATTCTCGACTATCTGCGCCGCACGGATGAGGGGCGTTACAAGGAGTTGATTGAACGGCTCGGTATTCGCCGTTGAAGAGTTTGCGCGCGGGTTGCATCCCGCGCGTTTTGCCGGCGGAGCGCAAAACGCGTCCGCCTCTATGTGCGGCAGCAAGGCTGCCGATTGGATGGCGAACCGTTGGTTCGTCGAAATCAGGGAAGGCCCGAAGGCCATGGCAGGATCGCCAGACGCTGGCAAGCTCGGCAGCAAACGCGCTGCGCGCCGACAGCGTCTCGCCGTCTTGCTTATGGCTTTCGCACCCTTCGCGAAAACCATGAGAGACAATCGCAATGTTCAACATTCATCGTGTGCAACTTGACTGGGGTGGCCGCAAGCTAACGTTGGAAACCGGCAGGCTCGCCCGCCAGGCCGACGGAGCGGTGTTCGCTTCCTACGGCGACACCAGCGTCATCGCGACGGTGGTCGCCGCCAAGCAGCCGAAGGAAGGCATCGACTTCCTGCCGCTGACCGTCAACTACCAGGAAAAATACTTTGCCGCGGGCCGCATCCCCGGCGGCTACTTCAAGCGCGAGGGCCGTCCCACCGAAAAGGACACGCTCACCTCGCGGCTGATCGACCGGCCGATCCGGCCGCTGTTTGCCGACGGCTGGCGCTGCGACACCCAGGTCATCGTCACTGTGCTGTCGCACGATCTGGAAAATGATCCCGACATTGTGGCGATGGTCGCGGCTTCCGCGGCGCTCACCTTGTCCGGCGCGCCGTTCATGGGACCGATCGGCGGCGCCCGCGTCGGCTTTATCAACAACGAATACGTGCTCAACCCGCAAATCGACGAAATGACCGAAAGTCAGCTCGACCTCGTCGTCGCCGGCACGCAGGACGCCGTGCTTATGGTGGAGTCCGAGGCCAAGGAATTGTCCGAGGAGATCATGCTCGGCGCCGTGATGTTCGGCCATCGGCATTTCCAGCCGGTCATCGAGGCGATCATCAAGCTTGCGGAAAAGGCCGCCAAAGAGCCGCGCGAGCTCGCGGTGCCCGACAATTCCGCGCTGGAAAAAGAGATGCTCGGCCTGGTCGAGAAGGAGCTGCGCGCGGCCTACGCCATTCCCGACAAGATGGCGCGTCACGGCGCTCTCGAGGCCGCCAAAGACCGCGTCATGGGTCATTTCCTTCCCGAGGGCGTCGAGAATCCGAAATATTCCAAGCTCCAGGTCGCCGGCGTGTTCAAGGACCTCGAAGCCAAGATCGTGCGCTGGAATATCCTCGATACCGGCAACCGCATCGACGGACGCGACGTGAAAACCGTTCGGCCGATCGTCTGCGAGGTCGGCCTCTTGCCGCGCACCCACGGCTCCGCGCTGTTCACGCGCGGCGAAACCCAGGCGCTGGTGGTGACGACGCTCGGCACCGGCGAGGACGAGCAATGGATCGACGCGTTGCAGGGCACTTACAAGGAATCGTTCCTCCTGCACTACAACTTCCCGCCGTTTTCGGTCGGTGAGACCGGCCGCATGGGGGCGCCTGGCCGGCGCGAGATCGGCCACGGCAAGCTCGCCTGGCGGGCGATTCACCCGGTTCTGCCGGAAAAGACCGAGTTCCCCTACACCATCCGCGTCGTTTCCGAGATCACCGAATCCAACGGCTCGTCCTCTATGGCGACCGTGTGCGGCGCCTCGCTGTCGCTGATGGATGCCGGCGTGCCGCTGAAGCGGCCGACCGCGGGCATCGCCATGGGACTGATTCTCGAGGACAAGCGCTTTGCAGTGCTGTCCGACATCCTCGGCGACGAGGACCATCTCGGCGACATGGATTTCAAGGTCGCCGGCACCGACCGCGGCGTCACCTCGCTGCAAATGGACATCAAGATCGCAGGCATCACCGAAGAGATCATGCGCGTCGCGCTCGCTCAGGCGAAAGACGGCCGCATGCATATCCTCGGCGAGATGAGCAAGGCGCTGACGCAACACCGGTCCGAACTCGGCGAGCACGCGCCGCGGATCGAGCAGATGCAGATCCCGGTCGACAAGATCCGCGAAGTGATCGGTTCGGGCGGCAAGGTGATCCGCGAGATCGTGGAAAAAACCGGCGCCAAGATCGATATCTCGGACGACGGCACAATCAAGATCGCCTCGGCCAAGGCCGAGGCCATCAAGGCGGCGATCAACTGGATCAAGTCGATCGCTTCCGAGCCGGAGGTCGGACACGTCTATGAAGGCACCGTGGTCAAGGTCATGGACTTCGGCGCCTTCGTGAACTTCTTCGGCGCCAAGGACGGTCTCGTCCACATCAGCCAGCTTGCTCCCCGCCGGGTGCAGAAGACCACCGACGTCGTCAAGGAAGGCGACAAGGTGAAGGTCAAGCTCCTGGGCTTCGACGACCGCGGCAAAGTGCGGCTATCGATGAAGGTGGTCGATCAGCAGACCGGCGAAGACCTCGAAGCCAAGCAGACCGCTGCCGAACCGCGGGAAGCTGCCGCCGGGGAATAGTTTCTCCGGTTAATCTTCGCTAACTCGGCAATCTGGTGAAAAAGCTTCGTCCCCGCACAAGCGGGGACGGTAGCTGTTTCTCTCATTCCACGACGATATGCGCGGCCGCGGGGCCGCGCACCGGCCTGCGGAACACCATCAGCAGCGGCATCACGACTAAAGTCGCGATCATCAGGAACTTGTAGTCGTCGATATAGGCGATGATCTGCGCCTGCTGCGTGATCACGGCATCGAGCGCGGCGCGGCCGGCGGCGGTTAGCGGATTCCACGCATGCGCGATCAGCGGGTTTTCCATCGCCCGGTTCACTGGCGTGACGTTCTGCGCGATGTTCGCGTGGTTGACTTGCGTGTTCTCCACCAGGAGGCTGTTGACGATGGAAATGCCGATGCTCGAGCCCATGTTGCGCGACAGGCTGAACAGGCCGGCGCCTTCGGCGCGCTCCGCCAGCGGCAGCGTCGATAACGTTGCCGCGCTAAGCGGCACGAACAGAAAGCCGAGACCGAAGCCCTGCACCATGGTGACGCCGATGATCGCCGCCTGCGAGATGTCCGGCGTCCAACCGGTCATCTGATTGAATGACCACGCCGTCAGCCCGAGCCCGATGAGCAGCAGGATGCGCGTATCGGCGCGGCCGACCAACCGGCCGACGATCAGCATGGACGCCATGGTGCCGACGCCGCGCGGTCCCATCACCAGGCCTGCGGTGACGACGGGATAGTTCATCAGCTCCTGAAGGTAGGGCGGCTGCAGCGCCATCGACGAGTAATAGGTCAGACCGACGATGGCGATGAAAAGTATCCCGGCGGCAAAGTTGCGATCGCGGAACATGGCCGGCCGCACGAACGGATTCTTCGCGGTAAACATATGGACGAGGAACAGATAGAACGCCGAGGCCGCGACAATCGCCTCGATGATGATTTCGCCAGAACCGAACCAGTCGAGCTGCTCGCCGCGGTCGAGCACGATCTGCAGCCCGCCGATGGCGATGCTCAAGGTGCCGAAGCCGAACCAGTCGAGCTTGGCGCGCGCCTGCCGCGGCGCTTCCGGCAAGAAGATCATGATGCCGATCAAATCGATAATGCCGATCGGCAGATTGATGTAGAAGACGTAGCGCCAGCTGTAATTCTCCGTGAGCCAGCCGCCGAGAACCGGGCCGAGAACCGGGCCGATCATCACTCCAATACCGAACAAGGCCATGGCGAAGCCCTGGCGTTCGCGCGGATAGCTGCCGAGCAGCACCGTCTGCGACAACGGCACGAGCGAGGCGCCGAACGCGCCTTGCAGCACGCGGAACAGCACGATCTGCGTCAGCGACTGCGCCATGCCGCAGAGCATGGAGGCGACGGTGAATCCGGCAATAGCGACGAGGAACAGCCGCCGGATGCCGAAACGGCCGGCGAGAAAGCCGGTCGGCGGCGTCATGATCGCGGCGGCGACGATGTAGGAGGTCAAGACCCAGGCGATCTGGTCCTGGCTGGCTGAAACGCTGCCCTGCATATAGGGCAGCGCGACATTGGCGATCGTGGTGTCGAGCGCCTGCATGAGCGTCGCCAGGATCACGCAGACGGTCAGTCCCGCGCGATTGCCGCCGGCTTCTGTCAGCTCGCCGCCCATCACGGGGCCCGATGCGACCGGCCGAACAATGCGGTGAGGAAATGCGGAAAGCCGCGCGCATGCCCGGTCTCGACGTCGACTTCGACGCTCATCCCGGCGCGCAGCGGCGGCAGGTTCTTGTCGCTCACGTCGAGGCGCACGCGCATCGGAACGCGCTGCACGACTTTGACCCAATTGCCGCTGGTATTCTGCGCCGGCAGCAGGGAGAATTCCTGCGCCGCGGCCGGACTGACGCTCTCGACCACGCCGTGCCACTCGTAATCCGGGTAGGTGTCGACGGTCACCGTCACCGGCTGCCCGGCGCGCACATGGGTCAGCTCGGTTTCCTTCGGCGTGGCATCGACCCAAACGTGATCGGTATCGACCAGAAAAAAGGCCGTCGTCGAAGCCGCGAGATATTTTCCGGGCGCAATCGCCGGCACATTGGTGACGGTGCCGGCAAACGGCGCGGTGATCACCGTGTGATCGAGCTGCCGCTGCGCCTCGTCGACCTGGGCCTTGGCCTGCAAATATTGCGGATGTTCGGTGGTGACGATATCCCGATTGCCGCCGAGCTTGGCGAGCTGCACCTGCGCCTGCTCGCGCAAGGCGGCGAGCTTGCTCTTGTCGTTTTCGAGCGTGTAATGCGTCTGATCGTAAACCGACTGAGGAATGGTAGCACTGCGCAGCAGCATAGCATTGCGGTCGGCGTTGAGCTGATCGAGATCCACTTGCGCCTGCTGGGCGGCCGTATCGCTCAGCATCCGCTTGTAATCCTGTTTCATCGCTTCGATGGTCAGCGCTGTCTGCGCCATATTGGCCTTGGCGTTGTCGAGCGCGATCTGGAATTGGCGGGGATCGAGCCGGTATAGGACCGCGCCGGCGGCGACGTGCTGGTTATCCTTGACGTTCACGTCCTGCACGATGCCCGACACGTCGGTCGAGATGCCGACCTTGTCGGCCTCGACATAAGCGTCGTCGGTGGACATCACCTTGCCGCCGGCGACGTACCAATAGCAGCCGACGATCAGCACGATCGGCAGCAGCGCAAACAGCGCCCAGCGAATCCGGTCGCGCCGCCGCATGGAACGAAGCTTGTCGGTGGCGGCGGTCCGCATGCGCGAACGCTTTTGCCCGGGAGCGACCGGGGCGATCGGCACCCGCGGCGCATCCGGCGCTTCCGCGCGCGGCGGCACCGGCTTGCGAAGAGGTTCAGCCATAACGCCGCTCCCCCGCCGTGGGGTCGGCGCCGCGCTGCTGAATGAGACGGCGCAGATTTTCCTTCACCACCGAAAGCTTGGCGACCATGTCTTTGACGCTCGCGCCATCGACGCCGGCAAGCGTGTTGGCCATCGTCTCCTCGCCTAGCTCGCTCAGCCGTTCAAGCAGGGGCCGCGCCGCCGGGGTAAGGAAAAGCCGCTTGGCGCGGCGGTCGGCGGGATCGGGCCGGCGCTCGATCAGACCGCTGTCGCAGAGCTTGTCGAGCAACCGGGTCAACGTGATGGGCTGCAAATCGAGCCCTTCGGCGAGTTCGGACTGGTTGAGCCCCTCAAAGCGGTCAACCCGGACCAGTACGGCCCACTGGGCGCGTGTGATGCCGAGCTGTGCCGCCTTGTAATCCGCGTAGGTGCGGAGCAGACGAGCTACATCATTGAGCGTAAAGGCGAATTCTCTGTTGATCGATGGCTGTGGCATCGCCGCGTACCCCGAGGGCAATAGCTACCGATACATAATATAAGCTAGCTTATATAATATCGAGTGATTTTTCACGCAGGTCAGGATTGCATCAGGCACAGTCCGGCGCGGGTGAGTAGGTTCAGGCAAGCCCAAGGTCGGCAAACGCCGCCATGTGATGCCTGGCCGCTTCCGGCGCGAAGCAGCAATAAACGACTTGCGCGATGCCGCGCGGCGACGCGGCAAGTTCGGCGGCGACGGTCCCGACGGCAATGCGCGCGGCGCGATCCGGCGGGAAGCGGTAAATACCGGTCGAGATAGCCGGGAAAGCGATCGAGGCGAGCCGATGCTCGGCGGCAAGTTCGAGCGCCGTGCGATAGCAGGATGCCAGCAGCTCCTCTTCGTTGTTGCCGCCGCCGCTCCACACCGGCCCGACGGCGTGGATCACATGCTTGGCCGGCAACCGATAGCCGCGTGTGATTTTCACGGCTCCGGTGTGACAGCCGCCGAGCGTCCGGCACGCGGCGAGCAATTCCGGTCCGGCGGCGCGATGGATCGCGCCGTCGACGCCGCCGCCGCCGAGCAAGGTGCGGTTGGCCGCATTGACGATGGCGTCGAGCGTCAGCGTCGTGATGTCGGCCACGCAGATATCGAGCCGGGCGGCGCCGACTTCGGCGGATAAAAGCGGCGTCACGTTCGTCTCACGCCCACTCGGCCTGCGCTTCCGCGGCCAGATCGACGGTGCTGTGCACGCCGATATCGTCGAAATGGTCGTCGAGGAAGCGGCGGGCGGCTCGTTTGCCGTTGATGTGCAAGGCTTGGAAAAAATCGTAATCGGTCGAAATCTTGCTGGCGGCGTCGAGACTGGTGCCGAAGCTGTCGAGCACGATGCGATGGACGTTGACGCGGCGGTATTCGCCGGGCCCGGTGCCGCGCGGCAGCCGGCCCTGATCGATCAGGCGGGCGACAAATTCGATGGCGCGGTATTCGGAGAGGAGCGAGGAGTTGAAGGTGACCTCGTTGATGCGGTTCATGATCTCGCTGGCCGACGTCGGCGTCGCTTGCCGGATCAGCGGATTGATCTGCACCACCACCACATCCTCCGTCTTGGTGGTGCCGAAAAACGGAAAGATCACCGGATTGGCGAGATAGCCGCCGTCCCAGTACGGGATACCGTCGATTTCGACGGCACGAAACAAAAGCGGCAGGCAGGCCGACGCCATCAATGCTTCGGCGGTTATTTTCTCGCGGGAAAAAATGCGGACGCGCCCAGTCTGCACGTTGGTGGCCGAAATAAAGAGCTGCAAGTCGGAAAATCCGCGCACCGCATTGAAATCGACGAAACGCTCGAACAGGTCCTTGAGCGGATTGATGTTGAGCGGATTGAAATCGTAGGGCGAAAAATACTTCGACATCATGTCGAGCCACGCCTGCATGGGCGTGCCTTCGAGCGGAATGAACGACAACATTCGCTCGACCACCGCGCGCTGCAGCGGCGGCAGATTGCCATTATTACTCACCGCGCGCCAGAAATCGGCCAGCCGCTTTTGCGCTTCCGCAGGCCCACCGCGCGCCAGGCCGTCGGCGAGCATCACCGCATTCACCGCGCCCGCGGACGTGCCGGAAACACCTTCAAATGTCAGCCGGCCGTCGGTCAAAAGCTGCTCGAGCACGCCCCAGGTGAAAGCGCCGTGCGCGCCGCCGCCCTGCAGCGCCAGATTCACGCGCTTGGTCTTTTGCGCCGCCGGCTCCTGGGCGCCTCGGCCGGGCAGCAGCGCCGCGAGAGGATTTTTCATGACGATGCGCGCCTCACTGTCGCGAGGCCGGAATTATCGCGCCGTAGTAAAGGTTCATTCCGCGGTCCAGCCGCCGTCGATCGACAGATTGGCGCCGGTGATCGCCTTGGCCGAATCGGAGCAAAGATACACGGCAAGCGCGGCCACTTCCTCGACGGTGACGAATTCCTTGGTCGGCTGCGCGGCGAGCAGCACGTCGCGCTTGACCTGCTCCTCGGTCATATTGCGCGCTTTCATGGTGTCGGGAATTTGCTTCTCGACCAGCGGCGTCCACACATAGCCGGGACTGATGCAATTCACCGTTATGCCGAAGGTGGCGAGTTCGAGCGCGACCGTCTTGGTGAGCCCGGCAATGCCATGCTTGGCGGACACGTAGGCGGCCTTGAACGGCGAGGCCACCAGCGAATGTGCCGACGCGGTTGAGATGATGCGGCCCCATTTGCGCGCTTTCATGCCGGGAACCGCGGCGCGGATGGCGTGGAACGCGGACGAGAGGTTGATGGCGATGATCTGATCCCATTTCTCGATCGGGAATTCCTCGATCGGCGAGACGAACTGAATGCCCGCATTGTTGATGAGCACGTCGAGCGAGCCGAAGGTCTTCTCGGTCGTATGCACCATGTCGGCGATCTCCGCCGGCTTGGTCATGTCGGCCGGCGAATAGAACGCCCTGACGCCGAATTCCTTCTCGATGCCGACGCGCTCCTTTTCGATCGCCGCCGCATCGCCAAAACCGTTGATCGTGACGTTGGCGCCCTGCGCCGCCAGGGCGCGGGCGTAGCCCCGTCCGATGCCCGACGTTGAACCGGTGATCAGGGCAGTCTTTCCCTTGAGCATGGTCATCCCCAATTGAAGCAATGCGCCTTGCGGAAAGGCCTCAATGCCTGGCTTTTGCGCAAGCGGGCGGCAATCTGAGACGCTTTTTGCTGCGGCGCAACATAAATCTGCCGTGGCTTACGTTTTCGCTATAACGAACCGAATCGCTACAATGCCAATGGGACTGGGCGAACGCCGCGAAACTGGGGCTGAGGAATGACCGCGATGCCGCAAGTGATTTTCCCGGCGCCCGATCACGATCACAAAAGCTGCACGAGCGCCGCCCTCACCCATGCCGAGGAGCTCTGCGCGGCGCGCTCGCAGCGGCTGACGCCGATGCGCCGTCAGGTGCTCGAGACTTTGCTGGCGAGCCACAAGCCGCTCGGTGCCTACGAAATCATGGAGCGGCTCGGAGACCACGGGCGGCCGGCGCCGATCACGGTTTATCGCGCGCTCGATTTTTTGCGCGACAACGGGCTCGTCCATCGGATCGAGAGCCGGAACGCGTTCGTCGCCTGCGTGCACGAGCACACCGACAGCGATCCCGTGGTGTTTCTGATCTGCGAACATTGCGGCGCAGTCGGCGAAGCCACCGGCAGCGCGGTTGCCGAAGCGCTGAAGACTTCGTGCCGCGCGGCGGGCTTTGCGCCAAAAAGCCCGGTCATCGAAATCGCCGGCATTTGCTCGCATTGCCGCGAACGCTGACCCACCTTTTCGAAATCTGAAATTCAGGCTCAGTGGCGCAATCCCCGCAGTCCCGTCCGCTCGACGCGCTCGCCGTCACGGTGATGCTCATATTGTGCCTGACCTGGGGTTTCAATCAGGTCGCGGTCAAGCTCGCGATCCATGACATTCCGCCGCTGATCCAGTCGGCGAGCCGCTCATTCATCGCGGCGATATTCGTCGGACTGTGGACGCAAGCGCGCGGCATCGCCCTGTTCAAGCGCGACGGTACGTTACTGCCCGGCCTTGCCGCCGGTTTTTTGTTCGCGCTCGAGTTTTTGCTCATCTATCGCGGTCTGATTTGGACCACGGCGACGCGGGCGACGCTATTCATTTATCTCGCCCCGTTTTTCGTCGTGATCGGATCGCGCTGGTTCGTTCCGGGGGATCGTTTTCATCCCTCGCAGTGGTTCGGTCTGGCTTTGTCCTTCGCCGGCATCGCCGTCGCGTTCGGCCTGCCGACGCCGGCGACCGACCCGCATCAGATATTGGGCGACCTGATGATGGTCGGGGCCGCGGCGGCATGGGCGCCGACAACTCTGGTCATCAAGGCGAGCGCGCTCAACCGGGTCAGCGCCGAGAAGACGTTGCTCTACCAGCTTTCGGTCTCGGCGCCGCTCCTGGCGATCGGCGCACTGGTGTTCGGTGAGCACATCGAGACAATGCCATCGGCGCTCGCGCTCGGCGCCATTGCCTACCAGATCGTTTGGGTGGTGAGCGTGACCTATCTGGTCTGGTTTGTGCTGATTGTGCGCTATTCGGCGGCCAGATTGTCGGCTTTCACCTTCCTGACCCCGCTGTTCGGCGTCGCCGCCGGTCACCTCGTTCTGCGCGAGCCTTTGACCCCACCTTTTGCCTTGGCGGTGGCCCTCGTCGCCGTCGGCTTGGTCCTCGTAAACCGGCCGCGATGAGGCTATATCGAGGGTAAATCACCTACCCCGCATAGGGGTGCCCTCGTCCACTGGATAATCGAGGGTTGTGCCGCGCCGCCTTAAAGGACTGCCAATGATGGAATTTCCCCGCCCCGCCGAACGGCACCGCACCGTCGCCGTCAAGGTCGGCAACGTCACCGTCGGCGGCGGCGCGCCGGTCGTCGTGCAATCGATGACCAACACCGATACCGCCGACGCCGAGGGAACGGCGAAGCAGGTAGCGGCGCTGGCGCGCGCCGGCTCGGAATTGGTTCGCATCACCGTCGACCGCGACGAGGCCGCCGCCGCCGTGCCGCACATCAAGGAGCGGCTGCTGCGCATGAATGTCGACGTGCCGATCGTCGGCGATTTCCACTATATCGGCCACAAGCTCCTCGCCGATCATCCGGCCTGCGCCGAAGCGCTCGACAAATATCGCATCAATCCCGGCAATGTGGGCTTCAAGGAAAAGAAGGACCGGCAATTCTCCGCCATCGTCGAGACCGCGATCCGCTACGACAAGCCGGTGCGCATCGGCGCCAATTGGGGCTCGCTCGATCAGGAACTGCTCACGCATTTGATGGACGAGAATTCCCGCTCGAACAATCCGGTCGACGCGCGCGACGTGACGCGCGAAGCCATGGTGCAGTCGGCGCTGTTGTCGGCCGCGCGCGCCGAAGAGATCGGCTTGCCGCGATCGAAGATCATCATCTCCGGCAAAGTCTCGGCGGTGCAAGATCTGATCGCGGTCTATGGCGAGCTGGCGCGGCGTTCCGATTATGCGCTGCATCTCGGGCTGACCGAAGCCGGCATGGGCTCGAAAGGTATCGTCGCCTCGTCCGCGGCCATGGGCGTGCTGCTGCAACAGGGCATCGGCGACACCATTCGCATCTCGCTGACGCCGGAGCCGAACGGCGACCGCACTTTGGAAGTGAAAGTCGCGCAGGAGCTGTTGCAGACGCTCGGCTTGCGCACCTTCGTGCCGCTGGTCGCCGCCTGTCCGGGCTGCGGCCGCACCACGTCCACAACTTTTCAGGAGCTCGCCGCCAGCATCCAGAACTTCATCCGCGACTCGATGCCGGAATGGAAGACGCGCTATCCCGGCGTCGAGGGCCTCAACGTCGCGGTGATGGGCTGCATCGTCAACGGCCCGGGTGAGTCAAAGCATGCCGATATCGGCATCTCGCTTCCCGGCACCGGCGAAGCGCCGGCCGCGCCGGTCTTCATCGATGGCAAGAAGGCGATGACATTGCGCGGCCCGACCGTCTCCGCCGATTTCCAGAAGATCGTGATCGATTATATCGAGCGGCGCTTCGGCGCGCGCGCCAGCGCCGGGCAGACCGCGGCGGAGTAGGCTTCGTCGACATCGTCTCGAAGCGCACGCCGCCGCAGCAAAGACTTTGGTTTAGTCTTCCTTCTCGTTCGGGTCGCCCTTGCCGGTCTCGATCAGGCTGCGCAGGCTGTCGTTGATGTAAAAGCCCCAAGCGCCGGCGCACTTGCCGTAGCATTCGATGGCCGGGCGCAGGCCGACATGGGTAAAGCGCAGTTCCGTTTTGTCGCCCTTCTTGGCGATCTCAAAGACGATATCGGTGCCGTTCCACTCGGCTTTGTCCTTGACGAAATTGATGGCGGCGTCTTTGACGTGCCAGGTCACCTTCTTGCCGGGCACGAGCTCGGTGATCTTCTGGGTGCTGCGATGAAGATCCTGGTAGCGGTAGGTAAATTCCGCACCGAGTTGGTCGGTGCGGCCGTCAATTTCCCCTGACCACCAACCGCGAACATTGTTGACGGCGGCGCAGACTTCTTCAGGCGATTGGTCGACCGTAAAGGTCGTGGTGTAATTGTTGCTCATGGCTCGCTCCTCTTTCTTTCCGCTCATCTGCGAGCCGGCCTGCCGGCCGGCGTCGTGAGATAGATTAGGTGGCCGCCATCGGAGGGCGGGAGTGACAAGTATGTCGGGATTGGTTCAGCGCTCGTCGGTTGCCAAGTCGGAATACCCGGCCTTCACGCGAGGCCACTGGACGATGGGACGTCCATCGGTGCGGTAAGGGTGCACGCGTTTGGGCAGTTGCGGCCAGCCGGCCGGCGAGTCCTCCCACGCCTCCTGCCGCCCGTAAACGGTCAGGTCAAGCAACCGACAGCTGTTATCCATTGCCTCGACGCCGCGCCGCGTCGTCCAGTAAGTCTCAAAGACCTTGGATCCTTGTCGCAGGTAGCAAACGATATGCATCATGCCCACCTCGCGTCCAACAAGGAGAGTGTCGAGCGAGTCCCGGGGCGCCGAGTACCAAGGCATCTCCCAGCCCATGAAGTCGCGGTACCGGGCGCTCTCTTCGTATGGACCTTGGCAGAATGTGGCGTAGGTGACGTCGCGAGAATGAATGAAGGATAGCTCGCGGACCTGCGACGTATAGAAAGTGCAACCCTCACACTGCTCCGGCGCAGGGTGACCGGCGTGCCACATAAAGTAGTAGGCGATGAGCAGCCGGCGTCCCTCGAACGCGTCCAACAGTGTCACTTTCCCACGCTCACCAATGAGCGGTGTCGTGCTATCCACTTCGACCATCGGGAGCCGCCGGCGGGCAGCCGCAATGGCGTCGCATTCTCGCGTGTGAGCTTTCTCTCGAAGGCGCAACGCGTCGAGCTCCGCCTGGAAGGTGCTCCGATCGACGACCTTAGGGGCTGCAAGTTCATCTCTTATGATGTCTTTCATTGTTCTCTCCGTCCTCGCTCACGTTCTTCAAGAACACATTGCTCGTCTCAGCCGCTGATGTGCATTGGATTAAAGCGGTGCGCCGCTTTGCCAACGGGAAATGAGCTTCAGCCAAGGCGCGCAATGGAAGGCGCTCATCAGCAGATACATCGGGACCATTCCACTCAGCGGCGACGCACCGTGGACCATCGAGCAAACGACGTCCTGCGAGCCAAATAGGCCCGTCGCGACCGCCACGATTGCGAAAGCCGGCGCAGCCGCCAGGCACAGCCAATCGGCCGCGACAGCGCCGCGGTCGCGCGCGGCGCCCCACTCGTCGGTTTTCCTGATCGCGTGTGTTTTCATGGTCAGTTAGATTGGCCATGATTGTCACAGAGCGGGAGTGACAAGTGTGGCGGATTTCGATGGACTCGTTGATCACGGCGGCGGCGCAGGCGCTCGCGGCGGGTGACCCGCTCGGCGCGTTGAAACGGGTTTCGCTGCGCGACGACGCGCCGGCGCTAGCGCTTCGCGGCATCGCGATGGCGCAGCTCGGCGAGCTCGATCGGGCGAAAACGCTGCTGCACAAGGCCGTTAGAACTTTCAGTCCGCGCGAGGCGGTGGCGCGCGCGAGGTGCGCCGTCGCCGAGGCCGAGATCGCGCTCGTTTCGCGCGATCTCACCTGGCCGGCGAAGACGCTGGACGCGGCGCGGGCGACGCTCGAACAGCACGGCGACCGCCTGAATGCCGCACATGCGCGCTATCTCGAAATCCGGCGCCTGGTCTTGATCGGTCGCCTCGACGAGGCCGAGCGCAAGCTCGCCGACCTTGACCCCGCGCCCTTCCCGCCGGCGTCGCGCGCCGCCCACGAACTGGTTGTCGCCGGGATCGCCATGCGGCGCGTCCGCGCAAAAGCCGCGCACGCGGCACTCGCCCGCGCCGAACGCAGCGCGCGCGAAGCCCGCATCCCCGCACTCATCGCCGAAGTCGAGAGCGCGTCGAAGATTCTGAAGACGCCTGCGGCGCGCCTGATCGGGCGTGGCAGCGAAAAGTTGGTCGTGCTCGACGACGTCGAGACTTTGTTCGAATCGAACGCGCTCGTCATCGATGCCTGCCGTCATGCGGTGCGCGTGGGAGGCACAGTGGTCTCGCTGGCGACGCGTCCGGTCCTTTTAGCGCTCGCACGCGCGCTTGGCGAAGCATGGCCGGGAGACGTGTCGAGGAGCACGCTCATCGCAAGCGCCTTCCGCGCCAGGTTCACCGACGAATCGCACCGCGTGCGGTTGCGCGTGGAAATCGGGCGGCTGCGCAAAAAGCTTCGCGTATTCGCGGACGTGAATGCGACAGAGCAAGGATTTGCGCTGGTGCCGCGCCGCTTACGCGATGTCGTTGTGCTGGCGCGGCCGATGGAAGAGGAGCATGCGGACGTGCTCGCCTTTCTCACCGACGGCGAGTCGTGGTCCAGCTCGGCGCTTGCGTTGGCGCTGGGCGAGAGCCAGCGTACGGTGCAGCGGGCGCTCGACTCGCTTGCCGCGGCCGGCAAGGTGCAGCCGTTCGGTCGCGCACGAGCGCGCCGTTGGATGACCCCGCCGGTGCCGGGATTCACGACGACTTTGTTACTCCCCGCACCGCTGCCGGATAATTAGGATGGCACCATGAAACGAGCAGCCGCCGAAATTCTCCGTGAGCATGGGCCCTTTCCCGGCGCCAACCGCGTGAATGGCGTCACCTACGACGGCGACAAAGTCTGGTTTGCGTGCGGCGACAAGCTGCACGCTCTCGACCCGGCGAGTGGAAAGATCGACCGCTCGATCGATGTCGCTTCGCACGCAGGAACGGCATTCGACGGCCAGCACCTGTTTCAGATCGCCGAGGACCGCATCCAGAAGATCGATCCGAAAACCGGCCGCGTGCTCTCAACCATCCCGGCGCCCAGCGGCGGCGGCTCGGGCCTCGCGTGGGCCGAAGGAACGCTCTGGGTAGGGCAGTATCGGAATCGGAAGATCCATCAAGTCGATCCGCAAACGGGGGCTATCCTTCGCACAATTGAGTCCAACCGCTTCGTCACCGGAGTGACCTGGGTCGACGGCGAACTTTGGCACGGCACCTGGGAAGGTGAAGAGAGCGACGTGCGGCGGGTGGATCCGCAAACGGGAGAGGTCCTGGAAAAGCTCGACATGCCGCCTGGTACGGGCGTGTCGGGCCTTGAGTCCGACGGCGGCGACCGGTTCTTTTGCGGCGGCGGGAGCAGCGGCAAGGTGAGAGTCGTTCGCCGACCGAAGCGCCGCACCGCGGCTTAGAGCAGTGAAGAAACCGGATGACGGGTGAGCGATCCTGCGAAGCCACGCGGTAGTCGGCGCGCATTTATTGCCCGCGCACCAACCTCTGCACCAAATCGTCGAGTTGTTCGAGACTGCGATAGCGGATCGTCAGCGTGCCGCGATTGCCGCGATGATCGATGCTCACCACTAATCCCGTCGCATCGGAGACCCGCTTTTCGAAGGCCAGCATGTCAGCGGTCTTCGCCGCCGCGCCGCGCGGCTTGTTTTTTCCATTTTTGTTTGCTCGCGCGCGCGCCATCGCTTCGACTTCGCGCACATTGAGATCGCGCGCGACGATGTCGTCCGCCAGTTGCTCAGCGTTGGCTTCCCCGACCAGCATGCGCGCGTGCCCGGCATCGAGCTTGCCGGCGTGAATATAAGCCTTCACCGGCTCCGGCAGCCGCAACAGCCGCAGCGTGTTGGCGACATAGCTGCGGCTCTTGCCGACGATCTTGGCGACGTCCTCTTGGCTGTTGCCGAATTCGTCGATCAGCGCCCGATATCCCTCCGCCTCTTCGAGTGCGTTGAGATCGGAACGCTGCACGTTTTCGATGATCGCTAGCTGCAACGCTTCGGCATCCGTCGCTTCGATGACGACAACCGGAACTTCATGCAGTCCGGCGCGCTGCGCCGCGCGCCAGCGCCGCTCGCCGGCGACAATCTCATAGCCGTCGGCAGCGCCGCGCAACTGCCGCACGATGATCGGTTGAATGATGCCGCGTTCGCGCAGCGATGCGGCGAGCTCATCGAGTTCGTCATTGGCAAACGTGCGCCGCGGATTGCGCGCGTTCGGCCGCAACGAACCGGTCGACAATCGCCGTTGACCGCGCGGACGCTCCGCCGAACTTTCCCCGCCGACATCGCCGATCAGGGAGGCAAGTCCGCGTCCCAGCCGCGATCGCGTCCCCTCCTCCGCCATCGCGGCTTCTCCCGAACTTTCGCTCATGCGCATAATTCTTTCTCGCGCTGGATGATCTCGGTGGCGAGGCGCAGATACGCTTCGCTGCCGCTGCATTTGAGATCGTAGACCAACACCGGTTTTCCATACGACGGCGCTTCCGATACGCGCACATTGCGCGGAATGATCGTGTCGTAAACCTTCGGCCCCATGAATTGGCGCACGTCGGCGACGACCTGGCCCGAGAGATTGTTGCGCGAATCGTACATCGTGAGTACGACGCCGTGGATCGTCAGGTCCGGGTTGAGTTGCTCGCGCACGGACTCGACCGTTTTCAGAAGTTGCGACAAACCTTCAAGCGCGAAAAATTCGCATTGCAGCGGCACCAGAATCGCGTTTGCCGCCGCCATCGCATTGACGGTGAGAAGATTGAGCGACGGCGGGCAATCGACCAGCACGTAGGTGAAATTCGTTTGCCCGGGCGCCGGCGTCTTGAGCTGGGCCAGCGCGCTGCGCAGACGGAACGCGCGGTCCCGCGCCTGGCCGATTTCAAGTTCGAGTCCGGCGAGATCGAGGGTGGAGGGCGCGAGCTGCAGCCGCGGCACCGCGGTGGGGACGATCGCGTCGCGCAAGGCCGTTTCGCCGGCGAGCACGTCATAGGTTGAGTGGCGGCGGTTGCGCCGGTCGATGCCAAGACCGGTCGAAGCATTGCCTTGCGGATCGAGATCGATGATCAGCACGTCCTCGCCGATGGCTGCGAGCGCCGTACCAAGATTGATCGCGGTCGTTGTCTTGCCGACGCCGCCCTTCTGGTTGGCGACTGCGAGAATGCGCGGCGGCCGAACCGCGGCCTGCGGCGCCGGACGAGGCGGAGCTGAAAAAGCCGTCGCGGCGGACGATTGCTCCGGGGAGGACGTGTCACTCATTGCGGCCGGTTCCACCTTTGATGGGTCATTTCGCTCAACTTAGAATCGCTTTCCCCGCGCTGGTCGAAGCTTCGGCTCGAGACCACGCACGATGACAATTCGGGCCTTCGGATCAGTCCGACTCATGGCCAGACTAACTTGAATGGTCCAACATTTAGCGGCTTCGGTCAATTCAGCCGCCACATCTTGACCCTTGGGAAACAGGCCCAAAGTGCCCTTTTTCAACAGCGGATACGCCAAAGTGAGCAGCTTTGGCAGCGGCGCCAGCGCCCGCGCAGTCACGGCGTCGATGGCTTCGGGTACGTTTGCGGCAAAGTCCTCGGCTCTCGCGGCATGAACGATGGCGGGCGCGCCCGTGGCGCGGACCGCCTCACGCAGGAAGCCGGCCTTCTTGCCGTTGCTTTCCACAAGATGCACCCGAGCGCCTGCGGTTTCCGCCAATGCGCATGCGAGCACCAGGCCGGGAAAGCCTGCGCCCGAGCCGAAATCGGCCCAGATGCGGGCCTGCCCCGCCAGCGGTAGAAGCTGCAGCGAGTCGGCGATGTGTCGGGTCCACAGCTTCGGCTCGGTCGACGGCGCGATCAGATTGATCCGCTGTTGCCAATCCACGAGCATGGCGGCGAAGCGGTCGAGACGCGCTTCTGTTTCACGTGAAACAGGAGTCAGCGCCAGAGCCCGATCACGGTCGCTCGCATTCATGCGACGCCGCGATCGCGCTTACGGCTCTGGCGGTGCAGATGCGCCACGAGCAGCGTCAGCGCCGCCGGCGTGATGCCGTCAAGACGGCTTGCGTGCCCGATGGTGCGCGGCCGATGCGCTCCCAGCTTATGACGCACTTCGTTGGAGAGCCCGGGCAACGTCGCGTAGTCGATATCGTCCGACAAAACGAGGCTTTCGTCGCGCCGATAGGATTCCACATCGGCCGCCTGCCGATCGAGATAGACCGCGTATTTCGCGTCGATCTCCAATTGCTCCGCGGTCTTGGCGTCGAGCGCGCCGAGGCGCGGCCAAATCCGCGCCAGATCGCCGATGGCGATATCCGGATACGACAAAATCTCGAAGGCTGAGCGCCGCTGGCCATCTTTGCGCAACGAAACACCATGCCGTGCGGCCTCGTTCGGCGTCAGCGTCAAGTCTTGCGCCAGCTGCCGCGCCTCTTTCAGCGCCGCCATCTTCGCCCGATGCGCCCGCGCCCGCACCTCGCCGACACAGCCGAGCGCGATTCCTTTTTCGGTGAGCCGCTGATCGGCATTATCCGCGCGCAGCGCCAAGCGGTATTCGGCGCGGGACGTGAACATGCGGTAGGGCTCGGTGACGCCACGCGTCACCAAGTCATCGACCATGACGCCGAGATAGCCTTCGGCGCGGTCGAACACGATGGCCGCGCCGGCGGCGGCGCCCCTGCCCGCTGCCGCGTTGAGGCCAGCCAGAAGTCCCTGTGCCGCAGCCTCTTCATAGCCGGTCGTGCCGTTGATCTGGCCGGCGAGAAAAAGGCCCGGCAGTCGCTTGGTTTCGAGGGTCGGATGCAATTCGCGCGGATCGACGTGATCGTATTCGATCGCATAGCCCGGGCGCACGATCCGCGCCCGTTCAAGCCCGGGAATCGAGGCCACAATGGCGCGCTGCACGTCTTCCGGGAGCGAGGTCGAAATGCCGTTGGGATAGACAGTCGTGTCGTCGAGGCCTTCCGGCTCGAGAAATATCTGGTGCCCGTCGCGTTCGCCAAAACGCACGATCTTATCTTCAATCGAGGGACAATAGCGCGGGCCGCGGCTCTGGATCTGGCCGGAATACATCGGCGAGCGGTGCACATTTTCGCGGATGATGGCGTGGGTTGCCGGCGTCGTGCGGGTGATGCCGCAGCTCACTTGTGGATTGGCGATACGAGTCGTCAGCATCGAGAACGGCTCCGGCGGCTCGTCGCCGAGCTGCATTTCAATCGCCGCCCAATTGATCGTGGTACCGTCGAGCCGCGGCGGCGTGCCGGTCTTCAGGCGCCCGAGCGCGAAGCCCGCGCGCTCAAGCGTTGCCGACAGGCCGATGGTGGGCGCCTCGCCGACCCGGCCCGCTGGAATCTGGCGCTCGCCGATATGGATCAGGCCGCGCAAAAACGTGCCCGTGGTCAGCACCACGGCGTCCGCGTCGAAGCTGCGGCCGTCGGTAAGCCGCACGCCGGTCACACACCGATCGGTCAGGAGATCGTCGACCTCGCCCTCAATCACCGTCAGGTTGGCGGTTTGCCGCAACGCGCCCTGCATGGCCGTCGCGTAGAGGTTGCGGTCCGCCTGGGCGCGGGGACCGCGCACGGCCGGACCTTTGCGCCGATTGAGCAGCCGGAACTGAATGCCGGCCGCGTCCGCCACCCGGCCCATCAGGCCATCCAGCGCATCGATTTCGCGCACCAGGTGGCCCTTACCCAGTCCGCCGATGGAGGGATTGCAGGACATGGCGCCGATCGTGGCGAAACGCTGGGTAATCAGCGCCGTCCGCGCGCCCATGCGCGCGGCCGCAGCCGCGGCTTCGCAGCCGGCATGGCCACCGCCGACGACAATCACCTCGAAACCGCTATGCATTGCGTACTCCGCCGGGCGCGCTTGTAGCGAACGCCGATTCCGCGGTCAAAACCGGTGCCCAAAACGCCTTGTTTCACGTGAAACACGGCGCCTTGGGCTGTCCCGGGAAGGCCGCCGTTAACCTTTCATTTACCAATGCAGAAGTCGCGGAAGATGACGTCGAGAATGTCCTCGACGTCGACGCGGCCGGTGAGGCGGCCAAGAATGGTCGCCGCCGCGCGCAATTCCTCGGCAATCAGCTCCTCGCGTCCCGAAGCGCCTTGGGCCAACGCCCGCTTGAGCGCAGCGACGCAGTCCTCCAGCGCCCGGCGGTGCCGCACACGCGTGACGATTGCGGTCTCCGTGGCTGCAAAATAATCCTCCGCAAATGACGTCAGCGCCGCGATCAGGCCCCCCATTCCGGCCTCGGTCGCGGCCGAAATCGAGAAGCATTTTGCGAACCCGGATTCACTACTTATCCACAGCTTATCCACAGCCAGATCCAGCTTGTTCCTGACGAGCCAAGCTATTGAACTTAAAGCGCTTTTATCGATATCCCCAGCTGCTCCGCCAGCGGCCGATCCGTCAATGACCCACAGCACCAGATCGGCCGCCGCGGCGCGCTCCCGGGTGCGTCGAATACCCTCCTGTTCCACTGGCTCACGGCTCTCCCGGATGCCCGCCGTATCGAGCAAATTGACCGGATAGCCGTCCAGGTTCAGATGCACCTCAATCACGTCACGGGTGGTGCCGGGATAGGGCGACACGATTGCCGCCTCGCGCCGGGCCAGCCGATTGAGCAGGGTCGATTTCCCCGCATTCGGCGGCCCGGCTATGGCGACGACGAGGCCGTCGCGCAGGCGCTCGCCGCGGCCGCCATCTGCCAATGCTGCGGCGATCTCATCGCACAATTGCTGCGCCGCAATGAGCGCTGGCGCGACCAGATCCTCCGGTACGTCAGCCTCGTCGGAAAAGTCGATGCGGGCCTCGACCAGCGCCAAAGCCCCGATGATTTTTTGCCGCCAGGCTTCGGAGCGGTCGCCGATCAAGCCCTTAAGCTGGCGAAACGCCTGCCGGCGCTGCGCCGGCGTTTCCGCAGCGATCAGGTCGGCGAGACCTTCAACTTCGGTGAGATCGAGCCGGCCGTTGTCGAAGGCGCGGCGGGTGAATTCGCCCGGCTCGGCCGGCCGCAATCCCTCGATCGTACCGAGCGCGCCGAACACCGCGGCGATGACCGCGTAGCCGCCGTGCAATTGCAGCTCGGCCATATCCTCGCCGGTCTCGCTGTGCGGCGACGGAAACCACAGCGCCAGCGCCTCATCGATCGCCTCGCCGCTTTGCGGATCGCGCACGCGCGCGAGCGCCGCCTGGCGCGGCTCGGGCACGCGGCCGATCAGCTTTTCCAGCGCCAGCCGCGCGTTCGGGCCGCACACGCGCACCACCGCAATCGCCGCCGGCGGCCGTCCGGAGGAGAGCGCGAAGATGGTGGGGCGAGCATCGGCCATGAATCGTCGATGAGTTCCGAGCGCGGCGGCGCTTCGCTGCATGCGGGCTACTTGCTACGGTGCGTCCATGTCAACGTCGCCGCACGCCTCCGCTTCGCCGCCAAACCGTCTCGCACAAGAGACGAGCCCTTATCTGCTCCAGCACAAAGACAACCCGGTGCAATGGTGGGCGTGGGGACCCGACGCGCTGGCGGAGGCCAAGCGGAGCAATAAACCGGTCCTGCTATCGGTCGGCTATGCGGCCTGTCACTGGTGCCATGTGATGGCGCACGAAAGCTTCGAGGACGACGCCACCGCCGAAGTGATGAACGAGCTGTTCGTCAACATCAAAGTCGACCGCGAGGAACGTCCCGACATCGATCAGATCTATATGGCGGCTTTGCATCATCTCGGCGAGCAGGGCGGCTGGCCGCTGACCATGTTTCTCACGCCCGCCGGCGAACCGATCTGGGGCGGCACTTATTTCCCCAATTCGTCGCGCTACGGCAGACCTGCCTTCGTCGACGTGCTGCGTGAAGTCGCGCGGCTGTTCCGCGAGGAGCCGCAGAAGATTGAGCAAAACCGCGCGGCGCTGATGGAAAGGCTCGCCGCGACGGCACGCAAACCCGGTACCGTGACCATCGGCGCGGCCGAGCTCGACAACGCCGCGCGCCAACTCGGCGGCCTGATCGATCCGGTCAATGGCGGCACCCGCGGCGCGCCGAAATTCCCGCAAGCCGCATTGTTCGAGCTTCTGTGGCGCGCCGGATTGCGCACCGGCGAAGCCCGTTATTTCGCCGCCGTGGATATCACTTTGCACCACATCTGCGAGGGCGGCATTTACGATCATCTCGGCGGCGGTTTCTCGCGCTATTCGGTCGACGAGCGTTGGCTGGTTCCGCATTTCGAGAAGATGCTCTACGACAACGCGCAGTTGCTCGAGCTTTTGGCGATTGCGTTTCTACGCTTCGGCAAGCCGCTGTACCGGCAGCGCGCCGGCGAGACGGTAAGCTGGCTCGCGCGCGAGATGACCACAGGCGAGGGCGCGTTTTGCGCTTCGCTCGACGCAGATTCCGAAGGCGAAGAGGGAAAGTTTTACGTCTGGTCCCACGAGGAAGTGATCGAAGCCCTCGGCGCCGAGGATGGCGCGTTCTTCGCCCGCCACTATGACGTGACGCCGCAGGCCAATTTCGAAGGCCACAACATTCTCAACAGGCTCAAGACGCCGCAGCTTGGCGACGCCGACGAGGCGCGGCTTGCCGCGCTGCGCGCCAAGCTTCTGGCCGCTCGCGCCAAGCGCGTGCGTCCGGGCCTCGACGATAAAGTGCTGGCCGACTGGAACGGGCTGATGATCGCTGCGCTCGCCGATGCGAGCCTGATGCTCGGCGAACCGTCCTGGCTCGCGATGGCCCGGCGCGCTTTCGATTTTATCGCACGCGCGATGACGCGCGGCGACCGACTCGGTCACTCCTGGCGCGCGGGCCAGCTGAAGTTTCCCGGACTGGCGTCCGATTACGCGGCGATGATCCGCGCCGCGCTCGCGCTCTACGAAGCGACCGGCGGGCAGGCCCATCTTGACCAGGCGCTCGCCTGGCAGCGGGCGCTCGATCGCGATTACATCAACGCCGAAAGCGGGACCTACTATCTCACCGCCGCCGATGCGGAGGGCCTGGTGATCCGGCCAGCATCAACCGCCGACGAGGCGACGCCGAACCACAACGCGGTGGCGGCGAAAAACCTGATCCGGCTGGCGCTGCTCGCGGGCGACGATGCGTGGCGCGACAAGGCGGACCGGCTGATCGCGGCGATCGCGCCGGAAACGGTCGAGAATCTCTACATGCATATGGCGCTCCTCAACGCCATCGATCTACGGCTGCGCGCAGCCGAGATCGTGGTGGCAGGCGACGGCGAGCGCGCGCAGGCGCTGCTCGCCGCCGCGCGCGCATTGCCGCCGTTCGACCGGATCGTGTTGCACGCGCGTTCGACGGAAGCCTTGCCGCCGGCGCATCCGGCGCTGGCGCAAATCCGCGCGGCGACGCAGCCGCAAGCCTTTGTCTGCGTTGGTCAAACCTGCTCGCTGCCGGTGACCGATCCGACCGCCCTGCCGTCCGCCATCGCGACGACGCGGCGGAGTTGACGCGGCGAAGCGGGGCCGCGCTTTTACGTATTCATCGAGTCGAAGAACTCGGAATTGTTCTTGGTGTTGCGCAGCTTGTCGAGCAGGAAGTCGATGGCGTCCATGGTGCCCATCGGATTGAGGATACGGCGCAGCACGTACATCTTCTTGAGCTGATCCGGCGGAACGAGCAGTTCCTCTTTGCGCGTGCCCGAGCGGGTGATGTCCATCGCCGGGAAGGTGCGCTTATCGGCGACCTTGCGGTCGAGGATCAGTTCCGAATTGCCGGTGCCTTTGAACTCTTCGAAAATCACTTCGTCCATGCGGCTGCCGGTGTCGATCAGCGCGGTGGCGATGATGGTGAGCGAGCCGCCTTCCTCGATGTTGCGCGCGGCGCCGAAGAAGCGCTTCGGCCTTTGCAGCGCGTTGGCGTCGACACCGCCGGTCAGCACCTTGCCAGATGACGGCACGACGGTGTTGTAGGCGCGGCCGAGCCGGGTGATCGAGTCGAGCAGGATCACCACATCGCGACCGTGTTCGACCAGGCGCTTGGCCTTTTCGATCACCATCTCGGCGACCTGGACGTGGCGCACCGCCGGCTCGTCGAAGGTCGAGGAGATCACCTCGCCCTTCACCGAACGCTGCATGTCGGTGACTTCTTCCGGCCGCTCGTCGATCAACAGCACGATCAGATAGCATTCCGGGTGGTTATGCGTGATCGAGTGCGCGATGTTTTGCAGCAGCACGGTCTTGCCGGTGCGCGGCGGCGACACGATCAGCGCGCGCTGGCCCTTGCCGACCGGCGCGACGATGTCGATGACGCGCGCCGAGAGATCCTTCTTGGTCGGATCCTCGAATTCCATCTTCAGCCATTGGTCGGGATAGAGCGGCGTCAGATTGTCGAAATTCACCTTGTGGCGGGCCTTTTCCGGATCTTCGAAATTCAGCGAATTGACCTTCAGCAAGGCGAAATAGCGTTCGCCTTCCTTCGGGCTGCGAATATGCCCGTCGATGGTGTCGCCGGTGCGCAACCCGAAACGCCGGATCTGCGAAGGCGAAACATAAATGTCGTCGGGTCCCGGCAGATAATTCGCTTCCGGCGAGCGCAGGAAGCCGAAGCCGTCCGGCAGCACCTCGACGACGCCTTCGCCGACAATGTCGGTTTCGCGGGCGGAGAGCTGCTTGAGGATGCCGAACATCAGCTCCTGCTTGCGCATGGTCGAAGCGTTTTCGACCTGAAGCTCTTCGGCAAAGGAGACAAGCTCGGCCGGAGTTTTGGTTTTGAGTTCCTGGAGTTTCATTTCCTGCATAAAGATGTCCTGTGAGAATCGGGCCAGCGGCGGGATTGGGGCGCAGAGACGCTGGCGGAAGAGAAAAAGAGAGTCGTAGGTCTTGGGTCGCGAGGGGTTTGGGGCCCTGGTCCCGATGCACCAGCCGGCTCCAATCCATTGGAGCCAGAACTCAATTGCATCCGCCTACGTTCGGTGGGATGTGGCAAAGATAAGAAAAGACTGCACTTTACGCAAGTGCCGTGAGGCTCCGCTCACCGGTAACGCGCCCGCCTCAAAACGGTTTCAGCACCACGAGAAGGACGATCGCGATCATGATGATCGTCGGTACTTCGTTGATTATCCTATAGAATCTGGCGGAATGCTGGTTCTGATCGGCGCCGAATGCCTTGACCCAGCGGGCAAATAATCCGTGCACCGCCGACAGAACCAAAACGAGCACGATTTTGGCCCAAAGCCAGCCAGGCAGAAGCAAAGCGTGCCGGGAATCAGCGACGTGCCAGGCGAGCCAAAGCCCGAGCACCCAGGTCGCGATCATCGCCGGATTGACGATGCCGCGAAGGAGCCGGCGCTCCATCAGCTTGAAGGTTTCCGATTGCACCGATCCCTTTTCGGCGGCGCAGTGATAGACGAGCAGCCGCGGCAGATAGAGCATCCCCGCCATCCAGGCGATCACTGCAATGATGTGGAACGCCATTATCCAGAGGTACATCGGGGTCATCGCTTTCAGTTCCGCGCGGTTCGGTTGCGCACGCGCTCGATCAATCGTTCCACATGAGCGATCGGCGTCTCCGGCAGCACGCCATGGCCGAGATTGAAAATAAACGGTCGCGGCGAAAACGCTTCGAGGATTGCATCGATCGAACGGTCAAGCGCCGCACCGCCGATCAACAGTGCCAGCGGATCGAGATTGCCCTGAAGAGGTTTGCGCGACTGGACGCGATCGCGTGCGAAGCCAAGCTCTACCGTCCAGTCGATACCGACCGCGTCGACGGCAACGGCGTCGAGATAGAGTCCGAGCTCGGTCGCGGCGCCGCGGGGAAAGCCGATGATGCGGGCATCCGGAACACGCTCACGCACCGCCGCCACGATCCGGGCACTGGGCTCGATGCACCAGCGCTGAAACTCTTCGCCAGGCAGAATCCCGGCCCAGGTATCGAAAATCTGCACGGCATCGACTCCCGCCGCGAATTGCCGGATCAGGTAGCTCGCTGACGCCTCGACCAGCACGTCGATCAATTGGGCGAATGCCTCGGGGAACTGATAGGCGAACCGCCGCGCGGGAAGCTGGTCGACAGTTCCGACCCCCGCAATCATGTAGGTTGCCAGAGTCCACGGCGCGCCGCAGAAACCAAGGAGTGCAACCGCCGGCGGCAGCGCCTCCTTCACCCGTCCGATAGCGTCGTAAACCGGCTCCAGCCGCGCCTGGTCGATTTCGCGGCCAAACCTGCTCAGTGCCGAGGGTTCCCTCAATGCATCGAGCCGCGGGCCTTCGCCGTCCTCAAAGGTCACACGCTGACCAAGCGCATATGGCACGACCAGAATATCGGAAAAAAGGATTGCGACATCGAAGCCAAAGCGTCTTATCGGCTGCAACGTCACTTCCGCCGCATATTGAGGATTGAAACACAGATCGAGAAAACTTCCCGCTTTTTCACGAATGGCGCGGTATTCGGGGAGGTATCGGCCTGCCTGACGCATGAGCCAGATCGGTGGAATAGATTCACAACCGCCAGCCAAGACGCGAAGAAGTGGTTTGGTCGCAGATTTATCCGTCACGCTCCCATCCTAAACTCAATCAATCTAATAGAATCTGTTGTGGTGGTTGGACGGTTGATTGGACTCATACATTTTACGTCCACACGTCATCCACGGATGACTCACATATTCCCACTGACAATCTCATAATTTGCGCGACAGTTATTTGCCATATGGATGGCGCCTCTTTGCGGTGATTTTGGCATGTTGTAGGAACGCTATGCACATATCACCGGTACGCTAGGCGGGTGGTTGCTTTCAGCAGCCGCGTGAGACAGGTGTGGACGGATCAGGGGCTGTGTCGCCTATTATGGTTGCGCGGTACCTTGAGCCGTGGCTTTGTCCCCACGGATCGAGAGGTTATCAACGTATCCGATGACGCCGGCGGCCGGTCATTTTCATTTGCATTTAGTCTCCGATTCGACCGGAGAGACCCTGATCACGGTTTCACGCGCCGCTGCAGCGCAATATACGATGGTGACGCCGGTTGAGCACGTGCATCCTCTGGTGCGCACGGCGAAACAGCTCGATCGGGTGCTAACCGATATCGAGCAATCCCCCGGCATTGTGCTCTACACCTTGCTGCAGCGGAATCTGGCCGAGCGGTTGGAAGAAAAGTGCCGTGAACTCGGGTTGCCCTGCCAGTCGGTCCTCGATCCGGTGCTGCAGCTGTTCCAGGCTTATCTCGGCGCCGAATCCACGCATAAGGTCGGCGCCCAGCACACACTCAACGCCGATTATTTCCGCCGCATTGACGCGCTGAATTACACCATGATGCATGATGACGGTCAGCAGGCCGACGATCTCGAAGAAGCCGACGTTCTGCTGATCGGCGTGTCGCGGACGTCGAAAACGCCGACGTCGATTTATCTCGCCAACCGGGGCGTGAAGACGGCCAACATACCGCTGGTGCCGGGCGTGCCGCTGCCAGTGGGTATCGAAAAGCTCAAGCGCCCGCTTGTCGTCGGCCTTTTTGCAACGCCCGAGCGCATCGTGCAAATCCGGCAAAACCGGCTGCTGGGGCTGAAAGCCCACCGCGACGACGACAAATACATCGATCAGCAGTCGGTGGCCGAGGAAATTGCCGTTTCGCGGCGGCTGTGCACGAAACACAATTGGCCGCTGATCGACGTGACGCGGCGTTCGATCGAGGAAACCGCGGCGGCGGTCCTGGCGCTGCTCGCAGAGCGCCGTCGGAAGATGGCCTCGTGAGTCATGGCGCTGTGGCTCGCCGCGCAACCGCTGGTGCTCGCATCGAAAAGCGCGGCGCGCCGGGCCTCGCTCGAAGCCGCCGGCGTTCCGATCGAACCGCGCCCGGCGGATCTCGACGAGCGAAGCGTGGAGCAAGAAGCGCTATCGCAGGTGCCCGCAGCAATCGCGGCGCACCTCGCCCGCAAGAAGGCGTCCCATGTGGCGAAACTATTCCCCGGCCGCTTGGTCCTCGGCGCCGACCAGACGCTTGCGCTCGATGAGGGGCGTTTTACCAAGCCGGCGGGTCGCGCCGCCGCCCGGTCGCAGCTGCGCGCGCTGTCCGGCCGCAGCCACGAACTTCATTCGGCCATTGCTTTCGTGCAGGATGAAGATGTGCTGTTCGAATTTGTGGACCATGCGCGGCTGACTATGCGCGCGCTCTCCGATCGGTTTCTCGATCTTTATCTTGACGCCGTAGGCGACGCCGCGACCGCAAGCGTTGGCGCCTACCAGATCGAAGGACCGGGCATCCAGCTTTTCGAACGGGTAGATGGCGACTACTTCACCATCCTTGGGCTGCCGCTCATGCCGGTGCTTGATTTTCTGCGCAGGCACGGATGCTTACTCACATGAGCGCGCAACGTCCCTTCGTCCTTTGCCTGACCGGCTCGCTCGGCATGGGCAAATCGCGGACCGCGAAGTTCTTCGCCGAGGAAGGCGTGCCGGTGCACGATTCGGATGCGGTCGTGCACGCGCTTTACGAGAGCGAAGCCGCGCCGCTCATCGAGCGGGCGTTTCCCGGAACGACCGCCGGCGGCAAGGTCGACCGCAACAAGCTTGCCGCCACGGTGGTCGGCGACCCCGCCGCGCTCGGGCGGCTTGAAGCGATCGTGCATCCGCTGGTCGCCACCGCGCGGGAGAAGTTCCTCGCCGAAGCGCAAGCCCGCGGCGCGCCCGTTGTTGTGCTCGATGTGCCGCTGTTGTTCGAAACGGGCGCAGAGCGCGGCTGCGACGCCGTCGTCGTGGTCTCAGCGCCGCCCGAGGTGCAACGGCGGCGGGCGTTCGAGAGGCCGGGCATGACCGAGGAGAAGTTCGCCGCGCTCGTCGCCAAGCAGGTGCCGGACGCGGAAAAGCGCCGGCAGGCGGACTTTATCGTGGACAGTTCGCAATCATTCGAACATGCCCACGCCCAGGTGCGCGACATCCTGCGGGGTGTGGCTAAAATACGGGAAGACGCCGCTGATTCGGACGGCCCGGCGGCTTAGAGCTGCGGACAGCATGGGAGAGCGATGCGCGAGATAGCGCTCGATACCGAGACCACGGGTCTCGATCCGCTGGACGGTCATCGCCTGGTCGAGATCGGCGGTATCGAGCTGGTCAATCGCATTCCCTCTGGCCAGAGCTTCCACCGCTACTTCAATCCCCGGCGCAGTATGCCGGCGGAGGCGTTCGCGGTTCACGGCCTCAGCGAGGAATTCCTCAAAGACAAAATGTTTTTCGAGGAAGTGGCGGACGAGTTGCTCGCCTTTCTCGGCGATGCACCTTTGGTCATCCACAATGCCGCCTTCGACCTCGGCTTTCTCAATGCCGAGCTCGACCGCGCGGGCCGGCCGCCGATCGGGCGGGAGCGCGTGGTCGATACGCTCTTGATCGCGCGGCGCAAGCATCCCGGCGGATCGAACCGGCTCGACGATCTTTGCGTGCGCTACGCGATCGACAATTCCCGGCGCACCAAGCATGGCGCGCTGCTGGATGCCGAACTCCTTGCCGAGGTTTATGTCGAACTGATCGGCGCCCGCCAGGCGCAGCTCGTTCTTTCCCAGTCGGCGATGCCGGACCACTTGCGCGGCGAGCCTATTATCGTGCGCCAGCGCCCGGTGCCGCTGGTGGCGACGGTCACCGCGGAAGAACGCGCGGCGCATCGGGCGTTCGTCGCCACGCTGGGCGGGAACGCCATCTGGAACGATTACGTCAGTTCGGGTTGATCGCCTGCGGCGGCGCCCCGGCCTGCGCGGCTGCAAGCCGCTGGCGGTAGAGGCTGACAAAATCGATCGGCTCGAGCAGCAGCGGGGCGAAGCCGCCGTTGCGCACCGCCGTGGCGACGATCTCGCGCGCGAAGGGAAACAAGAGCCGCGGGCATTCGATCAGCATGATCGGCTGCAGGCTTTCGGGCGGTATGTTCTGGATGCGGAAGGCGCCGGCGAAGACCAGCTCGAAACTGAACAGCATCATGCCCTTGGCTTCGGCTTTGCCTTCCAGTCGCAAAGTCACCTCGTAATCGTTGCCGCTAATGGGAGCGGCATCGACATTGACCTGGATGTTGATGCTCGGCTGCTGGCCGGTCGGCGTCATCGAACGGGGCGCGTTCGGATTTTCGAATGAAAAATCCTTCACGTATTGCGCAAGCACGCCGATTTGCGGCACCTCCGTCTGCGGGAGAGGACCGCCATTTGTCGTCGACATACGCGTCTCCAGCCCGGCCTGACTAACAAAGGCTGGCTAACACAGGGAAAGCGGGTGAACAATGCCGCTAGCCCCGAGCCGGCGGCGTCCGCAATCCTCGGCGTCCCGCCCATGTGCGGATGCTGGCCGCCTCGGTTGGCGCAGATTCGACACAAACGGGAACGGTTTCTGCGGTTACAAGGTTGGCGCGATGGCGGCGATCGTTTAAACTCGATTATGGGCACGCTTTCCGGATAGCGGCCACTGGTTGGTTCCCCGTAGATGCCTACATAGAGCGGGGACCGGGCGCCACCGCGGTCTCTGCTTGAACCGCAATCGGGATGTGCCGTCCCGTCCTTCGCGACGCCGAGAGAACTGAACGTGTTCGACATTTACACCATCATCTTCCTGGCGCTCGCGGTATTCATTTTCCTGCGGCTTCGCAGCGTCTTGGGGCAACGGACCGGCCGCGAGCGGCCGCCTTACGATCCGTATGCCACCCGCGACGCCGTGCGCAGCCCGGTGACCGACAAGGTCGTGGCCTTGCCACCGCGTCCCGCCGAGCCTGCGACCGTGCGCCCGGTCGAGGTCCCGGCAGCCCCGCCGGCGGACCGCTGGAAGGACGTTGCCGAGACCGGATCGAGCGTGGCGGCCGGGCTCGACGCCATCGCCGCCGCCGACCCGAGCTTCGACGTCAAGCACTTCATTACCGGAGCGCGCGCCGCCTATGAGATGATCGTGACCGCCTTCGCTGAGGGCGATCGCCGCCAGTTACGCAATCTGCTCTCGCGCGAGGTTTTTGACGGCTTCGATGCCGCGATCGGCGAACGCGAGCGGCGCGGTGAAACCGCAGAGACGCGCTTTGTTTCGATCGACGGCTCGACGATCACCGGCGCCGAGTTGCGCGGCCGCACCACCCAGATCACCATCCGGTTCGTGTCCAAGCTCATTTCCGCGACGCGCGATCGATCCGGAAACGTCATCGAAGGCAACGCCGACAAGGTCACCGACGTGACCGATGTCTGGACATTCGCGCGCGACGTTTCCTCACGCGATCCCAACTGGAAGGTTGTCGCCACCGAAGCCGGGCAGTGAGGCCGATGTCGGCCGGTGCTCGAGCGTTGCTTGTGTTCGCCGCGCTCGCCGGCCTTGCAGTCGCCGCCGCGGCGACCGCGAAAGCCGCCGAGCCGGAACCGATCGTATTTCCCGATACCCAGTATGAGCCGGTCGACTGGGCCGATCTCGACGGCTGGGCGAACGACGATCACGCCACGGCGTTCGCCGCCTTTCTCGAAAGCTGCCGGGCATTGAACGCAAGCCGCCAGCCCGCCTCGACCGCACAGACGGCGACGATCGCGGACGCGCTTAAGGCGGTCTGCGCGCGTGGTTTCGCTGCTGTCCCGCTCGAGGAGGACGGCGCGCGCAAGTTCTTCGAGGATAATTTCCGGCCGCTGCACATCAGCAAGCTCGGCGATACTGACGGCTTTCTCACCGGATATTACGAACCGATCATCGAGGGCTCGCGCGTGCCGACCGGCGAGTTCACGGCGCCGCTCTATCGCCGGCCGCCGAACCTCGTCGTTTCCGGCAAGCGTAAACTCGGCGTTGCGTTTCCCTCAAAGGGCGTCAAAGTCGGCCGCCGCGTCGGCCGCCGCAAGATCGTGCCGTATTACGATCGCGGCGAGATCGAGGACGGCGCGCTCGACGGCTGGCATCTGGAAATCTGCTGGCTGCGCAGCCAGCTCGACGTACTGTTCGCGCAGATCCAGGGCTCGGCGCGTATCAGGCTGGAAGACGGCGCCGTCCTGCGTGTCAATTACGACGCGCATAACGGCTGGCCCTACACGCCCGTCGGCCGCGTGCTTGCCGAACGCAAGGTCATGCCCAAGGACGAAGTGACGATGCAGCGCATCCGCGACTGGATGGAAACCAATCCGGACACGGCCAAGGATGTGCGGCGGCAAAACAGATCCTACGTCTTCTTCCACATCACCGACCTGGCGAACCAGGATGAGGCGGTCGGCGGCGAAGGCGTGCCGCTGGTGCCCGGCCGCTCGATCGCGGTGGACCGTTCGCTGCATGCTTACGGCACGCCGTTCTTCATCGCCGCCGATCTGCCGATTGCCAACGACAAGGCGGGCACGAAATTCCGCCGGCTGGTTTTTGCCCAGGATACCGGCTCGGCCATCGTCGGACCGGCGCGCGCCGATATCTATTTCGGCGCCGGCGCCGAAGCGGCGCGGATCGCCGGCCGCATCCGCAATCCGGGTCAATTCGTGATGCTGCTGCCGCGCGAACTCGATCCGGTGGAGGCGGGGCGCAACACACCGCTGCCGCCGGAGCGTCCGGGCTTTTTTGCGCAATTCACCGCCGGCAGCATGATCGATCCGACCGCGGAGGATGTGCCGCTGCCGGAGGCAAGGCCTGCCGCCGAGCCGGAGGCGGCGCCGGCGCCAAAGCCGAAATCGCGGCGAGCACCATGAGCCGGCGGCGTTCTTTGACGGAGGAAGAGCGCACGCTGTGGCGCGGGGTGGCGCATTCGATCACGCCGTTGCAGCCTTCGCGGCGATCCGCCGCGCCGCCGGCCGGCGAGGATGCCGGCAATCCCGCCGACGAGGCGCCTCCGCCCGCGCCGCGCTTGCCGGTGCGTCATGAGGTCGCGCCGGCGAACAAAGCCCCGCCGCTCGCAGCGCTCGGGCGGCGGTTCAAGGGCCGCGTCGCTCGCGGCCGCGAACCGATCGACAGCCGCCTCGACCTGCACGGTTTCACCCAGGGGCAAGCGCATGCGGCATTGCTGCGCTTTCTGCGCGGCGCGCAAACGGACGGCGCCAAAATCGTGCTGGTCGTCACCGGCAAGGGAAGCACACGCGCGCAACGCGACGCCACGGCCGAGCCCGGCGTGCTCAAGCGCATGGTGCCGATCTGGCTGGCGCTGCCGGAATTCCGCCCCTTTGTCGTCGGCTTCGAGGACGCGCATCCCGGACATGGCGGGCAGGGCGCCCTTTACGTCCGCCTGCGCCGCGTGCGCTCGCGTTAACCAAACTTACTGGAATTCCACGCTCCGGGCACGACACCGTCAAATTCCTCTGCGAAAACGGCGTCCCCGATTGGAGCGTTGCGAACCATGTCCGAAACCGCCGCCGCCCAGCAGAAATCCGCCACGCGAAACGAAAGCTCGGATCAGCGCATCCTTGCCCAGGTCGATAAGTGGCTGGCAGTGATCCGCGAAATCAGCGGTGAGCGGGGCACGCAGAGCAATTATCCGCGCTGAGAGCCGTATCGTCATTGCGAGGAGCCCCAACGGGGCGGCGAAGCAATCCAATCCGCTCCAGTCGCTACAGAATAAACCGGCTGAGATCGGCGTTTTTGGCGAGATCGCCGACGTGCTTTTCCACGTAATCGGCGTCGATCTTGACCGTTTCGCCCGGCCGGTCGGGCGCGGCGAAGGAGACTTCGTCGAGCACGCGCTCCATCACCGTTTGCAGCCGCCGCGCGCCGATATTTTCCACGCTCGAATTGACCGCGACCGCCATGTCGGCAACGGCGTCGATGGCATCCTCGGAGAATTCCAGCGTCACGCCTTCGGTGCGCAGCAGCGCGATATATTGCTTGATCAGCGAAGCTTCGGGCTCGGTCAGGATGCGCCGCATGTCGTCGCGCGTCAGCGGTTTCAGCTCGACGCGGATCGGCAGCCGGCCTTGCAGCTCCGGCAACAGATCGGAGGGCTTGGAGATGTGGAAGGCGCCCGAGGCGATGAACAGGATGTGATCGGTCTTCACCGGGCCGTGCTTGGTCGCCACTGTCGTGCCCTCGATCAGCGGCAACAGATCGCGCTGCACGCCCTCGCGCGACACGTCGGCGCCGATACGGCCGTCGCGCGCGCAGATCTTGTCGATCTCGTCGAGAAAGACGATGCCGTTATTCTCCACCGCCTTGATGGCTTCCTGCGTCAGTTGTTCGGTATCGAGCAGCTTGTCGGATTCCTCGTTGATCAGGATGCCGTAGGAATCGTGCACGCTGACGCGCCGCGTCTTGGTGCGGCCGCCGCCGAGCTTGCCGAAGATGTCGCCGATGGAGATGGCGCCCATTTGCGCGCCGGGCATGCCGGGAATTTCAAACAGCGGCATGCCGCCCGACGATTGCACCTCGATTTCGATTTCCTTGTCGTTGAGCTCGCCGGCGCGGAGCTTGCGGCGGAACGCCTCTTTGGTGGACGGGCTGGCGGCTGGTCCGACGAGGGCATCGATGACCCGATTTTCGGCCGCTTGCTGGGCGCGTGCCTCGACGTCCTTGCGCTTTCGCTCGCGGGTCTGGGCGATGGCGATCTCGACGAGGTCGCGCACGATCTGCTCGACGTCGCGGCCGACATAGCCGACTTCGGTGAATTTCGTCGCTTCCACTTTAAGGAACGGCGCGCCGGCAAGTCTGGCGAGACGGCGCGAGATTTCGGTCTTGCCGACGCCGGTCGGGCCGATCATCAGAATGTTCTTCGGCAGGACTTCCTCGCGCAGCTTTTCGTCGAGCTGGAGCCGGCGCCAGCGGTTGCGCAACGCGATGGCGACCGCGCGCTTGGCATCCGCCTGTCCGACGATGAAGCGGTCGAGCTCGGAAACGATTTCGCGCGGGGAAAAATCACTCATGAACGACGATCATCACGTCTTTATCGTTTCGACGGTCACGTTGCGGTTGGTGTAGACGCAAATGTCGGCGGCGATGTCGAGGGAGCGCCGCACGATGGCTTCGGCGTCGAGCGGGCCGTCGGCGAGCGCGCGCGCAGCAGCAAGCGCATAATTGCCGCCCGAGCCGATGCCGACGATGCCGGCTTCGGGTTCGAGCACGTCGCCGGTGCCGGTGAGCACCAGCGACACCTCCTTGTCGGCGACGATCATCATCGCCTCCAGCCGGCGCAGGAAGCGGTCGGTGCGCCAATCCTTGGCGAGCTCCACCGAGGCGCGCATGAGCTGGCCGCGATATTGCTCGAGCTTCGATTCCAGCCGCTCGAACAGGGTGAAGGCGTCGGCGGTGGCGCCGGCAAAGCCGCCGATCACGTCGCCGCCGCCAAGCCGGCGCACCTTGCGCGCATTGGCTTTGACGATGGTCTGGCCGATGGAAACCTGCCCGTCGCCGCCAATGGCGACCACGCCGCCCTTGCGCACGGTCAGGATGGTGGTGCCGTGCAAGGGGGTTGATGTGCCGGATGCGCCGGTATCGGAAGGGGACATGTGCCGGAAAGCCTCGTCTCAGGCATTGATTTAGGAGTTGGCCGCCGGCAATGCAAATGCGCCGCGCGGAAGATTGGCGGAGCGCCCAAAGCCCTGATAAAAGGCGCTGCGTGCCGCGGAGAACACTATGCGCAAGGCGTTGGTGAAACGGATTACCAAGGAAACCGCCGTCGAGGTTGCGATCAACCTTGACGGCGAAGGCCGCGCGTCCGTCGCCACGGGCATCGGTTTTCTCGATCACATGCTCGATCTGTTGGCGCGGCACTCGCGCATCGACATCGACGTCAAGGCCAAGGGCGACCTGCATATCGACCATCACCACACCACCGAGGATGTGGGGATCGCGCTCGGCCAGGCATTGAAGCAGGCGCTCGGCGACATGAAGGGCATCACGCGTTATGCCGACGTCCACGTGCCCATGGACGAGGCGCTCACGCGGGTCGCCATCGACATTTCTGGCCGGCCGTTCCTCGTCTTCAAGTCGGAGTTTGTGCGCGACAAGGTGGGCCCGTTCGACACCGAGCTGGTGCAAGAATGGTTCCAGGCTTTCGCCATCAACGCCGCGGTGACGCTGCACGTCGCGACGCTTTATGGCACCAACGATCACCATATTGCCGAGTCGTGCTTCAAAGGTTTGGCGCGGGCGTTGCGGAGGGCCGTGGCCATCGATCCGCGCGCCGCGCAGGAAGTGCCATCGACCAAGGGCACACTCGGCGGCTGACCGCTTGCTCGCGCCGCGAGTCGGCGCCGCCGCACTGGATTAGAGCCGCACTGGATCAATGCCATGTCCGTTTACACCGTTCACGAACCGCCGCTGCGTGTCGCGGAAGCCGCGCCCGATCCGGATCGCTTCGTCTTCGTGCGCGATGGATTCTATTTCTGGGCGTTTTTGCTCACGCCGCTGTGGATGCTGCGGCACCGCCTGTGGCTGGTGCTGCTGATCTATGTCGCCGTCGCCGCCGGCGTCGACGAAGCGATGTATCTCGCGGGTCTCGGCACGGCCGCCATCGCGCTGGCGGAGTTCCTCATATCGTTGTTGATCGGCCTTGAGGCGGCGACCTTGCGGCGCTTTTCGCTGAAGCGGCGCGGTTGGCGCAATGTCGGCGTGGTTAGCGGCGAAGACGTCGAAGACGCCGAGCGGCGCTTTTTCGACGCCTGGGTTCGCAGCGCGCCCGGTCAGCGGCCGGCTGCCGCCGCACCGTCGGCGCCGCCGCCGCGCGTGACGCCGTCGCCCGACATTATCGGCCTGTTTCCCGACCCGGGAGCAAACCGGTGACCGTAGCTATTGTCGATTATGGGTCGGGCAATTTGCACTCGGCCGCTAAGGCGTTCGAGCGCGCCGCGCAGGATGCGGGCCTCGACCAGCCGATCGTGGTGACGGCCGATCCGCGCAAAGTCGCAGCCGCCGATCGCGTGGTGCTGCCCGGCGTCGGCGCGTTCGCCGATTGCAAGAGGGGACTGATGGCCGTTGACGGGATGGCGGCAGCACTTGAAGAAACGGTGCGGCAAAAAGGCCGACCGTTCTTCGGCATTTGCGTCGGCATGCAGTTGCTCGCCGAGCGCGGGCGCGAATACGAAGTGACGGAGGGGCTCGGCTGGATCGCCGGCGAGGTCGATCGCATCACGCCGAACGATCCGAGCCTGAAAATCCCGCACATGGGCTGGAACACGCTCAACGTCGCCCGCCCCCATCAGCTGGTCGAGGGCCTAAACCTCGGCCCGCAGGGTTTGCATGCCTATTTCGTGCATTCCTACGCATTCAACGTGGCGCAGCGCGGCGACCTGTTGGCGGAGGCCGATTACGGCGGTCCGCTCACGGCGATCGTGGCGCGCGACAATATCGTCGGCACGCAATTCCATCCCGAGAAGAGCCAAAAGCTCGGGCTGGCGCTGATCGCCAATTTTCTCAAGTGGAAGCCGTGATTCTTTTCCCCGCGATCGATCTGAAGGGTGGCGAAGCCGTACGCCTCGAACAGGGCGACATGGCGCGGGCGACGATTTTCAATCGGGACCCGGCCGAACAGGCCCGCATCTTCGCGGCGCAGGGCTTCGACTATCTGCACATCGTCGATCTCGACGGCGCGTTTGCCGGTCGGCCGATGAATGCCGCGGCCGTCGATCGCATCCTCGCCGCGGTGAAAACTCCGCTGCAGCTCGGCGGCGGCATCCGCGACCGCGCGACCATAGAAAACTGGCTCGGCAAGGGCGTCGCCCGCGTCGTCATCGGCACCGCCGCCGTGCGCGATCCGGCGCTGGTGAAGGACGCGGCGAAAACGTTTCCCGGCCGCGTCGCCGTCGGGCTCGATGCGCGCGACGGCAAGGTCGCTGTCGAGGGCTGGGCGCGGCTCGCGGAGCTTTCCGCGCTCGAGCTTTCGCGGCGGTTCGAGGATGCCGGCGTCGCCGCTTTGATCTACACCGACGTCGCGCGTGACGGCATGCTCAAGGGCCTCAACCTCGACGCCACCCTCGCGCTTGCCGACGCGGTGGCGATCCCGGTCATCGCCTCGGGGGGCCTCGCATCGCTCGACGACGTGCGCGCGCTTTTGACGCCACGCGCCAAGAAGATCGCGGGCGCCATTGTCGGCCGCGCGCTTTATGACGGTCGGCTCGATGCGGCGGTGGCGTTGCAACTTGTTCGCGCGGCGCGAGCGGCGTGAGGCGGCGTGACATGTTCAAGGTCCGCGTCATTCCCTGCCTCGACGTCAAGGACGGCCGGGTCGTCAAGGGCGTCAATTTCGTCAACCTGCGCGACGCCGGCGATCCGGTCGAAGCGGCGATCGCCTATGACCAGGCCGGCGCCGACGAGCTGACTTTCCTCGACATTACGGCGAGCCATGAGGATCGCGGCATCATCCTCGACGTGGTGCGGCGCACCGCCGAGGCCTGCTTCATGCCGCTCACGGTCGGCGGCGGCGTGCGTACGATCGACGATATCCGCGCGCTGCTTTCCTTCGGCGCCGACAAGGTGTCGATCAATACCGCCGCCGTTGCCCGCCGCGCCTTCGTCAAGGAAGCGGCGGAGAAATTCGGCGATCAATGCATCGTGGTCGCCATCGACGCCAAGAAGGTGTCGAAGCCGCCGCAGCAGGACCGCTGGGAAATCTTCACCCATGGCGGGCGCAATCCGACCGGGCTCGAGGCCGTCGCCTATGCCCGCGAGGTGACGGCGCTCGGCGCCGGCGAAATCCTGCTCACCTCCATGGATCGCGACGGCACGCGCCAGGGCTTCGACATTGCGCTCACGCGCGCCGTGGCCGATGCGGTAACGGTGCCGGTCATCGCCTCGGGCGGCGTCGGCAATCTCCAGCATCTGGTCGAAGGCATTCATGACGGGCACGCGAGCGCGGTGCTGGCCGCCTCGATCTTTCACTTCGGCGAGTATTCCGTGCGCGAGGCTAAGGAATATATGGCGCGCGCCGGGTTGCCGATGCGGCTCGATCCCTGATTGGCGCGTCAGCCGGAACGCTTCGCCCAGGCGAGCGCGCTGTCGAGCCGGTCATTGCCCCAGAATAATTCGCCGTCCGCAGTCACGAAGCTCGGCGCACCGAAGATATTCAACCGCTGCGCCTCCGCCGTCTCGGATCGGAGCTTCTCCTTGACCTCGTTCGATTGTGCGGCGGCGAGCACGGAACCCGCATCCGCCTTGAGGTCCGCAAGGATGGCGCCGATCGTTTCCGGCTCGTCGATGCGCCGTCCCTCGGCGAATTCCGCCCAGAAGACGGCGCGGCAAAAGTGCTCTTGCCAGGCCGCATCGCCGGCGGCCGAGGCGACGCGTGCCGCCAGAAGGCTATTTTGCGGAAACGGCTCCGGGCGGCGGAACGGCAAGGACAAATCCGCGCAAATGCGTTCAAGGTCGCGCCACATATGGCGGCCCTTCGCCGGATAGAGGTTGAACGGCGACGTGTCCCAGCCCAGAGCTTTGAAGATCGGTCCGAGCAGGAACGGCCGAAATGTGACAGCGACGCCGGCTCGGTCCGCCAGCGGCCGGATGCGCATGGCCGTGGGATAAGAATAGGTCGAGGCGAAATCGAACCAGAAATCGAGAACGGGCGCGGCCATCGCATCATCCTACCGCCGGCAAGGTTCCGGGTGAAATGCCGATCGGACAAGGCATATATGATGGCCAGCTCTCCCCGCGCCGGTGGAGAGATGCTAAGGAACGGCGATGGCCGTGTTCACCCTCCAGGATCTCGAAAAGCGCGTGCAGGCGCGGGCGCAGGCGACCGCCGAGACGTCCTATACGCGCGCGCTCATCGACAAGGGCGTGACCCATTGCGCCAAGAAACTCGGTGAGGAAGCGGTCGAGATTGCCATCGCCGCCGTCGCCGAGGATCGCGGCCGCGTGGTCGCGGAGGCCGCCGATCTGCTCTATCATTTGCTCGTGGTGCTCCACGCCCGGGGCATCGCACTGGCCGAAGTCGAGGCGGCGCTGGCCGAGCGCACGCGTCAGTCGGGGCTCGACGAAAAAGCCGCCCGCAAGGGCGGCGATTAAAGAGCGACCGCATGGAGCAGCGCACCGAGTCGGATGTCTCGCCGTATCGTGTGTTCTCGCGCGCGGAATGGGCGAGCTTACGCCAAGACACGCCGATGACGCTCGAGCCGGCGGAGATCGTGCGGCTGCGCTCCCTGCACGACCGGCTCGACATATCGGAGGTGGAGGAAATCTATCTGCCGTTATCTCGGCTCCTCTCGCTTTACGTCGCGGCGACGCAGCGGCTGTTTCGCGCGCAACAGGGTTTCCTCGGCACCGAGGACGCCAAAATGCCCTACATCATCGGCGTCGGCGGCTCGGTCGCCGCGGGCAAATCGACTACCGCGCGCGTGCTCAATGCCCTGCTCACGCGCTGGCCCAATGTGCCCAAAGTCGATCTCATCACCACCGACGGCTTCCTCTACCCCAATGCCGTGCTCGAGCGCGAAGGCCTGATGGAGAAAAAAGGCTTTCCCGAAAGCTACGACTTGCCGGCGCTGCTGCGCTTTCTGTCCGACATCAAGGCCGGCCGACGGCCGGTGCGCGCGCCGGTCTATTCGCATCTCGTCTACGACGTCATCCCCAACCAATGGATCGAGATTGACCGGCCGGACATCCTCATTGTCGAGGGCCTCAATGTGCTCCAGGCCGGCCGGCTGCCCAAGGACGGTAAGGCCGTTCCCTTTGTCTCCGACTTTTTCGACTTCTCGGTTTATCTCGATGCCGACGAGGGCGTGCTCTTGTCCTGGTATGTCAATCGCTTTTTGGCGTTGCGCGGCACGGCGTTCGCCGATCCGAAATCCTATTTCCACCGCTACGCGCGACTATCCGACGCGGATGCAATCGCGACCGCGACATCGATCTGGAACCGCATCAATCTCGTCAATCTGCGCGAGAATATCCTGCCAACGCGGCCGCGCGCCGACCTGATCCTGAAAAAAGGCGAAAGCCACGAGGTCGAGGAAGTGGCGCTGCGCCGGCTGTAAACGTTACGCCGCCGCGGCATGCCAACGCTCGATCTCGGCAAGTTCGGCGTCCAGCCGTTCGGCAACGATACTGCCCCGGCCGAGATAGATCGCGCCTGCTTCGCCGTCGATCGAGAGCCAATCGCCTTCTTTGATGGCAATCCCCGCGAGTTGCGCGCAACGGCGGGCGACATCGATCGACAAGGTCGTGCAGCCGACGATGCACGGTTTCCCGAGCTGTCGCGCCACCAACGCGGCATGGGCGGTGCGGCCGCCGATCGCGGTGACGATTCCCGCGGCGACGGCGAAGCCGCCGACGTCGGCGGTGGTGGTCGCCGGACGCACAAGAATGACCGGATCGCCGCTTGCCGCCAGGCGGGCCACGCTTTCCGGATCGAAAGCGGCGCGGCCCACCGCGACGCCGGCCGATGCGCAAATCCCGTGCGCGACCGGGGCGTCCACCATTATCAGCCGGTTGCTGACGAGTTTGCGTAAATCCACGCCGTCGAGGCGACGCAAGGCTTCCGCCGGCGCGACCCGTCCCTCGTTGACGAAGTCGATCGCCAACCGCAGTGCCGCCTGCGGCGTCCGCTTCGCCGCGCGCGTCTGTAGAATCCACAATTTGCCGTTCTCGATCGTGAATTCGACGTCCTGGATGTCGGCGAAATCCTGTTCGAGCCGCCGCAGCGCTTCGCGCAATTGCCGTCCGATTTCGGGCAGCGAACGGATGATGGCTTCTTCGGTCTCGGGATTATGTCCTCCCGACACCACGTCTTCGCCCTGGGATTCGAACAGTACGTCGATAACGGGTCGGGCGGCGCCGGTTGAGGGATCGCGTGAAAACGCCACTCCGGCTCCCGACGATGCGCCGGCATTGCCGAAGACCATCGCCTGCACCGTGACGGCGGTGCCCTGCAAATCCTCAAGATGTTCGAGCCTGCGATAAGTGCAGGCGCGATCGCTCATCCATGAGCGAAACACCGCCTGCGCCGCCGACTTCAATTGGTCCATCGGGTCTTCACTCAGCACATGCTCTTCTTCCTCGATGACTTGCTCGTAGGCGGTTGCGAGGCGTTCGAGGGCTTCGCCATCGAGCGCGCGTTCGCTGCTCGCGTCTTCGGCGGCGACGATTTCGTCGCGCTTGCCGATAAAGGCGGCAGGATCGATGCCCAGCACTACGGCGCCGTAGCTTTCGAGAAAGCGGCGCCGGCAGTCGCTGGCAAGGTGCGGGTTGCCAGTCATGCGCACCAGGCCGCGAACGGCCGAAGGCGTGCAGCCGACATTGAGCACGGTATCCAACATTCCCGGCATCGATCGCGCCGCGCCCGAACGCACCGATACCAAAAGCGGCCGCCACCGGTCGCCGAACCGCCGGCCGGTCGTATTCTCGAGAAACTCGATACCCTCGGTCAGGCCGTCGGCCAGATTGCGGATGGCCGATGCGTCGCCCTTCACCGTCGCCGCGCAAAGGCTGATCGGCAGCACGAAGGCCGGCGGCACGGGAAGTCCGAGCGCGGCCACGCGCGCCAGGTTGGCCGCCTTTCCGCCTACCATGTCCACCGAATATTGTTCGGCCGATCCGTCACCGATGCGCGCGATCTCCATGGTGGCTGCCCTCAAGTCGAAAGGTCCGTGAGCACATGATCGCGCAGGAGGTGCCCGAAGGCCGCCAGCCGGTCGGTCGAGCGCTCAAGAGCACGCGCGAGTTCGAGAACGGACAATGCCGTTTTGAGATTGAAGTCGCCGCTTAGGATGATCGCCGTCACCGCGCGTTCCGCCGCGTCGGCCCGGTGTTCGACATCGATCAATCGGCCGACCGCGGCGAGCGCGTCCTCGGTGTCGATGCGATGCCCCTCGGGAACCTCGGCCGCGGCGGCAACCCCGGTCGCGGCTGCTTCCGTGCCCGCTACTGTCACGGCGCAAAGCTCGGCGAGCGGCTCCAGCAACTCGGATGCAACCTCGGCCGGGACCAACGAAGCCACGAAGGCCGCCTGTTCGAGCTCGTCGATTGCGTCCTCCATCTCATTGACCAGATGTTCGATGCCGCGGCCGGCGCCGAAGCGGGCGATCTCGTTGCGCGCATCCATGACAATTTGGTCGGCTTTCTCCTCGATGCGGCGCGCCCGCTTTGCCAAGGCGGCACTGTCGAATGGGCGCTTCGCCGTTCGTTCGCTGACGAAACCGGCGATGCCGGCCGCAATCTCACGCGCCAGACCGACCTGGCGGATCATGACAGCGAGCAGCGTTCGATCAACGCGCTGCAGATGCGCAATGAGAGCCGCCTCAATACGGTCCCGCGCCAGCCGGACCGAACTTCCCTGCAGCAACGCTTCGGCGGAGACACGCAGCACGGTCTTGAGAAAATCGACGGCGGCTTCGCGCCCCAGCGCGTGATCGAGGCTTTCGCCGAATCCGATACGGGTCGGTGCTGCGTGATGGACCGCCGCCGCCACGAGTTCTCCGCCGCCAAGTTCGAGGAAGCCTCTGTGGCCGATGCGATGCTGCGCCGCCCAGGCGAGCACTCGGATCGCATCGGATTTTGATACCCATTCTCTGAGGACTTTGCGCGCTTTGTTCCAGTCGATCAGAAAGACGAGCGAGGCTCCCACGTTTTCGAGAAAAGCATCGCGGCGGGCGCCGCTGTCGAACGGCAAGCGCCCGGTGACAAGATAGAAGCCGCCGTCGTCGCCGAGCCCGGTCGAGTTTTTCCGTTCAAGCCCGCTCCACTGAACGGGGAAATTACGAAACAATCCGATGAAGAACTTTGCCCGCACCGCGTGCACGTCGGTATAGGTGACGGTCACGGCGTCGGCCTCGACGGCGATCACCACCACATGCGCGTCCGTCTCGCCGATGTCGTTCTGGATGGTGAGCCGCCCGCCCGACCGCGTCGCGGTCGTCGCCAGCCCGGGATGGCCGAATCTGAGCTTCTCGGTCGCCTCGACCCCGCGCATGAACGCTTCGACCGCCGGCCGATCCTGCGGCAACAACGCGTAGACGTGCGCGCCAGCGAGCACTTCCTCCGCATGATCGGCGGCAAGCCGGTTGAGCGCCTTGTGCAGATCCATAATCAGGCGATGCAGGCTGTCGCCGCCGCCATCGCCGTCCGAAATGCTGGTTAGTCTGCCGATTTCCGCGAGCGCGACGTCGTCGGAAGATTCTAAGGGCCCCGCCTGGATCGCCGCGAGGCGCGCGACCGCCCGGTCCGCCTCCGCTGCGTCGCCGGCTTTGACGGCGCGGATCATGATCGCCACGTCATCCAGAATCGCGGCGCGGAGGTTGCCGAGCCCGGGCGCCGAAATCCGTTCGCCGGCCGAAAGCGTGGCGCGGTTAACCAGCGTTTCCAACGCCACATGATCGATGCCGGCGTCGCGGCATTCGCCGATCAGATCGAAGCGGGCACTCGCCGGGTCGCGCGCATGATTTGCGGCCGCCTGCAAAACGCTCAGCCGGACCTTCACCCGATCGTTCGCGGCCAAGCCCTCGGCGAGAAGCGATGGCAGCAGCAAATCGGCCTGTCCGAGCTGCTCGATGATTTCGGATTTCATGGCGCCGCACTCTGCTCAGCAGTCAGCAGAGCAGGTTCAGATGACGCTGTTATTGAGCCAGATCATTCACGCAAATGTCACAAACCCCGTATCAGCGCGGGGTTGCCGTGACGGAGCGGGAGGTGCCGAATTATGCCGCGAGCGCGGCGTCCGCCGCCGACGCCAGCGCCGCGGCGAGGCGTTCGCGGTCGAACGGCTTGACCAGGAAGCCGTCCATGCCGGCGGCGAGGCAGGCCTCGCGGTCTTCGGCGGAGGCGTTTGCGGTCAGCGCCAGGATCGGCGTTCGCGCCGCGCCGCCGTCCGCTTCGAGGGCGCGGATGCGGCGGGTTGCTTCTAGCCCATCCATGCCCGGCATATGCAAATCCATGAGCACGCGGTCGAAGGGCGTGCCGGCGGCGCGTGCGGCAAGCCAGGATTCGACGACCGCGGCGCCGGAGGCGGCCAAGGTCGGATGATGGCCGAGCCGGACCAGCAGCGCGCGCGCCAAGAGTGCATTGATCTCGTTGTCCTCGGCGACGAGAATCGAAAGCCCGCCGCCCGGCCGCGCCGCGCTCGGCGCTTCCGCGGTCTCCATCGCCGCGCCGTGGTCGAAGGCGTCGTCCTGCGAAAAGCGCGCGGCAAGGGAAGCCGCGCGCACCGGCTTGATCAGATAGCCGGTAAAGCCGGCTTCCTTGAGGGCTGCGAGCTCGTTGCGCATCGCCGGCGTGACCAGCACGATCCGCCGCTGCACGCTCGACGCGGCGCGCGCCAGGCGCTCGCAGGCTTGCGTGCCGAGCGCGTGATCGACCAGCACGGCGCTCCACATTTGCTCGGGAAGCAGCGCCGCCGCCACGTTGTCGTCGGGAACGATTTTTGTCCGTGCGCCCCAGCGTTGCAGGCGGCGCGCGAGCAAAGACGCTTCCATGGCGGCCGGCGCGACGATCAGGATATCGTCGCCGGCAAGATCGGGCACTTTGAGCTCCGGTTCGCCGGCATCGCCGGCGCGCGCCAGCGGAACGGTGACGCGGAAGGTGGAACCTTCATCGGGAGCGCTCTCGACCGCGATCGAGCCGCCCATGCTCTCGACGATCCGGTTGGAAATGGTGAGACCGAGGCCGGTGCCGCCGAATTTTCGCGTCGAGCCGCCGTCGGCCTGCTCGAATTCGAGGAAGATGCGCGCCTGGTCTTCCGAGGAAATGCCGATGCCGGTGTCCTGCACCGTTATCGCGATCGCGTCCGCTTCTTCGCCCGGCTCGAGGATGATCGAAACGCCGCCGCGTTCGGTGAATTTGATGGCGTTGCCGGCAAGGTTGAACAGAACCTGGCGCAACCGCGCGGCGTCGCCGACGACCTGCGCGGGCAGGCGCTCATCGACATAGGCGCCGATTTCCAGCCGCTTGGCCTGGGCGCGCGGACCCAGAAGCTCGACGGCCTCCTCGACGAAGGCCGCAAGCGGAAACGGCCGCGCCGCCAGATCGAGCCGGCCGGCCTCGATCTTGGAGAAATCGAGCACTTCCTCGATCAGCGACAAGAGCGTCTCGCCGGAAGTCTTCACCGCGTTGAGATAGGTCGCCTGCTCGGGCGTGAGCGGGGTGTCGCCGAGAAGATCGGCCATGCCGAGGATGCCGTTCAGCGGCGTGCGGATTTCGTGCGACACCATGGTGAGGAAACGCGACTTGGCGCGATTGGCCGCTTCGGCTTGGTCACGCGCCTCGGCCAACGCCCGCTCGGCAAGCACGCGGTCGGTGACGTCGCGGCCGACGCTCTGCATCTCGCTGTCGCCATCGGCGCGGACATTGACCTCGCGCCAGGCGATCCAGCGTGCACCGGAGGCCGAGGCGATCTTCTGGTCGTAAGCGCGCGCGCCGTCGGCCAGCAGGCTGGTCTCGCCTTGCTCCACCACCGGCAGCGCGAAGGCGGTGCCGAGCAGCGCTTCGCGGGGCCGTCCGGCGAGCGCGCAGAAAGCGTCGTTGGCGTAAGTGATGGCGCCCGAGCCGTCGCGGCGCACGATCACGTCGTCCTGCGCCTCGAAGAAGCTCGTGGTGCGCTCTTGCGCTTCGCGGATTTCCCAGTTGCGGTCCGCCGCTTCATCGAGACGCGTCTCGAAGTCGCGCAGCTCGCGCTTCATGCGGCGGATGCGGGACATGAGGATGCCCATGGCGCCGCACGACGCGCCGAACAGCGAGGCGACGCCGATCGCGAACATGTAGGGGTCGTAGTGGGCTACCGGCGAGGTCGCTCCGGCGAGGAAGCCGAAAGCCACCGCAAACGACATCGAGATGATGATGGCCGACCGGACCAGAAGCGAGAAGATCCGGCGACCGATGATGGAGGGCTTTCCGAGGGCGGCTCGAGGGCGCATGGTCCTTTTCCAGCTTGGCACGCCCCCGCGGCCGGCGATCGGAAGCCGCGTCGAGTGCCCGCTGTTGTCAATGCAGTGACGCCGATTTTGGCCTATGAACTCTTGCGCATCCCTTGCATCTCGCAAGAACGATTGGAGCGAGGGTTGATGCTTTGTTAACATTGCCCGGGCCCATGGGCGGCTCGATATCTAAGGCGCGACCGGAGAACGCGGATGGACAAGATGGTGAATGTGAAGCGCTCGCGGGCCAAATCTTCCGGGCCGGCCGAGTCGGGACGGCCGACGCGCGAAGAGGCGGAGGATGCGGTGCGCGTACTTATCCGCTGGGCGGGCGACGATCCAGGCCGCGAGGGCCTTCTCGCCACGCCGGGCCGCGTGGTGCGCGCCTACGAGGAATGGTTCGCCGGCTACAAGGATCATCCGCGCGATTATCTCAAACGCACTTTCGAGGAGACCGGCGGCTATGACGAGGTCGTCGTGCTGCGCGACATCCGCTTCGAGTCGCATTGCGAGCACCACATGGCGCCGATCATCGGACGCGTGCATATCGGCTATCTGCCGCGCAACCGCGTCGTCGGCATTTCCAAGCTGGCGCGCCTGGTCGAGGTCTATGCGCGGCGGCTGCAGATTCAGGAAAAGATGACCGCCGAGATCGCCGCCTGTGTCGACGAAGTCCTCAAGCCGCACGGCGTCGCCGTAGTCGCCGAGGCGACGCATCAATGCATGACCACCCGCGGCATCCACAAGTCCGGCGTCACCATGGTGACCAGCCGCATGCTCGGCGTGTTCCGCGACCATGCCGAGACGCGCCAGGAATTCCTCGCCGCCATCGGTATGCGCGGCGCCATCAACGTCAGCAACGGCGGGTGATTTTCAGCAGCGCAGGAGCTAAATCGCCCTTCTGACTTCGTCGGCAAGCGCGCGGTAGGACAACGCCTCGGCGAGATGCACGCGGGCGACTTTGTCGGCGCCGTCGAGATCGGCGAGCGTGCGCGCGACGCGGTGATAGCCGCGCGCGGAGAGCCGCAAGTACATAATCGCCCATCGGCGGGTAGTGTCTCGCAAACTGAGACAATGCCCATCGGCGGCGACCGCCGCCTACTTCCGCTTCGCCTCGATCTTGTCCCAGATCAGCGCCGCGATGTCGGGGCCACCGAGAGACTTGATGGCGCGGATGCCGGTCGGCGAGGTGACGTTGATTTCGGTGAGGAAGCCGTCGATCACGTCGATGCCGACGAAGAGGAGGCCGCGCTCGCGTAAAGCCGGACCGAGACGGGCGCAGATTTCGCGCTCGCGCGCGGTCAGGTCGGTCGCCTTGGGCACGCCGCCGCGCACCATGTTGGAGCGCAGATCGTCGGGCGCCGGCACGCGGTTGACCGCGCCGGTGAACTCGCCGTCCACCAGAATGATGCGCTTGTCGCCGTCCTTCACCGCCGGCAGGAATTTTTGCACCACCCACGGCTCGTGGAACATCGTGGCGAACAGATCGTAGAGCGAGCCGAAATTGATGTCCTCGGGCGTGACGCGGAAAACGGCCTCGCCGCCTTTGCCGTAGAGCGGCTTCATGACGATGTCGCCGTGTTTTGCGCGGAACGCCTTGATGGCCTCGAGATCGCGGGTCAGCAAAGTCGGCGGCATCAAATCGGGAAATTCGGTAACGAAGATTTTTTCCGGCGCGTTGCGCACATGGGCCGGATCGTTGACCACGAGCGTCTTGGGATGGATGCGCTCGAGCATGTGTGTCGTCGAGATGTAAGCGAGATCGAACGGCGGGTCCTGTCGCAGCAGCACGACGTCGAACGAGGTAAGGTCGACATGCCGGGGATCGCCGAGCGTGAAATGGTCGCCGGCCGTGTCGCGAACGACCAGCGGGCGCACCGTCGCCGATACCTTGGCGCCGTCGAGGATGAGCCGGTCGGGCGTGTAATAGGAGAGGGGATGGGAGCGGCGTTGCGCTTCCAGCAGCAAAGCGAACGTGGAATCGCCGCGGATGTTGATCCGCTCGATCGGGTCCATTTGCACGGCGACGTTCAGTGGCATGGGCGTTGGTACCGAAGCGGGCGGCTCTGTTCAACGGCTTGCATCGAAGGCGTTGGCGACGTGCCGGGGGATTCTCCCGGGTGTCACCAATATAACGTCGAAACGGATGTCGTGCCGCGCATCCTCCGGGCGGTGGGTGAGCCAAAGCTCGGCGGCGGCGACGATCCGCCGCTTGCCGCGTTCGGTCACGGCTTCCGCCGCGTCGTCGTCGCGGTCGCGCGCCTTGACCTCGACAAAGACTAAAGCGCGCCGGCGCCGGGCGACGATATCGATTTCGCCGAGCGGCGTTTTCCAGCGCCGCGCCACGATCTGGTAGCCCTTGGCGATCAGCAACATGGCGTCGCGGCTCTCCACGGACAGGCCGAGCCGGAAGGCCGCGACGCGCCGACGGCGCGGTCCCGCAAGCGGTTCGGCCGGTTCAACGCGGCGCGCCAAGGTTGGTCTCCCGGTTTTCCTCTTTCGCCAGCACGAGCGCGCGCTGATAGAGCTCCCGGCGCGGCAGCCCGGTCGCGACCGCGACTTCGCCCACGGCATCCTTGAGCGAAACCCGGCTTAGTGCCCGGCGCAGCAGCGCGTCGGTGTCGCCCGAGCTCGGCCGCTCCGATGCCTTCGGCGGCGCAATGACGAGCACGATCTCACCCCGGATTTCGCCCGTGGCGCAGGCTTGCGCCAAAGTCGCAAGCGCGCCGCGGCGGATTTCTTCGTGCAGCTTGGTGAGCTCGCGGCACAAAGCCGCTTCGCGGGCGCCGAGGCCGGCGGCAAGGTCGGCGAGCGAGGCCGCGACGCGCGGCCCGGTTTCGAACAGCACCAGTGTCGCCGTTTCGCGGGCAAGCTCGGCAATGCGCGCGCGGCGCGCCGCCTCTTTCGGCGGCAGGAAGCCGGCGAAGAGGAATTGATCGGTCGGCAGGCCGGCGACGGTCAGCGCCGTCAGCACCGCGGAAGCGCCCGGCAATGCGGTGACCGTGTGTCCGGCTTCCTGGGCGGCGCGCACGAGCTTGTATCCGGGATCGGAAACGAGCGGCGTGCCGGCATCCGAGACGAGCGCAATGGCGGCGCCTTCGCCGAGCCGGCGCAGAAGCTTCGGCCGCGCCGACGCCGCGTTATGGTCGTGGTAGGGCGTCAGCGGGGTTTCGATCGCGTAGCGGTCGAGGAGCTTGCGGGTCACCCGCGTATCCTCGCAGGCGATCAAGTCGGCGCCCGCCAGCGTCGCCAGCGCGCGCAACGTGATGTCGCCGAGATTGCCGATGGGGGTCGCGACAATGTGCAGACCGGGCGCGATCCTGCCGACGTCGATGGAATGGCCGGCGAGGACATAGCGGCGCTGGGCGCGATCCTCGGTGCCGGGCGGGTTCGTCTGCCTCATTTCCGGCACCCTAGCGCCGGCCAATGCAGCCGTCATGCCCGCGCCGGATTCTTCATCCTTTTCGCTTGGTTAACCATTCGCCGCCAGAATGACAGATTGGGGACGCCCTATGGTTCCGCGCGTATTTGCCGTCAGGAGAGCTGCCGTGTCCGCGGAGTTGCCGGTGATGGGGTCGGCCGCCTTGCCACCACGGCGCCGCTCGCTTGCGGGCGTGATCGCTCTGGCCGGTCTCCTGCTCGCGGCCTGCTCGGGCAATTCCAGTTACTTCTCTTCGTCGCCCTTCTCGTCGACGCCGCAGCCGGTGGCGGCGCCGCCGGCGCCGGCGACCACGCTCGGCACCGGGCAGGTCAAGGCCGCGCTCATCCTGCCGCTGTCGGCCGCCGGCAATGCCGGTATCGCCGGCCAGGCGATGCGCAACGCCGCCGAGATGGCGCTCGCGGAATTCAACGCGCCGAATATTCAGCTGTTGGTGAAAGACGACGGCGGCACCGCCGAAGGCGCGCGCGCCGCCGCGCAGCAAGCGCTCGATGAAGGCGCCGAGATCATCCTCGGCCCGCTGTTTGCGCAATCGGTCGGCATCGTCGGGCAGGTGGCGCACACGCGCAACATTCCGGTCATCGCTTTTTCAACCGACGCCAACGTCGCCTCGCGCGGCGTTTATCTGCTGAGCTTCCTGCCGGAATCCGACGTCGCCCGCATCGTGCAATATGCCGGCTCGTCCGGGAAACGCTCCTATGCGGCGCTCATTCCCGACAATCCCTACGGGACGGTGGTTGAAGCGGCCTTCAAGCAGGACGTCGCGCGGCGTGGCGGGCAGGTCGTCGTGATTGAGCGCTATCCGCACGACAAGGCCGCCATGGCGGGGCCGGTCAAGATCGTCGCCCAGGCCGCCTCGCGCGCCGACGTCTTGTTCATTCCCGACGGCGGCGACGCCGTGCCGGACGTGGCTCAGGGGCTGGTCGCCAACGGCGTCAACACCAAGAAGATCCAGCTGCTCGGCACCGGCCTGTGGGGCGACGATCCGCGCATCAATTCCACGCCGGCGCTGGACGGCGGCTGGTACGCCGCTCCCGACGCCGCCGGCTATCGCAATTTCTCCGCCCGCTATACCGCGCGTTTCAAGCAGCCGCCGGTGCGGACGGCGACGCTCGCTTACGACGCAGTGGCATTGATCGCGGCGCTGGTGAAGACCCAAGGCCCGCAGCGCTTCTCGGCAGAGGTTTTGACAAGCCCGTCCGGCTTCACCGGCATCGACGGGCTATTCCGCTTCCGGGCCGACGGCACCAACGAGCGCGGACTTGCGGTGCTGCGGGTGACGCCGTCCGGCGCGCAGACGATCTCGCCGGCGCCGCGCAGCTTCGGCGCTTCGGGCTAAAACCTCACGCCGCCAGATCGGCGACCACCGCGTCGAGCACCGGAAAGCCGGGCAGGCTGACGCGCAGCCGGCCGTCGGCGGTCGTCTCGACGAGTCCGTGCTCGTGCAGCGCCGCAACCCGCGTGGGGTCGAGCGGCCGTCCGGCCAGCATGGCGTAGCGCGCGGGATCGATGCCTTCGGCAAGCCGCAGCCCCATCAGCAGGAATTCGTCGGCCATCTCTTCACGCGTCAATTGGTCGTCGGTGACGAGGCCGTGCCCATCGCTTTCGACGCGGGTGAGCCAGGCTTCGGGGCGTTTCTCGGTTGCCGTGGCGTGGCGGGTGTCGCCGATGTCGAGGCGGCCGTGGGCGCCGGGGCCGATGCCGGCATATTCGTGCGCGCGCCAGTAAACGAGATTGTGCCGGCACTCGGCGCCGGGCCGCGCGTGATTGGAAATCTCATAGGCTTGCAGCCCGTGGGCGGCACAGACTTCGAGCGTCGTATCGTAGAGAGCGCGCGCGCTATCGTCGTCGGGGGTCTTGAGCTTGCCGGCCGCATGCAAAGCCGCGAACGGCGTCTCGGGCTCGATGGTGAGCTGATAGAGTGACAGATGCTCGCCGGCCTCGGCGAGCGCCGCTTTCAGCTCGTTGCCCCAATCCTGCGGCGTCTGCTGCGGCCGAGCGTAGATGAGATCGAAGGAGACGCGTTCGAACACGCCGCGCGCGATGCCGACGGCATCGAGCGCTTCGCGCGCGGTGTGCAGCCGTCCGAGCTCGGCGAGCGCGCGATCGTTGAGCGCTTGCACGCCGAGCGACACGCGGTTGACGCCGGCATCGCGGTAGCCGCGAAAGCGCCCGGCTTCGACGCTGGTCGGATTGGCTTCGAGGCTGATTTCGGCATCCGGTGCGACCCGCCAATGCCGTGCGATCGCGTCGAGGATGGCGGCGACCGTCGCCGGCCGCATTAGCGACGGTGTGCCGCCGCCGAAGAAGATCGTGGAAACCATCCGGCCCGGCGCGCGTGCGGCGGTCGCCGCGATTTCGGCGGCAAACGCGCGCACGAAGCGCGCCTCGTCGATCGGCGCGCGGCGCACGTGGCTATTGAAATCGCAATAGGGACATTTCGACAGGCAAAACGGCCAGTGGATATAGACGCCAAAGGCCTGCTCAGTGCTGTTCAAGGCAGGCCTCCGCGAGTTGCAAAAAGGCGCGCGCGCGGTGGGAAAGTCCTTTGCCGCGCGGCGGCAGGCCATGCTTTTCTTCGCTCGGCATCTCGCCGAAGGTGCGGGCGTGGCCGTCGGGCAAAAACATCGGATCGTAGCCAAAGCCTTGGTCGCCGCGCGGCGGCCAAACGAGCGTGCCGCCGACGCGACCTTCGAATTCCTCCACATGGCCGTCCGGCCAGGCGACACACAATGCGGAGACGAAATGCGCTCTGCGGCGGTCCGGCGCTGTGGCGCCGCGCTCGCGCAGTCTCTCTTCAATCGTTTCCATGGCGCGGCGGAAGTCCTTGTCGGGGCCGGCCCAGCGCGCCGAATGGATGCCCGGCGCGCTGTCGAGCGTGTCGACCACAAGGCCGGAATCGTCGGCAAAGGCGGGCATGCGCGACGCTTTCGCGGCCGCTTCCGCCTTGATGCGGGCGTTGGCGCGGAATGTCATTCCGGTCTCTTCTGGCTCGCTCAGTCCCATGTCGCCTGCTGATATGGCGTCGATCCCGTAAGGCGCCAGCAATTGGCGCAGTTCCTTAAGCTTACCGGGATTATGCGTGGCAATCACAAGACGGCCGGTGATGCGGCGATGGCCAGCTCCGCTCACATCACCGCCATCTTCTGCAGGTCGACCAACTTGGTCACGCCCTTGCGGGCAAGCGCCAGCAAAGTCGTCAGTTGCTCTTCGGAAAACGGCACTTTCTCCGCCGTGGCCTGCACCTCGACGATGTTGCCCGAGCCGGTCAGCACGAAATTGGCGTCGGTCTCGGCCTGCGAATCCTCGGCGTAATCGAGATCGAGCACCGCCACGCCGGCGCACACGCCGCAGGAAATCGCCGCGATATGGTCGCGAAGGACCTCTTGTTCGATCATCTGGCGCGTTTTCATCCAGGCGAGACAATCAAACAGCGCAATCCAGGCGCCGGTGATCGAAGCGGTGCGCGTGCCGCCGTCGGCCTGGATCACGTCGCAATCGATGGTGATCTGACGCTCGCCGAGCGCCTTGAGATCGACGACCGTGCGCAGGCTCCGGCCGATCAATCGCTGGATTTCCACCGTGCGCCCATTCTGCTTGCCGGCGGAGGCCTCGCGCCGAGTGCGTTCGAGGGTGGCGCGCGGCAGCATGCCGTATTCGGCCGTGATCCAGCCGCGCCCTTGCCCTTTGAGCCAGGGTGGCAGCCGATCTTCGAGCGTGGCGGTGACGAGCACATGAGTATCGCCGAACCGCACGAAGCAGGAGCCCTCGGCGAACTTCACCACGCCGCGCTCGAGCGAGACGGGCCGCAATTCGTCGGGTTGTCGGCGGCTCGGCCGCATGTCGGCTCCCTTCGCGCTCCCTTGCCGGCGGCGCGCCGGCATTATGAGCCCAGTGTTTTAGGGGCGGGAGGTAGAGCCGACAAGGGCAGGCGCAGGAGGGCGACTCATAGACCGATTGCGGCGAGACCGACCACAACGAGCAGCACCACCCATCCAAAATGGCGTCCCCGCGTCGCCCAAGCGTTGCCGACGGCGCCGAACCCGAATGTGACGATGCTCGTTGCGATGATCCAGTTGCGCGCGGCTTCGGAGCCGAGCCTCGGCGCGGCAACGAGGAGAATCGCCAAGCCGATCCACGCAATCGTGCCGAATTGCCACACCAGCCGGATCAACCGTCGCGCCCATTCGGGCTCGATGCGGGCGCGCGCAAAAACCTTGGTCTCGCCCAGCACCGCGTGCACGACGGCCGCGGCCACAGCCAACAGTCCGGCAACCTGCACGACGAGATCGCGCATTGCGCAACTCCATACAGTCGTGTATGTATCGGATATCATCCTGCTCCCTGAACGTCAATACAGTAGTGTATGGAAATGCGCGACGATCGCCTGCGGCCGGCAGAATGGGTGAATGCGGGGCTCAAGGCGCTGGCAAAATCCGGGTTTTCCGCGCTCAAGGCGGACACGCTCGCCAACAGGCTCGGCATCTCCCGCGGCAGTTTCTATTGGCACTTCGCGGATGTACCGGCGTTCCACGCGGCCATTCTCCGCCGCTGGCGCGAGATCGCGCTGAAGAACATTATCGACCAGATCGAGGGGGCCGCAGACGATCGCCTGGAAGCGCTTGCCTATCGTGCGTTTGCGGGCGACACCGGCGTTGAACGCGCCGTGCGCGCCTGGGCTACGGCCGACGCGCGGGCAAGAGCCGCGGTCGAAACGGTGGACGCGGAGCGGGTGCGTTATTTGCGCAAATTGTTGATCGATGCCGGCGTTCCGCCCGGCATTGCCGCAACGCGGGCTCGCATCGTGAACTGGTGTTATCTCGGGTTCGCGCTATCGTCGGATAAATTGGACCGCGATACTTTGAAACAAGTCATCAGGGACCTGTCGCAATTCGCCCGCTCGAAACCCGGCCAATTCCCGGACGATGCGCGCGCGCTGCGAGCGGCCGCCCCAAGCGTGCGCCGCACCGCCCGGCGCCCTTCGCGATAGGTGCCGATGCGCCATTTGGGGGCCGAGCGGACGGGCGAGGCCTGTTCAGCCTGATTGCCTTGGTCATTGTCTTACCGATAGGTTTGGGTTTGAAACAACCCGCGCCGCTGTCCGGAGCTCATTGTGGCCACTCATGACCTACCGCTTGCCGCGAGCCAGTTGAGCCTTGGCCAACTCAACGAGCGCTCGCGCGAGATTTTTCGCCAGATCGTCGAGAGCTATCTCGCGACCGGCGAGCCGGTCGGCTCGCGCAATCTGTCGCGCATCCTACCGATGACCTTGTCGCCGGCCTCGGTGCGCAACGTCATGTCGGATCTCGAGCAGCTTGGTCTGGTCTATGCGCCGCATACCTCGGCCGGACGGTTACCGACCGAGATCGGGCTGCGATTTTTCGTCGACGCGCTGATGCAGATCGGCGACCTCGCCGAGCACGACCGCCGGGCGATCGAGGCGCAGGTCGCGGGTCTGGGCGAGGCAAAGTCGGTCGAAGCCGTGCTGACCGAGGCCTCGGGTCTGCTCTCGGGCTTAAGCCGTGCCGCCGGCGTGGTGCTCACAGCGAAATCGAACCAGCGGCTCAAGCATGTGGAGTTCGTGCGGCTCGAGCCCGAGCGCGCGCTGGTGGTGCTGGTCGCCGAGGACGGCCAGGTCGAGAATCGCGTCCTCAATATTCCGGTCGGCTTGCCGACTTCGGCGCTGATCGAGGCCGCCAATTTCCTCAATTCCCGCATCCGCGGCCGCACGCTGGCCGAGGTCAGGACCGAGATCGAGCAACGGGTCAAGGAGGGCCAGGCCGAACTCGATGAGCTGACGCAAAGGATCGTCGCCGCCGGGCTCGCCAGCTGGTCGGGCGGCGAACGCGACGAACGCAAGCTCATTGTGCGCGGCCAAGCGCATCTGCTCGAAGATCTCAAGGCGGTCGCCGATTTGGAGCGGGTCCGCCTGTTGTTCGACGACCTGGAAACGCGGCGCGAAGTCGTCGATCTTCTGGGCCGCGCCGAGCAGGCCGAGGGCGTCCGCATCTTCATCGGCTCGGAGAACAAGCTGTTCTCGCTTTCGGGGTCGTCGACGATCGTGGCGCCCTACCACGACGCCTCGGGCCATATTGTCGGCGTGCTCGGTGTGATCGGGCCGACGCGGCTCAACTATGCCCGGATCATCCCGATGGTGGATTATACCGCCAAGGTAGTGAGCAAGCTGCTCGGGGGCTGAAACCCGGCGGGCCGGACACGCTTGATTTATGCCGGCCAAGCCCTGATATCCCGGGCATCAGGTTAAAGGCGATGGGTAAGGATATGACGGACCAGACCGCACGTGCCGAGGACGCGGCAGGCCCGCCGGACGCCGCGGCGCCGTCCACGGCGCCGCAAGCGGATGCAGCTTCGCTCGCGGCCGAGTTCAAGGACAAGCTCCTGCGCACGCTGGCGGAGATGGAAAATCTGCGCAAGCGCACCGAGCGCGAGGTCACCGATGCCCGCCTTTACGGGGTGGCTTCGTTTGCGCGCGACATCGTCGCCATCGCCGACAATATGCGCCGCGCGCTCGACGCCGTATCGCCGGAGCTGCGCGCCAGCGCCGAGGCCGGGGTGAAGGCGCTGATCGACGGCGTCGAGCTGACCGAACGCGAACTCCTCAAGGCGCTGGAAAAGAACGGCGTGCGCCAGTTCAGCCCGCGGGGCGAGAAATTCGACCCCAATGTTCATCAAGCGATGTTTGAAGTGCCCAACGCTTCGGTACCGGCGGGCAGCGTCGTCGAGGTCGTACAACCGGGCTACATGCTCGGCGAGCGCGTTCTCCGCCCGGCGATGGTCGGTGTGTCGAAAGGCGGCCCCAAATCCGCGCCAGTGCCGCGGCCGGTCAACGACAACGGAACGGTGGAAGGCTCTTAAAGAGCCACGCTAAACTTCACTTGTTGTCGATGCTGTCGCGCACCGTGCGCAAGCGAGCGAGCGCGCCGGTCCAGCCATCGGCGCGCGCGATGCCGACCATTTGCAGATAACCGCCGCTGCCGAAGCGCAGCCACTGCACCACCATCACGTCGGCGCCGGTGCGAAGGTCTTTGGCCGCGGCCATGGTCTGATATCCGGACTGGTTGTTGATGCGCAAAGGTTCTGACATCGTGATCTGCACGTCCTTGATCCCGCCGATCTCGCCAAAAGACTGCCTGGCGAAATTGGCCCGGTCTTCGGGTTCGCGAGGACCGCCGGGCAGCGCGGCGATCAGCAAACGCGCGTCGAGGCCGCTGTCGGCAGCGGCCTTGGTGGGATCGCCCGGATTGGACGCATCGCCGAGCATCAGCGCGCGGCCGCGGATCACGCCGTCAACGTGGAAGCCGGCGAGGTCCGTGACCGCGAACGGCAACAGGCTGAGTTCCTCCGCCTCCGGTACGTCCGCGCGCACCGACAGCGTCGCCAGCGCAGCCCGCACCACGCGATCCGGGTAAACGCTGTCCTGTTCCGGGACTTGCACGGTGACGAGCGCAGTGAGGTCGCTCGCCGACGCCACCAACATCCACTTGCGGTAATGCGTCTTGTCCGCCACCTGCCGGCCGATGAGCAGAAAGCCCTTGCCGAAACTGAGTTGCATCGCCTCGCGCTTTTCCAGATTTACGCCCTGCTTCTTGAGCGCATCCGTATCCAGCGTCTTTTCGATCTGGGAATAGGCGGCCGCGGGAAGCACGGCGATGAGGATCGCGGCATCCTTGGCCGGATCCGAGAAACCGTCGAACACATCGCTCGCCACCATGCCGCCCGGCGGAACCAGACCAACGCGCGAGCCGGTTGGGAACACCGGGTCGGCCGCGTGCAAAGGCGTTGCCGCGATCGCGCAGGCGAGCCAAGCGGCGAAGCCGGCGCAAGCGATCGGAAAATGCCTATGGCTTGTCATGCATAGCCTCCGCGGCGGGCGCCTGCGCCGCCCGGGCAAACGCGCCGCGCGTGACCCGACGCAATGTTAGATTGATGCGACCGCCCTCCGGTAGCAAGCGCGATGTACCGGGATAGATCCGGTCGACGCCGTGGAAGCAAAGCCGGGCTTGCCCACCGAGCGTGACCGCGTCGCCGGAATTTAAGCGAAAGGCGCGCGTCGGCTCGCCGCGCCTTAAGCCGCCGACGCGGAAGAGGCAGCTGTCGCCGAGCGAGATCGAGACCACCGGCGCGGCAAAATCCGCCTCGTCGCGATCCTGGTGCAGTCCCATTTTCGCGCCCGCCCCGTAGAAGTTGATGAGACAGGCCTCGGGCGGGTCCGGATAGCCGGCGAGCTCGCGCCATATCGCCAGCAGCTCGGCCGGCATCGGCGGCCACGGCCGCCCGGTTTCGGGATGCAACGGTTGATAGCGGTATCCGTTCTCGTCCGAGACCCAGCCGAGCGGCCCGCAATTCGACATGCGGACGGTAAACGGGCGTCCCGACTTCGGCATCCGCGGGGTGAAAAGCGGCGCCGCCGCAAAAATGCTGCGCACCGCGGCGAGCAATGCCGCTTGCGCATTGCCGTCGAGATATCCGGGGTGGAAGCGAACGCCCCGGGGCAGCGACTGCAAGCTCGTCTGGACGCCTTCTTCCATCGCCGGCATCACCCGTTAAACGCCGCCGCCGGTTTGCCCTCCCAACCGGCTTCCCGACTTCGCTTCGACTTGGCCTTCCGACTTGCGGCTCGATCACGCCCTCCTATATGAGCCAAGGGAAATCGCCTGGAAAATGGCGCCAGGCAGGGGGAGACTTGTGAGTGCAAGGGGGTCGGACCAAGGGCGCCTTTCGGGCCTGCCCGACCTGCCGAAAAAGAGAGGATTAACACCATGGCCAAGGTCATCGGCATCGATCTCGGGACCACGAATTCCTGCGTAGCCGTGATGGAAGGCAAGACGCCGAAGGTTATCGAGAACGCGGAAGGGATGCGGACGACGCCGTCCATCGTCGCGTTCACCGACGAGGGCGAGCGGCTGGTCGGCCAGCCGGCCAAGCGCCAGGCGGTCACCAACCCGGAACGCACGATCTTCGCGGTCAAGCGCCTGATCGGCCGGCGCTACGACGACCCGATGGTGGAGAAGGACAAGAAGCTCGTTCCCTACAAGATCGTCCGCGCCTCGAATGGCGATGCTTGGGTCGAGATCGAAGGCAAGACCTATTCGCCGTCGCAGATTTCCGCCTTCATCCTGCAAAAGATGAAGGAGACGGCTGAGGCCTATCTCGGCTCCAAGGTCGAGCAGGCCGTGATCACCGTTCCCGCTTATTTCAATGACGCCCAGCGCCAGGCTACCAAGGACGCCGGCAAGATCGCCGGTCTCGAAGTGCTGCGCATCATCAACGAGCCGACGGCCGCCGCGCTCGCTTACGGGCTCGACAAGAGCAAGACCGGCACCATCGCGGTCTATGACCTCGGCGGCGGCACGTTCGATATTTCCATTCTCGAAATCGGCGACGGCGTGTTCGAGGTGAAGTCGACCAACGGCGACACCTTCCTTGGCGGCGAAGACTTCGACATGCGGCTGGTCAATTACCTGGCCGACGAATTCCAGAAAGAGCAGGGCATCGATCTGCGCCGCGACAAGCTCGCTTTGCAGCGGCTCAAGGAATCGGCGGAGAAGGCCAAGATCGAGCTGTCGTCCACGACACAGACCGAGATCAACCTGCCGTTCATCACGGCGGACGCTTCCGGCCCGAAGCATCTGACGATGAAGCTCACCCGCGCCAAGTTCGAGGCGCTGGTCGACGATCTCATCCAGAAGACGATCGAGCCGTGCCGCCAGGCGATCAAAGATGCAGGCTTGAGCGCTGCCGAGATTAACGAAGTCGTTCTGGTCGGCGGCATGACCCGCATGCCGAAGGTCCAGGAAGTGGTGAAGCAATTGTTCGGCAAGGAGCCGCACAAGGGCGTCAACCCGGACGAAGTGGTGGCGGTCGGCGCGGCGATTCAGGCCGGCGTTCTGCAGGGCGACGTCAAGGACGTCTTGTTGCTCGATGTGACGCCGCAGTCGCTCGGCATCGAAACTTTGGGCGGCGAGTTCACGCGGTTGATCGATCGCAACACCACGATCCCGACCAAGAAGAGCCAGGTGTTCTCTACGGCCGAGGACGGTCAGACCGCAGTGACCATCCGCGTGTTCCAGGGCGAGCGCGAGATGGCGGCCGACAACAAGATACTCGGCCAGTTCGATCTCATCGGCATTCCGCCGGCGCCGCGCGGCGTGCCGCAGATCGAGGTCACCTTCGACATCGACGCCAACGGCATCGTCAACGTGTCGGCCAAGGACAAGGGCACCGGCAAGGAGCAGCAGATCCGCATCCAGGCGTCCGGCGGCCTTTCCGAGACCGACATCCAGAAGATGGTCAAGGACGCGGAAGCGCACGCCGAAGAGGACAAGAAACGCAAGGCCCAGGTCGAAGCCAAGAATCATGCCGAGGCGCTGGTGCACTCGACCGAGAAGACGCTTGCCGAGCACGGCTCCAAGGTCGGCGAGGCCGAGCGGCGTGCGATCGAGAACGCCATGGCCGATTTGAAGGAAGCGCTCAAGGGCGACGATGCGGATGCGATCACGGCGAAGACCAACGCGCTGGCGCAGGCTTCCATGAAGCTCGGCGAGGCGATGTACAAGCAGGCTGAGCAGCAGCCGCCCGGCGGAGATGGAAGCGCCGGCGGCGCGGGCGGCGCGGAAGCCAAGAAGGACGACGTGGTCGATGCCGAGTTCACCGAAGTCGACGACGACAAGAAGAACAAGAAATCGGCTTGATCCGCGAGGCACTCCATGCCGCTGCGACGCGTCAAAATTGCACCCCCAGTGGCAAAACGGGGGTGCACATTTTCGCGGCGGGCGGCTTCTGGGAATGATTGGACGTCATCGGGCGGGGAATGATGGCCAAGCGCTGCTTCTACGAAGTCCTGTCCGTTGAACGCACTGCCAGCGACGGCGAGATCAAAGCCGCGTTCCGCAAGCAGGCGATGCAGCTGCATCCCGACCGCAATCCGGGCGACACCCAAGCCGAGCATCGCTTCAAGGAAATCAACGAAGCCTACGAGATTCTCAAAGACCCCGACAAACGCGCGGCTTACGATCGTTTCGGCCATGCCGCGTTCGAGCACGGCGGCGGCATGAACGCGGCGGCGCATGGCTTCGGCGCCGACTTCGCCACGACCTTCTCCGATATCTTCGACGATCTGTTCGGCATGAGCGGCCGCCGCGCCCGCGGCTCCGGCCGCGAGCGCGGGGCCGATCTCCCCTACAATATGGAAATCTCGCTGCTCGAAGCCTTTGCCGGCAAGAGCGCGCAGATCCGCATTCCGACGCCAGTCACCTGCGAGGCCTGCTCCGGCACCGGCGCCGAGCCCGGCACCAAGCCGAAGGCCTGTCCGATGTGCGGCGGCCAGGGCAAGGTCCGCCACGCGCAGGGCTTCTTCACCCTCGAACGCACCTGCCCGAACTGCCAGGGCCGCGGCCAGGTGATCGAGAGTCCTTGCGGGTCGTGCGCGGGGTCGGGCCGCGTCATGCGCGAGCGGACTTTGTCGGTGAACATTCCGCCCGGCGTTGAGGACGGCACCCGCATTCGGCTGGCCGGCGAGGGCGAGGCGGGCGTGCGCGGCGGGCCCGCCGGCGATCTCTACATCTTCCTGTCGATCGGCTCGCATCCGTTCTTCCAGCGCGACGGCGCCGACCTGCATTGCCGGGTGCCGGTCTCGCTGGTGACCGCCGCGCTCGGCGGCGATTTCGAGGTGCCGACGATCGACGGGGGCAAGACGCGGGTGAAAGTCCCCGAAGGCATGCAGACCGGCCGGCGCTTCCGCCTGCAAGGCAAGGGAATGCCGGTGCTGCGGTCGCGGCAGTCCGGCGACATGTATGTTCAGGTCGTGGTCGAGACGCCGCAAAAGCTCACCAAGAAGCAGCGCGAGCTCTTGGCCGAGTTCGACCGCCTGTCGTCGACCGAGACCCAGCCGGAATCCTCGGGATTCTTCGGCAAGGTCAAGGAGTTCTTGGACAGCTTCGGCGGCGGCGAAGCCTGACGGCCCACCCGGTCGGGCCGGCGAGCGGCTGGCTTTCGTGCGCCGAATGTTCTAAAAAAGGTATTGTTTTGTTACTGTGTGATTGATGCCATGCCGCTTACGGCCCTGCGCAAATTTGAACAGAAGATCGAGCGTCCGCTGCGTATCCTCGAACTCAAGAAGAACGTTATCGAGCGTCAGATCGAACGCCAAATACGGATGTTCGAGCGCAAGCGCGATGGCATCGGCAAGAAGATCGAAGAGCGGATCCGGCAATTCGAGCGCAAGCGCGGCATCCGCCTCGACGACGAGGTGCGCTTCATCCGCTCCTGGATCGAGCGGCCGCTCAGCATCGGCGCGGTGACGCCGTCGGGCAAGGTTCTCGCGCGCACCATGGCGCGCTATGTCGATCCGCATAGCGACGGACCGGTCGTCGAATTGGGACCGGGGACCGGGCCGGTGACCGAAGCCCTGGTACAGGCCGGCGTCGCCCCCTCGCGGCTCGTTCTGGTCGAATTCAATCCGGCCTTTTGCCGGATTTTGCGCGCGCGCTACCCGGACGCCACGTTGGTGCAGGGCGACGCCTATAGCTTGCGCCGGTTGCTGGAAACGCTCTTGCTGCAACCGGCGGCTGCGGTCGTCTCCGGCCTGCCGCTGGTGACCAAGCCGATCAAGATGCGGTTGCGGCTCATTCGCGACGCCTTCGATCTGATGTTGCCGGGCGCGCCCTTCGTGCAGTTCACCTATTCGGTGGCCGCCCCCTTGCCGCGCCGGCTCGGCGGCTTCTCGGTGGAAGCGTCCGAGCGCATCTGGATGAACCTGCCGCCGGCGCGCGTGTGGGTTTATCGCAAGGCCTGACGCTTTACGATGCTTGCTCCGAAAATTCTCGTCATGGCCGGCTCGCTGCGCAAAGGCTCGAGCAATGCGCGGCTTGCGGCGCTCGCGGCCAAGGAGTTGGCGCTCGCCGAGGCGGACATAACGCGCATCTCGTTTGCGGATTATTCGCTGCCGCTATTCGATGCCGATCTCATGGCCGACAGCGGCCTGCCGCGCGCCGCGGTCGAGCTCAAGACCATGCTCGCCGCGCATCAGGGCGTGTTCATCGCCAGCCCCGAATACTCGGCCTCGGTATCGCCGCTCGTCAAAAACGCCATCGACTGGGTGTCCCGCCCTCGCGACCGCAGCGAGGCGAGCTACGCCACCTTCAAGGGCCGGGTCTTTGCCCTCGGCGCCGCCGCCAACGGCGCGGCCGGCGGTCTGCGCGGCCTCATGGCGCTGCGGCAAGTTCTCGAACTCGGCTGCGGCGCGCTGGTGATCCCGGAGCAGATCAATGTCGGGCGCGCCGCCCAGGCGTTCGACGACATGGACAACCTCAAGGAAGAAAGTCTCACCGCAGCGTTGAAAGCGCTGGTGCGCCGGCTTATTGACATGGCCAACCTGATGCCGCGCGCAACGAATTAAGGACGGCCGATGCCGATTGCCCCGCGCGAGCGCCTGATCGTCGCGCTCGATCTGTCTTCGGTCGAGGAGGCGGCGGCGATGGAGACCCGGCTCGGCGACGCGGTGACGTTCTACAAAATAGGCTACCAGCTCGCTTTTGCCGGCGGTCTTTCTTATGCGCGGACGCTGTCGGATTCCGGCAAGCGCGTCTTTCTCGATCTCAAGCTGCACGACATCGGCAACACGGTGGCGCAGGGCGTCAAAAGCGTGGCGCGGCTCGGCGCGACGTTCCTCACCGTGCATGCTTATCCGCAGACTATGCAAGCGGCGATGCAGGCGCGCGAAGGCGGCTTGCGCATCCTCGCCGTTACGGTGCTGACCTCCTATGACGACGGCGACCTCAAGGCCGCCGGCTATGAAACGAGCGTGCGCGAGCTCGCCGCCCGGCGCGCCGCGCGGGCGCGCGATATCGGCATCGACGGTCTTGTCTGCTCGCCCGAGGAAGCCGCAAGCCTGCGGTCGATCGCCGGGACGAATATGGCGCTGGTGACGCCGGGTATCCGGCCGGCGGGCAGTGCGGCCGGCGACCAGAAGCGCATCATGACGCCTTCTGCCGCCATCGCCGCCGGCGCTGATTATCTGGTCGTCGGCCGGCCGATTTTGGCGGCGGCCGATCCGCGCGCGGCGGCGCAGGCGATCGTCGCCGAGATCGCCCAGCCAGCAGCGAAGGAGAAGTGACATGGCCAAGGGTTATTGGATCGTGCATGTCGATGTGCACGACGACGAGGGTCACAAACTTACGCGCTCGCCAACCCGGCCATCTTCAAGAAATTCGGCGGCCGTTTTGTCGTGCGCGCCGGCAAGTTCGAGAGCGTCGAGGGCAGCAACAAGTCGCGTCAGGTCATCATCGAGTTTCCCGATTACGCCACCGCGCTCGCCTGTTATCGCTCGCCCGAATATCAGGCCAACATCAAAGTTCGGCAGCCGCATTCGGCGGCGGATTTCGTCATTGCCGAAGGCTACGACGGCCCGCAGCCTTAGAGTTGCTGGCGCAGCCACGCCCCGCTATACCCGCCGCAAGCGGACACGAGGGCCATGGCTGCGGCAAATTCCGATATGCGGCTCGTTATCGCCGGCGCCGGCGGGCGCATGGGGCGCACGCTGATCCATGCCATCGCCGTCACCAAGGGCGTGACGCTGGCGGGCGCGGTGGAGGCGGCGGATTCGGCCGTGATCGGCCGCGATGCCGGCGAGCTCGCCGGCCTCGGGCCGAACGGCGTCAAGGTGGTCAGCGATGTCGCGCCTCTGCTCAAGGCCGCCGACGGCCTGATCGAGTTCACCATTCCGGCGGCGACGCTGGCGCTGGTGGAGTTGAGCGCATCGGCCGGCATTGCCCATATCATCGGCACCACCGGCCACTCGGCCGAGGAGGAAGCGGTCATCGCCAAGGCGGCGCGCCGCGCACGAATCATTAAATCCGGCAATATGAGTCTCGGCGTCAATCTCCTTGCCGCGTTGGTCAAGCGCGTGGCGCGGACGCTCGACGAGAATTACGACATCGAGATTCTGGAAATGCACCACAACAGGAAAATCGACGCGCCGTCCGGCACCGCGCTGATGCTCGGCCGCGCCGCCGCCGAAGGCCGCGGCCTCAATCTCGCCGCCCATTCGGTGCGTGGACGTGATGGCATGACCGGCCCGCGCCGCGCGGCGGATATCGGTTTTGCGTCGTTGCGCGGCGGCACCGTGGTCGGCGACCATACGGTTATCTTCGCCGGGCCGGCTGAGCGCATCGAGCTCACGCACCGCGCCGAGGACCGCATGATCTTTGCCCGCGGCGCGCTGCATGCGGCTTTATGGGCGCGCGGCCGGAAGCCCGGCCTCTATTCGATGGCGGATGTGCTGGGGTTGAAGGACATTTGAAACCCGTCACCCGCGGGCTTGACCCGCGGGTCCATGCTCACTCGCCGTACGTTAGGCGCGGCCGCATGGATTGCCGGGTCATTGTCGTAAAGACGGCGCTTCGCGCCTTTTGCCCGGCAATGACGAAGGGAAAAGGTAAGAAATGAGTGACCGCCTTCTCGTGCTGGTGCGCCACGGCGAAAGCGAGTGGAACAAGAAGAATCTGTTCACCGGCTGGCGCGACGTGGGCCTCACCGATAAAGGCATCGCCGAAGCGCGCGCGGCCGGGCACAGATTGAAATCAGAGGGGCATCGCTTCGATGTCGCTTTTACCTCCGCGCTCGTTCGCGCCCAGCTCTCGCTCGATCTCATGCTCGAGCAATTGGGGCAGAAGACAATCCCCGTGCATTGGGACCAGGCGCTCAACGAGCGCGACTATGGCGATCTGTCCGGCCTCAACAAGGACGATGCACGGGCCAAATGGGGCGCCGAGCAGGTGCATACCTGGCGGCGCTCCTACGATGTCGCTCCGCCCGGCGGCGAAAGTCTTAAAGATACCGCCGCGCGCGTCCTGCCCTATTACATCGGGGAAATCCTGCCGCGCGTGCTGCGCGGCGAGGCGGTCCTCGTCTCCGCCCACGGCAATTCGCTGCGCGCGCTGGTCATGGTGCTCGAGCGTTTGTCGCCGGCGGCGATCGTCGCGCGCGAGATCGCGACCGGCGTGCCGCTGGTCTACCGGCTCAACGCCGACTCGACGGTGGCCGAGAAGAAGGAGCTGGCGGGGTAATCGTCTTTCGTCATTGTCGGGCTTGACCCGGCAATCCATGGAGCGGCGCCGTATTTTCGGGCAGTCAGCATGGACCCCCGGGTCAAGCCCGGGGGTGACGAGTGGAGGAGCGCTACGCCGCGGCGCCGAGCTTGCCGGCCTCCCAGCCGAGCATGGCGCGCTTGCGCGTCATGCCCCAGTGATAGCCGGTGAGATCGCCGGCCTTGCCGATCACGCGATGGCAGGGCACGACGAAGGCGATCGGGTTTTTGCCGACCGCGGCGCCGACCGCGCGGGCGGCAGCCGGCGTGCAGACCTTGCCGGCGATGCCCGAATAGGTGGCGAGTCGGCCCATCGGGATTTTCAAGAGCGCTTCCCAGACGCGGACTTCCCAATCGGTGCCGATGAGCACGACGCGTAGCGGCTGGTCCTCTTGCCATTGCGACGGATCGAAAATGCGTTGCGCGATCGGCGCGGTGCGCGCGGCATCGGCGACATAATCGGCCTTGGGCCAGCGCCGCTTCATGTCGTTGAGCGTCGCCTTTTCCTCGCCGGAATCGGCGAAGGCGAGCCCCGCGAGCCCGCGCTCGGTCGCCATGACCAGCGCCTTGCCGAACGGGGACGGATGAAAGCCGAAACGCACGGTGAGGCCTTCGCCGCCGGACTTCCATTCGCCCGGCGACATTGCTTCGTGGGTGACGAACAGATCGTGCAGGCGGCCGGGGCCGGACAGGCCCACTTCGTAGGTGGCGTCGAGCACGCTTGCGGAATCGCGAAGGAGCTGCCGCGCACCGTCCAGCGTCAGCGCCTGCAGGAAGGCCTTCGGCGTCAGCCCTGCCCAGCGCCGGAACAGATGGTGCAGCTCGGTCGGGGTGACGCCGGCGGCTTCGGCGATGGTCTCGATTTCCGGCTGCCGTCGCCAGTGGCCGCGGATATGGCCGATGGCCCGGCGCACCACGTCGTAATCGTCGGCGGCCGCGGCGAGCGGGGTGAGATCGGGCAGGCGATCGGGTGACAGCATGGATGCCTCCATCATTTGTCCCCATCTAGGCTGCGACGAACGCCCAAGCCACCCGATTTCTGTACTTCGATTCCCTCCCCCCTTGTGGGGGAGGGTTGGGGGGGGTGGCAAGGTGACGAAAGGGCGTTGCCGAATTTCGTGAACCTTTCGACCCCCACCCCTAACCCCTCCACACAAGGGGGGAGGGGAAGATTCCCTACGCGCAATTCGCCACTCACTATTCCCTATTCGCCAAAAACCGTCCGTTTCGGCCCGCGCTTGGCTTCGCCGAGTGCGGTCGAAAGCGCCCGCGCAAAGCTCGCTTTCTCGTCCGGCCCCAGCGCCGAAGCGATCGACAGCCGCCGGCCGCGGGAGACGAGGAACAGCCGCTCGATGCCGAATTCCTCATGCACGATGCGGTCGAGCCGCACCCAGACCGGGTTGAGCGTCCATTCGCGCACGCCGCCGCGCGGATTGACCTTGCGCAACGTCAGCTCCGAGGCGGTGACTTTGACCTCCTCATAGGCGCGCGCCGCGCGGAAATTGGCGCGGAACGCGACGTAGATCAGCAACACGTCGAGGCCGAGAAAGCCGAAGACCGGCCAGGCGCCGAGCATGAGGAACAACATGCCGGAGACGAAGCTCAAGGCTCCGATGCAGAGCATGAGGGTGAGGAAGCCGGTCGAGCCGAGCGAGCGGTGCGGCGTGATGGTGGCCGCAAAGATCGTCGGCTCGGCGCCGGGCTCGGCGCGCGGTCCGGAGAATGTGTCGTTGTCCCGGCTCATGCGGCTGACTATACGGGAAAGATGGCGCGGAAAACCACGGCTCGGAAGACCACGCGGCAAAGTCTCAAGCCGGCGAGTCGAAACCGACCCAGGCGGAGCACCCAATCTGCTCCCTTCCCCCTTGAGGGGGAGGGTCGGGGAGGGGGGTATCGTTCCGCATCCGCGCGGGCGGTCCGCCTGAAAAAACCCGGCGCGCAGGCCAAGGCCGATGCGAAGGCGGCCCACGGCAAACTGCCGCAATGGACAAAGCCTGAGATCGAGGAGGCGTTCCGCCGCTTCGCCGCCGCCAATCCCACCCCGCGCGGCGAATTGCAGCACATCAATCCGTACACGCTGCTGGTCGCGGTCGTTCTCTCCGCGCAGGCGACCGATGCTGGCGTAAACAAGGCGACGCCGGCCTTGTTCAAGCTCGCCGACACGCCGGAGAAGATGGTCAAGCTCGGCGAAGCGCGCGTGCGCGACCTGATCAAGACCATCGGCCTTTATCGCACCAAGGCGAAGAACGTGGTCGCGCTGTCGCGCATGCTTGTGGCGGAGCATGTCGGGCAGGTGCCGCACGACCGCGCGGCGCTGGAAGCATTGCCTGGCGTCGGACGAAAGACCGCGAATGTGGTGCTCAACATCGCATTCGGCGAGCCGACCATCGCGGTGGACACCCACATCTTCCGCGTCGGTAACCGCACGGGCCTGGCCGTCGGCAAGACGCCGCTCGACGTCGAGATGAAGCTGATGGAGGTCGTGCCGGAACGCTACCGCCTGCACGCCCACCACTGGCTCATCCTGCACGGCCGTTACACCTGCGTCGCCCGCCGCCCGTTGTGCGAAAAGTGCATCATCGCGGACCTCTGCAAATGGCCGGGCAAAACCGCTTTTTCCCTACCCTCCTCCCTTGTGGAGGAGGGTAGGGAGGAGGGTTAGATAGTCCGCAGAGGTTCCGTGGAAACGACAAGGAGTTGCGATGTTCACATTGACCTGGCTGTTCGTCTCGCTGTTGTTCGCCGGCCTCTGGGCCACGCCGGCGCGGGCGGCCGACGAACCGGACCTGATCTTCAAGCGTTCGACAACGTTCAAGCTCTTAACGCCGAACGACAAGCTTGCGACCTACGGCCTCGACGATCCCGAGGTCGAGGGCGTCGCCTGCTATTTCACCGCCCCCGAGCGCGGCGGCGTGAAGGGCTGGATCGGCGTTGCCGAACAGGTCTCCGACATTTCGCTGTCGTGTCGGCAGATCGGCCCGATCCGCATCAAGGCGAAATTCCCGCAAGGCGAGGACGTGTTCCGCACCCGCCGCTCGCTGTTCTTCAAGAAGATGCAGATCGTGCGGGGCTGCGACACCAAGCGCAACGTCCTCGTTTACATGGTCTATTCCGACAAGCTGATCGAAGGATCGCCGAAGAATTCGACCTCCTCGGTGCCGATCATGCCCTGGGGCGCGAACGACCAGATTCAGAAGTGCGCGGACTTCGTCGAGAAGTAGCGGCGTGATCGATATTCCCCTCTCCCCGGTGGCCCCACCGGGGAGAGGGGAAGTACAACGGGCGATTCAGGTCGGACGATTTCGCTCTCACGGAATCTCATAAACCGCCACTTCGCCGGCGACGCCCTTGAGCGTCACGCTCTGCGGCTCAGGCGTAAGGCCGGCTTTGGCGAGCAAAGCCGCCGATTGCGGATGCTCGATGACCTGCTTGGTGGCGAAGATCGTGTGCGAGACCGCGAGCCCTTGTACGCGCGCGGCGATGTTGACGGTCTGGCCGAAATAATCGAGCCGGTCGTTGAGCATGACAGCGAGACTTGGCCCTTCATGGATGCCGATTTTAAGGATGAGATCTTCCTTGCGGGTGTCGACGCCGACGCTGCCGATCGCTTCGCGCATGGCGAACGCGGCGGCGAGCGCGCGCGCCGGCGTCGGAAACGTCGCCATCACCGCGTCGCCGATGGTCTTGACCACCGCGCCGCCGTTTGCCGCCACGATTTTGTTGAGCAGCAGAAAATGGTGGCGCACCAGTTCATAGGCGACCAGATCGCCGACGCGTGCGTAGAGCTCGGTCGAGCCCTTGAGGTCGGTGAAGAGAAACGTGAGGCTGATGATCTTGAGCCCCTGGTCGACGGCAAGCGTATCGGTGCGATAGAGGTCGCGAAACGTCTGGTTGGTGAAAATACGCTTGGCCGTGAGATGCGGCCGGCGCTTGCCGACCAGCTCGTCAAACTTCCGGTTCTCGGTCCAGACTACCGGCAGAGCGCGCCTGGCGGTGCGGTTGGCGACGGTCAGCCGCAGCGGGCCGGAGCGAAGTTCGGTCGTTGCGGTCGGCTCGCGCGCGCCCTTGAGTACGACGGTCAGCTCCTGGACCTCGGCGGTGCGCTCGGGCGCGACTTTCATGTAATGGCCGAAATGCGACACCGGGTCGAACAGGATGACCCAGCCTTCCGGCAGGTCGATCGTCACCGTCGCCCGCTCGCCCGGATCGAGCACGCGCGCGTCGAGGGTGAATTCGGCGATCAGCTTTTCCAGGTCAGCGTCGGAGACGTCGACGGCCGAGCTCCAGAACACCTGCCGGTAATAGTCCCAGAACGGCAAGGTCTGCGGATCGTGGGCGGCGATTTTGCGCAGGCGCGGGCTCACCGTGAACACGATCTCCACGGTCTCGTCGAGCGAGACCTCGAACGATCGGCTACACAGCGAGCAGGCATACGGTTCGCGGTGGACGTCCTGGAGTGTTTCCGTGACATCCAGCACGCCGCGGCAGGACGGGCACAGCACGTCCCAGGCCAGTTCGAAAATGCCGAGCTTCGCCGCATGCAGGAACGCGGCGATGGTCTTTTCCTCGTCGAGCCCGTACGCGGCGGCGAAGGTGAGCACGTTGATGCGGGCTAGGTCGCGATCGGCCCCGGAGGTAACGGCCCGCTCCATGGCCGCCGCGGCATCGGCATCGGCCGTCTCGCGCAATGCGGCAAACAGTGTTCGGCTATCGTTCACGCGCGCGAGCTTACGCGAAAAACGCGGGGTGAAAATCGTTTCCCTCCCCCCTTGTGGGGGAGGGTAGAGGGGGGTGGTCGGGTGGCTCGCTTCCAACATAAATCGCGACCCCCACCCCCTAACCCCTCCCCACAAGGGGGAGGGGAACAAAAGCTCAAAACAGAAAGTACCTCTGCGCCATCGGCAGAGTCTCCGCCGGCGCGCAGGTCAGGAGTTCGCCGTCGGCGCGCACCTCATAGGTCTCTGGATCGACCGCGATGTCGGGCGTGGCGTCGTTGTGGATCATGCTCTTCTTGGAAATCTTGCCGCGGGTGTTGGCCACGGCGACGAGTTGTTTCTGGATGCCGAGCTTCTTGCCGAGGCCGGCTTGCACCGCGGCCTTTGACGAAAACACCACCGAGGAAGCCGTGCGCGCGCGGCCGAAGGCGCCGAACATCGGCCGGTAATGGATCGGCTGGGGGGTCGGGATCGAAGCGTTGGGATCGCCCATCGCCGCGGCGACGATCGAGCCGCCCTTGATGACGCAATCGGGCTTGACGCCGAAGAAGGCCGGCGACCAGACGACGAGATCGGCGAGCTTGCCTTTCTCCACCGAGCCGATCAGCTTCGACACGCCATGCGCGATGGCGGGATTGATGGTGTATTTGGCAACGTAGCGCTTGACGCGAAAATTATCGTTGTCGCCTTTCTCCTGCGGCAGCCGCCCGCGCTGCTTCTTCATCTTATCCGCGGTCTGCCAGGTGCGGATGATGACCTCGCCGAGCCGCCCCATGGCCTGGCTGTCCGACGACATCATCGACAGGGCGCCGATATCGTGGAGGATGTCTTCCGCCGCGATGGTTTCCTTGCGGATACGGCTTTCGGCGAAAGCGATATCTTCGGCGATCGACGGATCGAGGTGGTGGCAGACCATGAGCATGTCGAGATGCTCGTCGAGGGTGTTCTTGGTGTAGGGTTTGGTCGGATTGGTCGACGACGGCAGCACGTTCTTCAGCCCCGCGACCTTGATGATGTCGGGCGCATGCCCGCCGCCGGCGCCTTCGGTGTGGAAGGCGTGAATGGTGCGGCCCTTGAACGCCTTGATGGTGTCCTCGACGAAGCCGGATTCGTTGAGCGTGTCGGTGTGGATCATCACCTGGATGTCGTAGTCGTCGGCGACCGAGAGGCAGCAGTCGATCGCCGCCGGCGTCGTGCCCCAGTCCTCGTGCAGCTTGAGCGCGCAGGCGCCGGCCTTGATCATCTCTTCCAGCGCCGCCGGCCGCGAGGCGTTGCCCTTGCCGGCAAAGCCGAGATTGACGGGGAACGCGTCGGCCGCCTGGATCATGCGCGCGATGTGCCAGGGGCCGGGCGTGCAGGTGGTCGCGAACGTGCCGTGCGCCGGGCCGGTGCCGCCGCCGAGCATCGAGGTGACGCCGGACATCAGCGCCTCGTCGACCTGTTGCGGGCAGATGAAATGAATGTGGGTGTCGAAGCCGCCGGCGGTGAGGATCTTGCCCTCGCCCGCGATCACCTCGGTGCCGGGCCCGACGATGATGGTGACGCCGGGCTGGACGTCGGGATTGCCGGCCTTGCCGATGGCGTGGATGTGGCCGTCCTTGATGCCGACATCGGCCTTGACGATTCCCCAGTGATCGAGAATGAGCGCGTTGGTGATGACGGTGTCGACGGCGCCTTGTTTGTTGGTGATCTGGCTCTGCCCCATGCCGTCGCGGATGACCTTGCCGCCGCCGAATTTCACTTCCTCGCCGTAGGTGCAAAAATCCTTCTCCACCTCGATGATGAGATCGGTGTCGGCGAGCCGCACGCAGTCGCCGGTGGTCGGACCGAACATATCGGCGTAGACGGAACGGCTTATTTTAGCTGGCATGGCAGCAGTCCCCGTTTGTTGCGCTTTATTCGGCGACGAACAAAGAAATCCCCAACGTTATCCCCACCGCACTGCATCATCCTGCGGATACACGCTTTTCCTTGCTTCACGGCGCCGCCGCGGTATTGTGACTTCCAGATCGCTCGCGTTTGGTTCGCCGAATGAGAGAGGTCGCCAGAGTCAGGTTGGCCTAGTGTAGAAGCCGCTACCGGCGTCGCACCAAGCGCTGACAAGATGCTGGTCCCAGCCGCGGTAGCAGCGCTGAGAACGTGACGGGTGGGCTTGCGCAAGCCCGCTCGTCATGATTCGTGGAATGCCCTTCTTCACAGCTTTCCCATGATCTCTTGCCGGAAACCGTAAACCGTGCGGGTGCCGGCGAGCGCAACCAGCTTGACTTGGCGCGTCTGGCCGGGCTCGAAGCGCACCGCGGTGCCGGCGGGAATGTCCAGCCGCATGCCGCGCGCTTTCTTGCGGTCGAATTTCAGCGCCGGATTGGTCTCGAAGAAATGATAATGCGAGCCGACCTGAATCGGCCGGTCGCCGCTGTTGGCGACCGTGAGTGTCAGGCCTTTGCGGCCCTTGTTCAACTCGATCTCGCCGCTCTTGATGAACATTTCGCCGGGAATCATCTGCGCCTCATCGTATCGGCTCATGCACGGTGACGAGCTTGGTGCCATCGGGGAACGTCGCTTCGACCTGAATTTCCGGGATCATCTCGGCGATGCCGTTCATGACCTGCGCGCGCGTGACCACATGCGCGCCCTTTTGCATCAGCTCGGCGACGCTGCGCCCGTCGCGCGCGCCCTCGAGGATGAAATCGGAAATGAGCGCGACCGCTTCCGGATGATTGAGCTTGACGCCGCGCTCGAGCCGGCGCCGCGCCACCATCGCCGCCATGGCGATCAACAATTTGTCCTTTTCGCGCGGAGTAAGATGCATGCTTCGTCCGTCAGTTCAGCCAGAGTCGCGGCAATTGCGTGCCGCCGAGCGCCGTCAACACGTCGATGAGATCGCGGCGCAGCGCGGCGCCGTCGGAAGCGACCAGCCGCGCCAGCGCAAGTCCGTTCCAGGCCGACACGCCGACCTCTCCGGCGAAATCCTTCTCCATCGCGCGGACGGCCGCGATCGCGCCGTCATCGCCGGGAATTTTGAGCACGCTGGCGATAGCCACGCTGCCGCCGGCAATCGCCCGCTGCCCGAGCTTTTGCGCAACCGCGCCGTCGAGGCGCAGGCTCTCGGCGAAGGCAAGCTTTCCGCCGACGCGCACCCGCCAGCGATCGAAGAAATGCCCGCGCAGCACCGTTTCACCCATGGCCGAGCGGCCGAAAATGACGGCTTCGGCGACCATCAGATCGGCGTCCGGCGCGAGCTCCACGTCGATCGTGCGCCGCAGCCGCGCCCGATCGAACAGGATCGTCTCCTGCGGCAGCCAGGCGAGCGCGCCGCCCGGCCCGACATCGAACTTAACGTCGATCTCGGTATCCGGTCCGAGCGAGCGGTAGACTTTTTCGGCGGCAGCCGTGGTCACGGTCAGCCGCGCGCCGGCGCCGACGGCGATATCGATGCCGAAGCGGTCGCCGCCGGTCATTCCGCCGGCAGTGTTGACGATGACGGCATCGAGCGCGCCGCCGGTCATGCCGTTTGGGAAACGTACGCGCAGCGCGCCGTCCTCATAGACGCGGCCGCGGCGGCTGCCGCCGCCCGCGGCCTTGACCGAAAACGCTATATGGCCGACTGCGCGATTGCCGGCGAAAATCTCACCATGCGCCGGCGCATCCGCAAACACGTTGGCTCCCCCCGACGCTGATTATTCATCGATCAAATGGCCATCGCCCGCTTCACGGCGCCTTCGTCGAGATTGGCGCGATCGGAGGCACAGACGACGGCGCCGCGGTCCATGACGGCGAAATAGTCGCCGAGTTCCTGGGCAAAGTCGAGATATTGCTCGACCAGGATGATGGCGATCTTGCCCAGCGAGCGCAGATAGGCGATAGCGCGGCCGATATCCTTGATGATCGAAGGCTGAATGCCCTCGGTCGGTTCGTCGAGCAGCAGGAGCCGTGGCCGCATCACCAGCGCCCGCCCAATCGCGAGCTGCTGCTGCTGGCCGCCGGAAAGGTCGCCGCCGCGCCGCCGCAGCATGTCTTTGAGCACCGGGAAGAGCGAGAATACGTCGTCAGGTATACTCCGGTCTTCGCGTTTGAGCGGCGCAAAGCCGGTCCTCAGGTTTTCTTCGACCGTCAGCAGCGGAAAAATCTCACGGCCTTGCGGTACGTAGGAGATGCCGCGCCGCGCGCGCTCCGGCGGCCGCAGCCCGGTGATGTCTTCGCCTTCCCAGGTGATCGTGCCACGGCTCACGGAATGCTGGCCGGCCAGCGCATCGAGCAGGCTCGTTTTGCCGACGCCGTTTCTGCCGAGCACGCAGGTGACCTTGCCCGGCTCGGCTTTGAGCGACACGCCGCGCAACGTCTGGGCGGCGCCGTAATGCAGATCGATGGCGTTGACATCAAGCATGTTTGTTAGCGTCCCAAATAAACTTCCACGACCCGCTCATTCGTCGAAACCTGGTCGATGCTGCCTTCGGCGAGCACCGAGCCTTCGTGCAGACAGGTCACTTTGACGCCGAGCTCGCGCACGAAGGCCATATCGTGCTCGACGACGACGACGGTGCGGTCGCGGTTGATCTCTTTCAGCAGCTCGGCGGTCTGCTGCGTTTCCACGTCGGTCATGCCGGCGACCGGCTCGTCGACCAGCAGGAGCTTGGGGTCTTGCGCCAACAGCATGCCGATTTCGAGCCATTGCCGCTGTCCGTGCGAGAGGCTGCCGGCAAGGCGGTCGCGGACGGCGGTCAGGCGAATTGTCGCCAGCAATTCGTCGATGCGCCGGCGCTCGCTCGGGCCTTCCTGCCACCACAGCGTGGCGCGGACGTGACGGTCGGATTTGAGCGCGAGTTCGAGGTTGTCGGCGACGGTTTGGTTCTGGAACACGGTGGGTTTCTGGAACTTGCGGCCGATGCCGAGCTCGGCGATTTCGGCCTCGTCGAGCCGCGTGAGATCGTACGAGCCGTCGAACATGACGTCGCCCAAGTCCGGGCGCGTCTTGCCCGTGACTACGTCCATCATCGTCGTCTTGCCGGCGCCGTTCGGGCCGATAATGGCCCGCATCTCGCCCGGCTCGACGGCGAAGGAAAGATTGTTGAGCGCGCGGAAGCCGTCGAACGAGACGGTGACGCCATTAAGATAGAGAAGTGCGGTGGTCAGCGCTTCCATGGCCCACATCATTCCGCCGGCAGCGGCTCCCTCACTCCGTCCTCGGCCGCGGCAGACGCCCGATCGCGGCGCAGCGCCGTCCAGTGCCGCCAAGTGCCGACGATGCCGCGCGGCAGAAGCAGCGTCACCAAGATGAACAGCGCGCCCAGCATGAACAACCAATAAGGGGCGAGGAACCCCGAGGTGAAATATGTCTTGGCGTAGTTGACCAGCACTGCACCGATCACCGCGCCGGAAAGCGTGCCGCGGCCGCCGACCGCGACCCAGATCACGGCCTCGATGGAATTGGCCGGAGCGAACTCGCTCGGATTGATGATGCCGACCTGCGGCACATAAAGCGCGCCGGCAACGCCGGCCATGCAGGCCGACAGCGTGAACACGAAGACCTTGTAGGACTCGATCCGGTAGCCGAGGAACCGCGTGCGCGATTCGGCATCGCGGATGGCGAGCAGCACCTTGCCGAACTTCGAGGTGATGATGGCGCGGCAGAGGAGAAAGGCGAGCATAATCGCCACGCAGGAGATCGAGAACAGCGCCGCGCGCGTCGTTTCCGCCTGGACGTTGAAGCCGAGGATGTCCTTGAAATCGGTCAGGCCGTTGTTGCCGCCGAAGCCGAAATTGTTGCGGAAGAAGCCGAGCATCAGCGCGAAAGTCAGCGCCTGCGTGATGATCGACAGATAGACGCCGGTGACGCGGCTGCGAAACGCGAACCAGCCGAAGACAAAAGCGAGCACGCCCGGCACCACCACGACCATGAGCAAGGCGTAGGGGAAAAACTGGAATCCGTACCAATAGACCGGCAACTCCTTCCAGTTCAGGAACACCATGAAATCCGGCAGAATCGGATCGGCATAGACGCCGCGGGTGCCGATCTGGCGCATGAGATACATGCCCATGGCGTAGCCGCCCAGCGCGAAGAAGGCACCGTGACCGAGGGAAAGAATGCCGCAGTATCCCCAAATCAGGTCGATTGACAGCGCCAGCAGCGCATAGCAGGCGTATTTGCCGAATAGCGCGACCAGGTAGGTCGGTATGTGGAAGGTGGAGGATTCCGGCAGCGCCAGAGTGAGTATAGGCACGACGATGGCGATCGCGGCGACGACGATCAAAAACAGCGTCGCACCGCGGTCCAGCGAACGGATGAGGATATGCGTGGTCACGGATGCGCTCCGTGAACTCCCTCTCCCCAGGGGGGAGAGGGTTGGGGTGAGGGGGTTCGGCGATGGGGCTTCGATTTCAGGGCCCCGTCACCCGCGCCTTCGGCGCGACCTCTCCCCACCGGGGAGAGGTGAAGAAGATGCATCGTCGTCACGCTTCCACCGCCCGGCCCTTCAGGGCGAACATACCCCGCGGCCGCTTCTGGATGAACAGGATGATCAGCACCAATATCGCAATCTTGCCGAGCACCGCGCCAGCATAAGGTTCGAGGAACTTGTTGGCGATACCGAGCACGAAGGAGCCGACCAGCGTGCCCCAGAGATTGCCGACGCCGCCGAACACCACAACCATGAAGCTGTCGATGATGTAGCCCTGGCCGAGATTGGGGCTGACGTTGTCGATCTGCGACAGCGCCACACCGGCCATGCCGGCGATGCCGGAGCCTAGCCCGAAGGTTAGCGCGTCGACGCGGCTGGTGCGGATCCCCATCGAGGCGGCCATCGGTCGGTTCTGCGTCACCGCGCGCATCTCCAAGCCGAAGCGCGTGTAGCGAAGTAGTGCCAGCAACGCGATGAAGACGGCGAGCGCAAAACAGACGATCCACAGGCGGTTATAGGTGATGGTGATGCCGCCGAGATCGAACGCGCCGCTCATCCAGGACGGATTACCGACATCGCGGTTGTTCGGACCGAACGTCGAGCGCACCGCCTGCTGCAGGATCAGCGAAAGCCCCCAGGTCGCGAGCAGCGTCTCCAGCGGCCTGCCGTAGAGGAAGCGGATGATGGTGCGTTCGATGACGATGCCGATACAACCGGCGACCAGGAACGATAGCGGAATGGCGATCGCCAGCGAATAATCGAATAATGCCGGATTGTGGTTGCGGATCGTCTCCTGCACCACGAAGGTGACGTAAGCCCCGATCATGACCATCTCGCCATGCGCCATGTTGATCACGCCCATCACGCCGAAGGTGATGGCAAGCCCAATAGCGGCGAGCAACAATACCGAGCCGAGAGAAATTCCGTACCAGGCGTTCTGCACCGCCTCCCACAGCACAAGACGGTTCTTGATGCCGCCGATCGCCGCGGCGGCGCTTTTCAGGACCGGCGCCGAGGTATCCGGTGGCAGGCTGGAAAGAAGGCCGAGAGAATCCTGGTCGGCGCGCTGGCGGATTATGTCTACCGCGGCGAGTTTGTCTTCATCGCTGGCCTTGCCGCTGGACAGTATGATGGCGGCGCGCGCCTCCATCATCACACGCTTCACGCCGGGCTCCTGCTCCTTGGCAATGGCGTTCTCGAGCGTCGGCAGGACGGCGGCCTGGCGCGATTTGAAAACGGCCTGGGCGGCGTCGTAGCGCGTGCCGGGGTTTTTGACGAGCAGGGTCAGGCCGCCCATCGCGGCGTCGATCGCCCCGCGCAACCGATTGTTGAGGCGGACGAGCTCGACATCGGCCGGCGCGGTGCCCACAATTGGTTTTCCCGTTGCGGCGTCGGTCAGCTTGCCGGAACCGTCTTTGACGTAGACCGCCTTCTTTTCGGCGCTGAACATCAACTGCCCGTCCTGCAAGGCTCGAACGACGGTTAGAGCCCGCGGATCGCCGCTGGCGGCAACCTCGTTGATGCCGGTGATGGTCTCGCTGAAATCGTCGGCGGTGAAATGGGCGAGTGCGTCTTCGAGGCTCGCGGCGCGCGCGGCCGTGCCACCCAGCGCGAAGCTGAAGGCCAATAGGAGAGCGACGAGGCAAGCTCGGCTGAAACGCATCGCAATGTTCCCGGCCTTGATGCGGGAAGGCGATACGCCGCCTTCCCGCGAGGTCACTATCACAGCGTCGTCGTTACGAGGCGCCGCCGCACTTCTTGGTCACGGTATTGTAGTTGCCGCACTTGAGCGTCACCCAATCGCCAATGAGATCTTTCGATCCGGGCAGGTAAGCCGACCAGGCGGCGCCGGGTACTAGCCCCTTGGTCTTCCACACCACGTCGAACTGGCCGTCGGGGCGGATTTCCCCGATGAAGACCGGCTTGGTGATGTGATGGTTCGGCAACAACTCCGAGATGCCGCCGGTGAGGTTCGGCGCCTTGGTGCCGGGCAGCGCCTCGATCACCTTGTCGGGGTCGGTGCTGCCGACCTTCTCGACCGCCTTCACCCACATGGCGAAGCCGATGACATGAGCTTCCATCGGATCGTTGGTGGTGCGTTTCGGGTTCTTGGTGAACTCGTGCCACGCCTTGATGAAGGCCTCATTCTCCGGCGTCTTGATCGACTCGAAATAGTTCCAGGCGGCGAGGTGGCCGACCAGCGGCTTGGTGTCGAGACCGGCGAGCTCTTCTTCGCCGACCGAGAACGCCACCACCGGGATATCGGTCGCCTTGATGCCCTGGTTTCCGAGTTCCTTATAGAAGGGCACGTTGGCATCGCCGTTGATGGTGGAGACCACCGCAGTCTTCTTGCCCGCGGAGCCGAACGCCTTGATCTTGGAGACTTCGGTCTGCCAGTCGGAGAAGCCGAACGGCGTGTAGTTGATCATGATGTCGTCGGGGCTCACCTTGAGCACGTCCTTGAGGTAAGCTTCGAGGATCTTGTTGGTGGTGCGTGGATAGACGTAGTCGGTGCCTTCGAGCACCCAACGCTTCACCGAGCCGCCTTCGGAACTCGCGAGATAATCGACGGCAGGGATCGCCTGCTGGTTCGGCGCTGCGCCGGTGTAGATCACGTTACGCTCGCTCTCCTCGCCCTCATACTGCACCGGATAGAACAGAAGGCTGTTGAGCTCCTTGAACACCGGCAACACTGATTTACGCGACACCGACGTCCAGCAGCCGAACACGACGGCGACTTTATCCTTGCTGATCAGCTCGCGGGCCTTTTCCGCGAACAACGGCCAGTTCGAGGCCGGATCGACGACGACGGCTTCGAGCTTCTTACCGAGCACGCCGCCCTTCTTATTCTGCTCTTCGATGAGCATGAGCACCACGTCCTTCAGCGTCGTTTCGCTGATGGCCATCGTGCCGGACAACGAGTGGAGAATGCCGACCTTGATCGTATCCTGAGCCTGGGCGGGCAGTGCCGCCGTTAGGCCAAGGGCAAGACCAGCCGCGGCGGCAAGCCAGCGGCGGCCCCGTGGTCGCCGTGCGACCACGCCAATGGAGTTGAGCATCGCGATGTCCTCTGTTTGACGCGCGTATCCGGCAGGGCGCCGTTACGCGAGCGGCAAATCGCAAGGAGCGTGCCAAACAATCACTGATGCTAATCCCTTGGTTTCAGGGCAAGATTCAACTAGGCGGACAATAGCGCAATGCGACTTGCGCCCATTTTGAATCCGATTCCGAGCCCAATGTCGCCTATTTTTTAGGCTGCAACATAAAAATACCGAGAGAATACTGTTTAAATATTGGGCAGGCCTCGAGTGCATTGCGCTTCGCCGCCAATCCTGAAAAACAGGGCTCATGGCCAGTTTCGTCAACCGGCGACAATTCACGATCGAATGGGGCTACTGCGACCCGGCGGGGAACGTGTTCAACAGCCGCTTCTTCGAATTCTTCGACTGGGGGACGTGGGCGCTGTTCGAGAAGGCGCTTGGCGTGCGGCCGGCCGACCTCGCCGGCGTCTTCGGCATCATCGGCATTCCGCTGGTCGATGCCAGCGCACGCTTCCTTGCGCCCGCCCGGTTCGGAGATGTCGTCGAGCTTTCCTCGCGGGTGAGAGAGTTCCGCCGCTCGAGCTTCGACATCGAGCACCGGCTGACGGTGAGCGGCAGCCTTGCGGTCGAGGGCCTCGAGACTCGCGTATGGGCCAAGCGTCATGCCGCCGACCCGTTGCAGATCAAGGCGCAGCCCGTCCCCGAGGAGGTCATCACGCGCTTTCAGGTGCCGTGAACACGCACGACAAATACTGGCTCGCGTGACCCCCATCCGATTTGAACGCGGCAGGGGATGCTGATATTAAAATCGGCATAAACAGAAAAGCCGCCGATAGGCCCGCATGGCGCGCATTCTTCAGCTCACGCTCAACGGCCGCGCCCGCAGCGATGCGATAGCTGAAAACGTTTTGCTGCTGGACTATTTGCGGGAATACGTCGGATTCACCGGAACGAAAACGGGCTGCGACGGCGGCGAGTGCGGTGCTTGCACCGTGCTCATCGACGACGAGCCGCGCCTTTCATGTCTCACGCTGGCGGCGCTCGCCGACGGCACGCGCGTCGACACGGTCGAATCGCTGGTCAGCGACGGCCGCTTGTCCGCGGTGCAGCGCGGCTTCCATGAGAAGCTCGGTTCGCAATGCGGCTATTGCACGCCGGGATTCATCATGGCGTCCGCCGGCTTGCTCCGGCGGAATCCGCGGCCGAGCGAAGATGAGATCCGCGAAGCATTAGGCAGCAACATCTGCCGCTGCACCGGCTATGTGAAAATCATCGAAGCGGTGATGCATGCGGCCGAGCTTCACGCCGCCGGCGTCTCACCGTGAGCGAAACGGGCATCCGGCGTAAGCGGAGCGGACATCTGAAATGAACGAGATCGTCCCCGCGCATAACATCGGCGGCTATGTGCCGCTAGTGGACGGACCGGAGAAGGTGTCCGGGCGGGCCAAATACACGGCCGATTTCATCGTGCCGGGAATGCTGGCCGGACGCATCCTTCGCAGCCCTTATTCACACGCCGAAATCCTGGACGTGGATGTTTCCGAAGCGCTGCAATTGCCCGGCGTCAAGGCGATCGTCACCGGGGCCGATTGCGACAAGGGCTTCGGCGTGCTGCCGATCGCCCGCACGGAATATCCGCTGGCGCGCGAGCGGGTGCGTTATTGCGGAGAGCCGTTAGCCGCCGTCGCCGCCGTCGATGACGCGACGGCAAAAGAGGCGCTCAAGCGCATCAAGCTCAAGGTCCGCGAACTTCCCGCTTATCATACCGCGGGTGCCGCGATGGCCCCCAACGCCATCGAATTGCACAAGCACCGGCCGAAGAATATCGAGCGCGATGTTTTTTTTGAGCTCGGCGACGTCGCAGTCGCGTTCGCCGCCGCCGATTTGGTGCGCGAAGGCACCTATAATTGCGCCGAGGTCTGCCAGAACCAGATGGAGATGCACGCCGCGGTCGCCGACTACGACGCCGAACGCGACCGCATCACGGTGCATGCCTCGACCCAAGTGCCCTACTACGTGCACCTCATGCTGTCGCACATCCTGGGCATGGACATGTCCCGCATCCGCGTGATCAAGCCGCATGTCGGCGGCGGCTTCGGTTGCCGCACCGAGACGCTTAACGTCGAGCTGATCGCCGCTCTCCTGGCGCGCAAAGCCGGCGGCTGCGTGCGCCTGGTGGTCAATCGCGAAGAGACATTTATTACCCATCGCGGCCGGCCGGAAACCGACATTCGCCTCAAGCTCGGCATGCGCAAGGACGGGCGCATCACCGCCGTCGAATGCGAATGCATCCAGCGCGGCGGCGCGCATTCGGGCTACGGCGTGGTCACCATCCTTTATGCCGGCTCGATGCTGTACGCGATCTACGATCTGCACAACGTCAAATATGTCGGCAAGCGCGTGCTGACCAACACGCCGCCCTGCGGCGCGTTTCGCGGCCATGGCACCGTCGATATCCGTTTCGCCTTCGAAAGCCTGCTCGACGACATGGCGGGCGCGCTCGGGCTTGATCCCTTTGCCGTGCGCCGCGTCAACCTGTTGCCGGCCGTCCCGAACTTCACCGACAACGACCTGATGGTGAACAGCTATGGCTTGCCGGAATGCCTGGATTGGGTCGAGCGCGAGAGCGGCTGGAAGACGCGCAAAGGCAAGCTCGCGCGCAGCAAGGGCCATATCCGCAAAGGGCTCGGCATGGCCTGCTCGCATTACATCAGCGGCGCCTCAAAGCCGGTAAACTGGACCGGCGAACCGCATGCCACGGTCAAGCTCAAGCTCGATTTCGACGGTTCGATCGTGCTGCTCACCGGCGCCGCCGAGATCGGGCAGGGCTCCTCCACCGTCCTCGTGCAGAGCGTTGCCGAGGTGCTCGGGCTCGATCTGTCCCGCATCCGCATCGTCACCGGCGACAGTGACGTGGTGCCGAAGGACAACGGTTCCTATTCCTCGCGCGTCACTTTCATGGTCGGCAACGCCGCGATCGATGCGGCGAACAATCTCAAGGCCGTGCTGATCGCGGCGGCGGCGCGTAAGCTTGACGCCAAGCCGGGCGAGATCGAGTGCCTGGGCGAACTCTACCGCGCCGGCGTGCAGGACAAGGGACTGGCCTTCAACGAGGTGGTCACCGAAGCGCTCAAGGATACCGGCACCATCACCGTGACCGGAAACTACTCGACCATCCCCGAATCGCACGGCGGCAAGAAATATCGCGGCGCCGCGATCGGCGGCACCATGGGCTACAGCTACTCGGCGCAGGTGGTCGAAGTCAGCGTCGACGACGAGACCGGCGTGGTCACCGTCGACAAGGTCTGGGTGGCGCACGATTGCGGCAAGGCGCTCAATCGGCTTTCCGTCGAGGGCCAGGTGCAGGGTTCGGTGTGGATGGGCATGGGCCAGGCGATGAGCGAGGAAGCGGCCTATCACCAAGGCCTCATGCTCACGGCCAATATGCTCGATTACCGCGTGCCCACGATCCAGGATTCGCCGCCGATCGAGGTCGGCATCGTCGAAAGCAACGACCCGCATGGGCCGTTCGGCGCCAAGGAAGCCGGCGAGGGCTCGTTGGCGGCGTTCCTGCCGGCGCTGACCAACGCCATCGCCGACGCCACGGGGCTCCGCTTCAACGACTTGCCGGTGACGCCGGACCGCGTTTTCGCCGCGCTCGAAAAGCGCGCGCGGGGCCGCAAGGGCAACGGCGGCGCCTGATGGATGCGTTGCCGTCCTTCGATCTCGTCCGCCCGCGGACGCTCGCCGAGTTGATCGAAGCGCGCGCCGCTTTTCCAGACGGCCGCGTGCTTGGCGGCGGCACCGACTTGATGGTCAACATCCGGCGCGGCATCGTCGCCCCGCCGGTGCTCATCGACATCAATGGCGTGCGCGAATTACGCGACATCAAGGCGGATGTACGCGGGCTCGAAATCGGCACGGCGGCGACGCTTGCCGCGCTTGCCGCGCATGCAGGCGTGGCGCGGCATTATCCGGTTGTGGCGCAGGCCGCCGGCCATATCGCCGGTCCCACCCAGCGCAACATGGGAACGGTCGGCGGCAATCTCGCGCTCGACACCCGCTGCATTTTCTACAATCAGAGCGAGTGGTGGCGCGAGGCCAACCATCACTGCCTCAAGACCACCGGCGAAATCTGCCACGTGGCGCCGAAAAGCCGCGGCGTGTGCTTCGCCACGTTCAGCGGCGACCTCGCGCCGGCGCTGCTCACGCTCGACGCCGAGATCGACGTTGCCGGACCCGCAGGACGGCGGACGATGCCGCTCGCCGATCTCTATATCGGCTATGCGCGCCAGGACGAGCCGGTGACGGAAACCCGCGGCGACGGCAAATTCTTCCTGTCGCTGCGGCACGGCGAGGTGATCGTCGCGGTCAAGGCCCACAATACGCCCGGCCTGCGCTCGGCCTACGACAAGATCCGCATCCGCAAGTCGATCGAATATCCGGTCACCGGCGTCGCCGTGGCGTTGCGACGCGACGGCGACACGCTCGCCGATCTGCGCGTCGCCTTCACCGGCACCAATCCGCGGCCGGTGCGGCTTTCCGGAACCGACAAACTGTGCGGCGGGCCGCTCGACGCGCGCGTATTCGCCGGCCTCGACGCGCTGGTGCGCGACCAGATCATGGCGATGAAAACGACGTTCACGCCCGGCCATTATCGCCGCCGCGTCGCCGGCGTGCTGGCACGGCGGCTCGCGCAAAAATTATTCGTGTTGTGACGGCCTACGACTCCAATTCGCGCAATTTGAACCGCTGAATCTTTCCGGTCGCCGTGCGCGGCAAATCGGGGCGGATGTCGATCCAGCGCGGATATTTCCACGGGCCGGCGCAGGTTTTCACGTGCACCCGCAAAGTTTCGAGCAAGCCGTCGTCGAGCGCATAGCCGTCGCGCAGCACGATGAAGGCCTTCGGCTTGATCAGGCCGTCGGCGTCTTCCTTGCCGATGACGGCGGCTTCGAGCACCGCTTCGTGCGAAGCGAGCGCCGCCTCGACCTCGAACGGCGACACCCACATGCCGCTGACCTTGAACATGTCGTCGGTGCGCCCGCAATAATGGTAATAGCCGTCCGCGTCGCGGAAAAATTTGTCGCCGGTATAGGTCCATTCGCCGACAAAGGTGCGGCGGCTTTTTCCGCGCTGGTTCCAATAGCCCTCGCCGGCGGTCGGCCCGCGCACGATGAGTTCGCCGATCTCGCCGTCGGCAGCTTCGTGGGCCTCCTCGTCGACGATTTTGAGCTCGTAGCCGGGCACCGCCTTGCCGGTGGTGCCGAAACGCACCGCGCCGGGCTGATTGGAGAGAAAAGTCTGGAACATCTCGGTCGAGCCGATGCCGTCGAGTACATCGACACCCGCCAGGGCGCGCCAGCGCTCGCCGAGATGTGCCGGCAGGGCTTCGCCGGCGGAGATAGCCAGCCGCAGACGGTCGGAGCCGGCGCCGCGGTTCATGTCCCGATGCGCCAAGAGCGACGCATAGAGCGTCGGCACGCCGAAGAAGAGCGTCGGCCGGTGCTGGCGCATGATCTCGAACACCGCCTCGGGCGTCGGCCGCCGCGGCAGCAGCAGGGTGGTCGCTCCGACCGACATCGGGAACGCCATGGCGTTACCCATGCCGTAAGAGAAGAACAGCTTTGCCGCCGAGAACACGACGTCATCCTCGCGCACGCCGAGGACGCGTTGCCCCATCAGCCGCGCCGCGGCCATCAGCGTGGTGTGGATGTGCTTGACGCCCTTGGGCTCGCCGGTCGAGCCGGACGTGTACATCCAGAACGCAACCTCATCGGACAGCGTCGGCGCCTTGAACACAGTTGACGATCCGCGCGCCGCGAGATCGCTGAAATCGCGCACGTCGCGGCCGCTGTCGGCGAACGCGGCCTGCTCGTCGGCGCCGGCGTTGACCAGGATCACGGTGCGCAGCCGCGGCAGGCGATCGAGAATTGGCAGAAGCGCTTTGGCGAGCGGGACCGCCGCGACGATGGCCGAGGCGCGGCTGTCACCGAGGATGTAGGCGTATTGGTCGGCGGTGAGCAGCGTATTGAGCGGCAGCACCACGATACCGGCGCGCACACCGCCCCAGAACGCGACCGGAAAATCCACGGTGTCGTACAGCAGCAGCGCGAGCCGCTCTTCCGGGCGCAGCCCGAGATCGCGGAGCGCCGCGGCAAACCGGCAGCTGCGCGCTTGCAGCTCGCCGTAAGTGAGCGAACGATCCGCATCGATGAAGGCGATTTTTTCGCCGAGGCCGCGCGCCACCGGCGTATCGACGAAATCCGTAACCGCGTTATAGGGCTTGCGCTGCAGCAGGTCGTCCAGCATGGAGCTGCTTCCCCCTCGTCCCCGCTCCTTGATTTGCCGCGTTCACCCGCGGCCCGGAGTGGCCCCCGATCGTTGGGCGCATGATAAGCGTTCGCCGCGCGCGGACAAACTGGCGCGCTGACAAAAGCGCGAACGCCGCCGGTTTCGTCCCGGCGGTCGCCCGCATTATCCCGGTGCGCAAGCGCCGTGGCGGTGCCGAAAGGCGTTACGCGCGACGCGTCGGGAAGAGGGAGGCTGGAAAATCCGCGGCATACCGGCGGCCGCGGTCAGGCGGCCGGTCATCCGGATGCGGTGCAAGATCAGGCTCGACCGCCTTGCGATAGAGATGCCAGGTCGCATGGCCGAGCACCGGCATCACCACGGTCAGGCCGAGGAAGAATGGCAGCGAGCCGATCACCAGCAACGCGGCGACGATGAAGCCCCACAATGCCATCGTCAGCGGATTGGCGGCGACTACGCGGATCGAAGTGAAAAGTGCGACCGCCGCGCCAACGTCACGATCGAGCAACAGCGGAAAGGAAACGGCGCCGATCGTCAGCGCCACTACGGCGAACAGGAAGCCGACGCCGGTGCCGACAACAATCAGCGTCCATCCGGCGGATGTGGTGAATACATCGTTGGCGAATTCGCCGATCGAGGCCGGCGCCGCATAGCCGAAGGCTGCGGTGTAGATCTCTTGAGCGACCGCGAGCCAAATCAGAAAGATCGCCATGAGCAGCAGTCCCAGCGCGAGGATCGCGCCGAACGAAGGCGAGTACAGCACGTCGAAGGCATGACTGGACGAGGTGTCGAGCCCGGCTTCCCGTCGGCGGCTCAGTTCGTAGAGCCCGATTGCCGCAAACGGTCCGATGAGGGCGAAGCCGGCGGCGAGCGGAAACGCAAGCGGCAACATGGAATAGCCCGAGGCGAGCGATATGAGCCACAGGCCAAGCAACGGATAAATGATGCACAAAAACACGGCGTGGCTTGGCATCGCGGCAAAATCGTCGAACCCGAGCGCGAGCGCCTGAAACAAGTCGGCTGGTCCTACGCGACGGATCGTTGGGCTTACCGGATGCGAGCTTGCGCCGACCAGAAGATGTGAAAGAGCCATGGATGCCTCCCTCAACGTATGTTCAATCGGACCGCGGGCCGCGCACCTATGACGGAGGCCGCGAAGTTTCCACCCGCAGCATCATGACAAAGTCGCGGCCTTAAGGCCACAAACAAGCATTGCCGCAGCCGGGCGATCTCTTCACAAGACAGTGTCTACCACTCGAGTTTTTCAGTTGTGCGCTGCAACGAGGCTTTCATGCAACCCGGCGTAATCGTAGTAGCCCGGATAATACGGCCCTGGCCCGTCATAATAGTAAGGACCCGGCGCGCCGACGCCGATGCCAACGCCGCCCGGCCCAGCATAGACGCCAATCTGAGCCATGGCCGGCACCGCGGTGGCGGTGAAAAGCGTGCCCGCGGCAACAAGCCCAATTGCGAGTTTCTTCATCATTAGCCTCCATCGCGGGCTCGTTAAGTTCACCCACTTAGTGGAAAACGCGAAGGGGAAGAATGTTGTTCCGATTTTTGCGACAAGGTTCCGTTTCAAGAATGTGATGGAACAAGAACACGCATGCCGGCGGTTCCGCGCAAAAAAAGAGCGCCGGAAATTCCGGCACTCTTGTGAGGAGGTGCAGCAGTCTGCGTTATTTCATGCGCTTTAGAAGATTGCCGAGAATGCCCAGTACAGCGTGCCGGAAATGACCATGGCTGCCGGCAGCGTCAGCACCCACGCCAGCGCGATATTGCGGATGGTCGAGAGCTGCAGTCCGGAGCCGTTCGCCGCCATGGTGCCAGCGATACCTGACGATAGCACGTGCGTTGTCGATACCGGTAATCCGTAAATGTCCGCGGCGGCGATCGTCGCGGCGGCGGTGATCTCGGCGCAGGCGCCTTGCGCATAGGTCAAATGCGTCTTGCCGATTTTCTCGCCGACGGTGACGACGATGCGTTTCCAGCCGATCATCGTTCCGAGGCCGAGCGCGATCGCCACCGATATTTTGACCCAGGTCGGGATGAACTTGGTCGCCGCATCCAGCGAAAGCTTGTACGAATTCAGCGTTCTCACTTGGTCCGGGGTGAGGTCGCTCTCCTTGTCTTTCATGAGGAAGCGGATCGCTTCCGAGGCGAGATACATGTCGTTGCGGGCGTTGCCAACACTATCGACCGGCATTCTGGCAAGCGAGCCGTATTTGGTGACTTGGTCGGAAATATCGCGCACCAGCACGGCCAACGAGGGATAAGTGCCCTCATTGATGCTGTGGCTGGCGACATAGGCGGTTACAGCCGGACGCGGATTGCCGAGCACGCTAAAGCCCGACGCCTTTTGCTCGATCACGGTGCTCGCGGCCTGCGACCGCGTCGCGAAAATTTGCAACTGGTTGTCGGGCAAGGCGCGGTTGAGCGCATAGGCGGTCGGCACGGTTCCGATCAGGATGAGCATGATCAGGCCCATGCCCTTCTGGCCGTCGTTGGAACCGTGGAAGAAGCTCACCAGGGTGCAGGTCAGGATCAGGATGCCGCGAATCCACCAGGGCGGCGGCTGATCGCCTTTCGGCTCGGCATAAAGCGCCGGAATGCGGATGATGGACCGCAGCAGCAGCAACAAGGCCGCGGCCAGCGCGAAACCGAACAGCGGCGAAAGCAGCAACGCTTCGCCCACTTCCTTGGCTTTCGCCCAATCGACCCCCGACGTGCCGCTGCGGCCGTGTAGCAGCGCGTTAGCGATGCCGACACCAATGATCGAGCCGATCAGGGTGTGCGAGCTGGAAGCCGGCAGGCCGAAGGCCCAGGTTCCGAGATTCCAGAAGATGGCCGCGATCAAGAGGGCGAAGACCATGGCGAAGCCGGCGTGGCTGCCGACTTGCAGGATCAGTTCGACAGGAAGCAGCGAGATGATGCCGAAGGCGACGGCGCCAGAGGAGGTCAAAACCCCCGCCAGATTGAACAGGCCCGACCAAACCACGGCAAAGTTCGCCGGCAGCGCACGCGTATAGATCACGGTCGCCACGGCGTTGGCGGTATCGTGAAAACCGTTGACGAACTCGAAGCCGAGCGCAATCAGCAGCGCGACAAAGAGAAGGAAAAACGGCGCGTAACTCGTAACTTTGGCGCCGGTGGCGTCGATGTCGGTGTAGATGCTGTAGGCGACGAATAACAGGACGGCCGCGATAACGCCCCCGAAGATAATGCCGGTCAGTGGATTAATGGCGCCGCTAAGGTCCGGACCCTTACGGGCTGCGGGTTCTATAGAGCCGGGTAATATGGCGGCTTCACTCATGGAGGGCCGTCATTTGCTCGAAAGGGCCCCAACTTTGCGCGGGCTATGTGACAGGTAGATGAAAGGTTAACGGCTCAATTCGTGAAACCGCGCGGTGGTGAGGTCGACGACCTCGACGATGTCGTCTTCGCCGATCGGCAAGACGAGCAATCTGACGAATGTGCCTTTATTGGCATTATCGGCGCGATACTCAAATCCGAGCTGCTTGAGCATTTTGACAACCGCTTGGTTGCGCTCAGTCTTTTGGTAGTTGACCGCGATGGTGCCGCCCGGGCGATCGGCGCTCAACTCCCGCGACAGCCAGGCAAAAAACGCCTGCTCGACCCGCTTGCGCTGGACCCGGCAGCTCATCATGAACGACTGCAGCCGCGCCAATTGGTGATCGACGACGCACATTCCGATGATGCCGTAGTCGCCAAAACGGTCTTCGCAGCGCAGCACGTAGGCTCGGTACTTCGAAGACGGCATCATCAGCGCCTGGATATCGTCGCGGGAATACTTGGTCCCAGACACATTGAGCTGATTGGTGCGCTGCGAAAGTTCATAGGCCCGCTCCGCTTGGCTCCCGGAGAGGTCGGAAATTTCCAGGCGGATTCGGCATTGGCGCAGGAACGTCAGGTAGTCGGCGCCCGAACCGGCAAAGCTTGCGTGGCGACGTTCCTCGGTCCGGTACATGGCGCGCCGCTTGGCGCTTTCCGGGGTTGCCGGCACGTCGAATAGCGGGCTTGTCAGCAAAGTCGGGATATCGCTCGCCGGCAGCACGGTCACTTCGGAGAGCGTCTCGCCGACCTCGCCGCGCTCGAACGGCTGATCGTCGATGAAGACGAACGTATCCAACCCGATGTCGAGCAGCTCGGCGATGCGCTTGATCGAGACGCTTTTGGGATCCCACCCGATCTGAGGAAACAGAAAATAATCGCGAATTTTTAACGCCTCCAGCGCCGCGAGCGTGGCGTCGGGATCGTTTTTGGTGGCGATCGACTGAAGGATACCCCGCCGGTCGAGTTCGACAATGGTAGCCAGGACGACCGGGTCGATGGTCAGGGACTCGTGGCCGTCTTCGGCAAGCGTGCCGCGCCAGAGCGTATCGTCGAGGTCCCACACGACGCATTTGGCGGTGCGCGTTTTGCGCGCGGACTTCGCATTGCCGGCAAGCGGCGTCTTGCCGCTCTTGTCTGCGACACGCTGAGGCGTGAAGCGAGCAAAATCGATCAATCCGAAAGTGATCTCGCGATCGATCGCGTCGCCGACGGGTTCGATTTGAATGAGAAACGGTTTGCGCAGATCGACCAGCGCGGCGATCTCGGCGTATGGCAACTCAAAACGGTTGTAGCCGACTTGCAGATCGAAGCCCGACTGCAGCAGTCCATTCTCGCTGGCGTCGACGAAAGTGACCGTCAGAGGCAGCGGCGGACCCGATTCAAGCCACGCTTCAACGACAAATCCGTCGATGCGCTCCGGGCGCGAAGCGCTTAAGGGGGTGGCTTTCCACCGATTCCAATGTCTGGCGAATCGGGCGTAGATCGCGCGCGAAGGCGCAATCGTGTTGATCAGCGAGGAAGCAAAACGGTCCAGACGTTCGCGAAAACGTGCGGCTCGCACCGGAAGGAGCTGGACGGAGCCCGTCCCTTCCAGCTTGGGCCACTTGCGGAATTTAATCCGGCCGAGCGCGACGGCGCCGACTGCCGCCTGTTCGATGCCGTTGGCAAAGCGACGGCAATGACCATCCCGGCGCGGCGTGTAAAATGCGCACGACGTATAACAGCTGGGATAAGCGCATTCCGAGCAGTGCTCGCCCCAGACGATCAGGCTTCGCGCCTCGATCCTGCTCGCCAATTCATCGAACTTCGCCAGTACGTCCGGTGGCAGCAGGATGGTGGCGCGGGTCGTGCTGTCGATGGTCTCGTACATTGTCTTGTTCGCGCTCGCTCGCCGGGGCCATGTATAAGGCGGACCCGGTGGCAGGGGTCCTACTAGTTATCGTTAACGCTACCGCGGCAGGCAGCGGCGGCCTTAACCGCAACGGCCAAATCCTGTCCGTTAACGATCAAAGATCGCTTAATGAAACTCCGATATAAGCATCGCCGTCCCGGCAGTATCGAGCAGAGCGCCTCGGCAGAGGGTTGCGATTTGGCTACGTCCGACGACGTCATAGGGGGTTTTGCGCTTCCGCGACCCGAGCATTACGGCCCATTCGGGCTTGCGCGAATGCGCCGCAAGCTGTCGCGACTTTTGGCGCGAAATATCGCCACGAAAACATTAACGATGCGCAATGCCGCGCCGGTGGTGACGTTCACGTTCGATGATGCGCCGGCGTCCGCCTGCGAGACCGGAGCGCGGTTGCTCGAACGCCATCAGGCGCGCGGAACCTACTACATTTCCGGCGGAGGATGCGGCCGCGCGAGCCCCGGCGGCCGGCTGGCGAGCGTCGATCAGCTGCGCGCTCTTTGCGTAGCCGGCCACGAAATCGGTTGCCACACTTTCTCTCACGCCGACGTTGCCGGCATCGGTCACGAGGCGCTCGCCGCCGAGCTCGAGCGCAATCGCTCGTTCCTGCATGGCCTCGATCGCCGCGTGACCGTTCGCAACTTCGCTTATCCGTACGGCGATCTGTCGTTTGGCGCCAAGCGTTATCTGCAAGCACGCTTCGATAGCTGCCGCTCTCTCGTCCCCGGCGTGAATTGCGGCGCCGCCGACCTTGGCGCGTTGAAGACCTGCGAACTGCAGAACGCCTCGATCGACCGTCAAGGCATCGCGAACATCGTCGGCGAAACCGTGCGGCGGAACGGATGGCTTGTCTTCACCAGTCACGACGTGGAGGAGAGGCCGAGCCGGTTCGGAGTATCGCCCGATCTACTGGAATTCACGCTGCAAAGCGCCCGCAATTTAGGCTGCGAAATCGCGACCATAGGTGATGCGCTGCGGAGCGTAAGCGGAACCGGCGCCCGATCCGCGGTGCCGTCATTGCGCCATATAGCGGGCTAGCACCGCCCACATCGGCTTTCGATTGAGATCGGCATCGAGCGGCAGCGGCCGCAGGGGCGATCCGTCCGCCCGCTTGTAAAATTCACGCAGCCACGTGGAGCGGTCGCTCAAACCCCATGTGGCTATCGACATCGGCCGCTGCACCGAAAATACGATGTCGAGATATTCATCGAGATGGCGCGCCACGGCGGCATCGCGCTCCCGGTCCGTGCCGCGAATCTTGACGTCGTTGACGTCCAGTTCCGTGATCAGCAGCCGGTAGCCGAGCTTGACCACGTCGCGCAGGAAGCTCGTCAGCTCGACATGATCGAGAACTTGACCGGCATCGAGATGCGATTGCAACGCCAGGCAATCGATCGGCGTGTTTTGATCGCGCAGCTTTTGCAGCAAAGTCAGCAGGGCCTGCCGGCGGCGGCGCGATGTCCTCGTCGCATATTCAATGCCGTACTCGCTCAAGCCCAACGGCACACGCTGATCGGCGGCGCGCGCCAAGCGGAACGACAAATCTATGTAGTTCGGGCCGAGACTGCGGAGCCACACTGAATTGCGATAGCTGTTTTCGAGATCATCGTCCGGCTCGATCGGCTCGTTGACGACGTCCCAGGCCCAGATTTTACCGCGATATCGCGAAACCTCGACGGCGATATGGCGCTCCAGCGCGGCCTTGGCCTCTTGCTCGGACGTGAGCTGCGAGACCCATTGCGGGATGGCCGCGTACCAGACCAGCGTATGCCCATGCACCACCATTTGTTTGCGCGCCGCATAGGCGGCGATGCTGTCGCCCTCGACGAAGTCGAACTGTCCCGGTTGCGGCTCCGTCTGGTTCCATTTCAACGCGCTTTCCGGGACAAAGATGTTTGCCTCGGTTGCAAATCTTTCCAGCAGCATGCGATCGTCTTGGACGCTCGGAGCAGCGCCAGCACATCCGTATCTGATGCCGGAAACGCGTGAATGCCTGCGCAGCGGCGGCGCCGATTCAAGATTGGGATCGGCCCCGGCGGGGAGCGGCCGTACGATGATCGTAGGCGATCCGACCGCAACGCTTGCCAGCCCGAGCAGGGCGGAGCGTCTCGTCAGACAGGGTTGCGGTGTCCGGCTCACGTCATGCCTGTGTGGATGAGAGAGAAAGCGATCTATTCCACGCCCTTCTGCGACTGATCGAGGCGGCGCAGAATTTGCGGCAGTATCAGTTCGGCGGCGCGCCGATGGCCGGCCGCGTTCCAGTGGCCGTCCACTTTGAAATACAAATCGGGCGCATCATTTTTGTTCGGAGTATCGATGCAAGTCAGCCCTCGCTGCCGGAAAATCTCGGTCATTTTCGCGCGCCTTTCCCCGGTCAGCCCGACAAGCACGCCGATCACGTCGGCGCCCGTCGCCCGCGCTTTGTCGACTGCGGTGCGGACAAGGGCGAATGTGAGGTCATCGCCCGGCTGCACGTCACCGAGGGATTCGGTGGACGCGCCGGCTTCCATCGCTTCCACGGCCATCGATGCGAGACCGACCAGACGGGAATAGGACAGACCCGGCACGTCATCGATCAGAGTTTGCATCTTTCGTGCGATGCCGGGGCGAGGTATCGGCAGCTCGCGCAGTCCGCCCTTGCCGTCGAGCTCAAAAAGATGCTCTGCGAGGTTGTCGTCGAAGTCATTCGCCATGACCTGGAAGACGACGATGCGCGGGCGAAGTTTCGCCGCGTCGTGCTCGAAGAATTTAACCCATCTGCCGTTTCCGTTGTTGCCCATCCCGGTGTTGAGCACCGGCACGGTCACGTCACGGCGTTGCAGCGCGGCGCGAATGATGGCGGGAAAAGCTTCGTTGTCCTCGACCCCGTAACCCATGGTGAAGGAGTCGCCGACGAACGCGATTCCGTCGGTCACCGGTTTTGTCGGTTCCGGATCGCGCATCGCGAGCGAATTGGTGTTGATCCGGAAGCGGAACTCCGGAGCAATGCGGGTGGCGTGAAGGTCCGCTTTCAATCGTTTGTCGTAGATCGGATCGTAGACCGTGAAGGCGGGGCCCACATTGCGCACGGTGACGAAGGCGCGAACGAGCAGTTCAAGCGCTCCCATCGTCAGCACTGTGGTCAAGGCGACGATCAAGAGGTTTGCGACGAGCCTGCCGGAGCGGGATTTTGTCTTCATGCGGGGTGCTTGCCTTCCGCGGCGTCCGACGGCGCTTCGACACTGGGGTCGATGCACCGGGTCCGAGCGAAAAAAAGATCCGAGAAGGTTCGCATGGCGATCGTCGGCATTGAGTGATGGCGATTAACCGGGCCTTAACCAACGCCCAAAGCGTTTTGCAAAAGCCACGGAAACTTAGGCTAAATCATTTCACTTAGGAGGCAATGAAATACCCGTCATTTTTGATGAAAGAGCCATCTCATGGCTAACGTTCTCGAGCCGCAGATCGAGCGCCCAAGGCCTGAAAGCTCAGACCGGAATTTTGGATTAGTTTTCGCGGCGGCGTTAACTACGATTGCGTTCGTCCCGTTTCTGCATCACGGGTCGCCGCGCTGGTGGGCCTTCGGCGTTGCGTTGGTCTTCGCCGCCGCCGCCCTCGTCCGGCCGCAAATCCTGCATTGGCCCAATCGCGCCTGGCTCGCGCTGGGCAATGTGATGCACCGGGTGATGAGCCCGCTGGTGATGGGCGCAATTTTCTTTCTTTGCATCACGCCGATCGCCTGGATCATGCGCCGGCGCGGCAGCGATTTACTGTCGCTGAAGCGCCGCCCCGATCTCAAAAGCTATTGGATCGAACGGGAAGCGTCGCCGCCGGACGCGCAATCGATGAAGAACCAGTACTGAAAGCGCAAAACACCACCACAACGCGAGTGACATCATGTCAATCCTTGCCGAGCTTTGGAATTTCCTGCGGGTCCGCAAGAAATTTTGGCTGATGCCGATCCTGGTCATGCTCGTGGTCTTCGGCGGCCTGATCGTTCTCGTTCAAGGCACGGCCGTTGCGCCGTTCATCTATACGTTGTTCTGATGCGGGTCCTTGGAATCTCGGCGTTCTATCACGACAGCGCGGCCGCGCTGCTTGTCGACGGCCGCATTGTCGCCGCCGCGCAGGAAGAGCGCTTTACGCGGAAGAAACAGGACGCGCGATTCCCGGTTTCCGCCATCGGCTATTGCCTCGAGGAGGAGGGCATCACGCTCGACGACGTCGACTATGTCGCCTTCTACGAAAAGCCCTTCATCAAGTTCGAGCGTTTGCTGGAGACCTATGTGGCGTTTGCGCCGCGCGGTTTTCAATCCTTCAGCGCCGCCATCCCGGTCTGGATTCGCGAAAAGCTGTTCCAGAAGAACGTCATTCGCGACGAACTGAAGAAATTCGCGCCCGACTTCGACTGGCAGAACAAATTATTGTTCACCGAACATCACGTCAGTCACGCCGCGAGCGCATTCTACGCCTCGCCGTTCAAGGAGGCCGCAATCCTCACGATGGACGGTGTCGGCGAATGGTGCACGGGCTCTACCGCGGTCGGCCGCGGCAAGGACTTGAAGCTCCTGAAGGAGATGCACTTTCCGCACTCGCTTGGGCTGCTCTATTCCGCTTTCACCTATTACCTCGGCTTCAAAGTCAATTCGGGCGAATACAAAGTGATGGGTCTCGCCCCGTACGGCCAGCCCGAATTCGCCGACCGCATTCTCGATCGTCTTATGGATCTTAAGGAGGACGGGTCGTTCCGGCTCGATCTGTCTTATTTCGATTACTGTACCGGTCTCACCATGACCAACCAGAAATTCGCCGATCTGTTCGGCGCGCCGGTGCGCGATCCGAACAAGGATATGCTCACGCCCTTCCATATGAACGTCGCGGCCTCGATCCAGAAGGTGGCCGAGGAGGTCATGCTGCGGCTCACGCGTTCGCTGGCGCGCGAGCAGGGCCTCGAAAATCTATGTCTCGCCGGCGGCGTCGCGCTCAATTGCGTGGCCAACGGTAAGATTTTGCGCGACGGGGCCTTCAAAAATATCTGGGTGCAGCCGGCCGCGGGCGACGCCGGCGGCGCGGTAGGCGCGGCGCTGGCGGTGTGGCACCAATTCCTCGGCCGGGAGCGCAAGCTCAACGGCAGCCGCGACTTGATGCAAGGAGCTTTCCTGGGGCCGGCTTTCGCGCAACACGACGTGGAAGCCCGCCTCAATCAGGTCGGTGCGCATTTCGAGGTGCATTCCGATCCGGAGGTGATCGAGCAGGCGGCGAACGCCCTTGTCATGGGCGACGCGGTCGGCTGGATCCAGGGCCGCATGGAATTCGGACCGCGCTCGCTCGGCGCCCGCTCGATCCTCGGTGATCCGCGATCGCCGAGCATGCAAAAAATGCTCAATTTGCAAATAAAATACCGCGAAAGCTTTCGGCCGTTCGCGCCCGCCGTGCTTCGCGAGGACGTTTCCGACTGGTTCGAGCTCGACGTCGATTCGCCTTACATGCTGCTGGTCGCGGACGTAAAGCGCGAAAGGCGGCGGCGCATGACCAATGAGGAAGAGGTGCTCTTCGGTATCGACAAGCTGAATGTGGTGCGCTCGGATATTCCCGCCGTCACGCACATCGATTATTCCGCGCGCGTGCAAACGGTCCACGCCGACACCAATCCGCGCTTTCACAAGCTGATCTCGCGTTTCAAGGACAAGACCGGCTGCCCGGTGCTGGTCAATACCAGTTTCAACGTGCGTGGCGAGCCGATTGTCTGCACGCCGGAAGACGCCTTCCGCTGCTTCATGGGCAACGAAATCGAATTGCTCGTCATCGGCAATTGCGTGCTGCGTAAGAGCGATCAGAATCCGGCGCTCAAGCTGGATTACAAAAACCAGTTCGAACTCGATTAGCCGGCCGAGCGATAGCTGCCCCATCGGGCGATCGGCGGGGACAGTCGCCAAAGACAGTCGAGGCAAGCCGTGCGTATCTTGACCAACTCGCTGCTCGTCGCCGCATCGCTGTTGGTGTCAGTGTTCGCGGCGGAGCTTATGGCGCGCGTCGTGGTCGACCCGCTGGATTATCTGCTTCCCAATCTCGTCGAAGACGATTTCCTCTTTTACCGGGTCGAGGGCAATTCCGGTAGTCACGACGCCTGGGGCTACCGCAATACGCAGGTGCCCAAGTCGGCCGAAATAGTCTGCATCGGCGATTCGATGACCTACGGCATATCCGCGCAGGCGCGCGATTCATGGCCGAGAGTGCTCGGCAGGATCAGCGGCGAGACCGTTTACAACATGAGCGTCGGCGGCTACGGCCCGATTCAATATCTGTATTTGATGCAGCATGAAGCGATCAAGCTTCATCCGAACACGATCATCGTCGGCTTTTACCTCGGCAACGATCTTATCGACGTGTACAACGAAGTGCGCTTCAACAAGAACTGGAGCGTGTACGGACAGCTGGCCGGCTCGGACAGCAAGCCTCTGCTCGCGTATCAGCCGCGGTCGGATAAATTCCTCGGAGGCGTTCGCGACTGGCTGGCGAGGCACAGCGTATTGTATGGGCTGTTGAGTACGACGCCGGTGTTCGATTTTTTCCGCGAGCGTGAGCTGCGAAACGGACCGGCGCGCGACCGTGACCAGGTCATGGCGTATCGCGACGACAAGCATAATGTGGTCTTCATCGAGGGCACCTCTCTCGACCTGGGCGATCCGCGGATAAAATCCGCGATGGAGATCACCAAGAAGGTCCTGCTGGATATGCGCAGCGTGGCCGACAAGAACTCATTCCGGCTCATTGTCGCTTTGATTCCGACGAAGCAGCGCGTCTACACCAAGCTCCTGGAGCGGGCCGGCGATCTCGACAAATATCCGCGCCTCGCGGACGTGGTTCATCAGGAAGACGCGGTAAGGAATACGTTAACCGGCTTCCTGCACCAAAATCATATCGAAGCCATCGACCTGCTGCCCGCGCTGGAGGCGGATGCCGCCGAGCGCGATCCTTACCCGCACACGGACATGCATCCGAACAAGGAAGGATATCGGGTCATCGCCGATACGATTCAGCATTACCTTAACGGCGCTTACTGAGCGAAGCCGTTCTGCAGACCCGAGTTATTAACCCAATGGCTGATAAAGTCTGCACGATGAGAATGCGTCGGCTGTCGGCTTCCATCTGTTGATTTCGCAATAGCGACGGAGTTCGTCATGGTGGAGGGGAGCGCCGAAAATCGAGGTTTCGCGGGATGATCAGTCCGCACGCCGTGATCTATCTGTTCGCTTACATGGTGCCGGCGCTGGTCGGTTTTGTCGCGCTGATCCTGTACACGCATCTGCTGTCGCCGGCCGAATACGGCATCTACGTGATCGGTTCGAGCATTGCCGCAATCGTCTCCGCGGTATTCTTCGCTTGGGTCCGTCAATCGGTCTTGCGCTACCAAGCGAGTTTCCCCAAGCTCGACTTCCGCGCTGAGGCCATCGTTGCTTATGGCGGCACGGCCGCGCTTATCGCCTGCCTGACGCCGATTGCGGTTCTTATCATCCGTCCGGGCGTCGGCTTCGGCTTTTTGGCCGGAAGCATTTTCCTGTCGTTGTCGTACACCGCGTTCGAAATCAGTCAGGAATTCAGCCGCGCGCAGCTCAACCCGCTGCGGTTCGCGGCCGTTTCGCTCACGCGCAGCACGTTGGGCTTGGCGCTGGGATACTTTGCCATCGAACTCGGATTTGGCGGGCTGGGACTGTTGATCGGTATCGGCGCGAGCTTTTTGCTCGCCAATGTCCTGAGCTTTCCGCGCAGCGCCGACAAGCCGCTTCGATTGTCGTCGGCCGATCATCTGGCGCAATTCGTCCGCTACGGCCTGCCGTTTTCACTCGGCGCGCTGGCTTTTTCGCTGCACAGCGTGCTGGACCGGCTAGGCGTCGCCTATCTGCTCGGCCCAAGCGGGGCGGGTTATTATGGGCTCACGGCGGATATGACCCGCCAGCTCACCGGCGTTCTGGCGACGAGCGTCGCGGCGGTCATGTTTCCGATGGCGTTTCGCAGCCTTGCCGAAACCGGACCGGTTGCGGCGCGCGAACGCCTCAAAGAAGGACTCGAACTGCTGCTTGCGCTGATCGCTCCGGTCACGGTCTGGTTGGCGATTTCCGCCGACGTCGTTACCGGAACGCTGCTCGGGACCGAGTTTCAGGCGAGCGTCGCCGCGCTTCTGCCGTTGCTCGCGCTCGGTCGCATGTGCGGCGCGGTCAATCAGTTTTATCTGCAGGTCAGTTTTCAGTTGGGGGAAAGACCGCTGCTCCAGGTCGCTCATGACGTCTTGATCCTTGGCTTGAATATCACTCTTTTGTTCGTCCTGACTTTGGCCTTCGGGTTGCTTGGAACGGCGGCCGCCGTGCTGATCGCCGAGGCGCTCGGCATCATGATCGGGATCGGGCTATCGCGAAGAGCATTCAAGCTTCCGCTGAATGGCCGGGGAATTCTGCGCGTCTTGGCGGCGACGTCGGTGATGGCGGCCGTCACCTACGCGGCGAAAGCCGCATCGGCGGGGCATGGTCCGCTGACGTTGTTGTGCGTGTTGGCCGGCGGCGGTGTTGCCTATGCCGGCGCGGTGTTGCTGTTCGACGTAGCTGGCGTTCGCACTTCGGTGGCGTCGTTTCTGTGGCCGCGCAGCGTGCCGGCCGAGTAAACCGCAGCTTCGTTGGCTATTCCGCGGGCGCCCAATGGGTTTCCGCGGCCAGCGAAGGACGATCGGATTCCTGGAGCGCCGTCCGGGTCGCGGCCGTAGCGGCACGCCACCAAGCGTCGGCGTCGATCACCGGAGCGGTGCGCGGCGCCTGCTTCGCGGCGGCGAGAAGCTGATCCGCAATCGCCCGCAGGTCGGCTGAAGGCGGAATGAACGAGAACACCCCGCTTTCGATGAGCGCGTTAAAGCCCTCATGATGGGCGAATTCGGTCGCCGAACGCGGCGCCGGCACGACGACCGGACGATCGGATTGAAGGCAGGCGATGACGCTCGACCGGCGCGCCGTCAGGCCCTCGGGGAACAAGAAAAGGAACGCTCCGATCTCTTCGAATAGCGTGTAAAGCTCGGTTTCGCTCCGAATGTAACCGGTGACGATGACGTGGTCCTTGATGTTCAACCGGGATACCTTCGACCAAAACTCCTGCTCGTAGTTGTCGAGCGACTTGGTGAAGCTGCCGATGAAAACGATCAGGGCGCGGACGCCGCGATTGTTCAGATGCTCACAAATGTCGAGAAGCGCGGTCGCCGCCTTGCCTTTGTAGATCGAGCCGAAACAGCCGATAACGACATCGGAATTGCTCGCGGCCCGACGGATTTGGCGAATGCGCCCGGTAACGAGCCGCTCATTAGGACGAAGAACGGTGGGCGGATGCGGCACGAGCCGGCACTTTGCTCCGGCTCTGCCAAGCCAGCGGTCGTTGGCAATTTGCTCGGATATGAATGGCGAGACCACGATAATGGTCCGACTGAGCAATACGATGGGCCCGAGCGCGAGACGGCGCAGCCAATGCAACCCTTTCCACTCGTGCATGAAGACGCTGACCGGACGGCGCATCACGGTTGCAAACAGCAATATGAAAATCGGGATCAGCAATAGTTTCTTCCAAGCCACCAGCGGCAGGCTGAAAACGATGCAGTCAGCCTTGGCAACCTCGCGAAAAATAGAAGGGAGATCGCGCAAGCGGCCCGAGACGGGCAGTATCTCGTATCTCTGATCGGGGTAGCGTGATTGCAGCGCGCTTACCAGCTTTTGCGTGAAGTTCTCGACCGCGCACGCCTCCTTGCTCGGCGTCAGCAGGAACAGGCACCGTTCCAGCGCGGGGCCATTGTTCGGCCGCGGCCGGTCGTAACTCGGTTGTTGCAGCCCGCGGAAAAACAGATAGACCAAGCGCGGCCGCAGAACGCTGTCGGGATACCAGAGCGCACCAATCGTCAAATACTTCAAAAACCCGACCATGCGGCCCTGAACGTATTCATTACGCGCTCCGACCCAGAATACGTCGATCTCCGCCAGTCGCCGCCGGCGTTGCAATTCGCTGAGCGAAAATCGCGCGCGGATCTCCGGGTTGGAATAGATGACGTCGAGGGCCTGATGGTTCGGCCGCAAGGGCGATTTTCGCAATCGATAGTTCGCGCTGCTGAAGCGCTGCCGATACAGGAGGAGGATATCGTCCGGCATGGCCGCAAAATCGCCCAGCAAAGCCAGACGACACCAGAACTCCCAGTCTTCGCCCAATCGAAGGGTCGCGTCGAAGCCGCCCACGGCGCGGGCGGCATCGGTTCTGACGCAGATGGCGCCGCAAATGAAATTCTTCGCGATCAAATGGCGCAACGTGTCGGCAGTGGGGAGCAGTTTCCACCGAATGTAAGAGCCCATCGACAAGTCCGAGCCATCTTCCGCGATTTTGATGTGATGCCCGAAGCACGCGACATGGTCGGGATTGTTGTCGAGCGTATTGACCATCTTCGACAGGGCATCGGCGGCCAGAATGTCATCCGCATCGAGAAAGAAAATGTGAGGCGCCCGCGCGAGCGCAAGCCCGGCGTTTCTGGCAACGCTGACGCCGCTGTTGTTGTCCTGGCGAAGCACCGTCAAGCGGCTGTCGGAAAATGAGCTCAGAAACTGTTGCGTGTCGTCGGTCGAGCCGTCGTCGACCACGATAACCTCGAGGTCCTGCAGGCTCTGCCCAAGAACGCTTTCCAACGTCTCGCGGATGAAGCGCGCGGCGTTGTATGCGGCGATCACGACGGTGATTTGGGGGGACATCTGCATGGCTCTAGGACGTAGCGGCGGCCAGCCGCTCCTTCCGGGCTGCACCGCCGATGAGTTCAAGCCCCTCGGCGGTGGTGGTCAGAGCGCATCCCGACCGCTTTGCGGTGCTGACTGCCCACTCGAGCAGATCGGGCGACACGCCATACCCGCTCGGCTGTTCCGCCACATCGTGGCTGTGGAAAATCAGCCACCCGCGACTCTGCACTGTTTGCGCGATCAGTTCGGCGATCTTCGCCCGATCGAGCGATGCATTCTGCAGCGGCCAAGCGTTGAGCGCGCCGAGGTCGGCGACCGTCGTATTGATGCGGGCGTGACTGGAACGGCAAGAGTCGAAGCGGGTCTCGAGATAGCGTTTGGTGCGGATCGACATATCGCCATAGGGATAGGCGAAGTTTCGCAGCACGATGCTGCTGTTGATCTTCTTCAGGGCGGCTTGGTTGCGGTCGAGCTCCAGGCCAAGCTCGTGCAGGCTGATGTAGCGGATCGCGGAATGGGAATAGGTATGGCATCCGATCTCATGCCCATTCGCCCACACTTTCCTGAGTTGATCGATCGACGCGCGCGGCGACCCGCCGGGGTTTGCCGTGCCGCAACTTCCGCCGGCGACATAGAAGGTTCCGCGCGCGCCGTGTTGCTCGAGGATGCGCGCTCCGACCTCGCAAGCCGAAGCGGGCACATCGTCGAAGGTGAACGTCACCATGGGCTGCGCGTTGCGCAGAGCGAGCGGCTTGCTGCAAAACTGCCGTGCAACGAAGCGCAACGCCATGCCGGTCAGTCTCGCCGGCAGGGAGCCGGTGTTGGGATCCTGGGTCTGCAACGCAAGCACCAACATCAGCGGTATTCCTCATAAAGAATGCCGAATTCCGCGGCGATGCGCCCGGTCCCCCGGGCCGCCAGGATCAAACTGCGCATGATCGCGCGGCGGCCGCCAAGGGCTGCGAACGGCAAAAACAAGGCGCCGGAACCGATCAGGCCGATGCCTTTGCACCAGCGTCGCACTGCGCCGCCGATATTCCCGACGAATTTGCGCTCGACGCGCGTAGCGCCCGTGCCCTTGCGGAACATTCGCCGCAGCAGGTAACCGACGGTGGTTCTGGACGGCGGCGTGGTTTCGAACACGTGGGCTTCGTCGGCCCAGGCGAAAGTGTGTCCGTCCCTGTGGCAACGATAGAAGAACTCTTCATCGCTTCCTCCGGTGAAGGCGAATTCGTGCAGGAAGGGCTCGTCGAGATATTGCTCGAGCGTGCCGCGCCGTATCAGCATGCTTCCCGCGCCATAGATCATCGGCACGCGTCCGGTGGCAAAGCGGGTCGGCGCATAAAGCCCGCTTTTGGCAAGCCAATGATCGGGTTTATCGAAGACCGGAAACACCGGACCGCCGACGATTTCAACGTCGTATTCCAGCGCCACCCTAATCATCTCGCTGAGCCAGTTCGGATCGGGATATTCGTCGTCATCGAGAACGGCGATGAAGTCGGGGGCCGGCGACAGACGGCAAGCGCTCAGAAACGCCCGGTCATACGCGTAGGTATGACCGCGGCGCGGTTCGATGAGGCAGGTCAGCGGAAAGCGGAACGTCCGCGACACCTCCTCCGCGACCGCGGCGCCGGCGCGACTTTCCGCGTCATTGTCGACGACGATGACTTCGATGCGGCCGGCATAGGTTAATTGCTCGACATGCGCCAGCAATTTACGCAGTCCGTCCGGACGACGGAACGTCGGCACGCAGAAACACACCTGAGGCGGCGAGCGTCCGGTCATGGCGCGGTGGCGCTCGATATCATCGGACGCTCCGCCGACCTGTTTCCTGGTTCGGCTCGCTGGTCTGGCTGGTCCGCGTGAGCAGCAGAAACAAAGCATGCGGCTTGGTCGTGAGGTAGCGGCCGGACAGACGGCGCGGCTCCAGATACATGCGATAGGCCCATTCGAGGCCCGCGCTCTGCATCCAGCCTGGCGCGCGGGCGTTTTTGCCGGAGAGGAAATCGAACAAGCCGCCGGAGGTCTTGATCAGCCCCACGCCATGCAGCCGGCGGCGATGACGCATGGCGAACAATTGTTCGGCTGGAGCACCGAGCCCGAGCCAGAGCCAGAGGATGTCCGGTTGAGCGGCGTTGATGCGCTCGATGACCCGGTCTTCGTCCGCGTCCCGGTGCATATAGCCGCTATCGTGGCCGACAATATCGAGGTCGGGGTAAAGCGCGCGGACGCGCTCGGTGGCCGTGTCGATGCTCGATTTGGTCGCACCGAGGAAATAAAAGCGCGCACCGCGCCGTCTGGCGATCTCGGCGACATCGTGGAAAAGATCGGTGGTGCAGACTCGCTCCGGAACCGGCGCCTTGTGCAAGAGGCGAGAAACAAACACCAGCGGCATGCCTTCGGCGTGAATGAGGTCGGTATCGAGGAACAGCTCGCGGATCCGCGGTTGCCGGGCGCACATCGAAAGCACCTGACCGTTCGCGGAGGTGAAGATCAGCGGGGGCTGTGCGGTGTTGCGCCGAGCGAGCGCCACGTCAACCATGAGTTCCGCCGAGCGGGCGCGGTCGATCACGGCGACGGGCAATCCACCGATCCTGGCGACGGGCACCGTCCATCGCCGATCGGCGGCCGTGTCAAAAGAAACACCGCCGTTCTGAAATTCCATGGCTCCGCTCCAGCTTGTGCGTTTACGCGCCAAGCCACGGAAAATAAAGCTTAATTGGGTATTAGGCTTAAAAGCGTGGCACCCTGCGCCGACGCCGTTAACGAATGGCGCGCCGCCCTGGGCCAACGCGAAATTTTGGCGATAAAGCGCGCGCAGAACGCGTCGCATCTCACGTCGCGACACGCGATACCGAGAGATAACGCAGCCCGAACGTCGCCGTTATGAGAAAGAACCAGATGCCGCCAACGCTGAAGTACAGGCTCTCGAAGCAGGATCCGTAGGCGCCGAACAGGCAGATCCGCAGAAACAGCATTTTCAGCGGCGCAGTCGACGGCTCGGATGGAGATCGGTAATAATCGATCAAGGGCAGCGCAACGAGCCACAGCATGGCCAGGATCAATCCCGGAATGCCGATGGTCAAAGCGAGATTGACGTAAGCATTATGCGCGTCGAGTGCGCCGTTCACCCAGCTTAAGTTTTCGCCCAGCCCGAACATGGCCTCCTCGGTGCCCCAAAACGCGGAAAAGCCGTAGCCCAGGATCGGACGTTGCGCCGCGTAGCGCAGCGCGAGGTCCCAGATCTCGGTCCGTCCGGTAAACGTCGCGTCGGGCATGACCGTTTCGACGAGGTTGCGCACCGGCTCGAAATAGATTGAGCCGACCGAAAGCAGGTTCACAACGGCGACAAGCGCAATGACGAGCATGATGGCGACGGCGGGTCCGCGGCCGCGCGCGATGGCGGCGGCGAGGATCAAGACGAGCGGCAGGGCGCTGATGTCGGTCTTCGACTGCGTGAAGAAAAGAAAGATCAGCGCCGGCACGACGATGAAGGCGCCGAGAGCGAAGCTTCGCGTACGCGCTACGAACATTCCAATAAAGATAAACAGCACCATCATCGCGCCGGCGGTATTCTTTTGCGAGAATACGCCGCGCCAGCTCCCGGCATGCTCCGGTTCTAGGAAGTCCGTCGCTTGATGGATCGAGAGCGACGGCGCCAGCAGTACGCCGAGGTAGCAGGTCGCGAGTACGATGAGGGCGACCGCGGCCATCAGCTCGCTAAAGTGGCGCAGATTCTTCGGCAGTAGCAGTGCCATCGCGGAAATGCTCATATACATCAGCGTGAAAGCGAGGCGCCGGCCGGCGAGGGAAGGCTCCCACGAAGCGACGGCAGTGACGGCGCACCACGCCAGCACCGCGAGCAAAATCGGCCGCAACAGCGGCCGCAAGCGTCCCGATTCGTGGCGCGCCGTTACCGCCGCAAGCGCCAGGAACAACACCGAGAAGCCGATCTGGTTGACCAGGTCGCCGGCATCGCTGAGGAACGGCTGTGGCTCGGCAAGGCTCTGAAACGGATGAAAAGAGATACAGACCGTCAAGAACACCGCGACAAAAAGAATGCCGCGGATCAGCAAATCGGCATCGACGGATCTGCCGATTGATGGGCCTTGTGCCGAGGCTAGACCGAGCTGTGCCACAACGGCTTTCCCTGTGGGCTTTCGTCAGCGGAACTCGGAGCGCTTGCTACTCAAGCCGTCCCGGCGCCGGTGAGAACGGCTCCGCGGACTTTCCGTGCGTTGAGACCCAGGCGCGAGACGAATTGTTCGACGGCGCCGGTATTCTGCTCGTCGGTCCGGGCGACCAACACGATGTGGTCGACGAGGCCGGCAAAGAAGCTGATGCCTGGGTTGCGGATCAAATCGACCGCAGCGACGATGACCATGTCGAAGCGCTTCGTCTGCTCGAAGGCCTGTTTGACGTCCGCTTCGCTGATCCGCCGGTCGCGCTGGCTGCTCGGGGCGACGAAAGATACCAGGTTGATATTGGTCTCCTGATCGCGGACGATCACATCGGCAAGCTCGCGGCGCCCGACGGCGACATCCACCAGTCCGGCTTCGTTCCGGTCGGCGTCGATCGCCGCCAGCGTGCGGCGCTCGAGATCGGCGTCGATCAGCAGAACGCGTTGCGTTGCTGCGGCCACGGCCGCCAGCGTCAAGGCAACCGCCACGGTGTCGTCCTCATCGTCGGAGGCGACGATCAGAATGCTCGGATTGCCGGGCGTTCTGTGGCTCGCGCGCACCGCTTCATGCACTTTGCGCAGTTCCATGGCAAAGCGCGATTTCGGGTCTTCGGCGGCGTCGAGGCCGAATGTGACGTCGACGTTCGGCAACACCGCGAGCACCGGGATGGACGAAGAAAACGCGGCCGGCCGATACTCGCGGATGACCTTGAACAATTTGCTGCCGAAGCCGCCGGTGCCGGCTGCGCGCGGAAGGCCGACATCGTAGAGCTCGCGCATGATGACGAGGCCTGAGCCGGTGGCGGCGCCGAACAGGAGCGCGGCGACGGCAAGCAGCAGGTTTGACGGCGGAAAACTGCGGCGCAGCGGCATATCGGCCCGTGAAATCACCCGGATGTTTTTGGTGTCGAGGCGTTCCTGTTCGCCGGTCTCGCGGGCACGGACGAGGAAGGACTCATAGACAACGCGATTTGCCTGGACGTCGCGCTCGAGCTCACGCAGCGTGACTTTGGCTTCATTGGTGGTAATCGCATTGCCTTTGAGCCTTTCCAGGTTTGCGGCAAGCGTCTCTTCGTTGGCGCGGGCGCTTTCGTATTCGGCGCGCGCCGAAAGCGCGATGCGATGCACCTCGTCCTCGATCATGCGCCGCAGCCGCGCGGCCTCGGCCTCGATCTCGATCACCGCCGGGTGGCGTTCGCCGAGCGAGGTCATCTGTTCGGCTTCGCGACGCATGACCTCGGCGTACTGGCTGCGCAACGCGGTGATGGTCTGCGACTGGACCGCTTCCGGGAAAGAGCCGATCTCGTCCTTGGACAGCTGCGCTTGCTGGATCTGATCGAGACGCGCCTTCGCCGCCGCCGTGCGGGCGCGCGCTATGCCGAGTTGATTGTTGAGCTCGGTGAGCTGCTGCTCGTTGACCGGTTGCCCGCTGGAATCGAGGATGTTGTTGCGCGCTTTGAACGTCTCGACGCGGTTCTCCGCATCGCGGACGCGGTCCTTGAGCTCGTTGAGGCGCGCGGTCAGCGACTGGGAAACCTGGCGCGCGGCATCCGACCGCACGTCGGTTTGTTCCGCCAAATACGCTTGCGCGATGGCGTTGGCGATGCGTGCCGCTTTTGCCGGATCGCGGCTGCTGACGCTTACGTCGATGACGTAGGTACGCTCGGTGCGTTTCACCGAAATGGCCCGCCTGAGTGCGTTCAACGCGGTCAGCGTATTGTCGCCATAGCCGTCGTCGAACCATGACCGCTGGCCGGTAAATTCCGGATCGATGTCGAGCGAGTCGGCCTTGACGACGCGCCGCAGCACGCTGTCGGACGTCAGCACCCGAACCTGACTCTCGACTTGCATTAATGCCGCGTCGTTCGACGGATTGACCGGGGTCAATTCGCTACCCGCCGCGTGGAAATCCGTCGGATCGATGAGAATCTGCGTCACCGCGGTGTATCGATGCGGCACGATGAGCACGAAAAGCATCACGATGAGGAGCGACGCGGCCATCGTCCACAGAATGGTGTACCTGCCCCGCCACAGCACCGAGCCGAGTTTTTGAAAATCGATCTCGGTGAGGGGAGCCAAACCGACCGGGATATTGCCGGCCCCGGCGGCCACCGATTGCAATTGGCGAGGCGCTTCGAACATTCCTAGATCGATCTCTCCTGGCGAGGGCGGCACTGCGTTTCAGGCGCATTGCGGCGCCGGGCAGCACCGACCTCGGCGCGTTAGTCCCACTTCTGAGTCAAGGACATGCAATCGGGCGTGTCCATGGCGGCCGGGATGGTTAACCAATCCATAAGAGGATAGGGTTAATGGGCCGTATACGCGCGCGGTTCGCTCGCGTCTTTCCGGACCAGACGCGCGATGCGTTGACGCCGGTCAGCGGCGCAGGAGCCGAAAAATGACGCCTGCCGCAACGAGCAGGGCGAGGATCGGAATCCAGATCAGAACCGCGCCGACCACGGCGAGAAGGATCACGGCGATCACGATGCCGATGATCAGCATAAGCAGCGTCATGCCGAACGGGCCAAGCCTGGTCACATAGATACGGTGCGTCGCACTCGCGCTCGACGTCTCGGGTCGCCAGCTGCGCTGGCTCCAATCGCCATCGCCCCGGGCCCGGGCCGGGGGGATGATTTCCGGTTCCAGGCGAGGCCGTTCCGGCCGGTTTGAATCGTCCGCCATTGCGTGACCGCTGCGCAAATATCTTGTGTCAACGACTATGTAAGAATTGCGGCAACGATCACAAGCGCCGGCCGCCGGCGATCATTGCACCGGTGTCGTGATCTGCTGGAGCACTTGGTCCACGCAGTTGGCGATTTTGCCGTAGCCCTGCGCATTGGGATGTGCGTCACGGACGTGGTAATCGGCCGCGGTCAAGTGACAGAGTTTGAAGCCGTCATAGAGCTTGCCGCCCGCCTCCTGAATAGCCCGCCGCAGTTCCATTCCGGCGACGTTCGGTCCATCGACCTCATCCTTCTGCGGCAAATGCATGAACACGACGTTCTCCGAACCGTATTCTTTTATGAAATCGGCAATTGTCGCGCGCGCGCGTTGCTTGGCACGTTCCGTATCGGAAATGAACTCGGCTCGCAGATAGTCGTAGACGCGGAAGCTGGCCGGCAACAAAACTCGCGCATACTGCGCCAGCCGTCTTTTCGGAGTTTCGCGAATGGTTCTTATCTTATCCACGGTCGCGGAAAGTTCCGTCGCCGGCGGCATTCGCAAATTCAACTCGTCGCCGCGACAAGCGGAGATGGATTGCAGGCAGCGTAGTTCAGGCTGGAAAAAATTCCATACACCGCGCCGGTAGTCGTCGGAAATGAACAGGACGATCAATTTTTTAATGTGCACATTGTCAACCTTAAGGAGACGCTCGAGCTTGCTCCATTGTTCGAAACCCGTCCCGGACAACCCGCCGTTTATGAGTTGGTATGGGAGCTTATCCGCCCGGGCGGCCAGTTGCCGAAACCACGGCTCGGCGCCTTGGCCCTCGGTGAATGAATCGCCCAGCAGCAGGATGGACGGCCGCGCAGGCGCCACGTCGAAATCCTGGACCAGACCGTAGTTGTTGGTGCGGAAACGGTAATCATACTCGACCGTGAAATTCTTGCTTGAATAATATCCCAGCATGTTTCTGATTTCGTCGTGCGGGACATAGGTGAATATGTCCCCTCGATCTTGAAAGATCGTCCCGTCTCCATCGAAGAAAATGATCCGGTGGTGCCAATCAAAAAGTCTCTCATTGGCACTGGCGCGGCCGATCGATGGAACAAACAGATAGCAAAACACTTCGACGATAATGACGCTCAGGATAAGCGATACAATGACCAGGCCTGCGGCGGTCGCAGTCGCAACGGCGGCCTCGGCGACGCTCGCTCTTTCGGGTCGGGTCATCAGAACAGCAGTCTCGGCGGCGCTGGCACTTTCGGGGCGGTTCATCAGCAATCCAAACGACTCGGAATACCCGGACGTGCCGGCGTGTCCGGGCTCAAGCTGGAGCGCGGCCCGGGATGGGAAGCGCCGGCTGTCTGATTTTGCGGCCTGAGTGATTAATTCCCAATATAAATCTTAAATCTACCTTAAGGGCCGAATACCGATAGAACGACCCCATCGGCGCGAAGTCCGCGTCTCGCCGAAGGCACAGCGACTTGTAGCGCGCGCGCAACGCTCATGACGGCGGGCATGTAGCGTGCTAGCGTTTACGCATGCGTGGTGTCGGCATGGTTCGCAGCGCCCTCATCGGGCTCGTCGTCGCGGGAGGGATTTGCACGGGGACGCTTTCGCAGGATGCGCCGGCCAATTCGCCGGCCAATGCGCCCCCGATGAGCGACGCCGCCAATGCCATGGTCGGCGCTTGGGAATTCTCCAATGCCGATCACGACCGGATTTGCCACTTCACCTTCCGCACCGATGCGCTGGCCGGCGGCTACCGGCTCGACATCGACCGGAACTGCGCCGGCCTGTTTCCTTCGACCAAGGATATCGCCGCCTGGTCGGTCGCCGCCTACGGGACGCTGCGTCTCCTCGATGCGCGCGGCAACGCGGTGATCGAGCTCACCGAAAGCGAAAGCGGCATCTTCGACGGCTTCGAGCCCGGGGAGGGCCGCTACGTGTTGCAAAGCGCCGCCGCGGCGCCGGTCCGCTCCGCCGATGACATGGTCGGCGATTGGGCGATCGCACGCGGCACCGGCAAGCCGGTCTGCATCCTGACGCTTGCGAACAGTCTCGCCGCCGCCGATGCTTTGGCGCTCAAGATCAAGCCCGGTTGCGATCCGCTGGTAACGCGCTTCGGCCCAATCGCATGGCGCATCGACCAGGGCGATTTGGTGCTGCTGTCGGCGCGCGGACAGATCTGGCGCTTTGAGGAGAACGACGCCAATACCTGGCTGCGCGTGCCGGAAACCGCCGACCCGGTCCTCTTGGTGCGACAGTAATCGACGATACGCTTCGAGGGATGAACGCATGAGCGATCTCGCCGCGGTATTTCGCGCCAAGCAAGCCGGCTCTCTTCCCGATCATCTGCAACTCGATTGGGTCGAGCTGCGCCACGGCTTCGCCCACGGCCGGTTCGAGATCGGCAAGCAGCATTTGGCGCCCAACGGCTATCTGCACGCGGCGGCCGTGGTCGCGCTTGCCGATACCGCTTGCGGTTACGGCTGCATTGTATCGCTGCCGGAAGGCGCGGCGAATTTCACGACGATCGAGCTCAAGGCCAACTATCTCGGCACCGCGCTTGAAGGCGGCATCGCTTGCCAGGCGCGCCTGGTGCATGGCGGCCGCACCACGCAGGTTTGGGACGCCGAGGTGAAAAGCGAAGCCACGGGCAAGACAATCGCTCTGTTTCGCTGCACGCAATTGGTGCTGTATCCCCGTGGCGCCTAGCCCACGTCGGGCTGTGCGCATCGCGCGGGTCGCGCCGGTTGGCCAAAGTCATTGCGGAGTTGGCTGCGTGAGTGTCAAAGCGGTTCCGGCCGGTGGATTTGCGGCGACCGTACCGGTCATCGTTGTCGGCGCTGGTGCTGCGGGAATTTGCGCGGCGCTGTCCGCGCATGAAAACGGCGTGGAAGTCGTCGTTTTAGAGCGCGACTCCGTGCCGCGAGGCTCGACGGCGTTGTCGGCCGGCCTGATCCCGGCCGCAGGCACGCGCTTTCAAAAGGCGCTTGGCATCGGCGACAGTCCGGCCCTTTTCGCCTCCGACATCAGGCGGAAGGCTCATGGCGAGGTGGACGCCGCTATCATTAAGACTGTCGCGCAAGCGGCCGGCCCGACCGTCCAATGGCTCGCGGATCGCTATGGCCTGCCATTTTCGGTGGTGCATGACTTCGATTATCCCGGTCATTCGGCACGGCGGATGCACGGCCTGCCCAGCCGTTCGGGGGTCGAGCTGATTGATCGATTGCGTCAGGCGGCGGATGAAACGGCAATTCCAATCATCCTCAATGCGACCGTTAGCGCGCTTTACGCTGAAGCGGGAAGCCGTATCCGCGGCGTCGAGATCACGCGCCCCGACGGCACGCGCGACTCGCTTGGCTGTGAGGCATTGATCCTGGCGTGCAACGGCTACGGCGGTGCCGCCGAACTGGTCGCGCGGTACATACCTGAAATGCGCGATGCGATGTATTTCGGTCATCCGGGCAATCGCGGCGACGCCGTTCAATGGGGGCAAGCGCTCGGCGCAAAGCTTCTCCATATGTCGGGTTATCAAGGCCATGGCTCGGTGGCGCATCCACATGGCGTGCTGATCACCTGGGCAGCGATCATGGAAGGCGGATTTCAGGTCAATGCGAATGGCGAGCGCTTCTCCGACGAAAGCCGCGGCTACTCCGAACAGGCCGCCGTCGTGCTCGCTCAACCCGGCGGAATAACCTTCGACATATTCGACGAGCGCATTGCCGTCGTTGCCCGGCAATTTGCCGATTTCCAGCAAGCGGAGCGATGCGGCGCCGTGGTCGAAGCGGCGACCGTTGGGCAGTTGGCGGAGCGATTGAGCCTGCCGGCAGCCGCGCTCGAGCAAAGCTCCGCCGAAGTCGAGCAGGCGAAGGACGCGGGCACCAGGGATCGCTTCGGTCGCTCTTTTGCCGGCAGTTTGCCGCTGTCGGCGCCGTTTAAGGCAGTCAGGGTCACGGGCGCGCTTTTTCACACGCAGGGCGGCCTTGCCGTCGATTCAGCCGCGCGCGTCGTCAGTGTGGGAGGGGATCCCATTCCCAACCTGTTTGCAGCCGGTGGCGCCGCGGCAGGCGTTTCAGGTTCACACGCCAGCGGGTACTTGTCAGGAAATGGCTTGCTGACTGCGACAGTTCTTGGGCGGCTGGCGGGAGCAAGCGCAGCGGCGGTAGTGAAACGGAGCGAATAGGAGTCGGACTGCCGCTTGGGGTCTTCGGACTCATTCTGCCAACGGGCGCTTGCGCCATGGCCGTGTGGCGGGAGAAGCGGAACCCGCTGATCCGCGAAACGACCTCAGCCGTGGTGTCACAATAGGGGCACAGCGCGGCGACCCGATCGCGCCGGCCTGCACCATGCACGCCGGCTCGGTAAAAGAATTGCTCGCGCGGCTCGAACAGGCGGGGCTCACCATCGAGGCGGCGCTGGCCGAGTTCCAGAAGGGGCTTAGCGATCAGCAGAACATCCACTTCAACGCCTTGCAGCTTGCCAGCAGGCGGTAGCGGCCCCTTTCATTATTCCGGATTTTGCCGCTTCGCGACGTTGAGCCTGCGGACGGTCAATTCATCGACCTCCAGCGCGCCGAACCGCGCTTTCTTGATCGTCAGTCGGCCGATCGCCATCCGGCCGATCGCCAGCGCGCCGACAGCAACCGCGCCCACCGCCAACGCGCCGACCGCCAACGCCAGCAGGCTCGACGGGACGGCGGCTCGTTGTTGTCTTGTGACTTCGCGCGCCATGGGAGGCCTCTCGTGCGGTCAAATGAGCTTGAGCCGGGCGCGGAACAGCACGGCTTCGAGCAGCTCATAGTCCGACAGCGCCTCGGCTCCGGCCTCGCGAAACCGCTCCCGCAGTCGTTCCCGATGACCGCAATAATGGGGCGAGGCCTCGGCGAGGCCGCGTTCGCTCTCGCGCTTTTTTTCCAACATGGGAATTTGCACGCAACTCCGCGGCCGGGCGACCTCGCCGCCGCGGCTCCAAAGATGACCGGATTACGGTATTTTGCAATCGGATTGCGCAGGGCAATTGCTGCGCGAGCGTCAGGGGGCAGGGCAAAAGGGGGCGAACGTCACGGCCAAGGAGGCAGCTACGGCTACCGTCCGCTCGTTCACCAGCAGCCGACGACCGCCCGGTTGGACGCCCCCGCGGCGAGGGTGGCAACGCGCTTTGGGGTCGCCATGCACGGTGAGGCCGGTGCGCCGGGTGAAACAGAACTCATCAGGGCGGAAGGCGCCGCGATGTCGCCGAGGGCGCTGTATAGAAGCTTCGCACGCGCGAGGTTGGCGACCCCGGTCGGATGGCCATCGCTGGGAATCTCCAGCGGTTCGCCGGGGAAATCGCGCTGGTCCAGCCCGACGTCGATGACTTGCAGGCCGCCCTCGCGCAGGCGCTCCATTATCTGGTCGTCGGACCAGCCGGATTTGCGCGCATAGGCCGGGTCGGGCAGGTAGAGGATAACGGTCGGGACGCCGTATTTTTGCCGTGCGAGCTGGCCGGCGCGGATCAGGATCGCGACGTAAAGATCGATATCGGACGCTCCAACCCGCACAAGCGCCGGCTCAATAAAGGCCTTGTAGATCGCGCTGCGTGCCAAGAGGCCATAAAGCAGCCCGCGGCAGGAACCCTGGAATTGCGGACGGCCGTCGACCAATTCGTAGCGCGGCGCCAGGAACACAAAGCCGTGCATGCAGGCCGTTCGTTCCACATGCCATTGTGCGGTCATGTAGACGAACAGGCGAGGCTTGGTGAGGATGTCCGTGAACCGGTCCGTTTCCAGCGCACGCAGAAACTGCTGCGGTCCGTAAGCGGAGAAAGCCAGGTTGACGACATGCAGTCGGCGATCCGTCAGATCGGAAAACGATTGGGGCAGGGTTTCGGAGTCCGGCAAACCTTCACCGAAGGTCATGGAATCGCCGAAAAACGCGACGGTAGGTCCGTCTTGCGCGGAAGCTACTTTGCGGATCCCGCGCGGCTCGATTGTGTAATCGGCGTCAGCGACGATTTTGCCGGTCTTGAGATCATATTTGGTCTGGTGGCCGATGCCGGGTCGCGGTCCCCAGCCGAGCGCGAGATCGAGGCGCGTGAAGCCCGCGGAATGTCTGTCGAGCGCCGGGCCTTGCTTGGCGAACGCGTAGGTTTCGATCGCCGCGAGGAAAAGCAGGACCGATGCGACGGCGGTTGCGCCGTCACGGATGCGGCCCGCGCCGGAGACGACGGCGATCCAGACCGCTATCACGAAGCCGAGGAAAAAATCGTACGGATAGGCCCAATTACCTAAAAACACCCAGGATATGTAGAGTCCCGCCAGACCAACCGCGACGGGGAGGAGAAGCTTTTTAAGCGAGCCTGATCGCAGCATGTCTTTTGCGTCGCCGGCGAATCCAATCTCTGGCGAGGTTGGTTAAAAATGGCCGACCTATACCGTTGCCCCAGGGCCGGTATTTTGTTGGTATTTGCTTGCAAGACAATTCCCAGGCAATTCGGAATTCTGAGTAAAGTAAAAGTAAAGTAAATTCTCGCCCGACCCGCCGGCGGATGCGCGATTCAGTGATGGTAAACAGGGAGAACGCCACGTGGCCAAGGCCGGCAGCTACACCTACTTGCCGCTCGAGCGGGTCGTGTTCGGTCGTCCGGCGGCGGAGGCCGCGGTGGAGGAAATGGCGCGCATCGGCGCCACGCGCGTGTTCATCGTGGCGTCGAAGAGTCTGGCGAAGAACACGCCGGTCATCCGCAGCATCGCCGGTGCGCTCGGTCCTCATTATGCCGGCCTGTTCGACGGCTGCGTCCAGCACAGCCCGCGCGCGAGCGTCATCGAAGCGGCGCAAGCGGTGCGCGCGGCTGCGCCCGATCTCATCCTCACGGTCGGCGGCGGCACTGCGATCGATACGGTCAAGGTCCTGCAAATCTGCCTCGCTCACGGCGTCCAAACGAGCGAAGGACTGGATGGCCTGCACGCTTCGGTCGGACCGGACGGCAAGCGCCATGTGCCGGAAATAAAGCCTTCGCCGGTGCGTCAGGTGGTCGTGCCGAGCACGCTGTCCGGCGCCGAATTCTCCAACCTCGCCGGGATCACCGACGAGCGCATCCGCCAGAAGCACTCTTTCATCGGTCCGGATGTCGGCGCGCGTTCGGTCATTCTCGACCCGGAGATCACGCTGCACACACCACAATGGTTGTGGCTCTCGACCGGCATACGCGGCGTCGATCATGCCGTCGAAACGTTGTGCTCGATCGACGCGCATCCTTATTGCGACGGCCTCGCCTTGCACGCGCTGCGCCTGTTTGCGCAGGCGCTGCTGCGGCCGGACGATCTCGCAGCGCGGCTTACCTGCCAGCAGGCGTCGTGGCTCGCGGCTTCGTCGATCGCGCGGGTCAATTACGGCGCCAGCCACGGCATCGGCCATGCGCTGGGCGCCTTCGCCGACGTGCCCCACGGCCACACCTCATGCGTGATGCTGCCGCACGTCATGCGTTACAACGAGGCGGTGACGGCGGAGAAACAACGGCTGATCGTCGAGTCTTTGGGAAAGCCCGGCGTTCCCGCGGCCGACGCGGTCGCGGCCTTGATCGCATCGCTGAAACAGCCGACGACGTTGCGCGCGGTCGGCGTCAAGCGCGAGCAACTCCCCAAGATCGCCGAAGCAGCGATGCACAATATTTGGGTGCGCACCAATCCGCGGCCGATCCGCTCGGCGGAAGACGTGATGCAGATTTTGCGGGCCGCGTGGTGAAAAGGAAGCCGCTCACGCCCGATAGGGTGGCTTGGTGTATCCCTTCGGCGACAGCGTGAAAATCTCGACGCCGGTTTCGGTCACGCCGACGGAATGCTCGAACTGCGCGGACAGCGAGCGATCGCGGGTCACCGCCGTCCAGCCGTCGGATAGCACTTTGACGTGCGGGCGGCCGAGATTGATCATCGGCTCGACGGTGAAGAACATGCCGGATTTGAGCACTATGCCTTCACCCGGACGGCCCACATGCACGATGTTGGGTTCGTCGTGGAACAGCCGGCCGATGCCATGGCCGCAGAAGTCGCGCACCACGCTCATGTGCTGGGCTTCGACATAGGTTTGGATGGCATGGCCGATATCACCGGTGGTGGCGCCGGGCTTGGTCACGGCGATGCCGCGCATCATCGCCTCGTAGGTGACGTCGATCAGCCGTTCGGCGCGGCGGGGGATTTCGCCGATGGCGTACATGCGGCTGGAATCGCCGTGCCAGCCGTCAAGGATCAGCGTCACGTCGACGTTGACGATGTCGCCCTCGCGCAGCGGCTTGTCTCCCGGAATTCCATGACAGACCACGTGATTGACCGACGTACAGGTGGCCTTGCGGTAGCCGCGATACATCAATGTCGCCGGCGCGGCGCCATGGTCGTGGCCGAACTCGTAGACCAGCCGGTCGATGCGCTCGGTGGTGACGCCCGGCCTGATCTCGTCCGCCAGCACGTCGAGGCACTCGGCCGCCAGCCGGCCGGCCTTGCGCATGCCCGCGAAGGCCCCGGGGCCGTATATCTTGATCTGTCCGGTTTTGCGCAGCGGCGCGACGGCCGCGTCGACGTAGGTCATGACGTTGGAGCTTCAGCCGCGATGGGAAGCGGCCGGAAGCCGCCGACGGCAATGTAAGCATGGGCGCGCGCAACGCAAGCGAAAGCAATCAGCCGTCGACAATAGGAACCGGCGCCGCGATCTCGATGCCGTCGAGGGTGACGTTGCAGCGCCAGGCCAGCATCTCGACGCCGAGCGCCCGCGCCCGGTCGAAAGCGCTGGCGTAGCCGGGGTCGATGTCGCGGGCGACGGCAAAGCGTTCGGCCGACGGAATCTGAATGACAAAGAGCATGACCGCGCGCGCGCCGGTCGCGCGCATTGCGGCCAGCTCGCGAAGGTGTTTGGCGCCGCGGACGGTTACGCAGTCCGGGAATTCGGCAAGTCGCGGCTTGCGCATGAGATGCACGTTCTTGATTTCCAGATAGCAGGCCCGGCGCGTCGGGTCGTCGAGGAGAAAATCGACCCGCGAGCTCTCACCGTATTTCACCTCGCGCCGGATCGTGGGGTAGCCGCGCAATTCCGGGATCAGACCGGCCTCGAGCGCGTCGGCCACCAGCTGATGCGGTTGCCCGGTATTGACGCCGACGATTTCCGCGCCGCTGCCCAGATCGGTCTCCACCAGCTCCCAGGTGTAGGGATATTTGCGCTGCGGATTGCCGGAATCGGACAGCCAAACCCGCGACAGCGGCCGGTCGAGGCCGGTCATGGCGCCCGGATTGGCGACGTGGACGGTCATCATGTCGCCGGAGGGAAGCACGACATCGGCGAGGAAGCGCTTGTAACGGCGGGCGAGCGTCGCCGGGATGAGCGTCGAGTCAAATCGCATGGCGCCTATTTAGCGGAGCCGGGTCCATTCGGGAAACCGGTTTTCGCCCCGGATCGAGCCGCAGGGAAAGAGGATGGGCGTCAGGCGATGCGACCGCCCAATTCGTCCTCGATATGCACGCGGATGATCTCTTCGAAGGAGGCTTCGGCCGCAAAGCCGAGGTTCAGCGCGCGGCGGGCGTCGAACCGGCCCGGCCAGCCGGCGACGATGCGCGCGATCAGGGGGTCCGGCGCGCGGCGGATGCGGGAGGCGACTTTGTCGCCGGCGATCCGGCGCAAGGCTGCGATCTGTTCGGCGACCGTGCAGCAAATGCCGGGCATGGTGAGGTTGATGCGCGGCCCGAGCGCGTTGCCGTCGAGTCCGGCGGCATGGATGAGAAAGCTCACGGCGGCGCGCGGGCTGGCGTGCCAGTTACGCACGCTTTCGTCGACCGGCAGCACTGCCTCCTCGCCGTTGAGCGGCTCGCGGATGATCGAAGAGAAAAAGCCCGACGCGGCCTTGTTCGGCTTGCCGGGCCGCACCACGATATTCGGCAGCCGGATGCCGACCCCGTCGAGGAAGCCGCGGCGCGTATGGTCGGCGAGCAGGAGCTCGATCATCGCCTTCTGCGTCCCGTAGGAAGTCAGCGGCGTCAGCGCGAAATCGTCGGGGATGGATGGCGGAAACGGGGCGCCGAATACTGCGATCGACGAGGAAAAAACAAGGCGCGGGCGGTAGCCATCGCCGGCGGCGCGAACGGCTTCGAAGAGCGCGCGCGAGCCGTCCAAATTGACGTGCATGCCTTTTTCAAAATCGAGCTCCGCTTCCGCGGAGACGATTGCGGCGAGATGGAAAATCACATCGGGCCGGCGACCGATCGCGGCGCGCGCGGCCGCCGGATCGGCGATATTGGCGGCGATAGTCTCGACGCCAGCCGCGACACGGTCCGGGCGTTGCGGGGCGCTGACGTCAAGGAGCGTGAGTTTTTCGATCGGCTTGCCGGCAAGCGCGCCGTCGGCCACGAGCCGCGACGTCAGCTTGCGCCCGATCATCCCCGCAGCGCCGGTAATGAGAATATGCATGAGGGACGTTGTTACAACGCCATGCCGCCGTCAACGAGATGCACCTGGCCGGTGATGTAGCTTGATTCGTCGCTGGCGAGGAAAAGCACGAGCCATGCGACCTCTTCCGGCGTACCGAGCCGGCCCATCGGCTGGCGGGCGACGAAATCCTGCCGCACCTGATCGAGCGCCTTGCCGGTTTCCTGCGACACGGCCGTGATGCGATCGCCGAGCGACGGCGATTCGATTGTCCCGGGACAGACGGCGTTGCAGCGAATGCCATCGCGGATGAAATCGGCGGCAACCGCCTTGGTCAGCCCGATCACCGCGGCTTTGGTGGCGCCGTAGACGTAACGGTTGGGCACGCCGCGGATCGACGATACCGCGGAAGAGATGTTGACGATCGAGCCCTTCTTCTTCTCCAGCATGCCGGGCAGGAACGTCTTGATCATGCGGTGCATCGACTTGACGTTGAGGTCGAAGGAAAAATCCCAGTCCTTGTCGGCGCAATCGAGCACGCTTCCCTGATGCACGAAACCTGCGCAGTTCACCAGGATGTCGAGCGCGCCGAATTCGCGGGCAATGTCGCGGGCGAACGCCTCGATGTCAGCCTGAGCGCGCACGTCGAGCTTGTGCAGCTTGCCGCGCAGGCCCGAGAGCTTGTTGGTGTCGAGATCGGTGGCGATCAGGCTCGCGCCTTCGGCGGCGAATTCCTCCGCGATGGCGCGGCCGATGCCCTGGCCCGCGGCGGTGACGAGGGCGACTTTGCCTTGCAGTCTATCGGTCATGCGGTTGAACCCTTTTGTCCGTTCAGTGTTGCGAGGCGGATTTTCTGCCGGCCTTCGCTGTCGAAATTCTGCGGATTGAGCCAGCGTTCGAAATTCGCCTTGCGCGCCGGCCACTCGCTGTCGAGCATGGAAAACCAGGCATCGTCGCGGTTGCGGCCATCCTTGCTAATCATGTGCTGGCGGAACGTTCCTTCGTAGGTGAAACCATAGCGCAACGCAGCGCGGCGCGACGCTTCGTTGAGCGAATTGCATTTCCATTCGTAGCGCCGGTAGCCGAGCGTCTCGAACACATAACGCGCCAGCAAATATTGCGCTTCGGTTCCAAGCGGCGTGCGCTGGAGCGCGGGCGAATACAACACGTGACCGACCTCAATTACGCGGTTATGCGGTACGATGCGCAGCAGCGTGAAATAGCCAACGGGGCTCCCGGCCACATCGACAATGGCAAAGGCGTAGGGGTCGTCCGCAGCCGCGCGCATGGTAATAAACGCCGAGAACTCGGCAAAGTTCGCGAACGGTCCGTCGAACGAAATATAAGTCCAGACCTGATCCTGCCCGGCGAAGACCTTCCACAGGCCGGTCGCGTGCCCCGGCGTAAGCTTTTCGATCCGGCCGTAGCGGCCTTGCAGCGTCACCGGGCCGGGACGCGGCGCAGGCCGCGGATTGGCGACCGGAAGGCCAATCGGCTGGCCGGTCTGCGGATGCGGTTCGGACGGCGTGCTCACGGCAACAGCTTCTTGCGGTCTTCGCTGAAGAACTTGTTCAGCTCGGCATTGGAGATGAGCCCGGCGAAGCCGTCGAACTTCCCCTCCTTGGCGATTTCGGTCGCGGTGCGGATGAAGGCCGCCATGGCCACGCGGGCGAGCGACCCGCCGACGCTGATCCGGCGCACGCCCATCGCTGCGATGTCGTTGACGGTGAAGCCGAAGGCGCCGGCAAGGAAATTCACCGGCGCCGGCGCCACCGCCTTGACCAAAGTTTCGATCTGCGCGCGCGTCCTGATGCCCGGCGCATAGAGGCAATCGGCGCCGGCCGCCTTATAGGCCTTGAGCCGGCGGATGGCGTCGTCGATGTCGTTGACGCCGCGGATGAAATTCTCCGCCCGCGCGGTGAGGACCACGTCGCCGGCGCGATCGACCGCGGCGCGCGCGGCTCTGATCCGCGCCACCGCGAGATCGAAGTCGTAGAGCGGCGTGGCGCTCTTCGGCGCATCCTCGATCGACAGGCCGGCTATGCCGGTGGCGATGCAGCGCGTGACGTTTTCCGCCACTTCATCGGGATCGTCGGCGAAGCCGTTCTCGAAATCGGCGTTGAGCGGCACCTCGGTCGCCGCCGCCAGCTCGGCAAAATGCGCGAGCACGTCGTCGCGGCCTTGCGTGCCGTCGGCGAAGCCCTGCGCATGGGCGTGACCGGAACTTGTCGTTGCCAGCGCCTTGAATCCCAAGCCTTGCAGATAGCGTGCGCTGCCGACATTCCACGGATTGGGAATGACGAAGCAGCCGGCCTCGTGCAGCTTGCGGAAGGTCTTGCGCTTGTCGGCAACACTCGGGCGGGAATTCACCATGAATACTCGCTGCGGAAATAAGAACGGTTAGTGACTGTCGCGCGGGACGAATTTCTGCGCCACGCGCTGATACTTGACCGCCGGCTCGAGCACCATGCCGCTCGCCAGTTGATCGACCATGGCGCGCTGGATTTCCTGCCATGGCGTCTGGCTTTGCGGATAATGGTAGCCGCCGCCGGCTTCCAGCGCGACCCGGCGCTGCGCCAATTCCGCCGGCGGGATCAGCATATCCGCGGTGCCTTTGTTGAGATCGATGCGCACGCGGTCGCCGGTCTTGAGCAACGCCAGCCCGCCGCCGGCCGCGGCTTCCGGCGAAGCATTGAGGATCGACGGCGAGCCGGACGTGCCCGATTGTCGGCCGTCGCCGATACAGGCGAGCGAGTGCACGCCCTTTTTGATCAGCGCCCCCGGCGGCTGCATGTTGACCACCTCGGCGGAGCCGGGATAGCCGATCGGCCCAGCGCCGCGAATAAACAGAATGGTGTGCTCGTCGATCTGCAGCGCCGGATCGTCGATGCGCTTATGGTAGTCCTCCGGGCCGTCGAACACCACCGCGCGGCCTTCGAAAGCATTCGGATCTTTCGGATTGCTCAGATAGCGGGCGCGGAATTCCTCGGAGATCACGCTCGTCTTCATGATCGCGGAATCGAACAGATTGCCGTGGAGCACCTTGAAGCCGGCTTGCGCTTTCAGCGGCTTGTTGTACGGCAGGATGACTGCGGCATTGGACGCCCGGGCCTCAATCACATTTTCGGCCATGGTCTTGCCGTTGATGGTGCGCGCGTCGCCGTGGATACGGCCGGCCGCCAGCAATTCGTGCATCACCGCCGGCAAGCCGCCGGCGCGGTAATAATCCTCGCCGAGATAGTGTCCCGCCGGCTGCATGTTGACGAGGAGCGGCACGTCATAACCGATCGTCTCCCAGTCTTCGGTGGAAAGTTCGACACCGACATGCCGCGCGATGGCGACGACATGGATCGGCGCATTGGTCGAGCCGCCGATTGCCGAACAGGCGACGATGGCATTCTCGAAGGCGGCGCGGGTAAGGATGTCGGAAGGCTTTAGATCTTCGCGCACGATCTCCACCGCGCGCAATCCGGTTTCGTAGGCGATCTGGCCGCGCTCGCGATACGGCGCCGGGATGGCGGCGCAGCCGGGCAGCGACATGCCGAGCGCCTCGGCCATGGCATTCATGGTGGACGCAGTCCCCATGGTGTTGCAATGGCCGATCGAGGGCGCGGAGGAAGCGACGATGTCGAGAAATTCGTTGTAGTTGATTTTCCCGGCCGCGATATCCTCCCGCGCCTGCCAGACCACCGTGCCCGAACCCATGAGCTTGCCGTCCTTGTCGTAGCCGTCGAGCATCGGGCCGCCGGAGAGCACGATCGCCGGCATGTTCACCGTCGCCGCCGCCATCAGGCAAGCGGGCGTGGTCTTGTCGCAGCCGGTGGTGAGCACGACGCCGTCGAGCGGATAGCCGAACAGCACTTCGACGAGACCGAGATAAGCGAGATTGCGGTCAAGCGCAGCGGTCGGCCGCTTCCCGGTTTCCTGAATGGGATGGACGGGAAACTCGAAGGCGACACCGCCGGCATCGCGGATGCCGTCGCGCACGCGCTTGGCGAGTTCGAGGTGATGGCGATTGCAGGGGCTCAGATCGGAGCCCGTCTGGGCGATGCCGATGATCGGCTTGCCAGAGGTGAGTTCCTCCCGCGTGAGGCCGTAATTGAGGTAGCGCTCGAGATAGAGCGCGGTCATGCCCGGATTTTCCGGATTGTCGAACCACAATTGCGAGCGCAGCCGCTGACTTGGCGCACCGTTGCCCTTGGTCATTGCCGTCTCCGCACGCCTCACCCGCCCTGTTAGATAGGCCGATTTGACGCTGGCGCGAACCCTGTCCGCCGGGTTCCCGCGCCGTGCTTGCGTCGCCTTTGCTGCGGCGCAGCATAGGCCGGCGGAAGTTTGCCTTTGCCCGGCAATTGCGCTGAACTGCCGGCATGTTGCAAACAATTGCCGCTTTCGATCGCCTCGGCGAGGAGAACGCGTTTGCCGTGCTGGCGCGCGCGACGCAGCTTGCGGCAGCCGGCCGCGACATCATCAATCTCGGCATCGGCCAGCCCGATTTCCGCACGCCGGATTTCATCGTCGAGGCGGCGGTCAAGGCGTTGCGCGACGGCCATCACGGCTACACGCCGGCGGTCGGCATCCTGCCGCTGCGCGAGGCGGTCGCCGCCGATCTGCACAAGCGCTTCGCGGTCAGCGTCTCGCCGGATGAGGTGATGATCTTTCCCGGCGGCAAGCCGACCATGTTCATGTCGATCCTGATGTTCGGCGAGCCGGGCGCCGACATCCTCTATCCCGATCCCGGCTTTCCGATCTATCGCTCGATGATCGAGTTCACCGGCGCGCGGCCGGTCCCGGTGCCGATCCGCGAAGAAAACAATTTTGCCTTCTCCGCCGAGGAGACGCTCGGTCTCATCACCCCGCGGACGCGGCTCCTTATTCTCAACTCGCCGGCCAATCCGACCGGCGGGGTGACGCCGAAAGCCGAGGTCGACAAGCTCGTCGCCGCGCTCGCGCGCTATCCCGACGTCACGGTGATGTCCGACGAAATCTACGACCACATACTCTACGACGGCGAGACCCATGTGTGCCTCCTGCAATATCCCTCGATCCGCGACCGCCTGATCCTGCTCAACGGCTGGTCGAAGACCTACGCCATGACCGGCTGGCGGCTCGGCTATGCGGTATGGCCGGGCAAGCTTTACGACTATGCGCGCAAGCTCGCGGTCAATTTGCATTCCTGCGTCAACGCGCCGACGCAATATGCCGGGCTTGCCGCGCTCACCGGCCCGCAGGACGAAGTGGCGAAGATGGTCGCCGAATTCGACAAGAGGCGGAAAGTCGTGGTCGAGGGCCTCAACCGGCTGCCCGGCATGTCGTGCGCGACGCCCAAGGGCGCGTTCTACGCCTTCCCCAACATCAAGCACACCGGCTGGAAGGCAAAGCCCCTCGCCACGACGCTCCTCGAAGATTCCGGCGTGGCGCTGATCGGCGGGCCGGATTTCGGCGTGCTCGGCGAAGGCTATGTGCGCGTGTCCTACGCCAATTCGACGGAAAATATCCTGCGCGCGCTCGATCGCATCGGTGAATTTTTGGTGACGCGCAAGGCGGCGTGAACTTACGCCCGCTGCGTCAGGCGGAAGCCGACGATGACAATCGCGAGCCCGATAAGCTGCGAGACGCTCGGCACTTCGCCCAGCGCCAGAAATCCGATCAGCAGCACGAACGGAGAAACGAGCGAGGGAAACAGCACCGCCCGCGAGGCGCCGAGCAGCACGACCGCGCGGGTAAACAAATAAATGGCGCCGGCGCCGGCGAGCGCGCCTTGCGTGACGGCTTGCAGCAGATTTTCGCGAAACCCCGTGGCAACCGCGTTATCGAAGGTGAACAGAAGGATCGGCACGCCGAGGAGCGACAACACGCTGGTGATCGCCGCGGCGCGCAACGCATCGACCCGCCATAGGCGCACCAGCATGCCGAAAACGGCGAAGAAGCTTCCGGCGGCGACGAACAGAAGATCGCCGCCGACCCCGTGCGCGCCGATCGTCCGGAAAGCTTCGGCGCCGATCACGGCAAGGCCGAGAACGATCGCCAGCGCTCCGGCGACACGGCGCGCCGGCAATGGCTCCTTCAGCACCGCCCGCGCCAGCACCAACCCGCCGAGTGCCGCGCAGGACGGCTGGATGATGCCGCCGTGGCCGAGCGGAACGAACAAATAACCGAGATAGCTCAACAGCGCGAGCGGCAGGCCGCCGAAAATCGCCAGCGTCAATCCGCGGCGCCAGCCGACGCCGGCGAGATCGCCGGGGCTGTTGACGGCGACGTAAGGCAGCAAGGCCAGTCCGGGCCAAACGTAGCGGTGCAGCGCGATGACCAGCGGGGAAAGACCGGTGTTGATGCCGTGGCGCGCGGCGACGAAGCCGATCGCCCAGCACAAAGCCGCGCCGGCACCGCAGAGAAAGCCGAGCGCAGTCGCGGATTTCGCCGGCGGCGATGGAGCGTGGCCCATCAAGATGCGGAAGCGGCGTGCATCGACGGCGGGCGATCAAGGCCGGACGCGGAGCGCCGCGTTCCCGACCCTGGCCGCGCGGACGCGTTGCAGGAGCCAATAGCCGCCGAACAGGACCAAGCCCCAGAACAGGTCGCCCGTGAGCATGTTGCGCAAGAACGGCAGCGCCGCGACGTAGCATTGGACCAGCCCGGCCGCGTCCGCCGGATACATCGGGCTGAACGCCCAGACGGCAAAATTCGTCAGCAAAAAGAATATTAGCGACGACGAGACGAGCATGGGCAGAATCCATAGCGGCCGGCTCAGTTGGCTCGACGCGGCGCCGGCGCAGGCCGGCAAAGCGAGCGCCGCGTAAACCGCGATCATGATCCTGACGTCGTAGGCGCCGAGCACAAGGTCGCCGAGCAGCAGGCCCGCAATCGGCACCAGCACCGCCAAAGCGCGAAGGCGAAGCACGCTCGCGGCGAACAGCGCGGTCGCCGCGACCGGCGTGAAATCCGGCGCGTGCGGGGCAAGCCGCACGGCAAAATCGAGCCCGATCAGCGCGGCGATGACGATGAGATCGGCGGCAAGGACAAGGATACGTTCAGCGCGGGCGCAAGCGGGCAAGATGGAGGGCATCGACCTTACTTTCCTTGTTCCGTGGTAAAGCGCCAGACGACGAGATCCTGCGCTTGCAACTCGAACGAGGCAAAGCTTCGATCACTGTAATTGCCGTTGACCAGGTATCGCCAGTTCTTCTTCTCCGCGCCGCCGCCCTCGTTCTGCACGTCGTCGATCTTGGTCAGCACGGCGTCGCTGCCGGCGCCGGTGTAGCTGAAGGAAATGCCGTGCGGGCGCGACGTCGCCTCCTTCATCACGTCGAAGACGGTGTTGCCTTTCGCCCACGGCAGATTGGCGATCGTCTTGGCGGCGCCGTCGCCGTAATCGACGATCAGGCGAACGGTTTCTTCCGCGCTGCCGGCGGCCGGACAGACCGCCCATCCAGCGGCGACGAACAGCAACGCGGCTGCGGCCAAGGCAGCGCGTCGGCTGATGTTTCGTAGGCGGAACCAGCACATTATAACAATGATAGTCCCTGGCGGCTTTATTGATAAGCGTCAGTTTGCCGAAACCAGCCTTCGCTTAATCGAGAAGCTCGATGCCACCGCAAGCGACCATGCGGCCGGCATCGAGCCGCACTACGTTGGTGGCGATCTGCCGCAGTTCGGCGGCGGTGTGGCTGACATAGACCATCGGTACATGCGCCGCGTCGCGCAGGCGCACGAGATACGGAAGAATTTCGTGCTTGCGCGCGGCGTCGAGCGAAGCCAGCGGCTCGTCGAGCAGCAACAGCCGCGGGCGTATCAATAGCGCGCGACCGATGGCGACACGCTGGCGCTCGCCGCCCGACAACGTCCGCGGCCGGCGCTCGAGCAGATGGCCGATGTCGAGCATTTGGGTCATGCGCGCGAAGGCGGCGGCATCGCGCGGATGACGGCTCATGCGGCGCCCGTAATCGAGGTTTTGCCGCACGCTCAGATGCGGGAACAACCGGCCCTCCTGGAACACGTAGCCGATATGGCGCCGGTGCGGCGGTACGTCAATGCCGGCGGTATCGTCGAACAGCACCGTATCGTCGAGCGCGATGGAGCCGCGGTCCGGCGCGAGCAGGCCGGCGATCATGTTGACCAATATCGTCTTGCCCGCGCCCGACGGGCCGAACAGCGCAGTGACGCCGCCGGTCGCCTTGAAGCGCGCGGAGAGCGCGAACGTGCCGAGGCGCTTCTCGACGTCCACGGCAAGCACGATCATTCCCCCTGGAAGCGCATGCCGGCGCGGCGGGCGAACCATTCCGAGGCGATGAGGGCGGCGAGCGCCAGCACGATCGCAACCACCACCAGCCGGCCGGCCTGCACTTCGCCGTCGGGAACCTGCAACAAGGTGTAGATCGCGGCCGAAATGGTCTGCGTCTCGCCGGGAATGTTGGACACGAAGGTGATGGTGGCGCCGAACTCGCCAAGCGCGCGGGCAAAGCACATCACCGCGCCGGCGATCACGCCCGGCAGCGCCAGCGGCAAGGTGATGGTCAGGAACACAAAAAAGCGCCCGGCGCCGAGCGTTGCCGCGGCGTCTTCCAGCCGCCGGTCGATCGCTTCGATCGCGAGCCGGATCGGACGGACCATGAGCGGAAAGCCCATGACGCCGCAGGACAGCGCCGCCCCGGTCCAGCGGAACGAGAAGACAATGCCGAGGTAATCGGCAAAAAAGGCGCCGATCGGTCCCCGGCGTCCGAACGAGATGAGCAGCAGATAGCCGGTGACGACCGGCGGCAGCACCAGCGGCAAATAGACGATGCCGTCGACCACGATCTTGCCCCAGAAGTCCTTGCGCGCCAGCAGCCAGCCGATGGCGATGCCGAACGGCAGCGCGACCAGGGTGGCGACGATGGAAACGCGCAGCGACAGCGCGACCGCGGTCCATTCAGCGGGGGAAAGATCAAACACGATGCTACTACCTCCTCGTCATGCGCGGGCTCGACCCGCGCATCCATGCAGCGGGGAGGATAGGGTCGCGGCTGAATGGATTGCCGGGTCTTCAGACAAGAAGACGGCACTTCGTGCCTTTTGCCCAGCAATCACGCTCATAAAATTAATCACGGCACCGATTTTACCAAAACGCGAAAGCCATAGCGCTCGAAAATCGTTTTCACTGCCGGCGTGCGCAGAAACGCGAGATACGGCACAGCGTCAGGCTTGGCATTCGCCGTCAGGGCGACGGAATAGACGATCGGCGGATGGGAATCCTCGGGAAAGACTCCGACGATTTTCACGCTCGCGTCGATCTTGGCGTCGGTCTCATATACGATGCCGAACGGCGCCTCGCCGCGCGCGACCAGAACCAGCGCGGCGCGCACATTCTCGGCCATCGCCAATTTCGGCTCCACGGACGCCCACACGCTGAGCTTCTCCAGCGCCGCCTTGGCGTAAAGGCCCGCGGGCACCGCCCGCACGTCGCCGACCGCGATGCGCCCGTCACCGGCCAGCGCCGCGAGATTAAAGCCCGGCGCGATCGCGACCTCATTCACCATGGAATCCTTGGGTGCGATCAGCACCAGCCGGTTGCCCAGCAGATCGAAGCGCGTATCGGCCTTGATGAGATTGCGCTTGGCGCCATAATCCATCCAGTCGACATCGGCGGACAAAAACACGTCGGCCGGGGCGGCTTGCTCGATCTGCTTCATCAACGCCGAGCTTGACGCATAACTGGCGACGACCTTGACTCCGCTCTGTTTGCTGAAGGCGTCGTCGACGTCGTCGAGCGCGTTCTTCATCGAGGCGGCGGCGAAAACGAGAATCGACTTTTGCTGCGCGGCCGCGGGCGGCGCCGCGGCGGCGATCGCCAAGAGAACGGCAAACGCCGCGACAATGATGGTCCTTTGACGCACGACGGTTCTCCGACAATTGCGGCGGTTCGCATCGCTCGCTGGCGCGACGATGCGAACATGATGCTACCGCCTTGGAGGAACCGTCGTTCCCGGCTCGCGCGGTCCGCGCCCAGCGCACCGCACGTCGTATTTTCACAATAGCAGCGTGCCCATGCCGTGGCAAAGCGCGGCGGACCGGCTATCATCACGGACTTACGCGGAGCATTGCATGGCCCCGGGACAGGCGATCGACGGCGAATACGACTACATCATCGTCGGAGCCGGCTCGGCCGGCTGCCTCCTCGCCAATCGGCTTTCGGCCGATCCCGGCCGGCGCGTGCTCATTCTCGAAGCGGGCGGCCGCGACAATTGGATATGGTTTCATATCCCCGTCGGTTATCTGTTCGCGATCGGCAATCCGCGCTCGGATTGGTGCTTCAAGACCGAGCCGGAGGAGGGGCTCAACGGTCGCAGCCTCGGCTACCCGCGCGGCAAGGTGATCGGCGGCTCGTCCTCGATCAACGCCATGATTTACATGCGCGGTCAATCCGCCGATTACGACCATTGGCGGCAGCTCGGGCTTTCCGGTTGGGGCTGGGACGACGTGCTGCCCTATTTCAAGCGGCACGAGAATCATTTTTTGGGTGAGAGCGACGCGCATGGGATCGGCGGCGAATTGCGCATCGAGGCGCCGCGCGTGCACTGGGACTTGCTCGATGCGTTTCGCGCCGCGGCCGAGCAGGCCGACATCAAGCCGGTCGTTGACTTCAATACCGGCGACAATGAGGGGTGCTGCGCCTTTCACGTGAACCAGAAGCGCGGGCGGCGCTGGTCGGCGGCGACCGCGTTCCTCAAGCCGGTGCTGCGTTGCGCCAATCTGCGGCTCGAAACCGGTTGCCTGGCGGAGGGCATCGTGTTCGAAGGCCGCCGCGCCGTCGGCGTTCGCTGGCGGCAAGGCGGACAAACGCGCACTGCGCGCTGCCGCGGCGAGGTCGTCCTTTCCGCCGGCTCGATCGGCTCGGCGCAGCTCATGCTTCTTTCCGGCGTCGGGCCGGCGCGGCATTTGCAAGAGCACGGCATTGCGGTCGTCGCCGACCGGCCGGGCGTCGGCGCCAATTTGCAGGATCACCTGCAACTGCGCCTGATTTACAAGGTCGACGGCGTCACCACGCTGAACGAGCGCTATCACGCGCCGCTCGGGCTGGTGCGCATGGTCGCCGAATATGCGCTGTTCCGGCGCGGGCCGCTGACCATGGCGCCGTCGCAGCTCGGCCTGTTCACCCGCTCCGACGCCGACCAGCCGCGCGCCAACCTGCAGTATCATATCCAGCCGCTGTCGCTCGACCGCTTCGGCGAGCCGTTGCACAAATTCCCGGCTTTTACCGCAAGCGTCGCCAATCTGCGCCCGACCAGCCGCGGCTCCGTGCGGCTGCGCTCGCGCGACCCGGCCGAGCCGCCGGCGATCAAGCCGAATTACCTATCCACCGACGAGGATCGCCGCATCGCTGTCAACGCCATCCGGTTGACGCGCCGCATCGTGGCGCAGCCGGCGCTGGCGCCGTTCCATCCTGCCGAATACCTACCGGGTGCGCAGGTGCGCGACAATGACGAGAGGGCGCTGGCCAAGGCCGCGGGCGACATCGGCACCACCATCTTTCATCCGGTCGGCACCGCGAAAATGGGGCTGGCGAGCGATCCGCTGGCGGTGGTCGATGAGAAGCTGCGCGTCGCCGGGGTCGACCGGCTGCGCGTCATCGATGCTTCGGTCATGCCGACGATCACCTCGGGTAACACCAACGCCCCGACCATGATGATCGCGGAGAAGGGCGCCGCTTTGCTGCTGGCCGACGCCGGAGGCCGCGGCGCATGAATGCGGCTTGGCGCGCGCGCCGGATCTTCGCCGATCCATCCGGCGCGTGGACGGCGATCGAGAGCGAATCCGGCGACGCGGCCTATCTGCTCAGCGGCTACGTGGCGCCGCTGGCGGTGGTCCCGGCGGTAGCCGGCTTCATCGGCGCTTGCATCATCGGCGTGGTGGTGCCAGGGAGCGGCGCCGTGCGCGCGCCGATCTTCGACGGGCTGTTCAGCGCGGTCTTCGGCTACGTGATGAGCTGCGCCACCGTGCTCGTCCTCGGGCTCCTGATCGACCTGCTGGCGCCGCTGTTCGGCGGGCGGCGGAATTTTGACAACGCGTTCAAGATCGCGGTTTATTCCTACACGCCGGTCTGGCTCGCCGGGATTTTCCTGCTGGCGCCGGGATTGCGCTTCCTCGGGCTCCTCGGTTTCTACGGCGCCTATCTTTTATGGACCGGCATGCCGCGGCTGATGAAGACGCCGGAGCAAAAATCGCAGACCTTCAGCCTGTTGATCGTCGCCTGCGCCTGCGCACTCACCTTCATCGCCGCCGCCGCGCAACAGGCGCTGTTCGGTCTGGCCCGGTTCTAACTCGGCCTTACGGCGCCATCAGCACCTGGCGGCAGGCCGCCGGCAATTGCGCCAGCGTCGGTCCGGGCCGCGGCTTCGCCGGCTCTTCCGGCGGCTTCGGGTGCAGCACTGCGTCCGAGAACCAGTAATCAAGCTCGTGCCCGCAGCCGTCGCCCGGCTCCGGCGGCGGTTGCGGCTTGCACTGCGGGCTGTCGGCCGGACAATAGATGCGCACGTGGAAATGATAATCGTGCCCCCACCACGGCCGCACCTTGGCGAGCCAGGCGCGATCCGCGCCGGCCTCGCGGCAGAGCGCCTTCTTGATCGCCGCATTGACGAAGATGCGCTCGACGTCGGGATCCTCGGAAGCGGTGCGGATGAGTTCAGTATGCTGATGCGTCCACACGCTGGTATCGACGTCGAGCCGATCGTCGCGGACCATCTCCGTGGCGGACATGAATTCGCGCTCTTGTGGCGACAGCCTGTGGTCGGGCATCGGCGTCAGCCAGATGTCGGCGTCGAGCCCGACCTGATGGCTGGCGTGGCCGGTGAGCATGGGACCACCGCGCGGCTGCGACATGTCGCCAACCAGCAAGCCGGGCCAGCCGACTTTTTTGGCTTTTTCGGCGAGGCGCTCGAGGAAGGCCACCAGCTTGGGGTGTCCCCAGTTGCGATTGCGCGACAGGCGCATGACCTGCCAGGTCGGGCCGTTGATCGGCAGCGCCTTGGCGCCGGCGAGGCAGCCGGCGGAGTAGAAGCCGATCGCGCGCGCCGCGAGCGGCACCGGCTCCGTCTTGCGCCCGAACAATTCCTTGGCCGGTGTCGATGGTGCGTCGGGATGGGCGAGCGGCGGCAGCGACTCCTTGTCGAGCGTGCCCGGGTCCTGCGCCAGCGCCGGACCGACGCCGCAGAGGAGAAACGCGGCGGGCAAAGCGAGCGAAAGGCGCATCATCGTTTCTCCGCCGCGCGGCGTGCCGCGGGAACCTTCTGCCGGAACGCAACCGCGCGGGCACGCCGACGGTACGCTGCCGCGAGTCGCACGGCCTGTCCAGCGGCGAACAGGTCGCAGGCTTCATCGTCAAGCGCGAGCAGCCTTTGTTCGGTCGCGGTGTGCGGCTCGACTGTGCCGTCGTAGAGGATATGGCCGACGGCAAGCCCGCGCGCGGCGAGGTGGCGCGCTACCAGGAGGCAGCGGTGGCAGTCGAGCGGCTCGCGTTCGGCGCACATCAGGCAGAGGCGCGAGCGCGCCGCCGCCTCGGTCAGCCGATCGATCGCCGCACCAAATTCGGGCTGCGCCGCCATCGCCTCGTAATCGGCGACGCCGTCGCGATAGAGGTCTTCACTTCGCGGCCGGCCGCCGAGGGTATCGCCCAACGCCGCATAGGAGATGCCGGCCTGCGCCAGGCGAGCTGTCAGCGCGTGTTGCGAAAACCACGGCGACCAGCGCGAGAACGGTACCGAGCGCACATCGGCGACGGCGTTCACGCCGGCATCTTGCAGCATGGCGAGGAAACGCTCGGCGGCAATGTTGGAATAGCCAATGCTGAAAAGATCGAAGGCCGTCATATCGATGATGTGCCGCTCGCGCTCGGCGATTTCATGGCCGCAGCTTCGACGTCGCCTTTAACCGTCACGGCGCTGACAGCTTTACTGCTTGCAACTGTCATTTAATACTGTTGCAGTTGAGCGAGGGCTGGGGCTGGCCATGCGCCGTTTCCTGTTCGCGGCTTTGCTGGCCGCGCCGTCATTGATGCTGCTGCCGGCCACCCGGGCGGACGCCGGTGTGCGGGTCGAGGTCGACCGCGCCAGCCAGACCATGTCGGTCATCGTCGCCGGCGAGCACGTTTATACTTGGCGGGTGTCCACTGGCCGGGCCGGCTGGGTGACGCCGCCGGGCGTTTTCCATCCGCAATTTATGGCGGCCCGTTGGTTCTCGCGAATCTTCAACAACGCGCCGATGCCGCATTCGATCTTCTATAGCGGCCCGTTTGCCATCCACGGCACCACCGACATTGCCCGGCTCGGCCGTCCGGCCTCGCACGGCTGCGTGCGGCTTAGTCCCGCCGACGCGGCCACCCTGTTCGCGCTGGTGCAGAAGGAAGGCATGCAGAACACCACCATCGTGGTGCAGTAGGGTTCGGTCTCAAACATCCACCTTCAGCGCGGCGATGAAGGCCTCCTGCGGGATGTCGACCTTGCCGAACTGACGCATGCGCTTCTTGCCTTCCTTCTGCTTCTCCAGAAGCTTGCGTTTGCGCGTCACGTCGCCGCCGTAGCATTTCGCGGTCACGTCCTTGCGAAAGGCGCGGACGGTCTCCCGGGCGATGATCTTGCCGCCAATGGCCGCCTGGATCGGCACCTGGAACATATGCGGCGGAATAAGCTCCTTGAGCTTCTCCGCCATGGCGCGGCCGCGCTGCTCGGCGCGCGTCCGGTGCACCAGCATCGCCAGCGCGTCGACCGGCTCGCCGTTTACGAGCATTTGCAGCTTGACCAGATCGGCCGGCCGGTAATCGGTGAGGTGATAGTCGAACGAGGCGTAGCCGCGCGAGACCGATTTCAAGCGATCGTAGAAATCGAACACCACCTCGTTGAGCGGCAGGTTGTATTTGATCATGGCGCGGTTGCCGACATAGGTCAGCTCCTTTTGCTCGCCGCGGCGATCCTGGCAGAGCTTGAGCACGGCGCCGAGATATTCGTCGGGCGTCAAAATGGTCGCCTCGATCCACGGCTCCTGCATTTCCTCGATGTGGTTCGGATCGGGCATGTCCACGGGATTGTGGATCTCGAGCTGCTGACCGTTGCGCAGCTTGATTTTGTAGATCACCGACGGCGCGGTGGCGATCAGGTTGAGATTGAACTCGCGTTCGAGCCGCTCCTGGATGATCTCCAAGTGGAGCAGGCCGAGAAAGCCGCAGCGGAAGCCGAAGCCGAGCGCGGCGGAGGTCTCCATCTCGTAACTGAAACTCGCGTCGTTGAGGCGGAGCCTGCCCATGGCGGCGCGCAAATTCTCGAAATCGGCGGCATCGACCGGAAACAATCCGCAGAACACCACCGGGATCGCCGGACGGAAGCCCGGCAGCGGCGAGGCGACCGGCCGCTTTTCGTCGGTGATGGTGTCGCCGACGCGGGTGTCGGCCACTTCCTTGATCGAGGCGGTGAGGAAGCCGATCTCGCCGGGGCCGAGCTCGCCCAGCTCGACGCGCTTGGGCGTGAAGACGCCGACGCGATCGACCTCGTAGGCGGCGTCGGTGCCCATCATGCGGATGCGCTGGCCCTTCTTCAGCACGCCGTCGACAACGCGAAACAGAACGACGACGCCCAGATACGAATCGTACCAGCTGTCGACCAGCAGCGCCTTGAGCGGCGCTGCGGCGTCGCCCTTGGGCGGCGGCAGGCGGTGCACGATCGCTTCCAGGACCTCCGGCACGTTCTGGCCGGTCTTGGCCGAGATCAGGATGGCGTCGGAGGCATCGAGCCCGATCACGTCCTCGATCTGCTGCCGGACCTTGTCGGGCTCGGCGGCTGGCAGATCGACCTTGTTGAGCACCGGCACAATCTCGTGGTTGTTGTCGATCGCCTGATAGACGTTGGCGAGCGTCTGCGCCTCTACCCCCTGGCTGGCGTCGACCACGAGGAGGGAGCCTTCGCAGGCGGCAAGGCTGCGGTTGACCTCGTAGGCGAAGTCGACGTGGCCGGGCGTGTCGATCAGGTTGAGCACGTAATCCTTGCCGTCGCGCGCGCGGTAGTTGAGGCGCACGGTCTGCGCCTTGATGGTGATGCCGCGCTCCCGCTCGATATCCATGGAATCGAGCACCTGCTCGACCATCTCGCGCTCTTCCAGCCCGCCGGTGAGCTGGATCAGCCGGTCGGCGAGCGTCGATTTGCCGTGGTCGATGTGGGCAATGATCGAGAAATTGCGGATGTTTTCGATCGGGATCGCAGTCATGCGGCGCAGATAACACCCGCACCCCGAAGCGGCAAGCACCGTACTTTAGCAATGCCGATAAGGCTGATCCCCCTCACCCGGCTCGCCTTGCAGCGCTCGTCGACCTCTCCTCGCTCGGGAGAGTAAATAAGGTCTGCGCGTTGATGTCACCTCTCCCCACGGGGAGAGGTCGCGCGTAGCGCGGGTGAGGGGGTTCAGGCGGAGCCGAAGGTCTGCTTACCGCTGCCGCCAGACGAAGGCGGCGCTGACCACGAAATTCCACACCGTGCCGATCAGCGCCCCGCCGAGGCCGGCGATCCACCACACGCTGTCGTAATCGTAGATCCAGGTGGCGATGCCGACATTGGAGATCGCGCCGATGGCGCAGATCACCTGGAAGCGGATTAGCCCGGTAACGAAGTGCCACCCCGTGAGCCGCTGGTCGCGATAGGTGAACAGGTTGTTGAGCACGAAATTCCAGGCGATGGCGCCGACCGTGGCGAGCGCCTGCGCCGGGCCGAACGACAAGGAGGCCGCCAGCAGCACGCTCAGCACGCTCAAATGAACGGCGATGCCGGTCAGGCCGACCAGGCAGAACAACAGAAAGCGCGCGGAGACGGCGTCGTTGGTGAGCTTGGCCGTCACCAATGCGGTGAAATCGAGCGCGATCTTGCTGTCGAGCTTGCTCTCGCCGTGCTGGCGCTCGTGAAAGGCCGACGGCAGCTCGACGGTGCGCAGGCAGCCGCGCGCCGTCGCCAGGATGTCGAGCAAAATCTTGAAGCCCTGCGAGGAAATTGCCGGCGCCAGCGCTTCGAAGGCGTCGCGCCGGATCATGAAATGGCCGCTCATCGGATCGGTGAGCTCGATGCCGAGCAAATGCCGCACCACGGCGTTCGACCAGCGGCTCACGCGCGAGCGCTGCTTCGACAGACCCGTCGCGGAGCCGCCGTCGAGGTAACGGCTGGCGACGACGAGATCGGTGCGGCCGCTGCGCAGATTGTCGAGCATGGGAACGAGCACGGCCTCGTCGTGCTGCAAGTCGGCGTCCATCACCGCGACATAGCGGGCCTGACTTGACAGCATGCCTTCCAGGCAAGCCCCGGCGAGGCCGCGGCGACCGATGCGGCGAATGCAGCGGACGCGGCCGTCGGTTTCGCCGATGGCACGGGCGGCGGCGGCGGTGCCGTCGGGAGAATTGTCGTCGACGAACACAATCTCCCAATCGCAGGAGCCCAGCAGGCGCGAGAGCCGCTCCACGAGGATCGGAACGTTGGCGTGTTCGTTGAAGGTCGGCACGATGATGCTGAGTTCCGGGGCCGAGCGGAGCGCGATTTTACCCGCGCGCGGAAGCGGCGCCGGCGTAGCTGCCGGTGAAATATCGTCGATCGCCGACCGAGACAAAGCGATACCCCCTCCGTTTGCGGCCCCCTTATTGCCCTATCCGTATGCGCAGGCTAGAGCTTTCTCAAGTCTTGGAAAATCCTCAGCAATCCCTTGCAAGCATCCCTTGCAAGCGGCCAAGCGGCGGTAAAATCCTGAGAAAACGATGTCCATAGCCGGGCACGATCCGACCGACCGGGCGCGCTCGCGGATCGCCGCCTTTGCCGACCGGCTCAACCGGGCGGCGGAACGGTTCATCACCGACACCTCCGAGGGCGCCGTCGTGCTCACGGTGCTCGCGGCCTTTGTCGTGTTGTGGATGATCTTTTGGACAGTCTCGACCGCGCCGCTCGACATTCATATCGACAATGACGAAGCGCTCGGCTGGGCGGAGCATTTTGCGTTCGGTTACAAGCACCCGCCGATGACCGGCTGGCTGTTTATTTTGTGGTTTTCGGTGTTTCCGCGGGAACAGTGGGCGGTCGATCTGCTCAACGTGATGAACAGCGCCGTCGCGCTTGGCGTCACCTGGCGGCTGCTGCGCGATCACCTCGACAGGTATCGGGCGTTGTTGGGCCTCTTCGCGCTGATGCTGATTCCGCTCTACGACGCCAAAGCGGAAGTCCTCAACGCCAACACCGTGATGATTCCGTTCTGGGCGGCGACGCTTTTGTTTTATCTACGGGCCCGGCGCGGGCTCGGCGTTCTCGACGCCTTCCTGGCGGGTGCATTCGCGAGCTTCACATTGCTGGGCAAATATTGGGCGGTTTTTCTCCTCGCCGGAATGGCGGCGGCTTCGCTGGTGGGTCCGGGGACCAAGCGCTTTTGGCGTTCGCCGGCGCCTTACGCGATGGCGGCCGGCGCCTTCATCGCCATCGCACCCCATGTCTGGTGGACCCTGAGCAATGCCGCGAGCCTGCAATTCGCGCAAAGCGTCATCAACTACACGCCGTTTGCCGAGACGCTGAAAAATTCCGCCTTCTATGTGGGCGGCATGATAGCCTATGTTGTCGTTCCGCTGATTTTTCTCGCCGCGCTGCGTCCAAGCCGGGCGGCATTGGCCGATATTGTTTGGCCGGCCGATGACGACCGGCAGCAGGCTTTGGTGCTTCTGCTCGTGCCGCTGATCCTGCCGGTCCTGGTCAATCTCGTCATTCCGTACCGGTTGACCCCGGACTGGACCTTTCCGAATTGGGCGCTTTTGCCCGTCGTGCTTTACGCTTCGCCCCGCCTCGCCATTGATGCCCGCGCGGCGGCACGGGCGGGCCTCGTTGCCCTGGCGATGACGCTGGCCGTCGTCTTCGCCTCGCCGGTGATCGCCGGCGTCAGGGTCGCTTACGGCCCCGACCAATATCGGCCGCACTTCCGGCAAGCCGCCGAGCTGGCCAACCGGCTCTCGGGCAAACCGGTGCAATTGTACTGGGGGAACGAAAGCATCACCGCAGGGACGCCGGTTTACCTGCCGGGAGCGCGACGTCTGCCCGTCGGTCCATTGTCGGACGAAGGGCGGGCTGCCACCCGCCTGCGTGGGCTCGTGGTGTTTTGCCTGCTGACCGATACCGGCTGCCGGAAAGTCGCCGACGCGCTTGAGCAAAACGGCGCGCGCACGGCCACGGTGGCGCTGACGCGCAGCTTCCTCGGATTTACCGGTCCGCCCCTGGACGTTCAGATCACCGTGGTGCCGCAGGCCGAGACGCCCGCGCGCACCACGCCATGATCGCTCAATAGCGGTATTGATCGGTCTTGAACGGGCCGCTGACCGGGATGCCGATATAGGTCGACTGCTTGTCGGAGAGCCTGGTGAGCCTGGCGCCGATCTTGTCGAGATGCAGCCGCGCCACTTTCTCGTCGAGCTGTTTCGGCAGCGTGTACACCTTCTTCTGATATTTGCCGGGATTGGTCCACAACTCGATCTGCGCCAGCGTCTGGTTGGTGAAGGACGACGACATGACGAAGCTCGGGTGGCCCATCGCGTTGCCGAGATTGACCAGCCGCCCCTCCGACAAGAGGATGATGCGCTTCTTGTCGGGGAATTCGATCTCGTCGACCTGCGGCTTGATGTTCTCCCACTTGAGGTTCTTCAGCGCTGCGACTTGAATTTCGGAATCGAAGTGGCCGATGTTGCAGACGATGGCG